>NZ_JBHSKD010000012.1:0-115900 GCF_042657275.1 Nocardioides taihuensis
TCAATCTCGGCGGCAACCGGCCGCTGCTGCCCGGCCGATGACCCACGGATCAGTCAGATGAGCCGGAAATCTTCACCTCGAGCGGCTCTCGTCTCCCTGGCGAGCGACTGAACGGTAGGCTCTCTGCTTAGGGTGTCGGGGCTAAGGTCATCCTCGGTGATCAGCGGCGCGATTCCGATTCTTAAGCACGTTCCTCCCAGCACTTGAGTCGCATCCTCGAGTCTTCTCAAGTTCTCCGCCAACACCGATTCCAGGCTAGCTAGGTTCTGCGCTCCGGGGGAGATGTGGAGCCGGATCGAACTTCGCGAGGGCCCCGGCCTGAACGAGGGGTCGGCGATCTGGTTGGGAAGTTGCTCGGCGGTGCTCAGGAGTCTGAAGGAATTGGAATCAACGGCGGCAATGATCACGTCTATCCCAGGAACCGTCTCCGTGCCCGCGAACTGCGTCTCCCGAAGCATCCGCGCGAATACATCAAGGCATCGGCGGTACTTCTCGCGGAAGGCTCTCCGATCGTCGCTCGTGAAGGCCGAGTGAAGCTCTATTGGGCCCGAATGATCAGGCAGCGACCGTGCGGCATCCTCTGCGGATTGTGAGGTCTGGACTGACGCGCCGTGTGCGCGATTCTTAAACAGCGGAAGCAGTCTTGCACGATCACGGTTCAGTATCTGCGGCCTAGGCATCCCCGCGCGCTGCAGGCTCGCCTGGGTTCTGTCGAAGAGCGCATCGAGGCTAAGCCAGCGGTTCTCGACCTCGGGAATTCCCGTCTGAATGTGGCGAAGCAATGCGCCGGTGAACTCCGTGTACGTCTCTCCTGGCGTGGCTCGGGCGGGCGAGTTATTGGGGGCCGACGAGATCGTGACCGCACCAGCGACGTCTACAGCAGCTGTAACCGCCGACTCGAAGCCGCTCATCGTCTGGTTCATTGCCCGCCCGGAGAAGCAGCAGTCGAGGATCAAGACCTTGGTGGATGCATAGCAGTGGTCCCGCATCAACTCGTGCACCTTGGACATCTCCACGGCAGTCCACCCCAAGAGCGCCGGGTCGTGGGAGGTGGCACCAACAGCCAAGTGAAGCTCACCGTCCAGTTGATCAACGAGGCCGTGGCCGGCGTAGTAGAACAACGCGACATCAGATGCGTCTCGTGCCAAGTCGGCCAAGGCGTGCAGAACCTCACGTGGCTCGGTCGGGTCGTGGAGAACCGAAACGTTCGCGGCTGGAAGTCCACCCAGATCTGGATCCGTCAGGGCAGCCCCAAGAGCGTGGGCGTTGTTGGCAGCGCCGTCTAGGTCCGACAAGCTGACATCATCGTAATGAGCAGCCCCAACCAAGAGCGCCTTCCAGCTCTCACGCGAGCCTGTGACATCGGTCAAGCCGGGCCTCCGTGAATTTGCCTACCACTCCCTGATGTCAGGATGCCAGACGTTCCGATGTGAGCTGCCAGCCGATGAATGTTGCGACGTCTATGGCCAGCGGCACCCGCGGCCGCCTTCGCCACCCCATGCGTCTATGCAGCCGCGGGTTTCGATCTTCGCCTGAAGGTGGAACGCTGGTGTTTGGCACCGGCGAGGAGGTCTTCGTGAGCCAAGACAGCATCGAACTGCGACTGACGCCGACGGATGGCGAGGTTGGCGGCATCAACGCGTGAAACTCGCCAACTGTTGGACTGGATGAGGCAGGAACGGATCGCCGGCACCCGTTTCGATGCGAAACCTCCAGAAGTCACAGACGGTGACATGGGCGCCGTGTCCGACGTGATCCAGATGTTCCTGCCAGGCGGGGTTATGGCGGGGACAGCAGGTGCGGTAGCCGGCGCGCTCTGGAACTTCATCCAGGCACGGCGAGCCAAGGTCCAGGTCACGATCAAGCAAGGCAACACCGAGACCGTCGTCAAGTCGACGATGTCGCAGGCGAAGGTCCAAGACCTTGTCGAGCAGATTCTCGCCAGAGAGGCCGGAAGCACCGAGCCGCCAGCCTGACCGTTCGACCCGCCTCAATCGGCCCCGCGCCCGAAGGTGGTGTGTTCAAGGTGGCAATCGCCCACCACCGCGCCAGCACGACGGCGGGGCCACATGGATCCGAGGATGTCTGCTGATCGACCTGCTTGCATCAGGCCTGCCGGACACTGTGCGGCACCGTAGGGCGAGCCTAGCCGCCCGCAAGCGGCGGTATGACGCTGGCCGAAGTCCGGCGGAAGACGCGGGCGGCATAGTTGGGAGCGCGGGCCGCCGCGCGGCTTGGTCTATCGAGTGTGTCCGTCCCCGTTGCGAGCGGCTTGTGCTTGTTTCGCTGAAATTCGTCGGTCGTCCAGGCCGCGAAGGATGCCGGCCGCGGCGGCCTGGTCGACGGGCTGACCATCGAGTCGAGCTAGCCAGGCGACCAATCGCCTGCCGGCGACGAACTCGACGCCGTCGATCATTGCTCCGTCGGGCACGGTGTGTTGGTCAGCGCCCCACACCACGACGACGGCGGTGACGCTGAGTGGATTCACCTTCGCACGTCGAGCTCCGCGGGTGTCGCCCTTGAGTAGGTCCCGTGTCAGGCCCTCGGCCCGCAACCGGGCCTTCTGGGCGGAGCGCGCCATTTCGGCCGTGTCGTTGATCTTGTTTCGCCACTTGGAGTCGATCGCCACCAGTCCACCAAGCCGCGTGACAACGAGATGGTCGATGTCGCCGTATAGCAGGTCGAGACTGTCGACCCATCCCCAGACGAGCCGCTTTCGCTTGGCCCGCTGCAGCTCGCTTCGAGTGTTGTCCTCGCCCCAGGCGCCCCGGACGTGTCGGATCGCGTCAGTGTCGTGCGCCAGGAAGCCGAGATGGAGCACGTGTGCATACGCTGCAACCATCCCCACTTGAAGCCCCCCAAGCAGCCACCACGTGAAGGGGGACGCGGGAGCGGTCGCCAACACCAGAGTGGTGATGATGGCAAGCAAGGCGACCAGCCCGATGCTGAGCAGCGCGATGAGATGGAGATTCGTGCGGAGCCAGCCACGCATCCGACGCCGAAACTCGCGGCGCGAGTAGGGGTGGTTCGTGGGCATGAGACCTCCAGACGCGTGGACGTCCCGATTCAAGCCCAAGAAGTGGTTGCCGTGGCCGTTCTTGCCGAGTTGGTGTCGGACGTTGAGCGGGGCCGTCTATGCCCCACTGGCCTGCAAGCGCATCAGTGGCAGGTCATCTTGAAATTCTGCGTGACTTGGCGAAGGGGACTGTTCCGCGCAGGGGGTCCAATTTCCTTGCCATCATCGGCCGAGGTTGGCTCCGTGGACACCTCCGCGCCGTCTGCCAATCGACGAAGGTAGATGGCAAAGCAGAAGTAGTTGGCGCCATGCTTCGAAGGGAACCTCACACCGTGAGGCCTCGAGCCGTCGTCTAGAGTCAGACGCCAGAACCACTCGGAAAACATCGTCGTTGAGTCCCGGTCATCGCCGAGCAAGTGCGCCTGGGTAAGTCGCGCTATCCCCTTGCCCTCCAAGACATCCCTGAACTGCGCATCGAGTTGCGCGATCGTGTCGGCGTGACAGACGTCGACGAACCAGCCCGATGCAGGCAGTCGTAGGGCGTAGATCAGGCGCTCGTTCCGCCACCCCGCGGGTACCCCATTGGGCGGCATGTGGTTCTTTGCGGCCCATTCCTGCGAGACGACGTCCGCGAGAGGCCGATCTGCTGCTGCACCCTCCAGGTCGTCGAACATGTCACCGAGCTTCGTGGTTGCGATGTCCTCGGCAACCCTGAAGTAGGCAAGCGCCTCCGCGTAGCAGGCGGCCATCGGGGTTGCGCCGTAGATGACGGGCCGCCCAGGGACGTCGAACCGTCCCCAAGCGGCCCGGTTGGTTCCTTCGACCCGCTCAGGCGGATTCATGGCACCGTACGACTCCTTCGCCAGGCGATGAATCACCTCTCCCCGCGACGGAACTAGTCGCAAACCCGTCGATGAACAGGTATGTGCCCGAGCGTCAGCCACAGTTCCTCCCCCCTTTTGCTGTGGGGCAGAAACTACTTCACTCGTCCGTCAATCGTCAGTACCTTCAACGAAGGCCTTGGCCGCTGCGAGCGCTGACCTCTCATCGCCTTCTCGCAGTGCCATGATTGGCGAGATCTCGCCTAGGCGCGGGTTGGCTCCGATGAACCAAGCGCGCGCTACGGTGTCGCTGTCAGCATTGCTGATGTCTGACCAAATCCGATGTGCAGCGAGCAGTCGCCGCATCGATTCCGGACGTGGCACATTTCCATCCGCTTTCGCCCACTTGTGTGGGAGTTTCGAATCTCGCACGTTCGCGAGGGTCGCGACCAGGGTTGGGCCCAGGTGGCTGTTCAGTTGACGGACGACCTCGTGGATGTCGAGCCGGATGGTCTCAGCGTGCGTGTCATTACGGATCCCCGTTGTGGCCATGATTGGACTCTCGCTCTTTGAAGGCTTTGGTGGGCGGGCAAAGGTGCCCGCTCGCTCGAACACAGAGGCTGGACCCCTACGTTGGAGATCGACAGCTCGGCTAGGGCTGGATCTTGGCGAACCTACGACAGTGCCGCACGTAGCGGCTTCAGACAGCGTCAGGATGCTCTGGTCGAAGGCGCTCACGGGTTCTGAGCGCGCCAGTAGCGCGGAGCGCGGCGTCGGTTGTCATAGGCAGACCATACCCAAAAGCGGTGTTCGTACCAACCCGTTTGCGGGTTATTTTCCACCTTTTTGCGAGTCCTTCGCCCACGAGGGTACAGCTCGGCTCGGCACGGCTCAACCCGACCGAGTCGGATTCGCGCCTGCGTCATGGGGCCCCGGGGGCCGCTGCAAGGCACTCGCCCAGGGGTCCATAGGCCGAAGGACGTCGCGGCCGCGCTCGGCCTCTAAGCGGAACCATCGTCGCTGCAAGCGACGTCATCGCGGCGTGGAGCAGGCCCAGGTCGACCGAGTGCCCCCACGATGAATGGTTCGCGGCCGTCATTGAAGGAAGCGGGCGAGAGGCACGAGGTCGCGACATCACAACGCACCTCTCGACACCCGGGGTGCGTCAAAGTGGGCGAAGTGGGGCGCACAAACTTTGCGTTACTACTACCAACACCGCTGGCGAGGCGGGCGCAGCCGAGGACCCCACGGTCGAGGTGAGCTTGCGGGTGCGACCATCGCCGTACTGCAACCGCTGCTGCAACGCGACCGCACTGGTCGGCACCCCCAAGATTGCCGAACAGTGACATCCGAGTCGTGATCGTCCGAGTCTGCACGGCGCTGCACGGGTGTGCTGGGACTACGGATCAGAAGGTTTGGGGTTCGAATCCCTACGGGCGCGCAGACCAGAACGGCCCTGACCTGCGGATACGCTGGCCAGGGCCCGTTTGCCCACCGGGCGCACGGCCCAGCCCCTGCTCTCAGTCTGGTGACGCCGGATGCGGCGTGAGCATGCTCAGGGTGCCCCGTCTCCGGTCACGGCAGCCCGAAAGGCATCCTTCGCGGGTGACCCGGGTGACCCATTCCGCCCAACCCTGGGGCTCGACGGGACACGTGCTTGACTCCACAACCCGGGCGAGCTCGCAGAGCCCGAGGGAGCCGCTCGTGGACCACCCCGCATACTGAACGGACATGACCGAGCACACCGGCCAGAAGCTCGGGATCGACTGGCTCAAGACGTTGGCGGGCGCCCTCGCGGCGGTTTCCGCTGCGCTGCTCCTCTCGACTCTCGGTGCGGCCGGCACGATCATCGGTGCAGCGGTAGGCAGTGTCGTCGCGACGGTCGGTGGTGCGCTCTACAGCCAAGGCCTCGCACTCACCCACAATCGTCTGTCCCTGGCTTCGCGCGCGGCGCGCCGCAAGGTCGGGGCCGCCCAGGCCGAAGTGCGGAGCGCCAACCGCCAGCCGGGGGCCGACCAGAGGGTCGACGCTGACCTCTCGCGGGTCGAGGAGCGCCTGGGCGAAGCGAAGGAGGAGCTCGACGCAGCAGAGCACGAGCCGGACGTGATCCGCTGGCGCGAGCGCCTCGAGACGCTGCCGTGGAAGCGCATCTTGCTGGCCGCCGCCGGACTGTTCGCGGCCACCCTTGTCGCCATCACCGTGTTCGAGCTCGTCGCGGGCCGGACCATCTCGTCGATCACCGGAGGGTCCGACGGAGGCGGGGGTACCTCGATCACCCGCATCGGTGGTGGCGGCGGGCCTTCAAGCCGGCCGTCACCGACCCAGCCCACGTCGCAGACGTCGCCGACCGGCGAGGGGACCGTCGGCCCTCTACAGCAGCCGTCCGGTTCGACCACGGCAGTCCCCTCGCCGACGACGCCCGCTCCGACCACGTCATCAACGTCACCGGCGACCACGGCGAGCTCGACCCCGCCCTCGCCGACAGCGACCGCGACGACGACCCCGTAGGCAGGACCAGCTCTCGAGGCTGCGTGGCGCCCGATCCCGGCTTCTGCCCAGCTCCGCCCTGGCTGGCTCTCCGACGGGCGTGACTGGGGTCGCCGTACCGCAACCTCTGCTGCAACCGGACCGCACGGGTCGGCACCTGAAGATTGCCGAACAGCGCCACGCGAGTCGTGATCGTCCGGGTCCGCACAGCCCTGCACGGGTGCGCTGGGACCACGGATCGGACGGTGTTGGTTCGAATCCCCACGGTCGCGCGCACCACAGAACCGCAGGCAGCCACCCGGCTGACCTGCGGTTCTGCTTTCCGGGGGTCGCCGAGCGACGTAGATGCCTGAGCCCAAGGCGCCGGCTGCAACCGGGGGCTGCAACCGGGTCACCCCGGGTCCTTCTCGGACAGGTCTCCCAGCGGTCGAGAGGAGCTCACGCTTCTCGTCCAGGGTGACGTGGCCGTAGACGTTCATCGTCATCTCGATCGTCGAATTCCCGACACACCCGTGGTCGGCCGACGTCGGCTCTGCCGGCGCCCTCGGCGGGTGCGCTGGTCGGGACTGACTAACCGGTGAGCTGGAACTCAGCCCAGAGGGGGTAGTGGTCGCTGATGCGCCATGAGACGGCGGCCTTGGAGAGGCCGGTGAAGGTGTGGGGCAGGAAGTCGATGTTGCCGGCCCTGCCGCTGTAGTCCAAGCCGTGCAGCAGGTTGTGGACGTGCCCCGTGTCGTCGACGTCGGAGAACCACGCGATCTGGTCGTAGTAGTGCCGGTGGGTGGGGCTGTCGAAGATCGTCCGTGGCAGTTGGCTGAGCTCCCCGGGAGGGAACAGTCCGGTGGAGACGAAGGCTTGGTACAGCGGGGTCCCAGGTCCTTCGAGGTTGAAGTCGCCGAGCGCGAACAGGTTGGTGTTCCAGTCGTTGCCGCGAACGGCCCACTCGTGCATCCAGGTGGCAAACGAAGTGATCTCCGGGATCCGGGTGGTGGGACTGTCCCAGACGACGTGGACAGTGGTGAGGACGAACTCGACGTGGTTGCGGGCGAAGCTGACCGCGTAAGGGGTGCGTGCGAACTGGGTGGCGGCCTGATCGGCACCCTGCGCGGCTGGGGGGAGGACGATCTCGCCGACCAGGCCGGAGGTTTCGACGCGCGTGGTGTTGTAGAGGAACGTGAGGCGCTCTCCGTTGCCGGCGTCTCCCTCGGTGACGTCGCTGCACACGAACCGCCAATCAGCGCCCAGCGCGTCGAGCAGTGCATGGAGGGCGGTGGTGTCTCGGCGGACCTCTTGGACCGCCACGACGTCGAAGGCCGAGATGACAGCGGCGATCAGAGCGATGGCACGCCAGTCGCGCTTGGGGGTGGCGTCCTCGGGTGGGTTCCAATCGGGGGTGAGGCCGGAGAATCCACGCAGATTCCAGGAAGCCACGAGCACGTTGGTGTCGGTCGGAGCAGGCACCACCTGATGGACCGCCGCCGTGAGCGACGCGACCTCGGTCTGGATCGCCGCAGGCATCGGTGTGCTGGGCATGACCCCAGCAGAGCAGTCCGCCGGGGGTAGGGCTAGAGGCGTCCGACCTGGGGCTGCGCGGTGTCTCGAGGCCCGCCCCGGGCCGAGTAGCCGGTGACCCGAGGCCGGCGGTCCTTTCGCACCGTGCGTCCGGCATGCGGCGGAAGGACGCGCCGATTGAGCAACAGGCCTGCCTAGCTGGTCGGTCGTGCGCGGCCCCGCTGAGGCTTCTGGCCGAGGCTTCTGAGTACGTCCGGGCCACTGTCGAGATCCGGCAACCCTGTGGTTCCCCGCTCATGCCTGAGCCCGCATCGGGCTGCCCGTGGGCAGTGGACGCGTTCGCGGGCGGGTCAGCCCGGTGCGACTCGCGACTCAGTCGTCGTTGATGATGCCTCCTGTGCCGCTCGGGTCGGCGAGGGTCGCGTTGGTGGGCCGAGTGAGGAGCAGGAAGAGGGTCTCGTTGGGCTCGCGTCGCCAGTCGCCGCGCACCGCGACGTACACGGTCTTGGTGATCTGGCCCGGCTGGAAGGTCAGCTTGACGGACTTGGCGTAGTAGTCGCTGGGCGCTTGGGCCGAGCCGTCGGCGGTCACCGCACGCACCGTCACGGTGCGTCCACTCGCGCCGCTGAGGTTCACCTTGAACCTCAGGTTCCGGGTCCCGCTGTCGGGCTCGACGACCGTGGCGTCGCTGACGGAGATCTGCACGGGTGGGTCGTCGTCGACGATCGTGCCGAGACCGCTCCCGTCGGCGATGGCGCCGCCAACCGGACGAGTCAGGTTGAGGGTGTAGGTCTCGAGGTTCTCGTCCACGGCGTCCTGGACGATCGCGACGTCGACCGTCCGGGAGGTCTCCCCGGGAGCGAAGTCGACGGTCGTGGTCGCGAAGCTGAAGTCGTCGGGCGTCGAGGCGGTACCCGCGACGGCTTCCACGTCGACGGACGCGGCCTCGGTCCCGCCCTCTCGGCTCACGGTGAAGGTTGCCGTGCCCGCCGACTCGTTGACCGAGACGTCGTTGATGGAGAACGGCCCGCTGGCGACCACCGTGCGGGTGGCGGCGCAGGTGCCCCCGTCATTGTCGGTGACGGTCAGCGACGCGGTGTAGGACCCAGCCGCGTAGTCGTGGCTCGTCGTTGCTCCGGTGGCGGTGGCGCCGTCGCCGAAGTCCCAGGCATACGACGCCACCGACCCGTCGTCGCGCGAGGCGGTCCCGTCGAAGTCGACGTGGAGCGGTGAGGCACCTGCGGTGGGCGTCGCGGTGAAGTCGGCGATCGGACGCCCGCCACCGGTAGTGACACGCAGCTGGGTGCCCAGGGTGGGCAGGGTGCCCACACCGTTGTAGTACGCCATCTGACCCGCGGTGCCGGTGTTGTTCTCGGCGCCGACGGTCAGGAAGCCGCCGTCGCCGTTGCCCTCGATCGTGCCGTAGGCATAGGTCACGTCCTCGCCGGGGTTCGCGTCCCCCTCGATGCCGATCCAGACCTCGAAACTGTTGAGCCTGGGCGCGGAGAACTCACGCACCGCCTCCCAGTCGACCACGATCCAGGTGTCGACCCCATCAGTCAGCGTGCCCACCCGCAGCGCTCCACCAATGCCGGGGTTGAGGTCGGTCCAGAAGGGCGCCAGCAGCCCGTCCAGGTCGTCGGGGGAGGGGAAGGCCGTGTTGATGAACGTGGTCGTCGTGCCACCCCCGACCTGGAGGTAGCCGTTCGAGGAGACGCCGAGCCGGGTGTAGCTGATGCCGTTGTAGGAGAAGGCGGGGACGTTGAAGTTGGTGATCGAGTCGTCACCCACCCCTGAGATGGGAGCGATCCCGAACAAGCTGAGGGGCAGGTAGCCGCCTCCCGGGCTGTCCCCCGGTGCGATCGAGACGTTGACGCACGACGCCGGCGAGGGCGCAGCGTCCTGGGCCACGGCGGCCAGACTCGCCCGGGGGGCACGCTCACCGGCACGGGTCTTGTTCGTGGCCACAGTGCCGAGGCGCTGCGGCTGGGACCCTGCTCCTGCACTGTGCAGCCCCGCTCGGCCCCCACCGGCGGGGTGACCGTCGCTGGCAGCGTTTGCAGGGCTCGTGGCCGCCGACGCGACGGCCAGGGCGAGCGCTGCCGCGGCAGCCAGGAGAGACCCCCATCCGGGCCTCGACGAGCCTCGGCGCTGATGACGTTGCGTCCCGGCCATGTTCTACCCCTCGGTGGACGGCCCCGAGACCCGATCTCGGCACGGTATACCCGGCCGCGCGGTCCGGACAGAGCCCCGGCTGCGCCGCTAGACCGGGACTAGGACAACCCGTCACGGCGCCCGACGCATCCTCAACCGACACGTTTCGAGCGCTCCAGGCGGCGGTATGGCGCGGGGTCGGCAAAGCCAGCTAGGTGGGGATCATGGCCCCGGGGTGGATTGCAGGCTGATCCAGGTGGCGTCGATGCTGACGTAGGGGTTGGGTCGGGTTCGTCCGGTGGGCCCCCAGTCGGCGAAGGTGCCGTCGCTGGCGACTACGTCGACTGTGCGGGCGGTGCGGATCTCGGCGGGATAGCCGCCGCCGGGGAGCTGCTTGCTTTCCAGCAGGGCCAGCGCGTCGGAGCAGCGGGGGTCTCTGATGCGCCCGGTCTCGGCCATCACGGTGAGGGCGGAGAGGACGTCGTAGAACCGGATCGGCCACTGGATGCGCAGCGGGTCGCGTCCCCAGGCGGGCCGGATGGGCGCGCCGTCGTGGCGCCGCCACAGAAGGCGGCGCTCGAGCAGGACCTCGGCGGCCCGGTCCACCGCGTGCTCCAGTTGCACTGAACCTCGAGCTGCTGCGGAGCGGTGGTGGCGGACCAGGCCGCGTAGCGGGAGCAGGGTCTCTTGGACCGAGGAGGTGCGGGCGGTTGGGTTCTTGTCGCAGTTCCAGCCGCCGTCGGGCCACTGCCAAGCGGCCAGCCGTGCGGCGAGGGTCTCGGTGCGCTGGTCGGCCAGTCCGAGCTCGTGCAGGTACCACAGCGCCAGGCCCTCCTGGGAGGCGCAGCGCCTTACCCGGCTGGCTTGGCCGGGCAGCACGGTGGTGGAAGGCGGGCGCAGGTGGCGGGGGGCGAGCAGCCACTCGAAGACCTGGTCGACCAGCGGGCTGAGCGTGGTGTCGCCGGGTGGGTAGCCGAGCTCGGCCAGCCCGGCCAGCGTCCAGTGCGGGCCTTGCCACTTGCGGTAGGCGCCGGTCTCGTTGCCCTGCCGGATGGTGCCGTCGCGGCGGCGGTGGGCCAGCATCCGCCTCACGTTGTCGCCCCCGGCCACCAGCCGGCGGCGCTGCAGCTGGGCGGGGTCGTCGTCGGGGAGCCCGGCCAGCAGCCGGTGCGCTCGCCACGCCACCGACGGGTCTCGGGAGAACAGCAGCGCCCGGGTCCACGGATCGATCCTGTCCACCACACACCACCACCATCACCGGCCTGTCCTGCTCCGCACCCAGCCTTCGACTACCCGACTCTCCAGAACAGGGGCGAACGGCCCGACACGTGCGGCGGCGTGGGTCATGCCTTCACCCCGACTTCTCAACCCTCGGGCGGGCGGCACTCCGCTGGGTGCGTGCTGCAGATCGGGCCAGCCGGGTCCCAAGACCGGGCGTAGCGTGTCTGGCGTGACGATCAGCCTTCAAGAGATCACCGAGGACAACATCGATTCGGTCCAATCGCTCCGCACGACGCCGGATCAGCAGCGATACGTCTCGACAGTGGTCGACTCGCTCGCCGAGGCCGCCGAGGTCCCCCAGGCGAACCCATGGTTTCGCGCCGTCTACGCCGATGAGCGGCCCGTCGGGTTCGTGATGCTGGCTTGGAACGTCGACCCCCAGCCTCCGGGAATCATCGGCCCGTGGTTCCTGTGGAAGCTGCTCATCGACCATCGTCACCAGCGCCTCGGCTACGGCCATGAAGTCGTGCGCCAGATCGTGGAGCTGATCCGAGGTCAAGGTGCCACAGAGCTGCTGACCAGCTATGCGCCTGGCGATGGCGGTCCAGAAGGCTTCTACGCAGTACTCGGCTTCGTCCCCACGGGAACCGTCGCCGACGACGGCGAGGTCCTCGCGAGCCTGTCCCTGGGCGGGCCATCGCCCGCGGAGGTCCCCTGAGAGCTCGCCCTCGGCCGTCTCGAGAGGCCGGCGGTTCAGGTCGGGTTGAGGATGGCGTCCATGGCAGCGATGTGTTCGGGGGTCGAGCCACAACAGCCGCCGATCAGGTCGATGCCGAGCTCCGCCAGCCGGCTGGCGTGAGCAGCCATCTCGTCGGCGGTGGCGTCGTACTCGAAGTGGTCTCCCACCACCTGGGGTAGCCCGGCGTTCGACTGGGCGATCAGGAGCAGGTCACCGGTGCGCACACGCGCCATCTCCGCTGCGATGAGCTCCATGTCCGCAGGTCCCCGGCCGCAGTTGGCGCCCACGGCGTCGGCGCCCGCCTCTGCCAGGTGCGCCACTGCGTCGGCCGGGCGGACGCCCATCATCGTGCGCCGGTTGGTGTCGAAGCTCATCGTCACTGCGACCGGAAGGCCGGGTGCGATCTTGTGTGCCGCCGCCAGGGCCGCCTCGGCCTCGCCGAGGTCGCTCAGCGTCTCGACCAGCACCAAGTCGATGCCGCCCTCGACCAGTCCGGTCAGCTGTTCGGCGAACAGCTCCTGCGCCTCCTCGCGCGTCATTGCCCCCAGGGGCGCCAGCAGCTCGCCAGTCGGGCCGAGGTCACCCGCGACGAGCAGACCGCGCTCGTCCGCCACTGACCGCGCGATCTGCGCCGCCGTCCGGTTCACCTCGCCGACGCGGTCGCCGAGCCCGTGCATCTCCAGCCGCGGTCGCGTCCCGCCGAACGTGTTGGTGGTGAGAAGCCGCGCCCCCGCCTCGGCGTACGCCGCGTGCGCTGTGCGGACCGCGTCGCGGTTCTCGAGGTTCCAGAGCTCGCCGGGCGCACCGTCCTCCAGACCCGCGTCTTGCAGCAACGTGCCCATGCCGCCGTCGAGCAAGACAGGCCGGTGCGCACCCAGCCGCGCCGCCAGCCGGTTCACCGGCCCAGCCTGCCGAGGTACTCCGCGATCCTGTCGGCCGGCCACTCCGCTTCGAGCTCGGAAGTGACTCGCTCAAGCACCTCGACCGGCGTACCGTCTGCCGTGGTCCAGGGCGTCCGCTCCCAGCCCGCGAGGTAGTCGTCGGCGCCGGTGTCACCGAGCCGCATCGCAGCCTCATCGATCGCCTCCTGCAACCGCGATGCGAGCTCAGACTTCACGAGCCCGTCCTCCGCCCTGGCCGCGACCATCGCCGGAAGCTCGCGCCACCGGGTCACCTGGTACTCCGTCATGCGTCAGAGCCTAGTTGCGAGGCCAGGTCTCAACGGATGGTCCGGCGAGTGAACGCCACCCGAACTCAGCGGTCGGGGAACGCGCCCGGGCGGCGGAATGTCGCGCCATGCGGTGAGCTGTACCCAGGAATGAGAGTCGATACTGGACCGCCTTGTGTCAGGCACGTCTCCGGGGCCATGGTTGCCGTCTGGCGGGTGATCCCGGGAACGGGCCCATGTCCGGGCCGGCTCCCAGCGCCAGCAACCCGTGACGTATGCCCCTGTCGAGGCAGCTCGCGGTGAACCACACTGGATGCGGGGAGTCAGGAGCACGTCATGACCCAAGGACAGCCGCTGGGCGTGCAGGACGCCCTGTGGCTGGAGATGGACAAGCCGGGCAACCTGATGGTGGTCGACAGCCTCTTCTGGACCGCCGAGCCGATCGATTGGGACAGGTACCGCGAGGCCACGAAGGAACGGCTGTGGGACCGCTTCCCCGTGTTCCGAAGCGTGGCGGTCCGCAGGGAGGACGGCGGTTGGTGGTGGGAGGAGCAACCCGACGCAGACTTCGAGGACCGCTATGAGCGGGTGGTCCTCGCGGCGCCCGGCGGTGACGCTGAGCTGCAGGAGCTGATCGCCTCGCAGCGCACCGTGCCGCTCGACCGGAGCGAGCCGCTGTGGCAGGCAGTCCTTGTCGACGGGTTCCACGGCGGTAGCGCCGTGCTGTTCCGGGCACACCATGCCATCGCCGACGGCATCCGCATGGTCCAGCTGACCCTGAGCGTCTTCGACACGAGTCCGGACGGGGCAGCCTCCCGTCGCCCTACGCCTCGCCGGCCCGAACGGGTCGTGCCCACGTCACCGGCCGGGTCTCCGCCAGCACGGAGCCGTGCCTCGCTGACCAGCCAGGCACTCTCGCAGGCCACGAACGTCGCGGGTGTCTCGCTGCAGCTCGCCCGCAGCACGGTGACCAACCCTGTGGGTGCTGCGCACAGCGCCCTGGCCATGTCGGAGTCGCTCGTGGGTTCGGTGGAGTCCAGAGCTCGGGCGGCGCTGGGCACACGCGGCCGGCCCGGGCTGCCGTCCTTCCTCGCGGGCGTGCCGGGAGACGTGGACACCGTCCGGAAGCTCGTGCTGGGAACGAGGAACGACAACACCCGCTGGACCGGCAAGGTCGGCGAGCACAAGGCCATCGCCTGGTCACCGTCGATCCCCCTCGACGAGGTGAAGGCCACCGCGCACGCCAACGACGCCACGGTGAACGACGTACTGGTCGCGTGCGTGGCCGAGTCGTTGCGGGCCTATCTGGAGGAACACCGGTCCGTCTGCCACAGCGTGACCTGGGACGTGCCGGTCAACCTGAAGCCGTTCGACCCCACCCTGCCCCTCGTGCTGGGCAACAGCTTCGCCCTGGTGCAGCTCGAGCTCCCGACGAACATCGACGACCCGGTGCGCACGCTCGAGGTCGTACGACGTCGCATGGACCGGATCAAGAGGGGTCACGAGGCCGTCGTCGACTTCGGGGTCCAGGCCGTCATCTCCAGGATGAGCAAGCGGCTGTACCGGGCCTCGATCGACCTGCTCGCCAACCGGGCCATCGGGGTCCTGACCAACGTTCCCGGCCCCCAGGTGCCGCTCTACGTCGCCGGGCAGAAGGTCGAGGGGATGATGGGCTGGGCGCCGCTCACTGCCGACCAGGTCATGAGCTTCACGATCTACAGCTATGACGGCAAGGTGTTCGTCGGCATCGCTGCCGACGCTGGACTCGTCCCCGACCACGAGCAGATCGTCGACGGCTTCGCCGACGCATTCCGCCGTCTCAAGCTCCTCACCGCCGCCCGCGCCGGCTGAATTCGTCGGGATCTCTCCGGTGAGGACAGCCCCTCGCTCCTCCGCAGCCTGAGCTGGCGACGGCGACAGGGAGATGTGACTGCTCGCCGCACTGCAACGCCGGCTGCAACACGTCCGCGCTCGGGGGGCACTCCACGGTCCCTCCCCCACCTGAGGCAAATCGTCGCCGGCCGTTGACCTGAGCACTGGCCAGGGGTTGTGTGGGGGGGAAGGCCAACCTTTGACCTGGCGCACCACCAGCCAGCGACGCTGAGGCACGTGGCGCGCCCGGACGGCTCGGGGCGACGCTTGCGAGCGGAGCGGGCACGTGCGACTGCCTGGCTCGCTCACCAACGGGGAGAGCTCATGTGCGGTGACTCGGACGACGTCGATTCGGTCGAGGACGACCCGCACGGCGAGGACGTCCTGACCCCTGCTGACCACCCGTTGACGCGGCGCCGCTTCGTCGGAGGGCTCGGTGCCGTGGCCGGGGGCGTCCTGCTCGCCCCCTGGGCGGGCCAGGTCGCCGCCTCGGCCGCGTCGTTCACCGGGACGCGCCCGTTCCTGGCAGCGATGCACGTGCACGGGAGCTGGAGCGAGCAGGGCGCGAGCTGGGAGTCCTACGGACCCCGCGGACGAGGCCTGGTCGACGTGATCTTCATGACCGACCACGACTACCGCGCGCTGGCCGACAGGTACTGGACGTCCTTGCGGGACGCGCCCTTCCGCAGCACCTCCACCGGGTCGTTCAAGCAGAAGGCGGCGACCAAGGTCGGCCGGACGCTCAGCCTCCTGGCCGAGAGCGCCACGACCTCGACCGCCACCGTCACCATGGCCGTCGACGACGTGTCGTCGAAGGCCATCTGGGACAAGCTCCGCACCTCCATCGAGGGGCAGTCCCTGCGGCACACCTTCGGGAGCTCGCGACTGACCAACGGCGCGACGTACGAGGTGCGCGTCCGGCTGTCGAACCACCCGGTGACCGCGTCCCGTCCCGCCGGCACGTTCCAGCTGTGGTTCCGCTTCGGCTCCGGGCTCGCCGCCGGCCGTCGTCTGGAGGGCGGCGGGCTGGTGGGGGTGGTCACGCAGGCGCTGCCGGCTGCCGGGACGACGGTGACCCTGGACCTGCAGTCGAGCGTCCAGCAGCTGTGGCCCGACATGCTGGCCGCGGACAACGGCTTCTACGGGCTGTCGTTCGTGGTCACCAGCCCGAGGACCGGAGCGGTGGCGGACGTCCAGGTCTCGGACGTGTCGTTCGTCCGCACCAGGCACGACGCTGCGTCGATCGCGGCGACGCAGCGACTGCTGGCCGACACCTACGGCCCGCGCTACGGGATGAAGATCCACCCCGCCATCGAGGTCGGCCGTGGAGTGCGGCACATGAACGCCTTCGCCGACCCGCAGTACATCCCCGACCAGGGGCTCAACCACCCGGCGACCCTCGACGCCTTCTACACCCAGGCGGTGACCGGCACGCACGCCCGTGGGGGACTGGTGTCGTGGAACCACCCGTTCGGCGCCAACGTCGGCCCCCTGCTGAGCGCCGCCGACCAGGCGAACGAGAGGCACCAGGTCTTCGCGGACCTGCTCGCCCACGACCTGTACGGCTCCGACATCCTCGAGGTCGGGTACCCGGTCCGGGGCCAGGTCGACATCAACACCCACCTGGCGTTGTGGGACACGTTCTCCCGCCGGGCCCGGTTCCTGACCGGGAACGGCGTCAACGACGACCACTCGGCCAAGGACTGGCGCGCGCTGAACAACGGGTTCGCGACGGGGGTCTGGGCGCGGTCCGTCGCGCACGCGGACCTGATGGCCGCTCTCGCGGCCGGTCGCGCCTACACCTCGCACGCAGGCAAGTGGGCCGGGGGACAGCTCGACATGCTGGTGGACGACTCGGTCGCCATGGGCCAGGCGTCCGTCAGCAGCCGGACCAGCCGCAGCCTCGCGGTCTTCGCGGCCAACCTGCCCGCCGGCAGCTCTGTCGAGCTGGTGCGGGGGCCGGTCGACTACGCCGGCCAGGACCCGGGCACCGCGGTGATCGCGACCATCGCCGCGTCCACCTTCGGCAGCGACGGGACGGCGAGCCGCTCGATCAGCACCTCCACCTCCTGCTTCGTGCGCGCCCAGGTCCGCAACGCCGCCGGTGCCATCATCGGCGTCGGCAACCCGGTCTGGCTCCTGCGCGAGCCACCGCCCGGCGGCATCCCGACCCGCCGCGCGGCCTGACCGGGAGCTCACGGGAAGCCGGACGTCAGGGGACGAGCGTCGTGAGCACCGGCAGGTGGTCCGAAGCCTGCTCGTCGTAGAGGACGTCGGCATCCTGGAACCGGACTCCCCGCCCGAAGACCCAGTCGATGCGCCGGTGGGGGGCATCGCTCGGTTGGGTCAGCGCACCCGGGTCCCCGGCGTCGTCGATGGCGCTGACGAAACCAGCCCGGGTGATGGTGGCGATCTCCTCGTCGCTCGGCGCTGCGTTGAGGTCACCGGCAAACACCAACGGGGCCGCATCCATCGCGTCGAATTCGGGGAGCAGGACGGCGAGCTGCTGCAGCCGGACCGCCGCACGGCCGGCCCCGTCCTCGAGGTGGACCGCCACCACCGTCAGGTCGCCCAGCTGGCTCGTGACGGTCGCGGCCACCATCGACCGCGCCTGGGTGCCGGTGCCCTGGGGGAGCTCGACCCGCCGTACGTCGGCGAGGGGCCATCGAGACAGGATCAGGCTGCCGAACTGCCGGTCAGCCGACGGGGCGAAGGTCCAGTGCCCACCCAGCCGTTGCGCCAGCCAGGCGGCGTCGTCAGCGCCTCCACCGATGAGCCAGCCACGAGAGACCTCGTTGAGCACCAGGACATCCGGGTCGTGCCGCTCGACGGCCCCTGCCACTGCCTCCAGGTCCGCGATGCCGGAACCGCCCACGGCGTAGTGCACGTTCCAGGACATGATCCGCACGGAGGCCGTGTCGGCCGGCCGGGATGGGTCGAGAAGCCGGTCCGGGGTGGTCCAGGGCCTGCCCGCCACGACGGCCAGCGCGGCGACGGTGGCCGAGAGGCCGACGACCAGCAGCCGCTGCGTCCGCCGACTGCTCGATCGGCCGAGGGCGGGATGGCCGCGGACCCCCGCAGCGCCGAGCAGCAGCGCGGCCGCCGTCAGGCTCAGGTAGTTCGGGAACCCGAGCGGCGCCCGGTACTCGATCTGGTAGAGCATCATCGGCACGATCGCGCTCAGCCCTGCGACGGTGGCGGCCACGACCGTGCGCCCACCGATCACGGGCTCCGACACGACAGCGTCCTCGTCCTGGCGGGGCTGCAGAGCGCCCCTCATCGACAGGGCGCACGTCACCTGGACCATCACGACTCCCGCGAGCACGAGCCCGGCGGGAGCTCCCCCCGCCCTGGGCACCTGGAGCAACCCGGTGACAACCACGACCAGGACCGCGGCGGTCACGACGGTAAGCGGGAGAGCAGGACGATCGGCCGCGCGTGCACCAACGGCTGCGGCGAGGAGGAGTCCCAGGGCCGCCACACCGCCCGCCACGAACAACGTGACGTCAGCCTGTGAGGCGACGAACGCGGGGTTCGCGGTGATGAGTGTTGCCAGCGCCAGGAACGGCCCCAGCGCCCAGACACGTCGCGGGTGGAGTGCAGCGACATCACGCTCCCGGCGTGCTGCGGCGACGGCCGTGCCGATGACCGCGAGGCTCATCAGCCCCGACACCGTCCAGCCCGGGAAGGAGCTCCTCCAGAACGCGTCCCAGGTGCCGAGCAGTACCTGCGTGAGGACGGAGAACGCCAAGCCGCTGCTCAGGGCGGCCGCGGCATCCCGCTGGCCCCCGGCGCAGGAGGCAAGGGCGGCGACGGCGAGAACGAGAGCTGCGAGCGAGACGGCGATCGCCGCCATCGCGATGCCCACCTTGGCTCCGGGCGGAGCCGCCTGGGCGGCCAGCCGCAGCGCGACCAGCAGCGCGGCCGGTGCGACGAGGACGACCGTGCCGTCGTGCTGCGGCAGGACCCGGTGGGCGAGCGCGATCCCGGCGACGACGACTCCGGGACCGGCATAGGTGGCCACCGCTACCAGGATCGCGGGCTCCATGCCGGACGAGGAGTAGACGCTGTCCATCAAGGGGCCGGTGCTGCGGACGAGCTCGAGTGTCATCGCGGTGACGGCGGCCACGAACCAGCAGAGCCGTCGGGCTTCCACCGACCTCACCTCGGATCCGAGCGCGGCACCGGAGGCAGTCCCTCACCCCCCGTTCAGGACTCCCGCCGACGAGGTACATCTCCAGCGAACGCCCGTCGACCGGGCGCCGGTAGAGGAGGAAGTCCGCAGCGCCCGCCACGAGGCGACTCCGGTGCGTGCCCCACCCCGACCAGCTGCGCCTGGCTGCAGCTCACACCGCGGGGAGCGCGTCGGCGGCGTCCTCGTGCTGACCGCTGCGCCGCAGGAGCACGACCACGCCGGCGATGGCCAGGGCGAAGGCCAGCCACTGCACCAGGCTGAGGGTGACGAACGGCGACTCGGCGTCCGTCGCGGCGTCGGAGAACGCGAACGTGGTGAAGTCGATCCAGGCGTGCAGCAACATGCAGATCACGAGGGTGCCGGCCACCCGTCGGGTGACGTAGAGGACCGAGCCCGCCACGAACGCGATACCGATCTGCTGCACCGTGGAGCCGAGGGACTGCCCGAAGAACAGGTTCAGGGCGTGGACCAGGCCGAAGAGCAGACAGCTGAAGAACCACGCCATCGGCTCCCCGAAGCCGCCGCGCAGGCCCACCAGTCCGGTGCCGCGGGTCAGCATCTCCTCGCCGAAGCCGACGAGCAGCGTGCCCACCCCCAGCCAGAAGAGGTAGGCGGCGGTCCGGTCGGCGGGCCCGAAACCACCCAGCAGCGCGCCGAGTCCGGGCAGGAACATCAGCACCGGCACGGCCCACAGCCAGCGGGGGGCGCGCAGGTCCTCCCTGATGGCCGGGCCCCACCAGCCCAGGTAGCTGGTCGCCACCGCCAGGAACACGCTCGCGAGAGCGACCGGGAGGACGATCCCCTTGACGATGTTGGAGGTCGTGTCACCGACGGTGTCGTAGTCGAGACCGACGACCACCCAGGTGATCGCCACGATCGTCATGTAGCCGATCGCCAGGCCGACGGTGATGAGAGGGCGTGGCTGCACGCGCATGAGCACCTTCGCAGTGGTTGCCGACCTCGAACGAGGTCGTGGTTGGTCAGGACTCGAAGTCGCCCAGCCCACCGACACAGCGGTGGCCCAGCCGTGCGCAGATTGCCCGGGCCGAGTGGTTCGGTAACCAGCCGGTCAGGCAATGGTCCAGACCGCGCGACAGGTGGAGAGGGACTGCTGATAGTTCGGCATCTCGCCCCTACAGTTGCGCGGGTGAGCGGAGACGACGACCGGGTGGACGGCCGGTCGCTGCGCTTCCAGCACCGCCGTCCGGAGCTCCTGGCGGCTGCCGTCGAGTACGTGCTCGACCGCGGCATCGCCGATCTCTCGTTGCGGCCCATGGCCAGGGAGCTCGGGGTCACCCACGGCACCGTCCTGCGCCACTTCGGCACCAAGGAGGCCCTCGTCACCGAGGTCGTCAACACGATCCGGGAAGACCTCCTCGACGACCTCGTCCGTTCCGCCGGCACCCGGGCCCCGGGTTCGCCGCGGGACGCCATGTGGTCAGCCTGGCGCCGGCTCAGCCAGCCCTCCGAGCGCCGCCAGTTCGTCCTGCTCTTCGAGCTCGTGGCCATCCACGCGCGCGACCCTGACAGGTTCGGCTCGCTGGCGCCGATGCTCGTCACGGACTTCCTCGGGCCGATCGAGGCGAGCCTGCGGGGCTACGGCCTGCCCACGCGTGAGGCGCGCAAGGTCGCCACCGGTTTCCTGGGCCAGGTGCGCGGTCTGCAGCTCGACCTCGTCGTCACGGGTGACCAGCGCCGCGTTGACGCCGCCATGAAGAACTACATCGAGAGCGTGACGTCGTGACAGCTCCTGGCCCCGTCGTCCGCAGGGCGCTCCCGGACGCCGAGTACCTCCCGCGGGTGACGGTCCCCGAGCGCACGGCCCGCGGCACGGCTCTCCGTGACCAGCACCCACCGGAGCGGGTCGCGAGGTGGCGGGAGACCGAGGGGCGGACCGACCCGGTCGCCATCCTGGAGCGTCAGGCGAGCAGCCGGATCCCGGAGCTCGTGCCCCTCCGGTACAGCCGGATGCTGGAGTCACCCTTCGCCTTCTTCCGCGGCGCGGCCGCGATCATGGCGGCGGACGTCTCCGCGGCCGAGTCGCCGGGCCTCCGCGCGCAGCTCTGCGGCGACGCGCACCTGATGAACTTCGGCCTGTTCGCGACCCCCGAGCGGACTCTTGTGTTCGGCATCAACGACTTCGACGAGACGCTGCCCGGTCCCCTCGAGTGGGACGTCAAGCGCCTCGCTGCCAGCGTCGAGGTCGCGGGCCGCGACCTGGGCTTCAGCGCCAACCGCCGGCGCGCGGCGACGGTGGCCACGATCGCGGCGTACCGCAGGGCGATGCTCGAGTTCGCCGAGATGCGCAACATCGACGTCTGGTACGCGCGACTGCCCGGTGACGCGCTCGCCGAGCGCCTCGAGCAGCTGTCGGACAAGGTGTCGACCAAGGAGGTCCGCAAGCGCGTCCGGCGAGCGTTGGAACGTGACCACCTCAAGGCGTTCAACCGGCTCATCGAGGACCACGACGGGGTCCCCCGCTTCATCGCCGACCCGCCGGTGCTGGTGCCCGCAGGCGACCTGCTCGAGGGGGAGCAGCGCGACAGGTACGTCGAGGTGGTCCAGGACTTCCTGACCCAGTACCGCACCGGCCTCTCGCCGGACCGCCGCAGGTTGCTCGAGTCCTACCAGTTCGTCGACATGGCCCGGAAGGTGGTCGGGGTCGGCAGTGTCGGGACGCGCGCGTGGGTGGTGCTCTTCATGGGGCGCGACGCCGGTGACCCGTTGCTGCTGCAGCTCAAGGAGGCCCAGCCCTCGGTGCTCGCCCCCTACGCGGGGGCCAGCGTGCACGACTCCGAGGGCCGGCGGGTCGTCGAGGGCCAGCGGCTCACCCAGGCCGCCGGCGACCACATGCTCGGGCACTACCGGCTCCGGGCCTGGGACGGACTGGTGCACGACTTCTACGTCCGCCAGCTCTGGGACGGCAAGGCGTCGATCGACCTGACCCGGCTGACGGCCAAGGGCCTGACGGCGTACGGCGACAGCTGCGGGTGGACCCTGGCACGGGCGCACGCGCGGTCGGGCGACCGCATCGCGATCGCCGCCTGGCTCGGGGAGGACGACGCCTTCGAGCAGGCCATGGCGGACTTCGCCGTGGAGTACGCCGACACCAACGAGGCAGACCACGCACGCCTGCAGGCGGCCGCGGACGAGGGGCGCATCCAGGTCGCTGCCGACTGACCGGCCCGCGGCCGACGACCACCCCTGGCCGGTGGCGCTGGTGCGGACCGGGCGGGCCGGCCGGCGACGGACGTCGCATACGCTCAGCCCTCGTCGGGGGTGGCCCGGGGAGTGGGAGAGACGATGACGACGATCAGGCAGCCGTCGGGGGCGCGCGCCACGGCGCTGCTGGGGCTGGGGACCTACCGGCCGGAGCGGGTCGTGACCAACGAGGAGATCTGCGAGGTGCTCGACTCGAGCGACGAGTGGATCCAGTCGCGCTCGGGCATCCGGAGTCGGCGGTACGCCGGCGAGGACGAGACCCTGGTCGACATGGCGACCGCGGCGGCCCGTCGCGCGCTCGAGGCCGCGGGTGTGACCGCGGACCAGCTCGGCACGGTCATCGTCGCGACCTCCTCGCACGCACAGCACACGCCGGCCGCGGCGCCGCTGGTCGCCGACCGGCTGGGCTCGCGCGCGGCGGCGTTCGACATGGGCGCCGGCTGCGCCGGCTGGTGCCACGCCGTCTCGGTGGCCTCGGACCTGGTGCGCGGCGGCAACGCGTCGTACGCCCTGGTGATCGGCGTCGAGAAGCTCAGCCTCTTCCTCGACCCGACCGACCGCTCGACGGCGTTCATCTTCGCCGACGGGGCCGGCGCGGTGGTCGTGGGACCGGCCGACGAGCCCGGCATCGGCCCGGTGGCGTGGGGCTCCGACGGCTCGCAGTCGCACGTGATCACGCAGGAGCCCGGCTGCCAGCACGTCACGCCCGACCACCCGATGGTCGTGCGGATGGAGGGCACGGCGGTCTTCCGCTGGGCGCCGTTCGCGATGGCGGACGTCGCCCGGTCGGCGGTCGAGGGAGCCGGGCTGGCCCTGACCGACCTCGATGCCTTCATCCCGCACCAGGCCAACATGCGGATCACCGAGACCCTGGCCCGCAACCTCAAGCTCCCCGAGGGCATCGCGATCGCGCGTGACGTCCAGGAGTCGGGCAACACCTCCGCGGCGTCGGTGCCGCTCGCCATCGAGACCATGGTCCGCAATGGCGAGGCGCAGCCCGGCGACACGGCGCTGCTGATCGCGTTCGGCGCCGGGCTGAGCTACGCCTCGCAGGTCGTGCGGCTGCCACCCGTCGCCACCGCCTGACCGAGCACCACCCCGGCTGCCACGGCCGGCGGTGAACCGGACACGGCCACCCGACGTACTCCCTCTCGAGCACCCACACCCAGGGAGGTCCGGTGGTCGAGGTCCGCAACGGCGTCGGGGCGTGCGTTGCTGCCCTCGTCATCCTGCTCGGGCTGCTCGACGCGCGGCTGGGGCTCGGGCCGGCCGCGTGGGCGACGGGGCTCGGGTGCGGGGCTGTGCTGGCCACGGGCGTGGTCCGCAGCGCCACGGCTCGCCGGGTGGACCTCCTCGGGCCCGCTGACGTCGTCACGCTGGTCCGCGGGACGCTCGCCTGCGCGGTGGCCGCGCTCGTCGCGGCGTCGTACGGCGACTCCAGCGCGACCGGGGCCCTCGTCGCCCTGGCCGCGGTCGCGCTCGCCCTCGACGCGGTCGACGGCCGCGTCGCACGGCGCACCGGGACGGTGTCGGCCTTCGGGGCACGGCTCGACGGCGAGGCCGACGCCTTCCTGATGCTCGTGCTGAGCATCGACGTGGCCCGGTGGGCCGGGCCGTGGGTGCTGGTGATCGGCGGGGTCAGGTACGCGTTCCTCGTCGCCGGCCACGTGTGGCCCTGGCTGCGCGGGTCGGTCCCACCGCGCTACTGGCGCAAGGTCGTCGCCGCCTGCTCCGGCGTCGCGCTGCTCGTCGCCGCGGCGCAGCTGCTCCCGCCCGCGCTGTCGTGCGCCGGGCTGGCGGTCGCGGTCGTGCTGCTCGCCGAGTCGTTCGGCAGCGAAGCCTGGTGGCTGTGGCGCCACCGGGCGCCGGCTGCGCAGCCGGGTGAACGCCAGGAGGGTTGGGCCCGTTCTCCCGGGTGAAACCATCCCACCTGCCCGAGGAGCGTGCCATGACCATGCGCCTGCTCGCCGCCGTCGCCGTCCTGGTGTCGGCGGCGGTCCACTTCTACCTCTGGTTCGACGTGTTCAGCTCCGAGGACGTCGTCGGGCCCGCCTTCCTGCTCAACGCCTTCGGCGGCGCCGCGATCGCGGTGCTGCTCGTCGTGTGGCGGCACTGGCTGCCGCCCCTGCTGGCGATCGGCTTCGGCGTCTCGACGCTGACGGCGTTCGTGATCGCCACGACCGTGGGCCTCTTCGGCGTCCACGAGCACTGGACCGGCTGGGCGGTGTGGACGGCAGCCGCGGCCGAGGTCGTGGCCGTGCTCGCCGGGGCTGCGGCGCTGCTGGCTTCGCGGCCCGCTGCCTCAGGTGTCGAGGCGCAGAACCACGAGCCCGTCCGGGGTGCGCACCTCCACTGACGCGATGTCCTCGCGGTCGGCGGACGTGGCGGCCGCGAGGTGCATCGTCGTCCCGTCGACGGAGCGCCAGCTGCCCACCTGCTCGGTGCCCCCGTCGCGTCGGCGCACGTAGAGCGTGTAGTCGACGGCGCTCGGCAGCTGGTACTCCACCGACTCCGATTCGTAGGAGCAGGTGAGCTCCAGCCGGGTCCCCCACGCGACCTGCTCGAGCCCGAGCGTCGCGGTCACCGGCACCTCGCCCACCGGGGTCATCGGGTGCACCTCGACGGCGCCCGGCGCCGAGCTGGACGCCGACGGCGGCGGGCCGCCGTGGTCGCCGACCTGGCTCAGCCCGACCGGGACGCCGACGGCCACCACGGCCACGGCGGCCGCGGCCACGCCCGCCCACACCGCCGTACGCCGGCGCCGGCGCTGAACCTCGCGCACGAGCGCGGGCAGCAGGGTGGCCGGCACCGGCGGCTCCTCCGCCGGGTCGGCGAGCACCGACTCGTCGACGCGCCCGAGCAGGCCGGGCAGGCCGGCCAGCTCGGCGACCGCGCGCGAGCACTCCTCGCAGCCCGGCAGGTGGCGCTCGAACTCCAGGCGCTCCGCGGGCGCGAGGGCACCGATCAGGTACGCCGCGTCGTCGTGCGCGAACGGGCAGGTCATGCGGTCACCCCCAGCTCCTCGAGCGCCAGCTTGAGCGCGCGCAGCGCGTAGTGCGTGCGCGACTTCACCGTGCCCTCGGGCACCCCGAGCCGCCGGGCGGCCTCGGCCACCGGGCGGCCGCGGTAGTAGCACTCCAGCAGCACCGCCCGGTGCTCGGCGGACAGGTGGGTCAGCGCCTCGGCCACCACCCACGACAGCAGCAGCTGGTCGCTCCCGTCGTCGATGGCCACGGGTTCGGGCACGTCGGCCACCGTCGTCTCGAGCTGCGAGCGGCGGCTGCGCCACTCGTCGATCACGATGTTGCGGGCGACGGTGAACAGCCATGACCGCACCCCGGCCGGCGGGCTCTCGAGCACGGTGCGGTGCCGCCACGCGCGGAGCAAGGTCTCCTGGGTCACGTCCTCGGCCCGGGCGCGGTCGCCGCCGACCAGGCGCAGGCAGAAGCGCCAGAGCACCTCGGCGTGCTCCTCGTGCAGCTGCTGCATCAACGCGACCTCGTCCTCGGCCAAGGGGTCCTCCTCACCCGGGAGGACGAGCGAGGGGTGCTGCCGGTTCAGTCCGACCCTCCGGGGGAGGTTCCAGTGTCGCCGCCCGGGCCGTACGCCGCCACGAACCGGTCGCGGAAGGCGTCCATCCGCCACACCGGCGCGTCGTGCGCGGGCCGCAGTCCGTCGGTCCAGTCCCACCCCGAGATCCGGGCCGTCACCGCGGGGTCGCGGGCGATCACGGACACGGGGACGTCGTGGCCGGCGTCCGTCCCGGACACGATGGTCGCCGGCTGGTGGTCGCCCAGCACCACGACGACCGTGTCCTTGTCGGCGTAGCTGGTCAGGAAGGCCGTCAGCGCGCGGAGCGAGTACTCGATCGAGTCCCCGTACGCCGCGCGCACGCGGTCGGTATCCGGCCAGATGTCGGTCTCCGACGGCAGCGTCTCGGGCATGCCGTCGTACGCCGAGCCGTCGCCGACGCTCGCCTGCGGGATCATCCGCGGCGTCCGCGACCACGGCGCGTGGCTGGAGACCAGGTCGATCTCGGCCATCACCGGTCGGCGGTCGTGGGCGGCGAGCTCGAGGCGGTGGAAGGCGTCGAGGGTGTACTGGTCGGGCATGGTCGGGTAGCCGAACCGGGGCCCCCGGTAGCCCACGTTGCGCGAGTCGTAGACGTGGTCGTAGCCGTAGAACTCGCCCTGCGGCCAGTCGCGGGTGTTGGCCGGCACGTCCGCGACCGTGCGCCAGCCGGCACGCGCGAAGAGCCGGCTGAGCGTGAGGCGCGGGCTGGTCACCAGGTGGTCGTAGCGCTGCTCGCTGTCGACCCAGAGCCCCGACTGCAGCGTCGAGTGCGCCAGCCAGCTGAGCGCGCCGAAGGTCGGCGAGGTGAGCCACGCGCTGCGGGCGTGCAGGCCGTCGCGGGTCAGCCGCTGCGTGCTGTGGGCGAGGACGGCGTCGACGCCGGGCGCCACGCTCGAGTCCTCGACGGCGACGCGCCCGTAGCTCTCGACGAAGACGACCAGCACGTCCTTGCCCCGCAGGGCGGTGAAGAGGTCGGAGCCGGGGGTGTCGGCGAGCGGGTCGGTCTCCGCCGCGCGCGCGAACTCGCGCTGGTCGCGCAGCTCCGACGGGATCCGCGCGACCTGACCGTAGAGGTACGTCGCGATCTGCCCGCTCGACACGGCGCCGGCGCTGGTGCGCACCTGCAGCAGGCCGAGGGCGAGCCACAGCGACGCGAGCACCGCCACCAGCCGCACCGCCTGCGTGCGGTGCTCGCCGGCCACCCGGGTGATCCGCACGACCGCGAGCGGCACCAGCACCAGCAGGGCCAGCACCAGCAGGCCGGCCGCCACGAGGAGCAGCACGCCCGTCGCGCCCTCGGCCGAGCCCCGCACGGTCTCGACCAGCGAGCCGGCGTACTGCCAGTCGATCAGCGGGTCGAACGGGCGGTTCAGCGCCTCCAGGAAGCCCAGGTCCAGGACCCGGAAGACCGCGGCGACCGCGAGCAGCAGCCCGGCCGTGACGGCGAGGGCGGTGCGCACGCGGCCCCACCGCGGCGGGATCGCGAGGACGAGGGCGAGGAAGACGATCACCTCCACCGGCAGTCGCACGAACGCCGACAGGTGCATCTCCTCGAGCCGGTCGGGCGCGGTGAGGACGAGCAGCACCAGCGCCCCGGCCAGCACGGTGATGACGACCGCGCCGACCCGGCGCCGGGACGACGTGGGTGGCAGTTGAACGGCAGGCACGGTCTCTCCGTTCACCTAGGACGTAGCAGCAGGGACCTACACGTCGACGTACGACGCAGCGGGTCCTCCGGTTCAGTGGGACGAGGTGGTCAGGTGCGCGAGGCACAGGCGTTCTGGGTGCGCGAGCCGGGCGTGGGCGAGATCCGGGCCGCCGAGGTCGGCGACGTCGGCCCCGGTGACGTGGCCGTGCGCGCGCTCCGGTCGGGCGTCAGCCGCGGCACCGAGTCGCTCGTGTTCGGCGGACGTGTGCCGCCCAGCCAGTACGACGTCATGCGCGCGCCCTTCCAGGTCGGCGACTTCCCGGGGCCGGTCAAGTACGGCTACCTGAGCGTCGGGGTCGTCGAGGACGGCGCCCCGGACCTCCTCGGCCGCACCGTCTTCTGCCTGCACCCGCACCAGACGGCGTACGTCGTGCCGGCGTCGGCGGTCACCCCCGTGCCCGCCGGGGTGCCGGTCCGGCGCGCGGTGCTCGCCGGCCTCGTCGAGACCGCGGTCAACGCGCTCTGGGACGCGCCGCCGCTGCTCGGGGACCGCGTCGCGGTGGTGGGCGCCGGGGCCGTCGGCTGCTGCGTCGCGCGGCTGCTCGCGCGGGTGCCGGGCGTGGAGGTGACCCTCGTCGACGTCGACCCCGCGCGGGCCGGGGTGGCGCGCCGGCTCGAGGTGGACTTCGCGCGACCCGACGAGGTGGACGCCGGGCGCGACCTGGTCTTCCACACCAGTGCCACCGCGGCCGGGCTGCAGCGCTCGCTGGAGCTGCTGGCGCCGGAGGGCTCCGTGGTCGAGCTCAGCTGGTACGGCGACGACACGACCACGGTGTCGCTCGGCGGGAGCTTCCACTCGGGCCGGCTGGCGATCCGGGCCAGCCAGGTCGGCAGCGTCGCCCCCGCGCGGCGCACCCGGCGCACGCACGCCGACCGCCTCGCCCTCGCCCTCGACCTGCTGCGCGACCCGGCCTTCGACGCCCTGCTCACCGGTGAGTCGTCGTTCGCGACGCTGCCGGAGGTGATGCCGCGGCTGGCCTCGCGGGAGCTGCCCGCGCTGTGCCACACCGTCAGCTACGACGCCCGGGAGGTGCCGTGTTCGGCGTGACCGTCCGCGACCACATGATGGTCGCCCACAGCTTCCGCGGCGAGGTCTTCGGCCCGGCCCAGCGCCTGCACGGCGCGACGATGGTGGTCGACGCGACCTTCCGCGGCCCCGCGCTCGACGACGACGGGGTGCTGGTCGACATCGCCCGCGCGGCCGAGGAGCTCCGCGAGGTGGTGGCCGCGCTGAGCTACCGGAACCTCGACGACGAGCCGGCGTTCGCCGGCACCAACACCACCACGGAGGTGCTCGCGCGCCACGTGGCCGACCGGCTGGCCGAGCGGGTCGCCGCGGGGGCGCTCGGCCCGGCGTCGCAGGTGACGGGGCTGGTGGTGACCCTCAGCGAGTCCCACGTCGCGTCGGCGTCGTACGAGCGGGCGGTCGGACCGTGACCCGCCAGGTGCACCTGGTGGTGCCGGAGGGCGTCGCCGACCCGCGCCGGCCGAGCGGTGGCAACCACTACGACCGCCGGCTCTGCCACGAGCTGGGCGCGGCGGGCTGGTCGGTGCGTACGGTCGAGGTGCCCGGCGCCTGGCCCCGGGCCGGACGGGCCGGCGCCGACGCCCTGGCGGCCGCACTCGGTGGCCTGCCCGAGGGCGCGCTGGTGGTCGTCGACGGGCTGGTGGCCTCGTCGGTGCCGGAGGTCGTGGTGCCGGCGGCGACCAGGTTGCGGCTGGTGGTGCTGGTGCACCTGCCGCTCGGTGTCGGGACCGGCGACCCCTGGATCCTCGGCGCGGAGCGCGCCGTGCTCGGGGCCGCCTCCTCCGTCGTGGCCACCAGTCGCTGGTGCAGGCGGTGGCTGCTGGAGCACCACGGGCTCGACCCGTCCCGGGTCCACGTCGCCCACCCGGGTGTCGACGCGGCCTCCCCGGCGGCCGGCACCACCTCCGGCGGCGCCCTGGTGGCGGTCGGGGCCGTGACGCCGGGCAAGGGGCACGACCTGCTCGTCGCCGCCCTCGCGGGCATCGCCCACCTGTCCTGGCGGTGCGTGTGCGTCGGCGCCCTGACGGTGGCTCCCGACTTCGTGGCGCGGCTGCGCACCGACGTCCGGGCCGCCGGGCTCGAGGAGCGGTTCGAGCTCGCGGGACCCCGCACGGGGCCGGCGCTCGACGCGTCGTATGACGAGGCGGACCTGCTTGTGCTCGCCTCCCGGGGCGAGACCTACGGCATGGTCGTCACCGAGGCGCTCGCGCACGGGCTCCCGGTCCTCGCGGCGGACGTCGGTGGCGTCCCGGAGGCCCTCGGCGCCGCACCGGACGGGACGGTGCCGGGCCTGCTGGCTCCGCCCGACGACGTGTCGGCGCTCCAGGACCTGCTGGGCGCCTGGCTCGTCGACGCCGACCTGCGCGCGCGCCTCCGTGCGGCGGCCCGGCAGCGGCGCGACGGGCTGGCCCGCTGGGCCGAGACCGCCGACCGCGTCGCGGCCGTGCTCCGGGCGGTGGCCGCGTGAGCGCCCGGCAGGCCCGGTGGTGGGCGGGGTCGTGGCGGTGGGCGCTGGGAGCGGCGGTGCTGGTCGTGGTGGTGTGGCGCACCGGGACCGGGCCGTTCGTGGACGGCGTCTCGTCGCTGGACGGCGCGGCGGTCGCCCTCGGCGTCACGCTGGCCCTGGTGAGCACCCTCGCCTCGGCCTGGCGCTGGCACCTCGTCGCCGACGGTCTGGGGGTCGGCGTCCCGGTGCCGACCGCGGTCGCCTCCTGCTACCGCGCGCAGTTCCTCAACACGGTGCTGCCCGGGGGTGTCGTCGGCGACGTCCACCGCGGCGTCGTCCACGGGCGCGACGCGGGCGACACCGGCCGCGGGCTGCGGGCCGTGGCGTGGGAGCGGAGCGCCGGCCAGGTCGTGCTGGTGGCGGTGACGGCGGTCGTGCTGGTGGTGCTGCCGTCACCGGTCGGTCGGGGAGTGCCCGCGGTGGCCGGCCTGGCGACCGCGCTCCTGGTGGCGGGCCTGCTGCTGGCCCGCCGTCGACCGGCGGAGGGCACCACGGGGGTCCTCCGCCTGGTGCGGGTGGCGCACGACGACGTCCGGTCGGGACCCCTCGGCCGGAGGTCGTGGCCCGGCGTCGCGCTGGCGTCGGTCGTGGCCGTCGCCTGCTACGTCGCGACGTACGTCGTCGCCGCCCGCACCGTGGGCGTGGACACCGGCCTGTCCACGCTGCTCCCGCTGGCCCTGCTGGTGCTGGTGGCCGCCGGGCTCCCGCTGAGCGTCGCCGGCTGGGGACCCCGCGAGGGCGCCGCGGCCTGGGTGTTCGCCGCGGCAGGCCTCGGCGCGGACCAGGGGGTCGCGGCGGCCGTGGCGTACGGCGCCATCGTGCTGGTCGCGAACCTGCCCGGCGCGGTCGTGCTGCTCGCGACGGGAGGTGGGTCCGGTGGCTGACCGCCCCTACACGATCCTCAGCTGCGGCATCTCGCTCGACGGCTACCTCGACGGCGCGACGCAGCAGCGCCTCGTGCTCTCCAACGAGGCCGACCTCGACCGGGTCGACGAGGTGCGCGCCGAGTGCGACGCGATCCTCATCGGCGCCGCGACCGTGCGCAACGACAACCCGCGGCTGCTGGTGCGCAACCCCGAGCGGCGCCTGCGGCGCCGCAGCCGCGGCCTCGCGGAGTCGCCGATCAAGGTGACGGTGACCGGCCGGGCCCGCCTCGACGCGTGCAGCAACTTCTTCACCACCGGCGACAGCGAGAAGCTCGTCTACTGCGCCAGCCCCGCCCTCCCCGCGGCGCGGCGCCGGTTGTCGTCGGTGGCGACGGTGATCGACGGCGGCGAGCCGGTCGAGGTCCCACGGGTGACCGAGGACCTCTTCGACCGCGGGGTCCGGCGGCTCATGGTCGAGGGCGGGGGCCGGGTGCACACCCAGTTCCTCACCGCCGACCTGGCCGACGAGCTCCACCTCGTCGTCGCCCCCTTCTTCGTCGGCACCTCGCGCGCTCGCCGGTTCGTCGGCGACGGCGCCTACCCCTGGCACGCCGGGCACCGCGCGCACCTGGCGGAGACCCGGCAGATCGGCGACGTCGTGCTGCTGCGCTACGCGCTGTCGTCCCGCTTCGAGCAGACGTCCTGAGGAGGACCCCGTGCTGCAACGCGTCCCCACCGCCACCGTCCGCCGCGACGTGGGCCTGCCGGTCCGGCTGCCGGACGGCTCGTCCGTCCCGGCCCGCCTCGCGTCCTTCGACGGGCTGCTCGACGGTCGCGAGCACGTCGCGCTCGCGCTCGGCGACCGCGCGGTCCGGGCGGCGCGGCGGTGGGTCGACGTACCGCTGGTGAGGCTGCACAGCGAGTGCCTGACCGGCGACGTGCTCGGCAGCGAGCGGTGCGACTGCGGGCCGCAGCTGCAGGAGGCCGTCGACCGGATCTCGGCCGAGGGCGGCTACCTGCTCTACCTGCGGCAGGAGGGCCGCGGCATCGGCCTCTACAACAAGATCGACGCCTACGCCCTGCAGGAGGACGGGCTCGACACCTTCGAGGCCAACCTCGCGCTCGGCTTCGACGAGGACGAGCGCGACTACGCCGTCGCCGCGCAGATGCTGCTCGCGCTCGGGGTGGAGCGGGTGCGCCTGCTGTCCAACAACCCCGACAAGGCCGTCCAGCTCGAGGCGGCCGGCATCCGGGTCGTCGGGACGGTGCCCACGGCGCGCCACGGGTCGGAGGTCAACGGGCGCTACCTCGACGCCAAGGCCCGTCGCGGCCAACTGTCGCTGGAGCCGGCGAGCAACGAGTGAGGGCCGCGTCGGCTCACCTTGTCGCGCTTCATCTCGCCTTCATGCGGGCGACGTAGCGTCCACAGCATGGATGGCGCCCGTCGCCACCGCGGCCACCCCGGGAGGGCATCGTGATGCACACGGTCCTCGGCCTGCTGTCGAGCCTCCCGCCCCCGGTCGTGTACGTCGCGGTCGGCGCCCTGGTGCTCGCCGAGGCCGCGCTCTTCGTCGGCTTCGTCGTCCCCGGCGAGACGGCGGTGCTCGTCGGCGGCCTCCTGGCCGCCACCACGGGCCGGATCTCGCTGCCGCTGCTCGCGGCCGTCGTCGTGCTGGCCGCGGTCGTCGGCGACAGCATCGGCTACGAGGTGGGCCGGCGGGCCGGCCCGCGGCTGCTGGAGACGCGGCTGCTGCGCCGCCGCCGCACCGGGCTCGAGGCGGTGAGCGAGCGCCTGCGCACCAAGGGCGGCGTGACCGTGGTCGCCGGCCGGTTCACCGCCCTGATGCGGGCGGCGACGCCGGCGCTGTGCGGGATGAGCCGGATGCCCTACCGGCGCTTCCTCGCCTGGAACGCTGCCGGCGCCCTGGTGTGGGGCGTCGGCATGACCGCCCTCGGGTACGTCGCCGGCCGGTCGCTGCCCACGGTGGAGCACGCCCTCGGCGGTGCCAGCGTGGTGGTCCTGGCCGTCTTCGCCGTGGTCGCGGTGGTGGCCCACCGCCGCCTCCGGCGCCGCGACGCCGCCCAGACCGTCGCCGCCGGGCCCTTGACGCCGGCGGCCCCGCGTCCGCAGGGTGCGCCATGGAGATCCTCCGCTACCGGCCACGTCCCGACGAGCTGAGCTGGACCTTCGGCGGCGTCCCGCCGGTGCGGCGGGTGCGGCCGGGGGACGTGCTGGAGGTGTGGACCGAGGACGCCTTCGCGGGGAAGATCCGCACCGAGGACGACGTGGTGTCGACCGCTGTCGACCTGCCGTTCGTGAACCCGCTGACCGGGCCGTTCCACGTCGAGGGCGCGGAGCCCGGCGACACGCTCGCCGTGCACTTCGTCTCGATCGAGCCCGCGCGTGACTGGGCGGCCTCGACCACGGTCCCGCTGTTCGGGGCGCTCACCACCACCACGCACACGCCGGGGCTGCAGGGGCCGCTGCCCGAGGTCACCTGGATCTACGACGTCGACCGGGTGGCGCGCACCGTGGACTTCCGGGCGCGCTTCAGCGACCACCAGGTCGCCCTGCCGCTCGACCCCATGCACGGCACGGTCGGCGTCGCCCCGGCGGCGTACGAGGTGCGGTCGTCGCTGGTGCCCGACGCCCACGGCGGCAACATGGACACCCCCGAGATGCGGGCGGGGGTCACCTGCTTCCTCGGCGTGAACGTCGAGGGAGCCCAGCTCGCGCTGGGTGACGGGCACTGCCGCCAGGGCGAGGGCGAGACCTGCGGGGGTGGCCGTCGAGGCCGCGATGGACACCGTCGTGATCGTCGACCTGGTGAAGGGCGCCGCGACCCCGTGGCCGCGGCTGGAGTCCGACGACCACCTGATGAGCACCGGCTCGGCGCGTCCCCTGGAGGACGCCTTCCGCATCGCCCAGCACGACCTGGTGACCTGGGTGTCCGAGGAGTGTGGGCTGGCGCCGCTCGACGCCTACCAGCTCGTCACCCAGATCGCCGAGTCTCCGGTGGCCAACGTCTGCGACCCCAACTACACGGTGGTGGCCAAGGTGCGGAAGTCGCTGCTGCCGCCGCACGACCCCTACGCCGGCATCCACGACCGGCTGCGCGCCGCGGGCGCGGCGTACCTCGCCCAGCGCTGAGACCGGTCAGCCGGCGTCGAGGACCGTCTCGAGGTCGATCTCGATCCGGATCTCCTTGGAGACCAGGAGGCCACCGGCCTCGAGGGCGACGTTCCAGGTGATGCCGAAGTCCTCGCGGTCGACCGTCGTGCGCGCGGAGAAGATCGCGCGGTCACCGCCCCACGGGTCGCGGGCGTGGCCCTCGAAGGAGACCTCGAGGGGCACCTCGCGGGTGACGCCGTGGATGGTCAGGTCGCCGTGGACGGTGCCGCGCGTGCCCGACCACTCGACCCGCGTGCTGCGGAAGGTCGCCCGGGGGTAGGCCGCGACGTCGAAGAGCTCCGCGGAGCGCAGGTGATCGTCGCGCGTCGGGTTGCCGGACTCCACGGTCGCCATGTCGATCGTGACCTCGACGCTGGAGTCCTCGAGGTCGTCGGCGATGACGACCGCCCCGGTGACGCCGGTGAACCGGCCCCGGACCTTGGTGACCATGAAGTGCCGGCCCCAGAAGGACAGGTCGGTGTGGCCGGGGTCGAGGCGCCAGGTGCCGGGCGCGGGCAGGAGGTCACCGCCGACGGTGCGGGTGGCGGTGGGGGTGCTGTGGGTGGTGGCGCTCATGGTGGTTCCTCTCGTAGACAAGTGCGTGCGCACGCACACAATATGCCGGAAGGGAGGCCCGGTCAAGTGTGTGCGTGCGCACACGTCGGGACTCAGCCCTCCTCGGCCGCCAGCACCTTGGGCAGCGCGCGGGCCAGTACCTGGATCTCCTCGTCGTCGAGGTGACCGAGGAAGTGCTCCTCGACGGCCGCGAGGTAGACGGGGGCCGCCGTGCGGAGCCGGGCCCGCCCGGCCGGCGTGATCGCGGCGTACGACGAGCGCCGGTCGTCGGGGTTCGCCTGCCGCTCGAGCAGCCCCGCGGCCTCGAGCTCGGTGACCACCCGGCTGACCCGCTCGCGGCTGACCACGGCCTGCTGGCCGAGCTCGGTCATCCGCAGACGCCGCTCGGGAGCCGCGTTGGTGACGAGCAGGACGTCGTACCAGGTGAGCGGGAGGCCCGTGGCCTGCAGCGCACGCTCGAGCCGGGGGACGACGGCGGCGTGGGTCCGCAGCAGGGCGGCCCAGGCCGCGATCCGCTCGGTCTCGTCGGGCACCGGCCCACCGTACCGGTGTGCGTGCGTCCGCACGTAGGTCGACGGACGTGCGGCGGAGCGGGCACACTGGCGCGCGCACCGCTGACCTCCGGGAGGACGACCGTGGACGACGTGACGACGCTGGGCCCCGACACCGCGCTCGTGGTGGTCGACGTGCAGGTCGGGTTCGACGAGCCCGCGTGGGGGCGGCGCAACAACGACGCCTGCGACGACAACGTGGCGGCGCTGGTCGCGGCCTTCGAGGAGAGCGGGAGGCCGGTGGTCCTCGTGCGGCACGACTCCGACGAGCCGGACAGCCCGCTGCGCCCCGGAGCGCCGGGCAACGCGCTCAAGCCCTTCCTCGCCGACCGCGCGCCCGACCTGCTGGTGACCAAGCAGGTCAACTCCAGCTTCCACGGCGAGCCCGACCTCGACGCCTGGCTGCGCGGCCACGGCGTTCGCTCGCTGGTGGTCTGCGGCATCACCACCAACCACTGCTGCGAGACCACGGCGCGCGTCGGCGGCAACCTCGGGTACGACGTGTGGTTCGCCATCGACGCGACCCACACCTTCGACCGCACCGGCCCCGACGGCAGCACGATGACCGCCGACGAGCTGGCCAGGGCGACGGCGACGAACCTCCACGGGGAGTTCGCCACCGTCGCCCCGACGGCCGAGCTGCTCGAGCGGCTCAGTGGGCGTGCACCACGAACGGAGCCGTGACCACGGTCCCGTCGGCCAGCCGGAACTGCGCCCAGAGGCGGTAGGCCCCGGGGACCTGGAACGTGACGTGCAGGTCGAGCTCCGGCCCGAACGTCGTGCCGGGCAGGGCGAACACCGGACGGCCCTCGGAGTCGAAGGTCTCGGCGTGCCGGTGACCGAACATCGAGCCGTCGCTGCGCATCACGACCACGTGGCCGGCCGCGCCCAGGTAGGGCTGCAGGTCGGTGACCGCCGCGCCCGTCGTCGCGTCGGCGAAGCGCAGCGTGAAGTCGCTGCTCTCACCGACGTGCGCGTCGCCCTCGAGGTCGATCCGCACGCCGTCGACGACCTGGCTGCGCACGTCGTCGGCGGGCACGGCGACCGGCCGCGGCGGGATGCCGGCGACGTACACCTCGGTCTCGTCGAGCACGTCGGCCATCTGGCCCTGGCGCCGGAACTCGGTGTGCAGCGCGTAGGCGCCGGCGGTCGGGAAGGTGACGTCGACCGTGAGCTCGCCGTCGTTGCCGGTCGGCTCGGGGTGCAGGTGCGCGAAGGTGCCGAGGTCGTCGCGGGTCACGATCAGGTGCATGGGCACCTGGTGGGTACGGACCAGGTCGTCGACCGGGTCACCGGTCGCGGCGTCGCGGACCGTCACGGTCACCGGGGTCGGCACCCCGGGCTCGATCACGGCCGGCACGTCGTAGTCGACCTCGAGGCCGGCGGCGTGGGTGTCGACCGGCGCCACCTCGGTCTCCTCCATCGTGCTCATCAGTGGGCGCATCGGCATGCCCATGCCCTCCGACCAGGTGAGCACGCCGTTCATGCCGCGCTCGGCCTGGTCGGTGCGGCTGGCCCAGGTGAACGCGGTGCCGATCGCGAGCGCGACCACCCCGACGCCGACCAGGTAGGCCCACTGGCCGACCCGCGCGCGCAGCGGCTGGTGCAGCACGTCGTGGGCGGTGGCCGGCGGCTCGAAGCGGCGCAGGCGCAGGGCGTTGGTGACCACGCTGACCGAGCTCATGGCCATCGCGGCGCTCGCCAGCACGGGGTCGAGCAGCAGGCCGTCCCACCAGTAGAGCGCGCCGGCGGCGACCGGGATCAGCAGCACGTTGTAGCCGAACGCCCACGCCAGTCCCTGCTTGATCGTGGTGACGGTCCGCCGCGAGAGCGAGATCGCCGAGACGACGCCGTGCAGGTCACCGCCGACGAGGGTGATGTCGGACGCCGCGATCGCGACGTCGGTGCCCGCGCCCATGGCGACGCCCAGGTCGGCCTGCGCCAGGGCGGGCGCGTCGTTGATGCCGTCGCCGACCATGGCCACGACATGGCCGGCGGCCTGCAGCTGCGCGACGCGCTCGGCCTTGTCGGCGGGCAGCACCTCGGCCATCACGTTGCGGATGCCGACCTGCTCGGCGACGGCGCGGGCGGTGCCGGCGTTGTCGCCGGTCACCATCCAGACCTCCAGTCCGAGCGCCTCGAGCTGGGCGACGGTGTCGGCGGCGCCGGGCTTCACGGTGTCGGCCACCTCGAGCAGGCCGGCGAGCCGCCCGTCGACGGCGACGAACATCGGGGTAGCGCCGGCGTCGGCCGCGTGCTCGGCGGCATCGGCGAGGCCGGCGACGTCGATGCCGGCGGCGGCGAGGTGCGCGCGGTTGCCCGCGAGCAGGTGGCGCCCGGCGACCAGGGCGGTGATGCCGTGCCCGGGGACCGCCTCGAACTCCGCGGTCGGGCGCAGCGCCAGGCCGCGGGCGCGGGCCCCGGCGACGATCGCCTCGGCCACGGGGTGCTCGCTGCCGACCTCGGCCGACGACACGAGCGAGAGGAGCTCGTCGCCGTCCCACCCGTCGTACGGCGTGACGGCGGTGAGCTCGGGGCGGCCGCGGGTCACGGTGCCGGTCTTGTCGAGCACCACCGCGGTGACGCGGCGGGCGGTCTCGAGGGCCGTGCCGTCGCCGACCAGGATGCCGAGCTCGGCGGCCTTGCCGGTGCCGACCATGACGGCGGTGGGCGTGGCCAGGCCGAGGGCGCAGGGGCAGGCGATGATCAGCACGGCGACCGTGGTGCCGATGGCCAGCACCAGCCGGTCGGCCTCGGGGCCGAAGGTCAGCCAGGCGAGGAACGTGACCAGGGCGGCCAGCAGCACGGCCGGCACGAACCACGCCGAGACCCGGTCGGCCAGCCGCTGCATCGGGGCGGCCGAGCCCTGGGCGTCCTCGACGAGGCGCACGATCTGGGCGAGCGTGCCGTCGGCGCCGACCGCGGTCGCGCGGACGACGAGGGTGCCGGTGCGGTTGAGCGTCGCGCCGATGGCGGTGTCGCCGACGGCCTTCTCGACCGGGACGCTCTCGCCGGTCAGCATCGACTCGTCGACGGTGGAGGCGCCCTCGTGGACGATGCCGTCCACCGGGAGTGTCTCGCCGGGACGCACCCGCACGAGGTCGCCGACGACGACCTCCTCGACCGGCACGTCGTGCTCCTCGCCGCCGCGCAGCACGCGCGCGGTCTGCGGGGCCAGCGCGACCAGCGCCCGGATCGAGGCGGCGGTGCGCTTCTTGGCCTTGAGCTCGAGCCAGCGGCCCATCAGCACCAGCGCGACCACGATCAGTGCGGTCTCGAAGTAGAGGTGCAGCGGCAGCCCCCACGACTGGGCCTGCCCGGGCCACAGGGTGACGAACGCGCTGTAGCCGTACGCCACGCCCGTGCCGAGCGCGACGAGCGTGTCCATGCTCGTGGCACGGTGCTTCGCGGCAGCCCAGGCGGCGCGGTAGATGTCGTTCCCGGCCCAGAGCTGGACGACGGTCGCGACGACCAGGATCAGCGGCATCAGCCAGTCCATGGTGTCGAGGTGCAGGGGCAGGTACATCACGCCCATCAGCGCGAGGCCCGTGGTCAGCGCGACCTGCCAGCGGCGCTTGAGGCGGGCGAGCACCCGGTCGCGCTCCGCGTCCTTGTCGTCGTCCTCAGCGACCGAGCCCTCGCCGGCCCGGTCTCCGGTCGGCTCGGGGTGGCGCGGGGTGGCGGCGTACCCGGCCTTCGCCACCGCGGCCGTCAGCTGCTCGGTGGTGCTGGTCGCCGGGTCGTGGACGACGAGGGCGGTCTCGGTGGCGAGGTTCACCGACACCTCGAGCACCCCCTCCACCCGGGACAGGGCCTTGTGGACCCGGCCGACGCACGACGCGCAGGTCATGCCGCCGATGTCGAAGCCGGACTCGGCGGTCGGGCCGGCGGTCGGGCCGGTCGAACCGGTGGTCGCGGGGGAGGGGGTGGTCGTGGTCATGGCGGTTGCTCCTCGGTGGGTGGGTGGGTGCCGGCTCAGCCGGCGAGCTGGTAGCCGGCCTCGTCGACGGCGCCGGCCACCTCGTCGCGGGCGAGCGGGCGGTCGCTGGTCACGGTCACGTCGCCGGTCGCGACCTCGACGTGGACGGCGGTCACGCCGGGGAGGGCCCCGACCTCCTGGCGCACGGCGCGGGCGCAGTGGTCGCAGGTCATGCCGGTCACGGCGTAGGTGTGGACGGTGTTCTCGGTCATCTGCTCTCTCCTTGATTGGTACCCCTAGGGGGTATGTGTGACGGGGAACGTAGCATACCCCCTCTGGGTATGCAACGGTAATGCTTAGTGGTGGCCGTGGCCGTGGCTGTGGGCGCCGGCGGCGGTGCGGCGGGGGACCAGCGCGGTCGGCACCAGCAGGGCCAGCAGCAGGACGGCGACGGCGACGAAGGCGTCGGCGTACCCGGAGACCAGGCCCGCGCGGGTGGTGAGGTCGCCGGCGACGACGGTGACCAGCGCGACGCCCATCGCGGCGCCGACCTCGTGGCCGGTCATCATCACGCCGCTGGCGAGGCCGGAGTCCTCGGCGGGCACGTCGCCCATCGCGCCGACCGAGATCGCCACGAACATCGGGCCCACGCCGGCGCCCAGCACCAGGAAGCCGGGCAGCACGTCGGCGGCGTACGTCGCGTCGGCGCCGGTCGTCGACAGCAGCAGGGCGCCGGCGGCCGAGACCACGAGGCCGGCCGCGATCAGGGCGCGCGGGCCGGCGTGCGGGAGCAGGTGCGAGGCGACCGCGGCGCTCACGGTGATCGCGGCGGCGAGGGGCAGGAACTGCAGGCCGGTCACGACCGCGGACGACCCGAGCACCTGCTGGAGGTAGAGCGAGCTGAGGAAGATCGCCCCGACCACGGCACCGGTGACGCCGGCCATCACGGTGGATGCCGAGACCAGCGAGCGGACCCGCCAGGTGCGCGGCGGCACGAGCGGGGCTGTGACGCGGCGCTCGACGACGGCGAAGGCCGTCAGCAGTACCACCGCGACCGCGGCGCACACCAGCGTGCGGGGGGAGTCCCAGCCGTGGCTGCCCACCGACTCGACGGCCTCGACGAGGGCGACCAGGCCGCCGACGAGGGTGACGGCGCCGGGCAGGTCGAGGTCACGGACCCCGGCCCTCGCGCCGCCCCCGGCAGGGACGCTGCGCAGGGTGCCGAGGAGCACGACGACGCCGATCGGGACGTTGACGAAGAAGACCGCGCGCCAGTCGAGGGCGCTGGTGAGCAGGCCGCCGAAGAGCACGCCGGCGGCGATGCCCATGCTGGCGACCGTGCCCCACACGGCGAGCGCCGCAGCGCGCTGGCGCCCGGCGTACGTGGTCATCACGACCGACAGGGCGGCCGGGGTGAGCAGGGCGGCGCCGGCGCCCTGGGCGGCACGCGAGGCGATCAGCGCGGTGGCGGAGTCGGCGAGGCCGCTGGCGAGCGAGGCGCCGGTGAAGACGACGAGGCCGGTCAGGAAGACGCGGCGGCGGGCGAACAGGTCGGCCATGCGCCCGCCGAGCAGCAGCAGGCCGCCGCTGAGGAGGACGTAGGCGCTGACCACCCACTGGTAGGACGAGCTGCTGAGGTGGAGGTCGTCGCCGATGCTCGGCAGCGCGACGTTCACGACGCTGACGTCGAGCACGACCATGAACTGCGCGGCCAGCATCAGGCCGAGCACGGTCCACGGGCGTCGTACCTCCACGGGGACGGGGTGGGCGCCGTGCGGCGGGTGGGTGCCTGCCTCGGTGGTGGACATCGGAGCTCCTGGGGATCGGGGCGGCTCGGGTGCCGCCGGTCCCAGAAGCGTCGGTCCGGGACCACCGGGGTCGCGCCGGGGAAATCGCCGGGTTCTCGGCCGGGTCCCGGCGCCGGTCCGCCGGGTGCGGATCCCGGTGATTTCACCGGCGCGACCCGGTGCCCCGGATTCCTAGCGTGGGGACACCCGATCAGCCACCACCCCGGAGGACCCGCCATGAACCAGCACGACGCGCTCGACGTCCCCGATGACCTGGACGCCATCGTGATCGGCGCCGGCCAGGCCGGCCTCGCCACGGCCTACCACCTGCGCCGCCGCGGGCTGCGCTTCGTCGTCCTCGACGCCGGCCACGAGGTCGGCGGCAGCTGGCGCGAGCGCTGGGACTCCCTGCGGCTCTTCACCCCGGCCGAGCACGACGGCCTGCCCGGGTGGGCGTTCCCGGCGCCGGCCGGCAGCCACCCGACGAAGGACGAGGTCGCCGACTACCTTGCGTCCTACGCCGCGCGCTTCGCCCTGCCCGTGCTGCTCGAGCACCCGGTCGAGCGCCTCGAGCGCGTCGACGGCACCTACGTCGTGCACACGCCCCACGGCAGGCTGCGCGCGCCGCAGGTCGTCGTCGCGACCGGTCCCTTCCAGGTGCCGGTGGTCCCGGCGATCGCGTCCCGTCTCGGCCCCGACGTCGTCTCGATGCACAGCTCGGCGTACCGCAACCCGGCGTCCGTGCCCGACGGCCCGGTCGTCGTGGTCGGGGACGGCAACTCCGGTCGGCAGATCGCCCTCGAGCTGTCCGCCACCCGCGACGTCACGCTCTCCGCCGGCAGTCCGCCGCTCGAGCTCCCCCAGCGGCTGCTGGGCCGCGACCTGTTCTGGTGGCTGACCCGGCTCGGCGTCGTCACCCGGACCGCGGACTCCCCGCTCGCCCGCCGCATGCGCGAGCGCGGCGACCTGGTGATCGGCACCCCGCTGCGACGCCTGCGCCGCGCCGGTGTCGACGTCCGCCCCCGTGTGGTGGCCGCGACGCCCGACGCCGTCCGCTTCGCCACCGGGGGCGTGGCCCGACCGGCCGCGGTGGTCTGGGCGACCGGCTTCCGCACCGACCACGCCTGGATCGACGTCCCCGGTGTCGTCGAGTCCGGCCGCGTCGTCCACGAGCGCGGCCGCACCCCGGCCCCGGGCCTCTGGTTCGTCGGCCTGCCGTGGCAGCACACCCGCGGCTCCTCGCTCCTCGGCTTCGTGCAGCACGACGCCGCCTGGGTCGCCTCGCACCTGACCGCCCGCTCCACCTCCACCATCACCACGAGCACCACAACACGAGAGGAAGTCCCGGCATGAACCTCCACCACGACCTCGCCAGGGCGGAGATCGCCAGCCGTCTCCAGCACGCCCGTCACGCCGAGCAGCTGCGCCTGGCGCGCGAGTCGCGCGCCCGCCGGCCCCGTCGCCGGTTCGCCCGGCGCCGTCCGTCACGCTGAGCCGTGACCCTCACGTCCTCCGGTGGAAGGTGACCTTGCCGTCGGGTCGGGGGGTGTGGGTGAAGCGGGGGTCGTGGATCCAGGTGTGGTGGCGTCGGCACAGCAGGCGCCCCTTCTCCACGCTGGTGCCTCCACCCCGGGACCAGGCGGTGTCGTGGTGGGCCTGGCAGGCGGCCGGTGGCCGGTCGCAGCCCACGGCGGTGCAGCCACCGTCGCGCAGGGCCAGCGCGATGCGTTGCGGTTCGGTGTGGAAGCGGCGCTTCCGGCCGAGGTCGAGGACCTGCGACCTCCCACCCAGCACGGCGGGGATGATCCCCGCCTGACACGCCAGACGACGCGCCTGGGCCGCGGAGATCACCCCACCGGTCGACAGGCCCGCGGCCTCGAGCCCACCCAGGAGCGACTCGACGGTCATGGTCACCACCACCGTGGCCGCCACCCCACCGCCGGTGGCCGGCAACCGGTCCACGGGGTAGCGCTCCACCCACGCCGCGAACGCCAGCCCGCGCCGGTGCGGCAGCGGCTGGGCCTTCGTGTCGGTGTCACCGGTGTCTCCGGTGTCACCGGTGTCTCCGGTGTGCTGGGCGTGGACCAGGGCGTCGAGCTGGGTGCGCAGCATCGCCCCCTGCAGGGCGGGCAGGGTGAACCGGCCGTGCACCCGGCCGTGGCCGTCCTCGGACATCGTGAACCGCGCCGACGCGTTCGCCTGGGCTTCCTCGGCCTCCAGCAGCCGCGCCTCGTGGGCCTCGGCCACCTCCGGGGCGACGACCTCCAGGATCCGGCGCCCCAGGACCTTCAACGCCTGCGCGTCATGCTCCCCCGCCGCGGCGATCAGGTGAAGGCGTGCCTCCTGCCGGACCTCGGGGTCCACCAGCACCGGGGACAGCGCGTCCACCGCGTCGACGATCACCCGCGCCTGCTCCGGCAGCACCCGCCCCTGCGCCAGGGCGTCCAAGACCGGCTCGTGCTCCCCGTCCAGCGCCACCGCCAGCTTCACCCTGCGATGCGCCACCGCACGCGTCTGCCGGGTCGCTACCGCCCACCAGGCACCGGTCGTGGTCGCACCCACCGCCTCGCCGGCACCGACCCGGTCGGCGTGGGCGACCAGTCGCAGCTCCAGCTCGGCCACCCGCGCCGCCAACCGGGTCACCTCCGCGAGCGTGTCGCGGACCTGCCCGCCGTCCAGGCTCCACACCGGCGTCTCGGCCAACGCGTCCAGCTCGGCATGCAACCGCGCCACCGCCGCCGCCACCGGATGCCCCGGACGCACCGGGGGCTCCGGGGCCGTGCGCCCCGGCAGCGCCCAGTCGGTCTCGACGGTGGTGGTCATGTGGTCCAGACAACCAGCGACCACCGACACTTCCGACCCCGGAACGTCAAGATTCGAGCACAAGTTCGATCAAGATTTGCGTCAGACTTTCGCGCATCCTGGGCTGGTGTGGTCGGGAGGAACGGTTGGCATGCCGTTCTTGCCGAGCTGCGGTACCGCAACGCGCGCATGACGGCGGGCGACGCTGGCCGAGAACCGTTCGGCCCGCTCGGGCATGGGATCAGCGCTTGTCGACGACGAGCTGGGCAAGACGCAGTCGCCTCGCCGGGGTCAGGGTCGCCTCAGCGTGGGGTACGCAGACTGTCGTGGTGAAGGTGGGTGCCAGGTAGCTCCACGCCTCACCCGGAGGTCCTCTTCATGGGTAGCCGACCCGCACTACCTACGTTCCGAGGTCAGAACGGCGAGGGTGGGCGCCTCACTCCGCCTGGCGCGCGAGGTAGCGCTCGACCCGGCGGTCGGGGACGACCCACATCAGCGCCACGAGGACGTACGGCACCAGCCCCACCCACGGCTCGGTGAACAGCGCCAGCAGGATGCCGAGGGTGTAGAGGAGCAGCGAGAGCTGCTCCTTGGTCGTGCGGCCGAAGGCCTCACGCAGCTTGTCCCGCTGGCCCGGCAGGCGGGCCATCATGTGTTCGAGCACGTAGAACGACGCACCCGCGGCGAGCAGGTTGATGCCGTAGGCCACGACCGGCACCTGCGCGAGCTCCGACTCGTCCATCCACGCCGTCGTGAACGGGTAGAGCGACAGCGAGAACAGCAGCAGCAGGTTGGCCCACAGCACGCCGCCGTCCACCTCGTCGCAGATCTGGAAGAGGTGGTGGTGGTTGTTCCAGTAGATGCCGATGTAGACGAACGACAGCAGGTAGGTCAGCAGCCCGAGCCCGGTCGCGTCCCAGAGGTCCGACCACTCGTGGCCCTCGGGCACCTCGAGCTCGAGGACCATGATCGTGATGATGATCGCGAGGACGCCGTCGCTGAACGCCTCGAGGCGGTTCGAGCCCATGGCGGCACTGTAGGGGCCGCCGGCTCTGCAGCGCGCCGACGTGGTCTCGACAGGCTCGACCGACGTCGACCGGCGTACGTTCGGGGGCATGACTCCTGCCGACCTCCTCGTGGACGCCCTCGGCCGCACGGCCGGGAACATCGGGTCCCTGCTCGCCGACGTCACCGACGACGAGCTCCTCGCGCGGCCGAAGCCCGACGCCAACTCGATCGCCTGGCTGGTGTGGCACCTGACCCGGGTGCAGGACGACCACGTCGCCGACGTGGCCGGCGCCGAGCAGGTGTGGACCGGCCAGGGGTACGCCGACCGGTTCGGGCTGCCGCTCGACGTCGCCGACCACGGCTACGGGCACACCAGCGAGCAGGTCGCGCTGGTCCGGGCGCCGGCGGACCTGCTCGAGCAGTACCACCACGCGACCTTCGAGGCGACCGTGGCCTTCGTGCAGACCCTCTCCGCGCACGACCTCGACCGCGTCGTCGACGAGCGGTGGGACCCGCCCGTCACCCTCGGTGTGCGGCTGGTCAGCGTCGCCGACGACTGCGCGCAGCACGCCGGCCAGGCGGCGTACCTGAAGGGCCTGCTGCGCGACTGACGTCCCTCCACGAGACGGGACCTTCGCCTCTGCCGTGATACCCCTGGGGGTATTAGCGTCCTCCGTACAAGGCCATCAAGGAGGAGTCATGCGCAAGCGGGTCCTGGTCCTCGGAGGGAACTTCGGAGGACTGACGGCGGCCCTCGCCGTCAAGCACGAGCTCGAGGGAGACGTCGACGTCACGGTGGTGTCGAAGGACGACCACTTCCTGTTCAACCCCAGCCTGATCTGGCTGCCGTTCGGCAAGCGCGACCGCGGGGACGTCACGTTCCCGATCGGCCCGACGCTCGACAACCACGACATCGACTTCGAGCACCACGCCGCCACGGGCGTGGACGCCGAGGCCAAGCAGGTCCAGCTCGACGACGGGCGGTCGCTCGGCTACGACTACCTCGTCATCGCCACCGGCTACCGCAACAAGACCGACGTGGTACCCGGCTTCCGCGAGAACGCCGTCACCATCACCACGCTGCCCGAGGCCGAGCGTGCGGGCGAGCAGTGGAAGAAGTTCCTCGACGACCCCGGCGACGTCGTCGTCGCCGCGACCCAGGGCGCCGGCTGCTTCGGCGCGGCGTACGAGTTCCTCTTCAACACCTCCTACCAGCTGAAGAAGGCCGGGCTGCGCGACCGGGTGAAGCTCACCTACGTCACCTCCGAGCCGTTCCTCGGCCACTTCGGCATCGGCGGGCTGCCGCACGGCGAGCAGATGCTCGGCATGTTCCTCGGCAAGGAGAACATCCAGTCGCGGATCAACGTCGGCATCGAGCACGTCGACGAGGGAGCCCTCGCGCTCGGCAGCGGCGAGACGCTGCCCTTCAAGTACGCGATGGTCGTGCCGCCGTTCCTCGGTCAGGACTTCCTGCTCGACAGCGGGCTGGCCGACGAGAAGGGCTACGTCAAGGTGCGCGACACCTACCAGACCGAGAAGTACGACGACGTCTACGCCGTCGGCATCGCGGCCGCCGTCGACGTCCCGTGGACCACGCCCACCCCCGTCGGCCTGCCGAAGACCGGCTTCCCGACCGAGGCCATGGCCCACGTCGCGGCGAAGAACATCGCCTCGCAGGTCAAGGGCGAGGTGCCCTCGGCGGAGAAGGCGTTCGGCGACATCAAGGCCGTCTGCGTCATGGACGCCGGCAACAACGGCGTGATCATCCTCGCCGACAAGATGCTGCCGCCGCGCAAGCACGGGGTGCTGATCCCCGGCCCGCAGGCGCACCTGATGAAGCTCGGCTTCGAGAAGTACTTCCTGTGGAAGATGCGCCACGGCTACGTGACCCTTCCCTGACCGGAAGTACCCCCGGACGGTCGCGGCGGCCAGGTGGCCGGCCGCCGCGACCCTTGCTCACCAGCGGGCCACGGCCGCCAGCGACGCGGCCAGCGCGGCCACCACGGCGGCGCCGAGGCGCACCCGGTCGGCGGCCAGCAGGCGTACGACGAGCCGCTGGTCACGCTGCCCCAGCCGCCCGTGCAGCGGCGCGGCCAGCCCGGCCGTGGTCAGCACGGCCACGGCGGCGGCGACGACCGCGGCGAGGCTCGCGGGCGTGACGTCGGTCGCGAGCACGGCGACGGCGCCGACGACCAGCGCGCCGTACACCACCGCCACGAGGGGTGCGATCGCCCGGCTGTGCCGGTCGTGCGCGACCACCCACCCGTCGTCGGGCACCCGCGCCAGCGCGGGGTAGACGACCAGCGTCACCGTGGCCTGGAAGCCGAGGTGCAGCCAGGTGGCCGCGACCAGGACGGCGACGGCGAGGTCGGCCGTCACCGCACCGCCACGGCCGGCGCGCCGCTGCGCAGCACGGCCCGGGCGGCGCGTTCGCCGCTCACCAGCGCTCCCTGGATCGACCCGGTGTCGCGGTGGTCGCCAGCGACGAGCACCCGGTCGGCCACGCGCTGCGGCCGTCGGGTCACGAGGGGTGCCGGCTGGGCCGGGAGCGCGTGCGGCACCTCGTGGCGGCCGACGGTCTCCCAGCTGGAGGTCACGCACCCGAGCAGGTCGCCGGCGTGGTGGCGCAGCTCGGCGCTGCCGGGCGCCGGTCGGCCGGGCCCCATCAGCGCGGACGCCGCGACGAGGTGCCGCCCGGTCGGGGCGTACGACGGCGCCGACGCCGAGACGACGGCGACGTTGACGAGCGGACCGGCGGCGACCGGGCGCGCGTCGACGTGCAGGTAGCGACCCAGGCGCCCGGGTGGTTGCCGCGTGGCGAACCACTCGGTCACCACGCCCTTCATCGCCGGCGCGGGGCAGCCGGTGAGCCGCTCGGCCTCGGGCGCGGCGGTCGCGACGACGACGTGTACCGCGCGCACGGTGCCGGCCGGTCCGGCGACCAAGACCCCGCTGCCGCCGGTCGTCAGGGACTCCGCCGGGCTGCCGAGCCGCACGCGCGCGCCCAGCGAGTCCGCGAGCTGGCGGGGCAGCGCCTGCATGCCGTCGGTCGGCAGACCGGGCACCCCGGCCAGGAAGGTGCGCACCAGCAGCTGGACGTAGCCGTCGGCGGTGCTGCCGTCGTCCTCCAGCAGCGTGCCGGTCAGGAAGCGCTCGGCCACCCGCCGCAGCACGCCGTCGGCCCCGGCCGTGTCGAGCGCGGTGCGCCAGGGCGGGTCGGTGTCGCGCTCGAGGTGCGCCGCGAGCCCGCGGCCGGACGGCGCCCGCAGCAGCGGCGCCAGCCAGCGGGCGAGGGCTGCTGCCTCGCGGGGGCGCGGCGCGACCTGGCGCAGCGTGCCGGGCAGCCGGCGCGGGTCGCGCAGCGGGTGGCCCAGGACGGCGAGGTCGTCACCACCGTCGCCGGTGCGCGCCACGACACCGGCGCCGAAGGGCTGCATGCCGAGGGCGTCGACGTCGACCCAGCGGCGTACGGCGGGGTAGGCGGGGTTGAGCAGCTGGAAGCCGCGGTCGAGGAGGAACCCGTCGACGCGGTCGGTGCGGATCCGTCCGCCCACCTCGTCGGCGGCCTCCCAGACCTCGACCTCGCGACCGGCGTCGACCAGGGCGCGGGCGCACCGCAGCCCGGCCAGGCCGGCGCCGACGACGAGGACGTCGAGCTCGCGGTCCGCGGTCGTCACCGGCCGCCGCCGTAACGGTCGACGTAGGCCACGATCCGGTTGAACAGGCCCGTGGTCACGGCCGGGTCGACGAGCGCCGGGCGCACGTCCCCGGCCAGGGACAGCAGCGCTGCGTCGGCACCGGGGGCGCCGGCGGCGGCCGCCTCGCCCAGCAGCACCCGCGACGCCTGGCGCACGACGGTCGCGTCGACGGTCCAGATCGACTCGAAGACCCGGTCGGCGTCGCGCACCGCGGTCTGGCCGGGCAGCTCGAACGCGGTCAGGGCCACGGGCAGCTCGGCGGAGTCGCACACCACCGTCCACTCCCGCAGGAGCGGCGAGCTCGCGTCGAGCGCCACCTCGGCCGGGGTCGCGCCGAGGTCGGCCTCGGGGAAGTCGGCGAAGACGTACGCCGCGCGCGCCAGCCGGGCCAGCGCCTCCCAGCGCGGCCGCGCCGAGCGGTAGAACTCCTCGGCCTGGAAGGTGCCGAGCAGCACCGGGCGGTCGGCCCGTGCGCAGAACTCGTCCTCGATCGCCCACGACAGCGCCAGCAGGGTCTGCTTGCGCAGGCGGTGGGTGACCAGCCCGGGGTGGCTGCGGCGGATGCGCGCGTAGACCGAGGAGGGCGCCGGCGGTGCGACGGGCCCCTGCCGCGCCTGCTCGATGGCCGAGCCGAGCCGGAGCCCGGAGTCGCGCAGGCGCACCGCCTCGCGCACGGCCGCGACCACGCTCTCGTCGTAGCGCCGGTGACCGCTGTCGAGGCGCGACGGCACCGGCCAGCCGTGCCGCTGCTCCCACATCCGCAGCGTGGCCGGGGCGACGCCCGAGCGCTCGCTGAGCTCACCGATGGTGAGGGTCCCCGTCGCGGGGCCGGTCTTCAACGCTGTGTTCACATTTGGGATGCTATATCTCCACAGGTCGTATGGGAAGTCGCGGGCAGCGGCGGGACGCGGGTCGCGCCTGTCGGGACCCCGTCGCGACCCGGCGTCCGCCAGACTGGCCCCATGGACGACGCGGGCCCCCAGCCGGGCGACGGGCCCGCCGACGGGCCGGTCGCCGAGCGCGACCACCAGCAGGGCGACAAGAACGACGGTCCGCGCATCGGCCCCGTGGACGACTTCCAGCGCCGGCACAGCGCGCTGGGCCTGCCGATCGCGGTGCTCTACAAGTACTTCGACGACCAGGCCACCTACCTCGCGGTGATCGCGACCTACTACGCGCTGTTCGCGATCTTCCCGCTGCTCCTCCTCGCCACGTCGCTGCTCGGCTTCGTGCTCGAGGGCAACACCGACCTGCAGCAGCAGGTGCTCGAGTCGACGCTGAGCCAGTTCCCCATCATCGGTGACCAGTTCCGCCAGCCCGAGGGCCTGACCGGGTCGACCCCGGCGGTCGTGCTGGGGGCGCTGGTGGCGCTCTACGGCGCGATCGGGCTCGGCACCGCCGTGCAGAACGCGCTCAACGTCGCCTGGTCGGTGCCGCGCAACAGCCGCCCCAACCCGTTCCTGCTGCGGATCAAGAGCCTGGTCATCGTGTCGCTGAGCGGTCTGGCCATCCTCGGCCTCACCACGCTGTCGATCCTCGCCAGCAACACGCAGGTGATGGGCGTGATGGACGACTGGCCGGCGCGGTGGCCCGTGCGGCTGCTCAGCATCCTCGCGGTCGCCCTGGTGCTGACGTTGCTGCTCCGCCTGGGCTCCGCGCGCAGCGACCGCACCCGCACCACGCTGCCGGGGGCGTTCCTGATCGCGATCCTGTGGCACGGCCTGCAGACGCTGGGCGCGGCGTACGTGACCAACGTGCTGGCCAACGCCTCCTCCCTCAACCAGACCTTCGGCCTGGTGCTCGGCCTGATGGCGCTGCTCTTCCTGGCCTCGGTGATGGGGATGCTCGGCGTCGAGCTCAACATCGTCATCGAGCGCCACCTCTGGCCGCGGGCGCTGCTGACGCCGTTCACCGACGCCGTGGTGCTCACCGACGCCGACCGCCGGGCGTACGCCGGCTATGCGCGGGCGCAGCGGCACAAGGGCTTCCAGCACGTGCTGGTCGACTTCGGTGACGGCCAGCCGTTCCGGCCGAGCGACCGCGACGAACGGCGCTCTGGGTGAGGTCGGGCACACTGTCCGCTGTGAGCTGGGGTGGGAGATGGCAGTGAAGTCGGCGGCCCGACGGGTGGCGCTCGAGACGCTCGGCTGGATCATGGTGATCGGGGGCATCGCGGCGATCCCGCTGCCGGGCCCCGGTCTGCTGATCCTGTTCGGTGGTCTCGCGCTGCTCTCGCAGCAGTACGAGTGGGCCGAGAAGCGGGTCGACCCGGTCAAGAACAAGGCGCTCAACGCGGCCGCCACCGGCGTCGAGACCAACACGCGGATCGTCATGTCGCTGCTCGGCATCGCGGCGATCGCCGCCTGCGGCGTGGTCTGGATCCTGCAGCCCGCCGCCCCGTCGTGGTGGCCGGTGGACGAGTACTGGTGGCTCTGGGGCGGCTGGGGGACCGGCTCCACGCAGATCGCCTCGGCGGTGGTCGGCCTCGGCCTGCTGGTCTACTCCATCCGGCGGTTCCGGATCCGCGGCGAGGAGCCCCCCGGGGACTAGCCGGTACTTTCGCGGGATGCGTGTCAGTCCGCTGACGGGTCGTCAGCACGACCCGGTCTTCCAGAGCCTCCCCGCCGCCACGGTCCTGATCGACACCGACCTGGTGATCCGTGCCGCCACGCCGACCTACCTCGGGGTCACCGGGCGTCGCGCCGAGGAGGTCGTCGACGTCGGCCTCTTCGCGGCCTTCCCGGAGGACCCCGAGTCCGAGGAGCCCGGCGCCGCTGCCTTCCTCGCCGAGCAGCTCGAGGAGGCGATGCGGCGGCGCAGCGGCCAGCGGGTGATCCCGCTGCGCTACGACATCCCCGACTCCCGGCGTCCGGGGCGCTACCTCGAGCGCAGCTGGCTGCTCACGCCGTCACCGGTCCACGACGACGGCACGACGTACGGCGTCTCGATGCGCGTGCAGGACGTCTCACCGGACGGCACCCGGCTGGCGGCGGCGCTCGACTCCTACGCCGACCTGCTGGCCGAGGTGGGGCGGAGCGCCGACGTCGCCGAGGCGCTGCGCGCCCTGGTGGGGATGGTCGAGGACCACGAGTCGCTCAACCGCGAGGTGGGGAACCTGCGGCGGGCGATGAGCTCGCGGCCGGTGATCGAGCAGGCCAAGGGCATGCTGATGGCCGAGAACCGCTGCGACGCCGACGCGGCGTTCGCCCTGCTCGCGAAGCTCTCGCAGGACCACCACGTGCCGGTCGCGGACGTCGCCGCGGCGATCGTCTACCAGGCCAGCCACCGCGCCTGAGGCCCTGCGCAGCCGCTCGGCACCGGGACGCGAGCGGCGCTCTCAGGCGGTGCTGCCGGGCTCCAGCCGCGCACCGGCCGGGACCCGGGCGCCGGCGGTGACCCGCGACCCCCGGCCGGCCAGCACCAGTCCGTCGTCGTCGCTGACGTCGTCCGCGGCCGCGCCCACGACGGCCCCGGCCTCGACCGAGCAGCCCTCGTCGAGCACCGCCCAGTCGACCGCGGCGCCGGCGTGCACCGTCGTCTCGGCGAAGACCACGCTGTCGCGCACCACCGCGCCGGCCTCCACCACGACGCCCGGCCCCAGCACGCTGCGCTCGACCCGTCCGGCGACGGTGCACCCGGCGCTGACCAGGCTGTCGACGAGGGCGGAGCCGTCGAGGAGCCGGGCCGGGGTCCGCTGCGGCTGGCGGGTGAGGATCGGCCAGCCCGGCTGCCCGAGCACGCCCACGTCGTCGAGCAGGACGTCGCGGTGCGCCGCGACGTACTTCATCGGCTCGCCGAGGTCACGCCAGTAGCCCGGCAGCGCGTGGGCCACGACGTGGCCGCGCTCGACCAGCCGGGGGAGCAGGTGGTCGCCGAAGTCGCCGAGGCCGGAGTCGCCGGGCTCGTCGGGGGTCTCGGGGTCGGCGGCGAGCTCGCGGTGCAATTCCTCCAGCGTCTCGACGAGCACGGCGGGGTCGTAGACGAAGATCTCGGTGGCGACCGTGGGGCCGGGCGGGTCCTGGGGCTTGTACCAGAAGTCGGTCACCCGCCCGTCGTCCGCGACCTCGACGACGGCGTGGTCGCCGGCGTCCTCGATCGGCACCTGGGTGGTGACCACGGTGCAGTCGGCGCCGCGCGCGCGGTGGGTGTCGAGGGCCTCGGTGAAGTCGAAGCGGTAGACGTGGTCGGCGCTCAGCACCACCACCAGCTCGGGGTCGGCGGCCCGCAGCTGGTCGCGCAGCCGGTAGAGCTCGTCGGCGTTGCCCTTGGCGAAGCCCTCCTCGTCGGTGGACCCGCTGCCCTCCTGCGGCATCAGCAGGCGCAGGCCGCCCGAGGTGCGGTCGAGGTCCCACGGACGCCCGTTGGAGACCTGCTGCTCCAGCGACGAGCCGAGGTAGCTGACCGAGAGCCAGACGTCGTCGATGCCGCTGTGCGTGAGGTTCGACAGCGGGAGGTCGACGAGCTGGAAGACGCCCGCGAACGGGAGCGCGGGCTTCGCGGTCTCGCGGGTGAGGACGTCCATCCGGCCGCCGGCTCCGCCGGCCTGGACGATGGCGAGGACCCGGGATCTGCTCATGCCGCGCATCGTGGCACGTCGCCGGTGGCGACCGGCACCGCGGGCGGCGGGCCGGGTGGGAGGGGCATGCGGACGCACCGTCCGGGGTACCTGACGGTGCCGCCGCAGACGCGTCGGCTCGATGAGGGGAGCCAGCATGGGTCTCAAGGACAAGGCCGAGAACACCGCCGAGGGCGTCAAGGGTCAGGCCAAGGAGCACGCCGGCCGCGCCGGTGACGACCGTGAGCTCGAGGCGGAGGGCAAGACCGACCAGACCAAGGCCGACCTCAAGCAGGCGGGGGAGAAGGTCAAGGACGCGTTCCGGAAGTAGTCCGGACCCGCGTTCACCAACCGTGGCCCTCGAGGCCCGGAGAGGGAGCAAAGATGGAGTTCATCCTCTGGATCATCGCGGTGATCCTCGTCGTGTCCGGGATCGTCACGATCCTGCGAGGCTCGATCCTCTGGGGGATCGTGCTGATCGTCGTGGGGCTGCTCGTCGGCCCCGGTGGCGTCAGCTTGTTCACGAAGTAGCACGACCCGCACCACCCGCAGCAGGCCGGCGCGAGCCGGCGACCAGTGACCACCGGGCCGCCACCCGGACCCGGTCCCTGACCCGTACGGGGCGCCTCACGCAGTGCGCAAGGCGGGGCCAGGGACCGGCCGCCGGGGGCGGCCCGGTTCGCTGTGTCGGGCCACGTCCGAGGACCTGCCGGGACCTGTCGGACCTGCGTGCGATGCTGCCCCGGTGACCCTCCGGCTCCACCGTGCACCGCGGACCGACCAGCTCGCCGACGCCCTCGGCGAGCTGCTCGCGGAGCCCCTCGACGACCCCTTCGCCGAGGAGGTCGTGGTGGTGCCGGCCAAGGGCGTCGAGCGCTGGCTCACCCAGCGGCTCTCCCACCGACTCGGCACCGGCCCGGCCGGCGGCGACGGCGTGTGCGCGGGGGTGCGGTTCCTCAGTCCGCGCTCGCTGGTCTCGCTCCTGCTCGGCCGCGAGCGCGACGACGCGTGGGACCCCGACCGCCTCGTCTGGGCGCTCCTCGAGGTTGTCGACGCCTCGCTCGACGAGCCCTGGTGCGCCGCCCTCGCCCGCCACCTCGGGCACGGGCTCGAGGGCGAGGAGGCCCTGCTGCGCCAGAGCCGCCGCTGGTCGGTCGCGCGGAGGCTGGCCGGCCTCTACGCGTCGTACGCCGTGCAGCGGCCGGGGCTCGTCACCGACTGGCGCGAGCGACGCGACGGCGACGGAGCCGGCGGCGAGCTCGACGACGACCTGCGCTGGCAGGCCGAGCTCTGGCGTCGCCTCCTCGACCGCGTCGGCGAACCGCCGCCCGACGTGCGGCACGCCGAGACCGTGGCCCGGCTCCGCGCCGGCGGCGAGGGGCTCGAGCTGCCGGCCCGGCTGTCGCTCTTCGGGCACACCCGGCTGCCCGCGACCGAGGTCGAGCTGCTCCGGGCGCTGGGCGGGGGCCGCGACGTGCACGTCTGGCTGCCGCAGCCCTCGCCCGCCCTCTGGGACGCGCTGGCCGACCTCGAGGGCCCGGTGCCCCGCGACACCGACCCCTCCGCCCAGCGGGTCGGGCACCCCCTGCTCGCCTCGCTCGGCCGCGACGCCCGCGAGCTCGCCCGGTCGCTGCACGGCGTCCCCGGAGACCTGGTCACGACGGGCGGCGAGCCGCGGGCGACCCTCCTGGGCTGGCTCCAGGCCGACCTGCGCGCCAACGCCGCACCCGACGCGGCGACCCGTGCGGGCCGGCAGGTGGCGCCCGGCGACCGGTCGCTCCAGGTGCACGCCTGCCACGGCCCGGCCCGGCAGGTCGACGTGCTGCGCGAGGTGCTGGTCGGCCTGCTCGACGACGACCCCACGCTCGAGCCGCGCGACATCCTCGTCATGTGCCCCGACATCGAGACCTACGCACCGCTGGTCTCGGCCGGGTTCGGCCTCGCCGACGTGGTCGAGGGCGTGGCCGGCGGCGGCCACCCGGCACACCGGCTGCGGGTCCGGCTGGCCGACCGGGCCCTCACCAGCACCAACCCGCTGCTCGCCGTCGCCTCCTCGCTGGTCACGCTGGCGGGCGGCCGGGGGACGGCGAGCGAGGTGCTCGACCTGGCGGCCGCGGAGCCGGTGCGGGCGCGCTTCCACCTCAGCGACGACGACCTCGCCCGGGCCACGGCCTGGGTCGGCGAGGCCGGCATCCGCTGGGGCGTCACCGAGGGTCAGCGCGCGGCGTTCGAGATGGGGGGCTTCCCCCACAACACCTGGCGCACCGGACTCGACCGGGTGCTGCTCGGCGTCGCGATGAGCGGCGACGACCACCACCACCTCGGCCGCGGGCTGCCGCTCGACGACGTCGCCAGCGGCGACATCGAGCTCGCCGGCCGACTCGCCGAGCTGCTCCACCGCCTCGAGACCACCCTCACCGCGCTGGCCGGCGCCGCGACCGTCGGCGACTGGATGACGGCGCTCCGCGAGGGCGTGCACGGCCTCACCGAGGTGCCGCCCGACGACGCCTGGCAGCTGCCGCAGCTCGAGCGCGAGCTCGCGCGGGCGGTCGATTCCGCGGGCGGCGACGGAACCGTCGCGCTCCGGCTGCCCGACGTACGGGCGCTGCTCGACTCGCGCCTCGCGGGCCGCCCGACCCGCGCCAACTTCCGCACCGGCACGCTCACGGTCTGCACGATGGTGCCGATGCGCTCGGTGCCCCACCGGGTCGTGTGCCTGGTCGGCCTCGACGACGGGCTCTTCCCGCGCGCCGCCGGCACCGACGGCGACGACGTCCTCGCGCGCCGCCCGCTGACCGGCGAGCGCGACGCACGCAGCGAGGACCGCCAGCTGCTGCTCGACGCGCTGCTCGCCGCCGACGAGACGCTGGTGATCACCTACACCGGCGCCAACGAGCACACCGGGGCGACCCGGCCGCCCGCCGTACCGCTGGGGGAGATCCTCGACGCCGCCGACCGCACGACCTCCGCGCCGGTGCGCGACCGGGTGCTGGTGCGCCACCCGCTCCAGCCGTACGACGCCCGCAACCTCGAGCCCGGCGGGCTGGTCGGCGACGAGCCCTTCAGCTTCGACCGCGCCGCGCTGGCTGCCGCCGAGGCCGCGGCGGGCGAGCGCTGCGAGCGCCCGCCGTTCCTGCCCGGGCCGCTGCCCGCCCGGGCCAGCGACGACGTCTCGCTGGCCGACCTCAAGGCGTTCCTCACCCACCCGGTGCGCACCTTCCTGCGCCAGCGCCTCGACGTCGGGTCCCCGCTCGCCGCCGAGGAGGTCAGCGACGCGATCCCGGTCGACCTCGACGCGCTCGAGGTGTGGGAGGTCGGCGACCGCCTGTTGCGCGAGGTGCTGGCCGGCCAGGACCCGACCGCGGTGATGGTGGCCGAGCAGCTGCGCGGTACGTTGCCGCCCGGCGGGCTCGGCACGCGCGCCCTGACCCGCGTCGTCGAGGAGTCGCAGCGCCTCTTCACGCGCACCGCCGAGCTCCGGGCCGGCACGCCGCGCAGCATCGACGTCGACGTCGACCTCGGTGACGGCCGGCGGCTGACCGGCACCGTCGGCGGCGTGCACGGCAGCCGGATCGTCTCGCTGGGCTACTCGCGGCTCAAGCCCCGGCAGCGGCTGCTCTCGTGGGTCGACCTGCTGGCCCTGAGCGCCGCCCTGCCCGACGAGTCGTGGACCGCCCACGCGGTCGGCCGCGACCGCGCCGGGCCCAAGCGGGCGCTGGCCGGGCCGCTCGACCACCGGGCCGTCGACTGGCTGCGCGACCTGTGCGACCTGCGCGACGAGGGGCTCCGCGCCCCGCTCGCCGCCCCCCTGCTGACCGCGCAGGCCTGGGCCGAGGCGCACGCGCTCGAGCTGATGGGCAACGACCGGCCTCCGGCGCAGGCCGCGGAGAAGGCGTGGCGCACCGACGCCAACAATTCCTTCGGCATCCAGGGCGAGGACGCCGACCCCGCCCACGTGCGGGTGTGGGGCGAGGGTGCGCCGGTCTCGGTGCTGCTCGACGCCGGCCTCGCGGCCCACGCGTGGCGGATCTGGGAGCCGCTGCTGACCGGCGGGGAGCGGGTGGCCGCGCTGTGACCCCGACCCCCGCGACCCCGCGTCCCGCCCCGTTCGACGTCTGCGGACCGCTGCCCACCGGCACCACGCTGCTCGAGGCCAGCGCCGGCACCGGCAAGACCTGGACCATCGGTGCGCTGGTCACCCGCTACGTCGCCGAGGGGGTGTGCCGGCTCGAGGAGATGCTGGTGGTCACCTTCGGCCGTGCCGCCAGCCAGGAGCTGCGTGAGCGGGTGCGGGCCCAGCTGGTCGAGGCCGAGCGGGCCCTCGCCGACGACCCGTCGCTGCCCGCGGTCGAGCCGTCGTCCCTGATCGACCTGCTCCTCGACGCGGACGCCGACGAGCGCGCGCTGCGGCACCGCCGGGTGACCGAGGCGCTCGCCGGCTTCGACGGCGCCACGATCGCGACCACCCACCAGTTCTGCTCGATGGTGCTCGACAGCCTCGGTGTCGCCGGCGACACCGACTCCCGGGCCCGCCTGGTCGAGGACCTCGACGACCTGCTCGTCGAGGTGGTCGACGACCTCTACCTGCGCGCCTTCGCGTGGGCCGAGGGCGATCCGGTCTTCTCGTTCGCCGAGGCGATGTCGATCGCGCGCACCGTGGTCGGCGACCCGCAGGCCCGCATCGAGCCGGCCGACGCCCCGCCCGACACGCCGGCCGGCCGGCGGGTGGCCTTCGCCGGCAAGGTGCGCGAGGAGATGGAGCGCCGCAAGCGGCGGCTCGGCATCCTCTCCTACGACGACCTGCTCAGCCAGCTCGCCGACGCGCTCGAGGACGCCGATGCCCCCGCCCGCGCGCGGATGCGGCAGCGCTGGCGGATCGTGCTCGTCGACGAGTTCCAGGACACCGACCCCGTGCAGTGGCACGTGCTCGACCGGGCGTTCTCCGGCCACGCCACGATGGTGCTGATCGGCGACCCCAAGCAGGCCATCTACGCCTTCCGCGGCGGTGACGTCGCCACCTACCTCGAGGCCGCGGCCACCGCCACCACCCAGCAGACGCTCGGCGTGAACTGGCGCAGCGACGCCGACCTGCTCGCCTCGCTGCAGACCGTGCTCGCCGGCGCCGAGCTCGGGGACCCCCGGATCGTCGTCCACGACGTCGAGGCGCACCACCAGGACTCGCGGCTGTCCGGGGCCCCGCACGACGCGCCGTTCCGGCTGCGCGTCGTACGCCGCGAGCACCTCGGGCGCCGCGGCAACGCGCCGCTGCTGGTCAACCTCGTGCGGCCGCACGTGGCCCGCGACCTGGCGCACGACGTCCGAGCCCTGCTCGCCTCGGGGGCGCAGTTCGAGGGGCGGCCGCTCGAGCCGCGTGACGTCGCGGTGATCGCCTACCGGCACGCCGACCTGGCCATGGCCCGGGCCGCGCTGCTCGAGGCGGGGGTGCCGGCCGTCATCGCGGGGGGTGGCAGCGTCTTCGCCACCCCGGCGGCGCGCGAGTGGCTCGAGCTGCTCGAGGCCCTCGAGCAGCCGCACCGCAGCACCCGCGCGCGCACCGCGGCGCTGACCTGCTTCGTCGGGCACTCCGCGGCCGAGCTCGCCGCGGGGGGCGACGACCTGACCGACGGGGTGGCCGACCGGCTGCGGCAGTGGGCCGACGTCTTCACCCGGCGCGGCGTCGCGGCGGTGCTCGAGGCGGCCACCGAGGCCGGGCTCGCCTCGCGGGTCCTGGCCCGGGTGTCGGGCGAGCGGCTGCTGACCGACCTGCGTCACATCGGCGAGGCGCTGCACGAGGTGGCCCTCACCGAGCGGCTCGGACTGGTCTCCCTGCTGGCCTGGCTGCGCGGCCAGGTCGCCGAGGCCGCCGACGGTCGCGGCACCGAGCGCACCCGCCGCCTCGACTCCGACGCCGCGGCCGTGCAGCTGGTGACCATCCACGCCAGCAAGGGGCTGGAGTACCCCGTCGTCTACGTGCCCGCGCTCGCCGACCGCAACGTCCCGAAGCCCTCGATGCCGCTCTTCCACGACGCCGAGGGCCGGCGCTGCGTCGCCGTCGGCGGACCGGGCGCGCCGGGGTGGGCCGACCACGTCGCGCGCTGGCAGGCCGAGGAGGCCGGCGAGTGGCTGCGGCTGCTCTACGTCGCGGTGACCCGCGCCCGCTCGCAGGTGGTGGCGTGGTGGGCGCCGACCCGCAACACCCCGGCCTCCCCGCTGCAGCGGCTGCTCGTCGGCCGTCGGCCGGGGCTGGCCGAGGTGCCCGCGGAGTTCGCCGTCGACAGCGACGACGACGTGGCCGCGTTCCTGGAGCGCTGGCACGCCGCCGGAGGTCCCGTGCCCGAGCCCGCCGTACCGGCCGACCCCGGCGACGAGCCGCCGCGGCCGCCGCAGCCGACGCTCGCCGTCCGCACCTTCGACCGCCAGGTCGACACCGCGTGGCGGCGCACGTCCTACTCCTCGCTGACGGCGGTCGACCTGCCCGTCGTGACGGGTGGCGTCGGCAGCGAGCCCGAGGTCGTCGCCCGCGACGACGAGGAGGTCGCCGAGGTCGCCGTGCTGCCCGAGCCGACGGGTCCGGCGGCGGAGGTGCCCTCGCCGATGGCGGGGCTGCCGGTGGGCGCGACGTTCGGCTCCCTCGTGCACGCGGTGCTCGAGCACGCCGACCCCGACGCCCCCGACCTCGCCGCCGAGCTGCGCGCCCACGTCGACGAGCAGCTCGTGCGGTGGCCGGTCGACCTCGGTGAGGGCGGCCCCGACGCGCTCGTCGACGCGCTGGTCGCGGTCTGCGACTCCCCGCTCGGCAGCGTCGCCCCGACCACGTTGCGCGAGGTGCCGCTGCGCGACCGGCTGCGCGAGCTCGAGTTCGAGCTCCCGCTGGCCGGCGGTGACCTCGCCCGGGGCGCCGCCGCCGAGGTGACCCTGGGCGACCTCGCGCCGCTGCTGCGCCGGCACCTGCCCGAGGGCGACCCCGTCCGTGGCTACGTCGACCAGCTCGCGCACCCGGTGCTCGGTGGCCAGCCGCTGCGCGGCTACCTGACAGGCTCGGTCGACGTGGTGCTGCGGCTGCCCGGTCCGCGCTACGTGATCGTCGACTACAAGACCAACTGGCTGGGCCCGCGCGACGAGCCGCTGACCGCGCACGCCTACCGGCCGGCGGCGCTCGACGCCGCGATGGGCCACTCCGACTACCCGCTCCAGGCGCTGCTCTACGCGACCGTGCTCCACCGCTTCCTGCGCTGGCGCCAGCCGGGCTACGACCCGGCGACCCACCTCGGCGGCGTGCTCTACCTCTACCTGCGCGGCATGTGCGGCCCGCGGACCCCGCTGGTCGACGGCGAGCCCTGCGGTGTCTTCGCCTGGCGGCCACCGGTGGCCCTGGTCGAGGAGCTGTCCGACCTGCTCGACGGGAGGGTGCCGGCGTGACCACCACCCTGTTCGAACCCGTCGGCGACCACGACTGGCGGCTCGTGGCCGGCGCCACCGGCCTGCTCGGCGACCTCAACCGCGCCGGCGTGCTCGAGGCCTCCGACGTCCACGTGGCCCGGCGGGTCGGCGACCTCGGCGACGAGAGCGACCCGTCGGTGCTGCTGGCCGTGGCGCTCGCCGTGCGTGCCGTGCGGCACGGCTCGGTCGCCGTCGACCTCGCCTCGGTGGCCGAGGTGGCACCGGAGCTGGCGTGGCCCGAGCCCGCGGCGTGGCAGGCCGCCGTGGCCGCCTCCCCCCTCGTCGCGGCCGGTGCGGTGCGGGTCGAGCACGGGCTGCTCTACCTCGACCGCTACCACCGCCTCGAGCAGCAGGTCTGCGCCGACCTGCTGGCGCGGGCCGACCAGGCGCCGCCGCGGGTGGACGGGCCCGCGCTCTCGGCGGCCGTGGAGCGGATCAGTCGCGGCCACCTGAGCGACGAGCAGCGCGACGCCGCCGTCGCCGCGGTCCGGCAGTGGACGACCGTCATCACCGGAGGTCCCGGCACCGGCAAGACCACCACCGTCGCGCGGATGCTGGCGCTCCTGGCCGACCAGGCCGACCGCCGCGGCTCGCGGCTGTCGGTCGCGCTGAGCGCCCCGACCGGCAAGGCCGCGGCCCGGCTGCAGGAGGCGGTCGAGACCGAGCTCGCCGCACTCACCGACGACGACCGCCGCCGGGTCGGCCGGCCCGAGGCGATGACCCTCCACCGGCTGCTTGGCTGGCGGGCCGACAACGCCACGCGCTTCCGCCACGACCGCACCAACCGGCTCAAGTACGACGTCGTGGTCCTCGACGAGTCCTCGATGGTCGAGCTGACGATGATGGCCCGGCTGCTCGAGGCCGTGCGGCCGCAGTCGCGGCTGGTGCTGGTCGGCGACCCGCGCCAGCTCACCTCGGTCGGCGCCGGGGCGGTGCTCTCCGACCTGGTGGCCGGTTTCGAGGGGGACCCCGCGAGCCCGGTCGCCTCGCTCAGCGAGAACTTCCGCGCCACCGGCGACCTCCGCGAGCTCGCCGAGGCCCTCCGTCTCGGCGACGCCGACGCGGTGCTGGCCCGGCTGCGGGCACCGTCGACCCAGATCGAGTTCATCGAGACCGACGACGCCGCGGGCGCTCTGCGCGCCGACACGGTCGCCTCGGCGCTCGCGGTCCGCCGGGCGGCCGAGGTCGGAGATGCCGCTGCTGCCGTGGCGGCGCTCGACGAGCACCGCCTGCTCTGTGCCCACCGCGAGGGACCCCACGGCGTACGCCACTGGAACCGGCAGGTCGAGGCCTGGCTGGGCGAGGAGCTCGGCCTCGACCTCCGCTCGCCCTGGTACGTCGGTCGGCCGCTGCTGGTGACCACCAACGACTACGCGCTCGAGGTCTACAACGGCGAGACCGGCGCGGTCGTGCTCGGCGACGACGGCCGGTTGCGCGCATGGATCGCCGGGTCGCGCGGCCTGCGCAGCTTCGCGCCGGGGCGGCTCGACGCCGTGGAGACCATGCACGCGATGACCATCCACAAGAGCCAGGGCAGCCAGGCCCGGCGGGTCACGGTGCTGCTGCCCGAGGCGGGGTCGCGGCTGCTGACCCGCGAGCTCTTCTACACCGGCGTCACCCGCGCCCAGGAGCAGGTGCGCGTGGTCGGGTCCGAGGAGGCCGTGCGGGCCGCGGTCGCCACCGACGCCCGCCGCGCGACCGGGTTGGTGCAGCGGCTGCGCGCCGCCCGCGCGACCTGACCGGCTGCTGGAACGATTCCCGGGCCGCGAGCGCGGTGTTGGCTACCGTGGGCGCATGTCCTTCCTCCTCCGCGTGGAGCTGCCCGACGTCCCCGGTTCGCTGGGACGGCTGGCGAGCGCGATCGGTGAGGCGGGCGGCGACATCGAGGCGATCGAGATCATCGAGAAGTCCGGCGACGGCACCGCCGTCGACGACGTGCTGCTCGAGCTCGTGGGCGGCACGATGCCCGACTCGATCGTGTCGGCGTGCACCGAGCTCGACGGCGTGCGCGTGCTGTGGATCAGCCGCTACGCCGCGGGCGGCAACGTCTTCCTCGACCTCGAGGCCGTCGAGGACCTGACGGCCCACCCCGAGCACGCGATGGACCGGCTGGTCGACCTGCTGCCGGCGGTCTTCCGCTCCGACTGGGGCGCCCGGGTCAGCAGCGACGGTCGCGTGCGGCACCGCACCGACGCGGCCCCCGACCACGTCTCGTGGGCCGACCTCGCCGGCACCGCGCGGCTGCACTCCGACGACGACGTGACGCTGCTGTGCGCGACGCGTGTCGACGAGGAGGAGATCGTGGTGCTCGGCCGGCACGGCGGCCCCGAGTTCCTCGACTCCGAGCTGGCCCGGCTCGGCCACCTCACCCAGCTGGCGCGCTCCATCCACCGCGCTCCGAAGGTCACCGCCGAGGTCGTCGAGCCCGCCTGACACCCCGCCTGTGGACAACCTGACGCTGACCCGCCGTTGGTTGACGGCGGGTCAGCGCGCGGAGCGGTGTCGGGCCAGGGTGAAGATCGCAGGGGGCTCGGCCACGCCGAGCACCAGGTCGCGCACCAGCTCACCGACCCACGGGACGAACTTGAAGCCCTCGCCGTTGAAGCCGGCGGCGACGGTGACCGGTCCGACCCGGTCGATGACGAAGTCGCCGTTGTCGGTGTTGTCGTAGACGCAGCTGATCGCTGTGGAGCGGTCGGCGTCGAGGCCGGGGAACCAGTCCCGGACGTAGGACCGCAGGACCTCGTCGCGACGCGGTTCCGGGAGGAAGTCGCGGTGGTCGGGGTCGACCACCACGCCACCGGCATGGAGCCCGACCTTGACCGTGCCGTCCTCGAGGAGGCCGTAGCTCTCGATCCGGCCCCACTCGCCCGTCTCGTGCCGCCAGTGCACGAAGCACGGCCACGCGTGGGCCGGGTCGCGCGGCTCGAACAGCCGGGGCTGTTCCTGGGTCGCGGTGATCGCCGGCATCGTCAGCACGCCGGCGAGCAGGGACGCCGTCCACGGGCCGGCGGTCACCACCAGTCGGCGCGCCCGGATCGTCTCGTCGCCGGCGCGCAGGCCGACGCCGTCACCGTCGCTGTCCACCGTGACCTGTTCGACCCGGACCCCCGTGCGGAACGTCGCACCGGCGTCGCGGGCCAGCCGCTGGAGGCCGGCCACCACACGGTCGGCGTGGATGACCGCGCCACCGGGCTGGAGGAGCACCGGGCCCTCGAAACGCATGCCGGGCCACCGGGTGGTGGCCTCTCCCGGGTCGAGGACCAGGTGGTCGACCCGGTGCTCGGTGAGCAGGCCGGAGAAGTCGGCGATCACCCCGGCGCCGAGACCGTGCTCGACCGCTCCCGTCACGGTCAGCAGTCGCGTGTCCAGCTCGGACTCGAGCTCGCCCCAGAGCGACCGCGCCTGCTGCGCCATCTCGAGGTAGTGGGTCTGCTCCGTGCCGACCCGGAAGATGCGGGTCCTGCCGTGGGATCCGCCCCGGTCGTGCCCGAGCCCGAGCTGCTCCAGCACGAGCACCTCGCGCCCGGACCTCGCGAGGGCACGGGCCGCGGCCGAGCCCATCGCTCCGGCGCCGATGACGGCCACGTCGTAGGAGTGGGTCACGCCGGCTCACGATAGCCGTGGCAGGCGGCGCGGAGCTCAGGCGGCCGGGAGCCTCCAGACCGAGACGTGCTGCTCGCTGTCCCCGGTGAACGGCGCGCGGTGCCAGTCGGCGTACCGCGCCTCGAGCTCCATGCCGGCCAGCCGCGCCATCAGGTCGAGCTCGGAGGGCCACACGTAGCGGAAGTGGTGCGCGCCGTACCGCATCCGGCCATCGGCCTCGCGCGTGTAGTGGTGGGAGACGGCGTCCTGGGTGGCGAGGTCGAAGGTGTCGAAGCCGACGTGGCGGTCGCTGACGTCGAAGGGCACGGCGGTCTGCCCGGGCGGGAAGCGGCGCAGCGGCGGGACCTCGACCTCGATCACGAACCGGCCACCCGGGGCGAGGTGCAGCGCGGCGTTCGCGAAGGTCGCGACCTGCTCGTCCTGGGTGCGCAGGTTCCCGATGGTGTTGAAGACCAGGTAGACGAGCGCGAACCCACCGGCCCCCCCGACCCGGGTCGCCGCCATGTCGCCGACGGCCACCGGGATCGTCGCCTCGCCGACCTTCTCGCGGAGCCTGGCCACCATCGGCGCGGAGAGCTCGATGCCGCTCACCGGCACCCCGCGCTCCGCCAGGGGTACGGCGACGCGGCCGGTGCCGATCGCCAGCTCCAGCGCGGCGCCGTCCCCGGCCAGGTCGGCCAGCAGGTCCACCGTCGGCCGGAGCACCTCCGGCGCGAACATCTCCGGCACCGCCTCGTCGTACCGCTCGGCGTCGTCCTCGTCCCACAGGTCGCTGCTCGTCACCCGCTGACCCTCCCCGGTCATCCACACCCTGTCGACCGAATTTGCGCTGACCCGCCGTTAACTAACGGCGGGTCAGCGTCAGGGGACGCTGCGGATACGGGTGACGAAGACCGAGCCGAGGATGCTGACCGCGAAGGCCACGGCGTACAGCCAGAAGTAGCCGACCGAGAAGCCGTCGCCGCCGGTCTCCACGGTGCCGCCGCCGGCCTCCACGATGTTGAGGATGATCGTGGCCAGCACGGGCGCGAACACCTGGGGCAGCGCGTTGGCGATGTTGATGACGCCGAGGTCCTTGGCGCGGTCGGCGGCGCCGGGCAGCACCTGGGTGATCATCGCGAAGTCGACCGAGGTGTAGATGCCGAACCCGCAGCCCATCACCGCGGCCGCGGCCAGGGCGGTGCCCCAGTTCTGGCCGACGCCGAGCATCAGCGCGGCCACGCCGGCGACGACGCCCGACCAGATCACGAACACCTTGCGGCGTCCGATCCGGTCGCTCCAGATCCCGAAGACCACGGCGGTCAGGACCAGCGTGACGGCGTAGATCGCGGTGAGCACGAACACCCGGTCCTCGGCCGCCTCCTTGCCCGAGCCGACGACGTCCTGGAGGAAGTAGAGGAGGTAGAGCAGGCCGAGGGCGTTGCCGAGGTTGACCAGGAACCGCGTGCCCCACGCCCAGGCGAAGTCGGGGTAGCTGCGCGGGGAGACCCAGAACGACTGGGCGAACCGGCGTACGTCGAACGGCTCGCGCGCTGCCTTCGGCAGCGGGATGTCGCGCGAGTCGAGCGCGTAGGGGACGGTGAGCACAACCAGCACGACCGCGGTGGTCAGGTAGCCGACGGCGATGCTGCCGGTGATCGACGCGATGGCGGTGCCGCCCACCACGCCGAGGGTCTGGGCGACGGCCAGGATGCCGCCGACCCGGCCGCGCCGGTCGACCGGCACCTGGTCGGGCACGGTGGCGGTGACCGCGGCGAGCATCGCGTTGAGCGCGGCCTGCACGCCGCACCAGCCCAGTGCCATCAGCCACACGCTGGTGGCGGTGGAGAGCACGGCCAGTGCGACCGCGCCGCCGAGCGCTCCACCGACGATCCACGGGAGGCGTCGCCCGGCCCGCAGCGTGGTGCGGTCGGAGAAGGCGCCGAAGACCGGGTTGCAGATCGTCGAGACCAGCGCGCCGAGGCCGAGGACGAGGGAGAGGATCTCCTTCTTGGCGTCGGGGTCGATCGACTCCGCCTGCTGGGCGAGCAGCACCTGGATCGGGCCGAAGAAGCCCGCCCACAGGCCGATGCTGGCCAGGGTCAGCGCCGCCACCCATCGCGCGGGCGGGTGCTCGGTCGGTTCGGCCAGCGCCGCGGGCAGGGCGGCCGGCTCGGAGGTGCTCACGGGCACATCATGGGCCCCGAACACGCTGACCCGCCGTCAACCAACGGCGGGTCAGCGTGGATGTCTGGTCTCAGACGCGCTCGAGGACGAAGACCGGGATCTCGCGGTCGGTGTTCTGCTGGTACTCGGCGTACGGCGCGAACTGGGCGACCGCCCGCTCCCACCACACCGCCCGCTCCTCGCCCTCGACGATCCGCGCGACGTACTCCTGCGGCTCGGGGCCGTCCTGCAGGAGGACGTGGGGGTCGGCGACGAAGTTGTGGTACCACTCCGGGTGCTCCGGAGCGCCGCCCTTGGAGGCCACCGCGGCGTACACGCCGTCGTGCTCGACGCGCATGACCGGGTTCTTGCGCAGCTTGCCCGAGCGGGCGCCGCGCGAGGTGATCACGACGATGGGCCAGTCCGGGTTGCCGCGCAGCACGTTGGCGCGGGTCCCGCCCGAGGCCTCGTACTCCTCGACCTGGTCGCGCACCCACTGCGACGGGCTGGGTTCGTACTCTCCGACGAGCGTCATGACCGTCCCAACACCCGACGGCCCGGGGAGATTCCGGCCGGCGATAGCGTGCGGGCCATGAGCGCGATCCCCGGCGTGTCCGACACCTTCGACCCCGAGGCCTGGCAGGAGGTGCCTGGTTTCGAGGACCTCACCGACCTCACCTATCACCGGGCGCGCGCCCACGGCACCGTGCGGATCGCCTTCGACCGGCCCGACGTGCTCAACGCCTTCCGCCCGCACACCGTCGACGAGCTGCTGCGCGTGCTCGAGCACGCCCGCACCTCCAGCGACGTCGGCTGCGTGCTGCTCACCGGCAACGGCCCGTCGCCGAAGAACGGCAAGCACTCGTTCTGCACCGGCGGTGACCAGCGGATCCGCGGCCGAGCCGGCTACCAGTACGCGGAGGGCGAGACCGCCGAGACCGTGGACAAGGCGCGCCTCGGGCGGTTGCACATCCTGGAGTGCCAGCGGCTGATCCGGTTCATGCCCAAGGTCGTGATCTGTCTGGTGCCCGGCTGGGCGGCCGGCGGCGGCCACAGCCTCCACGTGGTCTGCGACCTGACCCTGGCCAGCGCCGAGCACGCGGCCTTCAAGCAGACCGACGCCGACGTCGGCTCCTTCGACGGCGGCTTCGGGTCGGCGTACCTCGCCCGCCAGGTCGGCCAGAAGATCGCCCGCGAGATCTTCTTCCTCGGCCAGGAGTACTCCGCGGAGGAGGGCGTGCGGATGGGCACCGTCAACCGCGCAGTGCCGCACGCCGACCTCGAGAAGGTCGGCCTCGAGTGGGGGCGCCTGGTCAACGGCAAGTCGCCGACGGCGCAGCGGATGCTCAAGTACTCCTTCAACCTCATCGACGACGGCCTGGTCGGCCAGCAGCTCTTCGCCGGCGAGACCACCCGCCTGGCCTACATGACCGACGAGGCGCAGGAGGGTCGCGACCAGTTCCTCGAGAAGCGGGAGCCCGACTGGTCGCCGTTCCCCTGGTACTACTGAGCTCTTGACCTGGCGGGCGGGATACTGGACGCGACCCGCCCCCGACCCCGGAGGTCCGCGTGCGCAGCCGCGCCCCGCTCATCGCCGTCGTGCTGACCGTGCTGCTGGCCGCGCTGGTCGTGCTCGTCTGGGGGCGCAGCATGTTCTCGTCGGTGGCCGCGGTCTCGCAGTCGGAGCTCGAGCAGGAGGTCGCCGGGCGCTACACGCCCGGGGCGTCGGGCGAGGGCGTGACGGCGAGCTGCGACGGGGACCTCGAGTCGGAGGTCGACGCCACCCAGGACTGTGCCGTGCAGGTCGGCGCGGACGTCGCGCGCGTGCACGTCGTGGTGGACCGGGTGGACGGCACCGACGTCCGCTTCACCTCCACGCCGTACCTCTCCGCGGCCGACGTCGCGGAGGCGATCAGGAAGTCGCTGGGCAGCGGATTCCAGGTGGATACCATCGAGTGCGCGGGCGAGCTGCAGGGCGTCGAGGGGAGCCGGACGACCTGCACGTACACGCCGCCCGCATCGGGCCGCGAGGTCGAGGCCGAGGTCACCGAGGTCGACGGGCTGATGATCAACTTCGACTTCCAGGAGACGAGCTGACGTGCGGGTGGTCGTCCTCACCGGTGCGGGCGTGTCCGCGGAGAGCGGCGTCCCGACGTTCCGTGACGCCGACGGCCTCTGGGAGGGGCACCGGGTCGAGGACGTCGCCACCCCCGAGGCGTACGACGCCGCGCCGGACGTCGTGCACCGGTTCTACGACGCGCGCCGCGAGGCGCTCGCCGCGGTGGAGCCCAACCCGGCCCACCACGGCCTGGCCCGGCTCGAGCAGCACCTCGGCGACGCGCTGACGGTGGTCACGCAGAACGTCGACGACCTCCACGAGCGCGCCGGCTCGCAGCGGGTGCTGCACATGCACGGCGAGCTGCGCTCGGCGCTCTGCCGGGCCTGCCGGCGCCGGGTGCGGTGGCTGGAGGGGCTGGGGCACCAGCCGCCCTGCCCCGGCTGCGGCCTGCGCGCCCTGCGGCCCGACGTGGTGTGGTTCGGCGAGGTGCCCTACGAGATGGACCGCATCGTGGAGCTGCTCCGCTCCGCCGACCTGTTCGTCGCGATCGGCACCTCCGGCGTCGTCTACCCCGCCGCGGCCTTCGTGCAGCTGGCGGCCCGGGCGGGGGCGCGCACCCTCGAGCTCAACCTGGTGAGCAGCGGCGTCTCCCCGGACTTCGACGAGGCCCGCCGCGGGCCGGCCGGCGAGCTGGTCCCGACATGGGTCGACGAGGTCGTCTCCGCGACCTGAGCACCGGTGTGGTCTGATGCTCCGGACGTCGAGAGGAGACGCATCGTGGGCAGGTACCGGATGCTGGCCGTGGGGGCGGGCGCGATCGCCCTGCTGAGCGGTTGCGGGGGCAACGACTTCGCCGAGGAGTCGGCGGCCGACATCGTGAAGGCGGCGGGCGCCGACATGCAGGACCTGTCGTCGCTGCGCATGCAGGGAGCCCTGACCAGCAACGGCCAGGACGTCAGCATCGACCTCGCGCTCAACACCGACGGTGACTGCCAGGGCAGCATCGGCCTGGGTGACGGCACCGCGGAGATCGTGCAGCAGGGCGGCCAGGCGTGGTTCAAGCCCGACCAGGCGTTCTGGGAGGCCAACGCCCCCGACCAGGCCGACCAGATCATGCAGGTCGTCGGCGACAAGTGGGTCGTGCTGCCCCCCGGCGACGAGAGCTTCACCTCGTTCTGCGACCTCGACACCCTCCTGAAGGACATCGGCGACGGTCCCGAGTCCGACACCAGCACCGAGGGCGAGACCGAGGAGGTCGACGGTCAGGACACCGTCATCGTGAACTCGACCTCGGACAGCGGCGACCCGGTCAAGGCCTGGATCGCGACCGACGACCCGCACCACATCCTGAAGATGCAGGTCACCCAGGGCGACGAGCCCGGCACCATCACCTTCTCCGACTTCGACGCCGACCTCGAGATCGAGGCGCCGGCGGACGAGGACACCATCGACCTCAACAACATGCAGTAGGTCGAACCGTCACTCAGATCATTCGAACCGTCAGTGGGGGCGGTTCGCTCGCGACCGAAGTGACGGCTCGGTGGATCTGAGTGACGGTTCGGGTGTCAGCGGGTGAGGGCGCCGGCGTGGGGTGGGAGGTGCAGCCCCTGGGTGGTCAGGGCCACGCCGTCCCCGGTGCTGAAGAGCAGCTCGCTGCGGCCGGCGACGTCGGCCGGGGAGTCGCCGGTGTTCACGGCGACGAGCAGGTTGCCGCGCCGCATCGTGAACAGCCCGCCCTCGACCCGGCACGACGTCGACCCGAACGACGGGTCGGTGAGCTCGGGCAGGCTGCGACGCAGCGCGACCAGCTGGCGGTAGCGCGCGAGCAGCCGCGCGTGGACGCCCTGCTCGCGCTCCGACCAGTCGAGCCGGGAACGCTCGTAGGTCGCGGGGTCCTGGGGGTCGGGCACGGCCGCGGGGTCCCAGCCCATCTTCGCGAACTCCTGCACCCGTCCCTCCGCGGTGGCGAGGGCCAGCTCGGGCTCGGGGTGGCTGGTGAAGAACTGGAACGGCGCCGACGCGGCCCACTCCTCACCCTGGAACAGCATCGGCGTGAACGGCCCCGTCAGCGTCAGCAGGGCGGCGCAGCCGAGCTGGTGCTCGTCGAGAGCCTCCGTGAGGCGGTCGCCGGCGGCCCGGTTGCCGACCTGGTCGTGGTTCTGGTTTGAGACCACGAGCCGCCACGTGGGCATGGTCGCCGTGTCGATCGGGACGCCGTGGTCGCGCTCGCGGAACGACGACCAGGTGCCGTCGTGGAAGAACCCGCGCTCGCACACCTTCGCCAGCGCCTCCAGCGGCTCGAAGTCGGCGTAGTAGCCGCTGGTCTCACCGGTCAGCGCCACGTGCACCGCGTGGTGGAAGTCGTCGCTCCACTGGGCGTCGACCCCGTAGCCGCCCGCCTCGCGCGGCGTCACCAGCCGCGGGTCGTTGAGGTCGGACTCCGCGATCAGCGTCAGGGGCCGGCGCAGGTGCGCAGACAGCGCGGCCACCTCGACCGCCATCTCCTCGAGCAGGTGCACCGGCGACTCGTCGACCAGGGCGTGCACGGCGTCGAGCCGCAGCCCGTCGACGTGGTAGTCCTCGAACCACATCCGCACGTTGTCGAGCACGTAGCGGCGCACCTCGGCCGAGCCCTCGCCGTCGAGGTTGAGCAGGTCGCCCCAGGTGTTGCGGCCCTCCTTGAGGTACGGCGCGTAGAGCGGCAGGTAGTTCCCCGACGGCCCGAGGTGGTTGTGCACGACGTCCTGGACCACGCCGATCCCGCGCGCGTGGCAGCCGTCGACGAAGCGCTGGTAGCCCGCCGGCCCGCCGTACCCCTCGTGCACGGCGAACCACAGCACGCCGTCGTAGCCCCAGTTCCGGGTGCCGTTGAAGGCGTTCACCGGCATCACCTCGACGAGGTCGACACCGAGCTCGACGAGGTGGTCGAGCCGCTCGAGCGCGGCGTCGAAGGTGCCCTCGGGGGTGAACGTGCCAACGTGCAGCTCGTAGACGACCGATCCCGCGAGCTGGCGGCCGGTCCAGCGCTGGTCGGTCCAGGAGAAGGCGTGGGGGTCGAAGGTTCGCGAGCGCTCGTGCACGCCCGCCGGCTGACGCCGCGACCGCGGGTCGGGCCGGGGCGTGTCCGCGTCGTCGATCAGGTAGCCGTAGTCGACCTCCCCCTCCGGCACGGGCTCCGCGGGCGTCCACCACCCGTCGTCCCCGGCCGTCATCGGCACGGTCTCACCGGCCACCGACAGGGACAGCCGCGACGCCCGGGGAGCCCAGACGTCGAAGCGGCCCCGCGTCGCCCGGATCACGCGTCCCTCCTCACCAGCAGGGCCACGGGGTACCCGTCGAGCAGGTCGCCCACGCGTGCCGACGCGGGCCGGTCGGCGACGACGTCGTGCCAGTCGCCGGGCGGGAGGTCGAGCTCGGTGTCGCCCCAGCCGCCGCGCGAGGCCAGCCCGACGGGCAGCCGGGTCGCGACCGTGATCGCGCCGCCGCGGTCGAAGGCGAGCACGTGGTCGGCCGCGTGCCCGCGCGCGTCGACCGGCGCGTACGACGTGAACAGCTCCGGCCGGTCGCGCCGCAGGCGGAGCGACGACGACACGACCCGCAGCTTGGCGGCCCCGGGGTCGTCGGTGCCGGAACTGAGCGGCGACCGGTCGTCGGCGACCAGCATCAGCCCCCGCAGCGCGAACTCCACCGGCCGCCGGTTGTCGGGGTCGACCAGGCTCTGCTCCCACAGTTCGCTGCCCTGGTAGACGTCGGGCACGCCCGGCACCGTGATCGACAGCAGCTTCGCGGACAGCGCGTTCACCCAGCCGGGTCCGGCAGCCCGCTCGACGGCCGTCTCCAGCACGCCGCGCACCCGCGCGTCGTCGTACGCCGCATCGACCGCGGCGTGCACCGCGGCCTCGTAGGCCTCGTCGGGGTCGGTCCATGTGGTGCGGTCACCGGCCTCGCGCATCGCCTTCTCGGCGTAGGTGTGCAGCCGCTCGCGCGACAGGGGCCACGCGCCGACGGCCGCCTGCCACAGCAGGTCAGCGAACCCAGCGTCGGGGAGCGGCGCCAGCGACTGCAGCTCCGCGAGCGTCGCCGCCCACACCGCGGGCAGCTCGGCGAGCACGGTGATCCGCGCGCGGACGTCCTCGCTGCGCTTGGTGTCGTGGGTGGTCAGCGTGGTCATCGCGTGCGGGTGGGTCGCCTGCCGCACCGCCATCGCCTCGTGGAAGCCGCCCACCGAGACCGAGCCCACCGAGGGGTCGCCGCCCACCTCGGTGAGCGAGGTCAGCCGCGGGTAGCGGTAGAACGCGGCGTCCTCGACCCCCTTGGCCATCACCGCGCCGCTCGTCTGCTGGAACCGCAGCGCCGCGGGCTGCTCCGGGTCGGCGAGCACCGGCTCGATCAGGTCGTACGACGCGGCGAGGTCGGGCCGGCTCGCGCGCGCGGCAGTGAACGCGGCGTCGAGGTGCTCGCGCCCCTCGGGGAGGTAGGAGCGGTAGACCGGGAAGCAGGCGAGCAGCTCTGCCACCGCGTCGACGAGCTCGTCGCCGTCGTCGTTGGCGTCGAGCGGCAGCTCGCGGACCACGCGTCTCACCTCCGACCCCAGCACGCCGTCGGCGGCGGCACGCTTGAGGTCGTGCACCAGTGCGTGCCAGTCGACGTCGGCGTGCGGCAGCCGCGCCACGCCCTCGGAGTCGGTGAGCACGCGGTCGATCGAGGCCAGCGCGTCGTACCCGGTGGTGCCGGCGGTCGCCCACGACGCCGGCAGCTCCTCGCCGGGCTCGAGGATCTTCTCGACGACCACCCACGCCCCGCCGGTCAGCGCGGCCAGGTCGTCGAGGTAGCCCCGCGGGTCGCGCAGGCCGTCGGGGTGGTCGATCCGCAGGCCGTCGACGAGACCCTCGTCGAACCACCGCCGCACCTCGACGTGCGTCGCCTCGAACACCCGCGGCTCCTCGACCCGCACCCCCGCGAGCGTGTTGATCGCGAAGAACCGCCGCCAGTTCAGGCCGTGGTCGGCGACCCGCCAGTGCACCGGCTCGACGTAGGGACTGTCCGGCAGCGCGATCGCGAGGTCGTCGAGGCCGCCGTCGCCGAGCACGGGCAGCCGCACCTTGCCGTCGCCGGCCTCCCAGTCGACGTCGAAGGCCTCGGCGTACGCCGACTCCGGCCCGTGGGCGAGCAGGTCCCACCACCACGCGTTGTGCTCAGGCACGGCCACGCCGACGTGGTTGGGCACGATGTCGACGACCACGCCCATGCCGAGGCGGCGGGCCTCCTCCGACACGGCGGCCAGCCCGGCGGCCCCGCCGCGGGCGGCGTCGACCCGGTCGTGCGCGACGACGTCGTAGCCGTGGTCGCTGCCGGGCTCGGCCTCCAGGATCGGTGAGAGGTAGACCCAGTCGACGCCGAGTTCGTGCAGGTAGGGCAGCAGCCGGGCGACGGCGAACAGGTCCTGCTCGGCCGTGACCTGCACCCGGTAGGTGCTGGTGGGGACGCGCACGGGTGTCAGCGCCTCCCCGCCTGCTGCCGGACCGACGCCGCCACCGAGTGGTCGGGTGCCTCCTCCACCGGCGCGTGCTCGCGGAGCACGACCACGCAGCGCGCGTCGAGTGAGATCGTCTCGCCGGCCCTGACCGGCGTCCCCTCGGCCAGCGAGGCGCCGGTGTCGATCACGACGTCCCAGGCGGCGGCGTACTCGTCGGGCGGCAGGTGCACCTCGACGGCGTCGCCGGCGTTGAAGTAGAGCAGGAAGTGGTCGTCGGTGATCGCGCCGCCGCGGTCGTCGAGGCCGGCGATGCCGTGCCCGTTGAGGTACATGCCGAGCGCGCGCGACCCGTTGCTCCAGTCGTGCTCGTCCATCGGCGTGCCGTCGACGTGCAGCCACACGATGTCGTTGAGCCGCTCCTCCTCGCCGGTGCGCACCGTCGTGCCGGTGAAGAAGCGCTTGCGCCGGAACGTCGGGTGGTCGCGCCGCAGCCGGGCCACCGCGGCGGTGAACTCGACGAGCGGCTGGTCGGCGTCGTCCCAGTGCACCCAGCTGATCTCGGAGTCCTGGGCGTAGGTGTTGTTGTTGCCGCCCTGGGTGCGCCCGAGCTCGTCGCCGTGCAGCAGCATCGGCACGCCCTGGCTCAGCAGCAGCGTCGCGATGAAGTTGCGCTGCGACCGCGCCCGCGACTCGAGCACGGAGGGGTCGTCGGTCGGGCCCTCGACGCCGTGGTTCCAGGAGCGGTTGTGGCTCTCGCCGTCGTTGTTGTCCTCGCCGTTGGCGTCGTTGTGCTTCTCGTTGTAGGACACGAGGTCGCGCAGGGTGAAGCCGTCGTGGGCGGTGACGAAGTTGATGCTCGCGACCGGACGTCGGCCCGTGTGCTCGTAGAGGTCCGAGGAGCCCGAGAGCCGGCTGGCGAACTCACCCAGCGACGGCTCGCCGCGCCAGAAGTCGCGCACGATGTCGCGGTAGGCGCCGTTCCACTCGGTCCACTGCGGCGGGAAGCCGCCGACCTGGTAGCCGCCCGGGCCGACGTCCCAGGGCTCGGCGATCAGCTTCACCTGGCTCACGACCGGGTCCTGCTGCACGAGCTCGAAGAACGTCGCCAGCCGGTCGACGTCGTAGAACTCGCGCGCCAGTGCGGAGGCGAGGTCGAACCGGAAGCCGTCGACGTGCATCTCGCTCACCCAGTAGCGCAGCGAGTCCATGATCAGCTGCAGCGAGTGGGGGTGGCGCACGTTGAGAGAGTTCCCGGTGCCCGTGTAGTCCATGTAGTACTGCGGGTCGTCCTCGACCAGCCGGTAGTACGCCGGGTTGTCGATGCCCTTGAAGCTCAGCGTGGGCCCGAGGTGGTTGCCCTCGGCCGTGTGGTTGTAGACGACGTCGAGGATGACCTCGATGCCGGCGGCGTGCATCGACTTCACCATCGACTTGAACTCCTGCACCTGCTGGCCGAGGTCGCCGGTCGCGGCGTAGTCGGCGTGCGGGGCGAAGAAGCCCAGGGTGTTGTAGCCCCAGTAGTTGCGCAGGCCCTTGTCGAGCAGCGTGTTGTCCTGCACGAACTGGTGGACCGGCATCAGCTCGATCGCGGTGACGCCGAGCTTGGTCAGGTGGGAGGTGATCGCCGGGTGCGAGAGCCCGGCGTAGGTGCCGCGCTGCTCCTCGGGCACCTCGGGGTGCAGCTCGGTGAGGCCCTTGACGTGCGCCTCGTAGATGACCGTGCGGTCGAGCGGGATGTCGAGGCGGCGGTCGCCCTCCCAGTCGAAGAACGGGTTGATCACCACGCCGTAGGTCATGTGGGGCGCGGAGTCCTCGTCGTTGCGCGCCTCGGGGTCGTCGAAGTCGTAGCCGAACAGCGACGGGTGCCAGTCGATCTCGCGCGCCGTCGCCTTGGCGTAGGGGTCGAGCAGCAGCTTGGCGGGGTTGCAGCGCAGGCCGCGCTCGGGGTCCCACGGGCCGTGCACGCGGTAGCCGTAGCGCTGGCCGGGCTGCACGCTCGGCAGGTAGCAGTGCCACACGTAGGCGTCGACCTCCGTCACGGGCATCCGGACCTCGGTGCCGTCCTCGTCGAAGAGGCAGAGCTCGACGCTCTCGGCGGCCTCGCTGAACAGCGCGAAGTTGGTGCCGCTGCCGTCGAAGGTGGCGCCCAGGGGGTAGGCCTGTCCGGGCCAGGTGTCCACGTGCCACGTCCATTCGTCTCGGGGGTTGCCGGGGTCGCCGGTACCCGCGGTTTGGATCGATCAAACCATAACGGTCGGCGACCTCCGCCTGCTGCCGTGAACGCCGTTCCCGGGCCGTTGCTACCCGCGAGTAGCATGCTGCTCATGAAGCGCGAGATCTACGACGACGACCACGAGGCCTTCCGCGCCTCGGTCAAGGAGTTCCTCGACCGCGAGGTGGTGCCCCACCTCGACGAGCACGCCGAGAGCCACGGCCTGCCGCGCTCGTTCTGGAAGGCCGCCGGCGCCCAGGGCTTCCTCGGCCTGGAGATCCCCGAGGAGTACGGCGGGTCCGAGGCGGGCGACTACCGCTTCAACGCGGTGCTCACCGAGGAGCTGGCCAAGGTCAACATGACGCTGCCCTCGTGCCTGGGCATCCACGCCGACATCGTGGCGCCGTACCTCGTGCACCTGACGACCGAGGAGCAGAAGAAGCGCTGGCTCCCGGACTTCTGCTCCGGTGACCTGCTCACCGCGATCGGCATGACCGAGCCGGGCGGCGGCTCCGACCTGGCCAACCTGAAGACCACCGCCGTGCGTGACGGCGACGACTGGATCATCAACGGCTCCAAGACCTTCATCACCAACGGCGGCAGCGCCGACCTCGTCGTGGTGGCCGCGCGCACCAGTCCGGAGAAGAAGGCCAAGGGCATCTCGCTCTTCGGCGTCGACACCAGCCTCGAGGGGTTCTCGGTCGGCCGGGTGCTCGACAAGGTCGGCCAGGACGAGTCCGACACCGCCGAGCTGGCCTTCGAGGACGTGCGCGTCAGCAACGACGACCTGATCGGCGAGCTCGACACCGGCTTCATCTCGATGATGCAGTTCCTCCCGCAGGAGCGGCTCGGCTCGGCGGTGACCAACCTCGCCCACGCCGCGCAGATCCTGCGCGAGACGGTCGAGTACGCCAAGGAACGCAAGGCCTTCGGCCACCCGATCGGCAGCTTCCAGGCCAACCAGTTCCTGCTCGCCGAGCTCGTCACCCAGGTCGAGGTCACCCAGGCCTACGTCGACCAGTGCGTGATCGCCCACACCAAGGGCGAGCTGACGGCCGTCGACGCCGCCAAGGCCAAGTGGTGGACCTCGCAGGTGCAGAACGACGTGCTCGACCACTGCGTGCAGCTCTTCGGCGGCTACGGCTACATGAACGAGTACCGCGTGGCCCGGGCCTGGCGCGACGCCCGCGTCACCAAGATCTGGGCCGGCTCCAACGAGATCATGAAGATGCTGATCGGTCGCGACCTCGGGCTGTAGCAGGCCGGTCCTTAGCCCAGCCTCGCCTTGCTTGCCGGGGCCTGTCAGGACGCGAAGGATGGACCCATGACCTCCGACACCGGTGCCGTCGACGTCCCCGTCGGCCCGCACGCCGACGAGCCACACGCGGGTGGCGTCAACAACCGTCTCAACTGGCTGCGTGCCGGGGTCCTCGGCGCCAACGACGGCATCGTCTCGACCGCCGGCATCGTGATGGGTGTCGCGGGCGCGACGAGCAGCCGGTCGGCGATCATGATCGCCGGCGTCGCGGGCCTCACGGCCGGGGCGCTGAGCATGGGCGCGGGGGAGTACGTGTCCGTCAGCACGCAGAGCGACAGCGAGCGCGCCCTGCTGCGCAAGGAGCGCCGCGAGCTCGAGGAGGAGCCCGAGGACGAGCTCGCCGAGCTCGCCGGCCTGTACGTCGCCAAGGGGCTCAGCGACGACCTCGCCCGCCAGGTCGCCCTCGAGCTCACCGAGCACGACGCGCTGCGCGCCCACGCCGAGGTGGAGCTGGGGATCGATCCCGACGACCTCACCAACCCGTGGCACGCCGCGTGGGCGTCGATGCTGGCCTTCACCGTCGGGGCGCTGCTGCCCCTGCTCACGATCCTGTTCGTCGGTCAGTCGGCCCGGGTGTTCGTCACCCTGGGCGTGGTCGCCGTGGCGCTGGCGATCACCGGCTGGATGAGTGCCCGCTTCGGCTACGGCTCCGCCGGTCCTGCGGTGCTGCGCAACGTCGCCGGCGGGGTGTTCGCGATGGTCGCGACCTACCTGATCGGCGCGGCGCTCGGCACGCGCATCGGCTGACCGGGGCCGCGCGCGGTGCGGATGTTCGCGGCCCTGGTGCCGCCGCCCGGAGCGCTGGAGGACCTCGAGGAGTTCCTCGAGCCGCGCCGGGAGGCCGGGGCCTTCCGGTGGTCGCTGCCCGAGCAGCTGCACGTGACCCTCGCCTTCTACGCCGAGGTGCCCGAGCGCCACCTCGACGAGCTGGTCGAGCGGCTGGGCCGCGCGGGACGACGTCGTACGCCCTTCGAGGTGGCGGTCGCCGGAGGCGGTGCGTTCCCCCACGCCGCCCGTGCCCGGGTCCTCTGGGCCGGACTGCGCCCCGACACCACAGGGGAGGTGGAGCTGCCGCGGCTGGCGACGGGTGCCCGGGCCGCGGCCGCGCGTACCGGCATCGCCGTCGACGGCCAGCGGTTCCGCGCCCACCTCACCCTGGCCCGGCTCGGCCGCCCCGCCGAGGTGTCGTCGTGGGTGCGGCTGCTCGAGGGGTACGCCGGGCCCACCTGGACCGCCGACCGCCTGCACCTCGTGGCGTCGCACCTCGGGGAGGGACCCCGCCGCCGGCCGCGCTACGAGACGGTCGCGGAGCTCCCGCTCGGGCGCTGAGGTCCCGGGACTTCGGTCACCTCGTGCGATTCCTCACCACGAACCGCCGTGAGATGCCTGTCGGTGAGCGGCAATCCCGTCTAGGTTGCGACGGGTGAAGATCGCGGTGACAAGGGAGACCCGGGACGCCGAGGCCCGGGTGGCGATGGTGCCCGAGCTGGTCGGCAAGCTCACCGGCCTGGGCTACGACGTGGCGGTCGAGCCGGGCGCGGGGGCACATGCGCTGATCTCCGACGAGGAGTACGTCGCCGCCGGCGCGACGGTCGCGGACAACGCGCTCAGAGGCGCCGCCCTGGTGCTGTCGGTGCAGCCGCTGCCGCTCGAGGTGGTGCGCGGGCTGCCCGCGGGCACCACGACGATCTCGTTCCTGCCCTCGCACCAGGAGCTCGAGCTGGTGGCGGCGCTGCGGGACAACGGCGTCACGTCCTTTGCCGTCGAGCTGGTGCCGCGCATCAGCCGCGCGCAGTCGATGGACGCCCTGTCGTCGCAGGCGCTGGTGTCCGGCTACCGCTGCGCGGTCGTCGCGGCCGGCATGCTGCGGCGCTTCTTCCCCCTCAACATGACCGCGGCGGGCACCGTGCAGCCCGCGACCGTGGTGGTGCTCGGCGCCGGTGTCGCCGGTCTCCAGGCGATCGCCACCGCGAAGCGGCTCGGCGCCGTCGTGCACGCCTACGACGTGCGCGCGGCCGCGGCCGAGGAGATCGCCTCGATGGGCGCCAAGCCGATCGACCTGAAGCTCGAGACCCTCGAGGGCGCGGGCGGCTACGCCCGCGAGATGACCGAGGACCGCGCGGCCCGCCAGCGCGAGCTGCTCACGCCGTACATCGCGGCCGCCGACGCACTGATCACGACGGCGGCCGTGCCCGGCCGGACGGCGCCGATGCTGGTGACCCGCGAGATGGTCGAGCAGATGAGCCCCGGCTCGGTCGTGGTCGACCTCGCCGCCGAGACCGGCGGCAACGTCGAGGGCTCGGTGCCCGGCGAGGTGGTGCGGATCGGCAACGCCTCGGTGTGGGGCGGGCGCAACGTGCCTTCCCAGATGCCTGGGCCCGCCTCGAGGCTCTACGCCCAGAACCTCGTCAACCTGGTCACCCTGATGACCGCGGAGCCCGACGGCGACGAGGGGGGCGACGGCGGGCCCACCGGCCTCCTGGCCCCCGACTTCGAGGACGAGATCGTCATCGGGTCGTGCGTCACCCACGCCGGCGAGGTCCGGCACGCCCCGACCCGCGAGGCCATGGAAGGAACCCAGGCATGAGCGAGCCCGTCGTCTGGCTGACGATCTTCGTGCTCAGCGTCTTCGTCGGCATCGAGGTGATCTCCAAGGTCTCCTCGACGCTGCACACGCCGCTGATGTCCGGCGCCAACGCCATCCACGGCATCATCCTGCTCGGCGCGATCATCGTCACCGGCAGCACCGACAACACCATCGCGCTCGTCGTGGGGCTGATCGCGATCGTGCTGGCGACGGTGAACATGGTCGGCGGCTTCGTGGTGACCGACCGGATGCTGCAGATGTTCGTGCGCAAGAAGCCGAAGGCGCCCGCCGGCGGGACTCCCACCGGCGGCTCCACCCCGGGCGGTGCGGCATGACGCCGACCTGGGTGCAGCTGGTCTACCTCGCCTGCGCGGTCTGCTTCATCCTCGCGCTCAAGGGGCTCTCCGGCCCCAAGACCGCCCGCAACGGCAACCTGCTCGGCGCCGCGGCGGCCGTCGTCGCCGTGATCGTCCCCTTCATCTACCTCGACCTCGACCACGTGCCGCTGATCCTGGTCGCGATCGCCATCGGCACCGTGGGCGGCGTGGTCGGCGCACAGCGCGTGCAGATGACGCAGATGCCGCAGATGGTGGCACTCTTCAACGGCGTCGGCGGCGGCGCGGCGGCGCTCGTCGCCCTGCTCGAGCTGCACGAGATGATGCCGTTCATCGAGCTCGAGGGCGGCCGCAACGCGGTGGGCTGGTTCACCCTCGCGGCGACCGCGTTCACGATCGTGGTCGGCTCGGTCTCCTTCGCCGGCTCGCTCATCACCTTCGCCAAGCTCCAGGAGCTGATGACCTCGCGGCCGGTGGTCTTCCCCGGCCTCCCGCTGGTCTTCGCGGGGGCGCTGCTGGCCGCCGTCGTCCTGTCGGTCACCACGGTCACCAGCACCGCGCTCTGGATGGGCATCGTGCTGGCCCTGCTCGGCCTGCTGATCGGCGTGCTGCTGGTGCTGCCGGTGGGTGGTGCCGACGTGCCGATCGTGATCTCGCTGCTCAACGCCTTCACCGGCCTGACCGTCGCCGCCGGCGGCTACATCCTGTCCAACACGCTGCTGCTCGTGGCCGGCACTCTCGTCGGGGCCAGCGGTACCTTCCTCACCCTGCTCATGGCCAACGCCATGGGCCGCTCGGTGACCAACATCCTGTTCGGCGCGCTCAAGGGCGGCTCGACGCTCGGCAGCGGCGAGGTCTCGCAGCGCCCCGTGCGTTCGGCGGGCCCGGCCGACGTCGCGATCATGCTCGCGTACGCCGACCGCGTGATCATCGTCCCCGGCTACGGCCTCGCGGTCGCCCAGGCGCAGCACACGCTGCGCGAGCTCGTCGACGTGCTCAGCGCGCGCGGGGCGAAGGTCGACTACGCCATCCACCCGGTGGCCGGCCGGATGCCCGGGCACATGAACGTCCTGCTCGCCGAGGCCCAGGTGCCCTACGAGCAGCTCAAGGAGATGGACGACATCAACGGCGACTTCAAGGACGCCGACGTCGTCCTCGTGGTCGGCGCCAACGACGTCGTCAACCCGGCCGCCAGGAGCGAGCCCAGCGCCCCGATCTACGGCATGCCGATCCTCAACGCTGACCAGGCCAAGCAGGTGGTCTTCATGAAGCGGTCGATGCGCCCCGGCTTCGCCGGCATCGAGAACGAGCTGCTCTTCCAGGAGAACACCACGCTGCTCTTCGGCGACGCGAAGGAGTCGATGGGCAAGCTGCTCAACGAGGTCAAGGCGCTCTGAGCCCTGGCACTTCGCCTCGCCGGAGGCCGACCCGGTCGTCTCCGCCCACCCCGTCGCGTAGCGCTGGAGCGACAGGTGCATGTGCCCCTGTCGCTCCAGCGGCCCCGAGGTCCCTGGTGGATCTCTGCCGGCACCTTCGGGCGAGCCGCTCGTTGAGGGGGCATGAGCAACGAGGACGAGGAGCGCCTGGCGCGCCCCGACGGCCACCGGTACGACGCGCCGGAGTCCGACGACACCCGGATCAGCAAGGAGTGGGCGTATGCCGCGCTGGGCCTGCTGGTGCTGGCGCTGCTGGTGCTGGTCGCCACCGGCACCGTGCAGGTCTTCGCGGGCTGATCAGCCCACGACGCCGTACAACCGGTCCCCGGCGTCGCCGAGCCCGGGCACGATGTAGCCCTTGTCGTTGAGCTTCTCGTCGAGGGCAGCCGTCACCACGGTGACCGGCACGTGGAGCCCCTCGAGGTCGCGCTCGAGCCGCTCGCACCCCTCCGGGGCGGCGAGCAGGCAGATCGCGGTGATGTCGTCGGCACCCCGGTCGGTGAGGAAGCGGATCGCCGCGGCCAGCGTGCCGCCGGTGGCGAGCATCGGGTCGAGCACGTAGCACTGCCGGCCCTGCAGGTCCTCGGGCAGTCGCTCGGCGTACGTCGAGGCCTCGAGCGTCTCCTCGTTGCGGACCATCCCGAGGAAGCCCACCTCCGCCGTCGGCAGGAGCCGCATCATGCCGTCGAGCATCCCGAGCCCCGCGCGCAGGATCGGCACCACGAGCGGCTTGGGCCGCGCGAGCTTGACCCCGGTGGTGGGGGCGACGGGCGTGACGATGTCCTTGGGGGAGACGCGCACGTCGCGCGTCGCCTCGTAGGCCAGCAGCGTGACCAGCTCGTCGGCGAGGCGCCGGAAGGTCGGTGAGTCGGTCTTCTCGTCCCGCAGGGCCGTGAGCTTGTGGGCGACCAACGGGTGGTCGACGACGTGGGTCCGCATGGCAGGACCCTAGTGGCCCGCCAGGTAGTGGGGTACAGCACGCCGTCGCTGGACCGGAACGGGGTGGTCCCCCGCGCAGCGGTCTGACACTCTGGAAGCAGAGACGCACGGCGGACCAGGTGAGGAGGCGTGATGACCGAGTACGAGGACGGCATCGACTTCGCCGTCGCTGCCTTCCGCGAGGAGGGCGTCTGGCAGGTCCAGGAGCTCGCCCACGACGTCCTCGGCGACATCGAGACGCTGAGCCACGCGCTGCGACGCTTCCCCGGTGACGGCGGTGCAGTCGGCATGATCGCGATCGACGAGGACTTCTTCATCGTGGTGCGCGTGGCCGGGGCCCACACCCGGGTCCTGCTCTCCGACGTCACCGCCGCCGACGAGTGGGAGCTCGCGCGGAGCGCCGTGGAGTTCCTCGGTCTGCCCTTCCCCGAGGAGGACGACGACCAGGTGCCCGCCGGTGACCTCGACCTTCTCGGCGACCTCGGGATGCACGCCATGGACATGGGCGTGCTGCTCGACGACTTCGACCTCTACCCCGACGAGATGCTCTCCGACGTCGCACGCCGGGTCGGCTTCGGCGCCCAGTTCGACGAGGTCGTCGGCCTCGCCTCGGCCTGACCCGCCGACCGTGCCATCCTCGCCGGCCCTCGAGCAGTGGGGTGCGCCGATGCGTGCAGCACTCGACGAGGCGCGAGCGGCGCTGGGGACCGGTGACGTACCGATCGGCGCCGTGGTCGTCGACAGCGACGGCGCGGTCGTCGGCCGCGGGCGCAACGTCCGCGAGGCCGATGCCGACCCGACCGGGCACGCCGAGGTGGTGGCGCTCCGCGAGGCCGCCCGCACGCGCGGCGGGTGGCGCCTCGACGGCTGCACGCTCGTCGTCACCCTCGAGCCCTGCACCATGTGTGCGGGGGCGCTGGTGCTGGCGCGCGTCGACCGCCTCGTCTTCGGGGCGTACGACGACAGGGCCGGCGCCGTGGGCAGCCTCTGGGACGTGGTCCGCGACCGCCGCCTCAACCACCGGCCCGAGGTCGTGGCGGGCGTGCTCGCCGAGGAGTCGGCCGCCCTGCTCGACGCCTTCTTCCGCGAGCACCGCGACGCGCCACCCGGCTGAGTGACGGATTGGCCGCGGAGCGAGCGCCGCGACCTGCTCGTCGCCCCGAGGCGATTTCTGCCGTGCCCGCCGCCTCTAGTAACCTTCCCGGCGGTGGCGTGTCCGAGCGGCCTAAGGAGAACGCCTCGAAAGCGTTTGTGGGTGCAAGCCCACCGAGGGTTCAAATCCCTCCGCCACCGCCAACCACGACGATGACCCCCGGGGTGACAGCGCGTAGCGCTCTCACCCCGGGGGTCTCGTCGTGTCGGCGAGGTGTCCACGGCCCGCAAGCCGCCCACCCACCCGCCCGTCCGACGTGCCCGCCGCGGGAGTCCGGGCCGCTGCGGGAGCTATCCGGGGGCGGCGATGTCGCGGCGGTCGAGCAGCCGCAACGAGGCGACGAGCACGACGAGGGTGCCCAGCACCAGCCAGAGGTACGACGCGGGCAGGCCGGCGCCGAGGGGGCCGTCGGCGAGGGCCTGGTGGATCGGGGAGAGCTCCTGCCAGGGGTCCACCTCGGGGATCAGCAGCGACACCGCGTGCAGCACGTACGCCGCGACCGCCAGCGCGGCGGGGATGCCGACGGCCAGCGACCGCCGGCCCGTGGCCGCGCCCGCGGCCAGCGCGAGCACGCCGAACTCCACGCCGAGCAGCACCTGCGCCAGCACGCCGGTGGCGGCCTCGCCGGCGTCGATGCCCATGCCGATGACCAGGCTGCAGGCCAGCGTCACCAACCAGAGCACCAGCCCGAGCACGGTGCTCGCGGTGATCAGGGCGAGCGCCTTGCTGAGCACCAGCCGCGTCGTCGACACGGGAGTCACCAGCAGCACGTCGAGCGTGCCGGCCTCCTCCTCGCCGGCGATCATCCGGGCGCCGCGCCCGATGCCGTGGATGATGAACAGCGCCGGCAGCAGCAGCGTGAAGAGCTCGGCGTTCATGAACCCCAGCCCGCTCGTCATCGACTCGATGTCGAAGAGGTCCTTCATGTAGTCGGGGTACTGCGACATCAGGTCGTCCATGGCGGGCATGTCCTTGAACGACGGCCACACCGCGGCCTCGACGAGCACGATGAGCGCGATGCCGATCGACCAGCCGATCAGGCTGCGGCGCTGGTCGCGCATCGTCTTGAGGTACACCGACCGCAGCAGGAGCGGGGCCGCCGTCCGCCGCCGGCTCGTGGGGCGGGCTCCGGCGTCGGCGGTCGGTGGGGGTGCGGACTGCGTCAGGCCGGCCACGACTGCTCCTCCCGGTCGTAGAAGCGCAGGAAGACCTCGGTCAGGTCGCCCTCGTGGGTGGTCACGTTCTCCACGCCGTACGGCGCGGCGCGGCGCAGCAGCTCGTCCGCCGGGCCGACGAGGGTCAGGTGCGCCACCCGGCCCTGCACGGTCAGCGCCTCGACGCCCGGCGCGCTGCGGAGCAGCTCGGTGGGCACGGTGTCGAGGAAGGCGAGGTCCCAGCGCCGCACCATCCGGGAGCGCAGGTCGGTCACCGTGGAGGTGGTCACCAGCGCGCCCTCGCGCAGGATGGCCACGGTGTCCGCGGCGGCCGCCACCTCGGACAGCACGTGGGAGGAGAGGAAGACGGTGCCGCCACGCTGCGCGGTCTCCAGCAGCAGGGCCAGGAACTCCTGCTGCATCAGGGGGTCGAGCCCCGTCGTCGGCTCGTCGAGCACGACGAGGTCCGGGCGGTGCATGAACGCCTGCACGATGCCGACCTTCTGGACGTTGCCGTGCGAGAGGGCCGCGATGCGTCGGCCCGGGTCGACCTCGAACCGCTCGAGCAGCCGGTCGACCACCGCCGGCTCGACGCTGCCGCGCAGCGAGGACAGGTAGGTGAGGTACTCGGAGACCGTCAGGTCGGCGTACGCCACGAAGCGCCCGGGCAGGTAGCCGATCCGCTCCTGGATCCGGTCGGGGTCGCGCCCGAGCTCGAGGCCGAGCACCCGCACGCTGCCGGCCGTGGGCCGCAGCAGGCCGGTGGCCAGCCGGATGGTCGTGGTCTTGCCGGCGCCGTTGGGCCCGAGGTAGCCGAACACCGAGCCGCGCGGCACCTCGAGGTCGAGCCCGCGCAGGGCGACGTGACCGCCGCGGAAGACCTTGCGCAGCCCGGTCGTCTGCAGGGCAGCGTCCACGGGGTGCCTCCTGTTCCTCCCGCCTCCGACGCTAGGTCGGCGGCTCCGGGACGAGGAGGGGCGTTGGACCCGCGCGGGGTTGACGTTCGTCCTGTGCGCCCGGTCACTCCCCGGTCGTGCCGGCGTGCAGGTTCTCGCCGAGGCTGGTGTCGACCACGATCGTGATGCCGTCGGGCACCTCGCCGTCGAGCGCCTTCATCAGGTCCGCGACGGGCGGGAGCTCGCCCGGCGTCTCCACCGCGATCCGCGCAGTGTCCGCCTCCCACTGGACGTCGGTGACGCGCGCACCCGAGGTGGAGGAGACCCAGTCGTCGGCGGTACTGCGGACCCGGTCGCTCCACACCTGGATGGCGTACGTCGCGGCGGTGTTGGCAGCGAGCGGGAGGACGACGAGGGCGGTGAGCAGCGTCATCCGCACCCGGTGGCGCGGGTAGGGGCCGGTCGCCCCCTCGCCGTAGCCGAGGGACCCGAAGACCAGGGTCCCGCACAGCACCAGCGCCACGAGGTTGGAGAGGAACAGCAGCAGCGCGCCCAGTGCGAGCGCGGGCGCGCCCTGGCCGAGGCACACCCCGACCACCGCGAGCGGCGGGACCAGCGAGATCGCGATCGCGACGCCGGGCAGCACCGCTGCGACGTCCCTGCGCGCCAGCGCCACGGCGCCGGCCAGGCCGGTGGCGGCCGCGGCGACGAGGTCGATCAGCCGGGGCGAGGTGCGGCCGGAGATCTGGCTGTTGGCGAGCAGGTCGTAGGAGCCGGTGAGCACCAGCGAGAACACCACGCCGATGCCCACCACGGCCGACGCCCCGAGCACGACGTAGGTCGCCGAGCCGTTGCGCTCCTGGCGCACGCTCGAGAGCGCGATGCCCATGATGGGGGTGGAGAGCGGGGCGATGATCATCGCGCCGATGACCGTGGCGGTCGAGTCCGCGATGACACCCGCCGAGGCGATCACGCCCGACAGCGTGAGCATGATCCAGAACGCCGACTGCTTGGCCCCCGCGTCACCGCTGCGCAGCACCAGGTCGTCGGTGAGCTCCTCGAGGGTGCGGCGCTGGTTCTCCGGCAGCACGCGGCGGCGCAGGTCGTCGATCATGGCGTGCAGCCCAGCACCACGGGCGCGCGGCCGGATCCCCCGCGCAGGGTGACCGGCCCGCCGGTGACCGGGCCCGGACAGGGCGGGGCCGCCGCCCGGCCCCCACCACGGGGTCAGGCGACGGCGCCCTGCAGGGACCCCGGCCGCTGCCTCGAGCACGTGGCGGCGGAGCGGCCCGTCGAGGGTGAGCCGCCGTACCACACGGGGTCGTCCGGACCGTCCGACCCGGGCCGGGGGTCCGGGCCGTTCCTGCCCGACCACCCCACCATCCCGGGGCCGGTCCGCGAATCCTCCCGTACGGACGATCCCCGGCGCACCGCGGTGCCCGATGCTCGGGCGTGGGCCCCGCCGACGGAGCCCGGGTCACGTCGGGGCAGGGAGCAGGAGGCGGAGATGGAGACCACCGTCGCCATCGCGGCAGCCGTCTTCGCGTGGGGCGTGGTCTCGTCACGGATGGGCCGCGCCCACCTGACGGCTCCGATCGTCTTCGTGGTCCTCGGTGCGGTGCTGGCAGCCACGACCGGCCTCGTCGACATCGACGAGCTGCCGACCTGGCTGCGGCCCCTGGTCGAGGTGACGCTGGTGTGGGTGCTCTTCTCGGACGCGGCCGGCATCCGCCTGTCCGATGCCCGGCGCGACGCGGGTGAGTACGGCCGGCTCCTCGGCATCGGCCTGCCGCTCACCGTGCTCGCCGGCTGGGCCCTGGCCGCCGGCATGTTCCCCGAGCTCGGCGTCTGGCTGGCGCTGCTGGTCGGCGCCGCGCTGGCACCCACGGACGCGGCCCTCGGGCTGCCCGTGGTCACCAACCCGGCGGTGCCCGCGACCGCCCGGCGGTGGCTGACGGTCGAGGGCGGGCTCAACGACGGCATCGCCACCCCCGTGGTGATGATCGCGATTGCCGGCGCGGCCACTGCCGAGGGCCTGTCGGACCTCGGGCTGAGCGAGGCCGTCGTCGAGCTCGTGCTCGGCGTCGTGATCGGCGGCGTGGTCGGCGCGGCGGGCGGGTGGCTGCTGCGCCGGGCACGGCGCGCGAGCTGGGCCGACGAGCAGCTCGCCGGCATCGCCGTCCTCGCGCTGTCGCTCCTCGCCTGGGCGGGCAGCGTGACCCTGCACGGCAACGGCTTCGTGGCGGCGTTCGTCGGCGGGCTCGCGTTCGGCGCCACCGCGGGGCCCCGCGGCGCGAACGAGCTGGTCTTCCTCGAGCAGGCGCAGAGCCTGGTCTCGCTGCTGGTGTGGCTGGTCTTCGGGGCCATCGCCGGGCCGGTCCTGGCCGACCACCTCAGCTGGTCGGTCGTGGCGTACGCCGTCCTCAGCCTCACGGTGGTGCGGATGGTGCCGGTCGCGCTGGCCTCGATCGGCGCCGACCTCGACCGCTGGACGGTGCTCTTCATCGGCTGGTTCGGCCCCCGCGGGCTCGCCTCGCTGGTCTTCGCGCTGATCGCCCTCGAGGAGCTCGACTCCGCGGCGCAGGAGGCGGTCGCGGTGATCACGACGACCGTGCTGCTCAGCGTCGTGCTCCACGGGGTCACCGCGGCCGTGCTCGCGCAGAAGTACGGCGAGGTCGAGGCCGGACGCACCCCGGCGGCGTGAGCACGGGACCGACCCCTCACCCCCTACGCTGACCGGCGTGACCGCACGGCCCGCCGTCCGGGTCGAGCGCGACGGACCGGTGACCGTCGTCGTGCTCGACCGCCCCGCTGCCCGCAACGCCGTCGACCGCGCCACCGCGGCCGCCCTCGCCGCGGCCTTCCGCGCCTTCGACGCGGACGAAGACGCCGCAGTCGCCGTCCTGACGGGGGACGGCGGCACCTTCTGCGCCGGCGCCGACCTCCACGCGCTCGACAACCGCGTGGAGGAGGACGGCGACGGGCCGATGGGGCCGACCCGGATGCGCCTGGGCAAGCCGGTGCTGGCCGCGATCGAGGGGTACGCCGTCGCCGGCGGCCTCGAGCTCGCGCTCTGGTGCGACCTCCGGGTGGCCGCGGACGACGCGGTGCTCGGGGTCTTCTGCCGGCGCTGGGGCGTGCCGCTGGTCGACGGCGGGACGGTCCGGCTGCCGCGGCTCGTGGGCACCGGCCGCGCGCTCGACCTCGTGCTGACCGGGAGGCCCGTGGGTGCCGAGGAGGCCCTGCGGATCGGGCTCGTCGAGCGGGTGGTGCCCCCGGGCACGGCGCTGGCGGCGGCGGTCGCGCTGGGCCACGAGCTCGCGGCGCTGCCGCAGACCTGCCTGCGCCACGACCGGCTCTCGCTGCTGGAGCAGGAGGGCCTGACCGAGGAGGCCGCCCTGGCCAACGAGCTGGCGCACGGCCTGTTCTCGCTCACGGAGGAAGCCGAGGGGGCCGCACGGTTCGTCGCCGGCGAGGGCCGGCACGGCAGCTCCGCCGGGGCGGACCGGGGTCCGGACGACTAGCGCAGGGGGCGCAGACAGACCGCCACCAGGGTGCGCGGGCCGTGCTGGCGGTAGATCTGCCAGCCGCGGTCGAAGCTCACGGCGTGCACGCGTCCGTCGGGGTCGCGGACGATCGCCGACCGGGGGATCGCGGTCGGCACCAGCCCGTCGGTCGAGCAGTCGTAGCGGCGCATGAGCCGGGCCTCGACCGGAGTCGCCCGCGCCGTCCCCGACTCGACCACCGGCCGGGCGGTCGGCTCGACCCCGGTCAGGTCGGTGGCGGGGCCGAGCAGCAGCACGCTCAGGCAGAAGCCCGCGAGGGTGGTGCCCAGGGCTGTCGTGAGCACCGAGGCGAGGCGTGACCCGCGGGACTCCGACGGCCCGGGGGCCGCCGCCCGGGGTGCCCGGTGGGGCAGCAGCACGCTCGTCAGGGACACACCGGCCCAACGACGACCCCGGGGAGAGGGTCACGGCCGGGCGCGCGTCCGGTCCGGACCTCGGCACCCCGTCTCCACGACCCGCAGGTGCGGGAGGATGGCGCGGTGACCTGGTTCTCCTCGCCCGCCGACGCCGCCGACCGCCTCGGTTCCGCCGGCTATCTCGCCGACGCGGCGACCGCGACCACGGCCTACCTCGCCGGCGCCCTGGAGAAGCCGTTGCTGGTCGAGGGTCCGGCGGGCGTCGGCAAGACCGAGCTCGCCAAGGCGGTCGCGCGGGCGTGCGACGCGGAGCTGGTGCGGCTGCAGTGCTACGAGGGGCTCGACGAGGCGCGCGCGCTCTACGAGTGGAACTACAAGAAGCAGCTGCTCCGCATCCAGGCGGCGAGTGGCGACGAGTCGTGGAGCGAGACCCACGACAACGTCTTCACCGAGGAGTTCCTGCTGACGCGGCCGCTGCTGACCGCGATCCGCCGCGACGACCCGACCGTGCTGCTCGTCGACGAGGTCGACAAGACCGACGTCGAGGTGGAGGGTCTGCTGCTCGAGATCCTGTCGGACTTCCAGGTCACCATCCCCGAGCTGGGCACGGTCGCCGCCGTACGAAGGCCGCTCGTGGTGCTGACCTCCAACGCCAGCCGCGAGCTGTCCGAGGCGCTCAAGCGCCGGTGCCTCTACCTGCACCTCGACTACCCCGACGCCGCGCGCGAGACGGCGATCGTGACCTCGCTCGTGCCCGACCTCGACCGCGTGGTCGCCGAGCAGCTGGTCGCCACCGTGGGACGGCTGCGCGAGCTGGAGCTGAAGAAGGCGCCGTCGATCGCCGAGTCGGTCGACTGGGCGCGCACCCTCCTGGCGCTGGAGATCGGCACCCTCGACGAGGCGGCCGTGGCCGAGACCCTCGGCGTGGTCCTCAAGCACGCCTCCGACCACGACCGGGCCGTGCGCGAGCTGCGGCTGCGGGGCTGAGGGTGCCGCCGTGAGCGGGCTGCTCGACCGGCACGTGGCCTTCCTCGAGGCCCTGCGGTCCGCGGGCGTCCCGGTCTCGCTGGCCGAGGACCTCGACGCCATCGCGGCCCTGCGCGCGCTGCCGTGGGACGACCGCGCCACCGTCCACGCGGCCTACGCCGCGACGCTGGTGAAGAAGCAGGCGCAGCGACCGACCTTCGACACGCTCTTCGACCTCTACTTCCCGCGGCTGGTGGGGGAGGGGGCTGCGGGCCTCGGCGGTGGTGAGGACGACCGGGACGACGACCGGGCCGGCGAGGGCGAGGCCTCGGTGCGCGACGGCGGGGCGCAGCTGGCCGGCTTCCGCGAGGAGCTCTCCGACGCCCTCGCCGGCGGGGACGACCAGGAGCTGGCGCGGCTCGCGGTCGAGGCGGTCGGGCGGTTCGGGGCGATGCCGGGGCGGGGTCCCGGCCTGTCGTCGTGGTCGGCGTACACCGCGCTGCAGCGGATCGCGCCCGCCGAGCTGGTCGCGCGGATCGTGGCCGCGCTGCTCGAGCAGGGCCGCGCCCCCGACGAGGCGCGGCGGGTGGCGGACCGCCGGCTCGCCGGCTTCGCGCGGCTGGTGGAGGCCGATGCGCGGCGCCGGATCGCAGAGGAGAAGGGCGCCGACCACGTGGCCGACGTGGCGGTGCGACCGAGCATCGACCGGATCGACTTCACCGCCGCCAAGCGGGCCGACATCGACGCGATGCGCCGCGAGATCTACCCGCTGGCGCGGCGGCTGGCCACCCGGCTCACCCGCGAGCACCACGCCCGCCGGCGCGGCCCGCTCGACTTCCGGCGCACCGTGCGCGCGTCGATCTCGACCGGCGGTGTACCGATCACGACCCACCACCGACCCAAGCGCCCGCACCGCACGGAGCTGGTCGTGCTCTGCGACGTCAGCGGGTCGGTGGCGAGCTTCGCGCAGTTCACCCTGCTGCTGGTCTTCGCCCTGCGCGAGCAGTTCCAGTCGGTGCGGGCGTTCACGTTCATCGACCACGTGCACGAGGTGACGTCGTACTTCCGCCCGGGCGCCGACGTCGCCCAGGTGATGACCGACCTCGCCGCCAGCACCGCCCACGCGGCCCTGTGGGGGCGCACCAACTACGGCCGGGCCTTCACCACGTTCGCCGAGAACCACCGCGACGCCCTCGGTCCGCGCTCCTCGCTCCTCGTGCTCGGCGACGCCCGCTCCAACTACAGCGACCTCGCGCTGCCGGTGCTCCGCGAGCTCGCCGGCGCCGCCCGGCACGCGTGGTGGCTCAACCCCGAGCACCCGCGCCACTGGGACACCGGCGACTCCGCCGCGAGCTCGTACGGCGCGATCGTGCCGATGGTCGAGTGCCGCAACCTCGCCCAGCTCGGCGAGTTCGTGCACGACCTGGCATGAGGGTGCCGGGTCAGGCCAGGTAGGCCGCGAGCCGCTCGAGGCCCGTCTCGACGTCGGTGCGCGGGCCGGCGAAGCTGAGCCGGACGAAGCGGTGACCGACCTCGGTGTCGAAGTCGACGCCCGGGGCGAGTGCGACTCCGGTGCGGGCGAGCAGGTCGTGGGCGAAGGCCATGGAGCCGTCGGTGAGGTGGCCGACGTCGGCGTACACGTAGAAGGCACCGTCGGCCGGGGCGAGCCGGGTGAGGCCGAGCCGGTGGAGACCGTCGAGGAGCAGCCGCCGGTTGTCGGCGTAGCGCGCGACGTGGCCGTCGAGCTCGGCGTACGCCGCGTCGTCGAACGCGTGCACCGCTGCGCGCTGGGCGAGCGCGGGCGGGCAGATCGTGAAGTTGCCCGTGAGCACGTCGACCGCGCGGCGCAGGCGCTCGGGCACCAGCATCCAGCCGATCCGCCAGCCGGTCATCGAGAAGTACTTGGAGAACGAGCTGAACACCACGGCCTCGCGCGAGGTCTCCCAGGCCGAGCGGGCGAGCGCGGGGTGTCCGTCGATCGGCGCGTACTCGATGCCGTGGTAGATCTCGTCGGAGATCAGCTGCACACCCGCGCGCTCGCACCAGGTCGCGATCGCCGCCAGCTCCTCGGGCAGGAGCATGGTGCCGGTCGGGTTCGCGGGGCTCGCGACGACGACCCCGACCAGCCCACCCGGACCGGCCGCCGCCTCCTCGAGCTGGGCCACGGTCGGCTGGAACCGCGTCTCCGGCCCGCAGTCGAGCTCGACCACCTCGCAGCCGAGCGCGGTCAGCACGTTGCGGTAGCAGGGGTAGCCCGGCCGCGCCATCGCCACCCGGTCGCCGGCGTCGAACGCCGCGAGGAACGCCAGCAGGAACCCGCCGCTCGACCCGGTGGTCACCACCACGTCGTCCGGTGCCACGTCGACGCCCTGCCGTGCGCGGTGGTGCTCGGCGATCCGCTCGCGCAGCTCGGGGATGCCGATCGCGACCGTGTAGCCCAGCGGGTCGTCCGACTCCAGCAGCCGCACCGCCTCGGCCCGCACGGTCGCGGGTGCGCCGGTGCTCGGCTGCCCGGCCACGAAGTTGACGACGTCGCCGTGCGTGCGGCGCCGGGTCTCGGCCGCCGCCAGCAGGTCCATGACGTGGAACGGCGGCACGTTCGCCCGCGTCGCCACCCCCCAGCGGTCGGTCGTGCTCATGGCCTGATCCTCTCGCAGACCGCAGCCCGCCCCCTAGGGCGTCTCGGCCTCGAGGAGCTTGCCCAGCAGCCGGCGCAGGTCGCGGTGCCCCCGCTCCCCGAGGATCTCGGTGACCCGGTCCTCCAGGCCCTCGATCGTCCGTCGCCCCGCGGCCACGGCGTCGCGGCCTCGTCGCGTCAGGACGACCAGCTTCGCACGGCGGTCGGCCGGGTCGGGGCGACGCACGACGTACCCGAGCTCGACGAGCTCGTCGACGATCTCCGCCATCGACTGGGGCGTCATGCCTGCCCGGTGCGCGAGCTCGGTCAGGCGGGACCCCTCCGGCGAGATCTGGGCGAAGACGGCCGAGTGCTTCGGCTTCTGCGGGTAGCCAGCGCCCACCACCCCCTCCACGACCTGGAACCCGAGCAGGCTGTAGGCCTGGCCCAGCATCGAGACCGTGTTCGGACGCGGATCCATTGACACCACCACGTGAGCAGAGTATTCAGGTTACCTGAACACTTTCGTTGCGCCACGCCGGTGCCGCCGCCGGCCGACAGGGGTGATGACCATGACGAACGTCGACGTCGGACCGACCCGGACGGGAGCGGCCCCGACCTGGGTGCCCGGTGCCGGGCTCGCCTGCCTGGTGGCCGGTGTGCTGGGCGCGCTCAGCGGCATCGCGCTCGCCGTGTGGCCGGGCCAGGTCTCCGAGGACATGTACAGCTACCCGCTCACCGCCGCCGGCTTCGCGGCCGCGCAGGCCTGGTTCTTCGTGCAGCACCTCGGGCTGCTCGCGGGGATCGCAGCCCTGGGCGTGGCCGGGGTGATGGCGCCGGGTGCCCTGTCCCGCTGGGGTGTCGGCCTCGCCGGGCTGGGCATGGCAGGACTCGCCGTGACCGAGCTGCTCGCGATCACCGCTCGCCACTCGAGCTACCCGGGCGAGGGCACCGGCGCGCTGGACACGGCGTACGGCGTGACCACGATCGTCACCGGGGTCGGTCTCGTGCTGGCGGGCCTCGCCGTGCGACGCGGCGGGGTGTGGGACGGCTGGCGCCGCGTCGTCGTGCTGGCCGCCGGGGTCTGGGTGTTCGTGCCGATGATCCCCGCGATCATGGGCCCGTTCGTGCTCGCGCGCCTCTCGATCACCGCGTGGATGGTGTTGTTCGCGGCCCTCGGCCACGTCCTGTGGAAGGACACGCGCGGCTGATGACCACGACGCGGGCCGCCGCGCTGTGCTCGTTCGTGCTGGGGCTGGGCTTCGGCCTGCCCGGCCTGTACGGCGCGCGCCACCTCACCCGCCACGGTGAGGTGTGGACCTTCCTCGGCTTCCCGACGTACGGCGGAGGCCCGTTCGAGGGATGGGGTGTGCCGACGAGCGTGCGGCTCCTGCTGGCGTTCGTCGCGGTGTGCGCCGCCGAGGTCGTGGTCGGGGTGCTGCTCTGGCGCGACCAGACGGCCGGCCTGTGGCTGGCGCTCGCGCTGCTCCCGGTGGAGGCCGTCTTCTGGATCGGCTTCGCGCTGCCGTTCGGCCCCCTGCTCGGGGCCGTGCGCACGGTGCTCGTCGTCCTGGCCCTGGTCCAGCGGCCGTGACAGGACGGCGTCCGGCCGCCCCTCAGCCGGCGGAGGCCGCCGCGTGCCGACCCGCCCGACGCCCGAAGAACGAGCCCTCGCCGAGCTGCGTGCCCGAGGCGTAGCCCTTGCCGTCCTGGGCGATGTTGGAGGCGCAGGCGCCGGCGGCGTACAGGCCGGGGACCACCGACCCGTCGGGCCGCTGCGCCTGGCCGTCGACGGTGGTGCGGATGCCACCGAGGGTGAAGCCGGCGTAGAGCGCCCTGCCGAGCGACAGGTCGTAGGCGCCCCAAGGCCCCGTGTCCTGTGGGGCCAGCCAGGCGGGCTGCTTGTGGAAGTCGGGGTCCTCGCCGCGCGCGGCGTGCTCGTTGTAGCGGTTGAGCGTCGCGACCAGCGACCCGGCGGGCAGGCCGAGCCCGGCTTCCATCTCCTCGACGGTCTCCCAGCCGTCGATGAAGGGCACGAGCGGCATCGCCGGGTGCTCGACGTGCTCGCTGTCGACGACGAGGTAGGCCACCTGGTCGGGCTGGTCCATGACGAAGCCGCTGGTGCGCGAGTGGTAGCTGTCCTCGGCCACGAACCGCTGCCCGAGCTTGTTGACGACGATGCCCGTCACCAGGCTCGACGGCGGGTAGAACGGCGCGGTGATGAAGGGCTCCTCCATGTGGCGCAGCTCCGCGCCCGCCGAGGCCCCGAGCAGGATGCCCAGCCCGTCGTCGTACGTCGAGCCCAGCGTGAACAGCTTCGAGCCCAGCGCCGGTGTGTGCCGGGCGACCATCTCGGCGTTCATCACGAAGCCGCCCGCGGCGAGCACCACCGCGCCCGCGCGGACGACGCCGGTCTCGGCGAAGCGCCGCCAGGCCAGGCCGACAACCGCGCCCTCGTCGTCGACGACGAGGTTGGTCGCGCCGGTCTCGTAGCGCACCTCGACGCTGGCCTCCTCGACCCGGTCGCGCAGCAGGTCCATCACGAGGCGGGTGCCCTCGGTGTCGCCGGGCACCGGCACCTTGTGCCCGCGTGGCGCCGGCACCGCGCGCTCGCAGAAGGGCCAGACCTTCTCGTTGCCGGTGTACATCAGCCCCTGGGTGCCGGGCTGGATCACCGCCTTCTCGGGGTAGAAGGAGCGCTCGAACTCGAAGCCGAGCGACTCCAGCCAGTCGAAGTGCTCGACCGAGCCGTCGCAGTAGGCTCGGATCTTGTCCGGCTCGGGGTCGAGCGAGACCGCCTCGAGGTAGGCATACATCTCGTCGGGCGAATCGGCGTGGCCGGTGGCCTGCTGCACCGCGGTGCCGCCGCCGAGGTAGAAGTGGCCGCCCGACATCGACGACGTGCCGCCGTGCACCGCCGCCCGCTCGAGCAGCAGCACCCGCGCACCGGCGCGGGCGGCCTCGAGCGCCGCGCAGCCGCCGGCGATCCCGAAGCCGACCACCACCACGTCGTACGCCGTGCCGGCGTCGCCGTCAGCGCCCCCGGCCCCGGCGCCGAGCGCATCCGCGGGCAGGGTCGCCGGCAGCGGGTCGAGCGGGGCGTCCACCATGCGCCCAGACTAGAACACGTTCCAGTTCCTGGGGAGAGGTGTCCCGGTAGGGTGAGGCCTGCCCACGGCCGCCCGCACCGACCGCGAGGTGCTCCTTGACCTTCGACGTCCACCAGCTCGACAGCTTCGTGCTGGTGGGCGCGTCGGTGACGATCCTCGCGATCCTCGCCGTGCGCGTCTCCAGCCGGGCCGGCCTGCCCTCGCTGCTGCTCTACCTGCTCATGGGCGTGGTCCTCGGCGAGGCCGGGGTCGGCATCCAGTTCGAGGACGCCGAGCTCGCCCACGCCCTGGGCTTCGCGGCGCTGGCGATGATCCTGGCCGAGGGCGGCCTCACGACGAGCTGGCCCGAGGTGCGCCCGTCGATGCGGCTCGGCGCGGTGCTGGCCACGGTCGGGGTCGCGGTCTCGGTGACCGTCGTGGCGCTCGGCGCGCACTTCCTGCTCGGGCTGTCGTGGGAGCTGTCGGTGCTCCTCGGCGCGGTCACCTCGCCGACCGACGCGGCGGCGGTCTTCTCGGTGCTGCGCGTGATCCCGCTGCCACGCCGGCTCACGGGCGTGCTCGAGGCGGAGTCGGGGCTCAACGACGCCCCGACCGTCGTGCTCGTCACCCTCGTCTCGACCGGCGTCGTGGCCGACAGCAGCCCCCTCGAGGTCGTCGGCATCGTCCTCGGCGAGCTCGTCCTCGGCGTCGCGGTCGGGCTGGCGGTCGGCTTCGCCGGCGGCTGGGTGATGCGGCGCGCGGCCCTGCCGTCGTCGGGCCTCTACCCCCTGGCCGTGGTCACGCTCTGCTTCCTCGGGTACGGCGGGGCCTCCGCCCTGCACGGGTCCGGCTTCGCCGCGGTGTACGTCGCGGGGCTGGTGCTCGGCAACACCGACCTCCCGCACCGCGCGGCCACCCGCTCCTTCGCCGAGGGCGTCGCCTGGCTGGCGCAGATCGGCCTCTTCGTCACCCTCGGCCTGCTCGCCTCGCCCGCGCGCATCGACCCCGCCACGGTCGGGCTGGCCCTCGCCGCGGGGCTGGTGCTCACGTTCGTGGCCCGGCCGCTGTCGGTCGTGATCAGCGCCGCGGTCGCCGAGCCGCGGCACCGGATGCCCTGGCGGGAGCAGGCGTTCGTGTCGTGGGCCGGGCTGCGGGGAGCCGTGCCGGTCGTCCTCACCACGATCCCGCTCGCCGAGAACGTCGACGATGCCGCCGAGCTCTTCGACATCGTCTTCGTGATGGTCGTGGTCTACACGCTGCTGACCGGGCCCACGCTGCCGATGGCCGCGCGGGTGCTGCGGGTCGCCCGCCGCTCCGAGCCGCGCGGGCTCGACGTCGAGGCCGCCCCGCTCGAGCGGATCGCCGCCGACCTGCTGCAGGTGTCGATCAGTCCGGCCTCGAAGATGCACGGCGTCGAGGTCGGCGAGCTGCGGCTGCCCGTCGGCGCCTCGGTCTCGCTGGTGATCCGCGACGGGGAGATCATCGTCCCCGAGCGGCGTACCGTCCTGCGCCACGGCGACGACCTGCTCGTCGTCACGCCGCGCAAGGTGCGCGACAAGACCGAGAACCGCCTGCGCCAGGTCTCGGCCGGCGGCCGCCTCGCCCAGTGGCTCGGCCCGGGCAGGTCGACGCCGCCGGGTCGCGGCTGACCGTCAGACGTGCGGACGTCATACGGTTCGGCGGTCGGGACCGGCAGAACGCATGACGTGGCGGCCGGGGATCAGCCGCTGGGGCTGCAGATCTCGGTGTCGTACGACGCGGTGACGAAGTCCTTGCCGTCGGTGAGGCTGGTGAACCCGTCTCCCACGACGACCACGACACCGGTGCCGGGGTCGCCCTTCCTGACCACCTTCGCCTGCTTGCCCAGGCGGCTCTCGACCAGCAGGACCGCGGGGTTCTTCGGCTCGGGCGTCCAGATCTCGGCGTACCGCACGTCGGCCTTGTCGGGTGCGTTCGCGGCCGAGGCGGTGTCGAAGCCCGCGTCGCGGAACTGCGACAGCGTCTCGGTGGCCAGGCCGTTGCGCTCGCTGGCGTTGAGCACGCTCACGGTGACCGCGCCGGGGTAGACCTTCTCGCCCTCGCTGATGGGGCTGTCGGTGCAGGCCGCCGTCGAGCCCCCGCCACCCGGCAGCGGCTCCGTCACGGCCGACCACGCCCACCACGTGGCCAGCACCAGCAGGAGCGTGAGCCCCGCCAGGGTGAGGGCCGACCGGGCGATCGACGTCATCAGCCGGCCACGGCGTGCACGCGGGCGTGCAGGACGTTGCGCTGGTGCAGCGCGGCCCGCAGGGCGCGGTGGAGGCCGTCCTCGAGGTAGTACTCCCCCCGCCACTCCACGACGTGGGCGAAGAGGTCGCCGTAGAACGTCGAGTCCTCGTCGAGCAGGGTGGCCAGCTGGAGGGTGTCCTTGGTGGTGATCAGCTCGTCGAGTCGCACCTGGCGCGGAGGCACCGCGGCCCAGGCCCGGGCGGTCATCCCGTGCTCCGGGTAGGGCCGGCCGTCACCGACGCGCTTGAAGATCACGCCGTGAGTGTAACGAGGGCCGCCGCGCGGCCCAGCCCCGCGCGACGGCCCTCGAGATCACGCCGACCAGCGCACCGCGTCGTCGAGGTGGTCGGCCACGCTGATCACGCCGCGCAGGTCGCGGCGGGTCTCGAGCAGGGCGGTCAGCGCTGCGACGCGCCGGAGCCGGAAGAGCTCGCGGTGCTCCTCGCGGCTGAGCCAGCGTCGGCTCTCGTCGTACTCCTCGGCGTGTGCGGGAGCGGCGTCGGTGGTCTCGGGGTGGTGGTCCACGGGTGGCCTCCTCGGGTCGGTCGGTGGTGCCTGTTGGCGTGGCACCAGCGTGGACGGCGTGTGTCGACGGGAGGTTGACCCGGCGTTACGGCCGGGTGACGTGCGTGGGCGGCGCGTGACGGGACGGGAAATTCGGGTCTGCTCGAACGGCTGCCGGGCCGCCCCGCGACCGCTAACGTGCTGGAGTGGACGACCTCGAGCAGATCCGTCAGCTGAAGTACCGCTACCTGCGCACCCTGGACACCAAGCAGTGGGACGACTTCGAGGCGTGCTTCGTGCCCGAGGCCACGGCCGACTACGCCGGCCTGTCGTTCGAGGACCGCGCGGCGCTGGTCGACTACATGCGGACCAACCTGCCGCGCGAGATCGTGACGATGCACCAGGTGCACCACCCCGAGATCGGCATCGACGGCGACATGGCCACCGGGCGCTGGTACCTCTACGACCAGGTGCTCTCGGCCGAGTTCGGCTTCCGGCTCGAGGGTGCGGCGTTCTACGACGACGTCTACCGGCGTACGCCGGACGGCTGGCGGGTGTCGCACACCGGCTACACCCGGACCTTCGAGGCGACCTGGGACCTCAAGGACCTGCCGGGCTTCAAGCTCAGCCTGCCCGACTGATCGCGGCCCGGGCCCTCACCCCTCGAACATCGAGCGGCAGGCCTCGACGCCCTCGACGACCACGGCGCTGGCGTGGGCTCCGGCGTCCCACCGCTCCCGGCCGCCGCGTCCCCCGCTCCCCGCGCCGACCCCCTCGACCCGGCCCGTGAGCGCGCACTGTGGTGGGCCCTGGTCGGCGGCACCGTGCTGGTGCTGGCGCTGCTCCTGCGACCACTCCTCGTCCGCCGCCGCTGACCCGTGTCGATTCCTCGCCGCCCGTTCGACGTAGTGGTAGGCAGACCACCGACGACGGAAGGACACCACCGATGGCGCAGTACGCGATCCTCATCTACGCCGACGACTCGGCCCACGGCCCGGAGGCCACCGCGGACGACACCGCGGCCCACGACGAGCACGGGCGCGAGCTCGAGGAGTCCGGCGGCCTCGTCGCCGCCTTCGCCCTGGAGCCGCGCGACGTGGCCACGTCGATCCGCGGCGACGTGATGACCGACGGCCCCTTCGTGGAGACCAAGGAGATCGTCGCCGGGTTCTACGTGATCGAGGCCACGGACCTCGATGCGGCGCTCGCGGTCGCGCGGCGCAACCCGGTGCTGGGTCAGGGCGGTGGCGTCGAGGTGCGGCCCGTGGCGGGCGGCTTCGTCCGCCAGGACGGGGCGCAGTGACCCCACCGCCACCGGCTGACACCGTCACCGCTCTCGCGGACGCGCACCGCCGCGGCTGGGCAGCCGCTGTCGCCGCGGCGGCGCGCGTGAGCCGCGACCTGGACGTCGCCGAGGAGTGCGTCCAGGAGGCGTACGCCGCGGCGATGTCCACGTGGCCCCGCGACGGGGTGCCCGCCAACCCCACGGGCTGGCTGGTCACCGCGGCCCGCCGCCGGGCCGTCGACGTGGTGAGGCGGGAGCAGGTGCTGCGCAGCAAGCTGCCCCTGCTCGTGGTCCCCGAGGAGGACGACGCGGCGGGTGACGGGCGGGCCCTCGCACCGGCGGAGGAGGAGCACGCGATCCGCGACGAGACGCTGCGGCTGGTCTTCCTCTGCTGCCACCCGGCGCTGGCACCGGAGGCCCAGCTGGCCCTCACCCTGCGGCTCGTGTGCGGGGTCGAGACGCGCGACCTCGCGCGCCTGTTCGTGGTGCCGCAGCCGACGATGGCCGCCCGGCTGACCCGGGCCAAGCGGAAGATCGCCACCGCCCGCATCCCCTTCCGGGTCCCGCCGGAGGACGAGTGGGCCGGTCGGCTCCAGGGGGTGCTCGGCGTGGTGTACCTCCTGCTCACCGCCGGGCACGCAGTGCCCTCGGGGCCGTCGCTGGTCCGCGACGAGCTCGCCGACCGGGCCCTCCACCTGGCGCGGACCCTGCACGACCTGGTGCCCGACGAGCCCGAGGTCCGCGGCCTGCTGGCGCTCCTCCTGGTCACCCGGGCCCGACGCGGCACCCGGGTCGACGACGCGGGACGCCTGGTTCCCCTGGCCGACCAGGACCGCGTGCAGTGGGACGCCGAGGCCGTCGCCGAGGCCGACGCACTGGTGACCGGCGCCCTGCGGGCCGGGCCGCCCGGCCGCTACACCCTGCAGGCGGCCATCGCCCTGCTGCACGCCCAGGCCCCGTCGTACGAGGAGACCGACTGGGCGCAGATCGTCGTGCTGTACGACGCGCTGCTGGCCGCGTGGCCCTCGCCCGTCGTCCGCCTCAACCGGGCCGTCGCGCTCGCCGCCGCCCGGGGTCCGGAGGCCGCGCTGGTCGAGGTCGACCTCATCGAGCGTGGCGGCGAGCTCGCCGCCTTCCGCTACCTGCCCGCGGTCCGGGCCGACCTGCTCGCCCGCCTCGGCCGCGACGCCGACGCCGCCCGCGCCTTCGAGCAGGCGATCGCCCTCGCCGACAACGAGGTCGAGCGCGACCACCTGCGTGGGCGGCTCGAGGCGCTGCGTCGGCCCTGATCCCGGCGGCCGACCACATCGCCCGGCTCGCGACGCACGAAGGGCGCCGCGCGTGCGGCGCCCTTCGGTGCGAACCTGGCGGAGGATAGGGGATTCGAACCCCTGAGGGCTGTTAACCCAACCCGCTTTCCAAGCGAGCGCCATAGGCCACTAGGCGAATCCTCCGCGGAGGAGACTACAAGGACGCGGACGGCCCGGGGAAATCGCCCGCCCCCGACTTGGGAGCCTCCGCCGGCTCCACCTAGACTCCTGCGCAACCCCCCGCGTGGCGGCATCTTGCCGAACTCCCCCAGGGCCGGAAGGCAGCAAGGGTAAGCGAGCTCTGTCGGGTGCGCGGGGGGCCTCTTCGTCTCCCGGTGGCGGCCGCCTACCGGGTGTCGGGACCGGTGGTTAGTGTTCAGGCGTGGATTCCCCGCTGGCCCTCTACCGCCGCTACCGGCCGGAGACGTTCGCCGACGTCATCGGCCAGGACCACGTGACCACGCCGCTGCGGGCCGCGCTGGCGGGCAACCGGGTCAACCACGCCTACCTCTTCTCGGGGCCACGCGGGTGCGGCAAGACGACGTCCGCGCGCATCCTCGCCCGCACGCTCAACTGCGCCCAGGCGCCCACCGCCGACCCGTGCGGCGAGTGCGAGAGCTGTCGCGACCTCGCCCGTGGCGGCCCGGGGTCGATCGACGTGATCGAGATCGACGCGGCCTCGCACGGCGGCGTGGACGACGCCCGCGACCTGCGCGAGAAGGCCTTCTTCGCCCCGGTGCGGAGTCCCTACAAGGTCTACATCATCGACGAGGCCCACATGGTCACCCCGCAGGGCTTCAACGCCCTGCTCAAGCTGGTGGAGGAGCCGCCGCCCCACCTGCGCTTCATCTTCGCGACCACGGCGCCCGACAAGGTGCTGCCGACGATCCGGTCGCGCACCCACCACTACCCCTTCCGGCTGATCCCGCCGCGCCTGCTGTCGACCTACCTCGCCGAGCTCTGCGAGCGCGAGGGCGTCGCCGTCGAGCCGGCCGCGCTGCCGCTGATCGTGCGCGCCGGTGGCGGCTCGGCCCGTGACTCGCTGTCCGTGCTCGACCAGCTGATCGGCGGCGCCGGGTCGGAGGGCGTGACCCTCGCCCTGGCCACCGGCCTGCTCGGCTACACCCCCGACACGCTGCTCGACGACGTGGTCGACGCCTTCGCTGCGGGCGACGGCGCGGCGGTGTTCGGTGTGGTCGACCGCGTGATCGAGACCGGACAGGACCCCCAGCGCTTCGCCGAGGACCTGCTGCGCCGGCTCCGCGACCTCGTGATCGTCTCCGCCGTGCCCGACGCCCCGACGACGGGCCTGATCGACGTCTCCGAGGAGCAGGGCGAGCGGCTGATGGCGCAGGCCGCGCGGTTCGGCGCGGCCGAGCTCAGCCGCGCCGCCGACCTGGTCGCCACCGGCCTGACCGAGATGCGCGGCGCCACCGCGCCGCGGCTGCTGCTCGAGCTGATCTGCGCGCGCGTGCTGCTGCCGGCCGCCGACCACCCGGTCGACGGCATGATGGCGCGGCTCGAGCGCCTCGAGAAGCGGGTGTCCATCACCGGCGGCGACCCGAGCCCCGCCGTGCTGCGCGACGGCTCCACGCACGCCGCCCCGGCCACCCCCGTCACTGCCGCGCCGCGTCCCGCGGCCGTCGCGCCCACCCCGGCCCCCGAGCGGGCGCCGGAGCCCGAGCCCGAGCCCGCGACGGCGCGCCCGGCCCCGGTGGAGCCGGTCGCCGAGCCGGTCGCCGAGCAGGTGGCCGAGCCCGCCGCGGCGCCCGAGACTCCCGCGCCCGCACCGCAGCCGCCGGCCGCGACGCACGAGACCGCTCCCGCTCCCGAGCCGGGCGCGATGACGCTGGTCGAGGTACGCCGCCTGTGGCCCGACGTCGTCGAGGCGACCAAGCTGCGGCGCCGCGTGGCGTGGATGCACCTGACGCAGAACTGCCAGGTGATCTCGCTCGACGGGCGAACGCTGGTTCTCGGCTTCACCAACCTCGGTGCGCGTGACTCCTTCGTGGGTGGCGGGTGCGACGAGATCCTGCGCCAGGCCGCGATCGACGTCGTGGGCGTCGACTGGCGGATCGAGGCGATCGTCGACCCCGGCGCCACGGCCGAGCCGGCCGCGCACCGCCCGGCACCCGCAGCGCCGGCCGCGCCGGCCGACCCTGCCGCCGACCCTGGCGCCGACCCTGGCGCCGACCCCGCGCCCGTCCCGCCGCCGGCCGACGAGGTGCCGCCGGCCCCCGAGCCGCCCGCGGACGACGACCCGGGCCCCGCCGCACCGGTGCGTCGTCCGGCCGACCCGCAGTCGATCGCGGCCGCGCGCGAGAACATCTCCACCATCCGGCCCTCCACCGACACCCCCGAGCAGCGACGCGCGCTCGCCGACGCCGACGCCCACCCCGACGACCCCGACGCCGACGACGACGCGTCCCTCGACACCGCCGGCCTCCTCGAGCGCGAGCTCGGGGCGCGGGTGATCGAGGAGACCCCCCGCTCCTGACCAGCCCCCACGAAACGAGGACCTGATGACCCAGAACCCCTTCGACGCGCTCGGTGGCGCCGGCGGATTCGACGTGAACGCGCTCATGCAGCAGGCCCAGCAGATGCAGCAGCAGCTCCAGGACGCCCAGGCCCGCCTCGCCGAGACCACGGTCGAGGGCACGGTCGCGGGTGGCGCGGTCACGGTCACGATCAACGGCGTCGGCGACCTGGTGGGGGTCCAGATCGCCACCGGTCAGTTCGACGGCTCCGACGTCGACGACCTCTCCGACCTCGGCGACATGGTGGTCGCCGCCTTCCGTGACGCCAAGGCGCAGGCCGACGCGCTGGCGTCCGAGGCCCTCGGGCCGCTCGCCGGTGGCGGCGGGCTGCCCGGGCTCGGGTAGCGGGGGGTCATGTACGAGGGGATCGTCCAGGACCTCATCGACGAGCTCGGCCGGCTGCCCGGCGTGGGGCCGAAGTCCGCGCAGCGGATCGCCTTCCACCTGCTGCAGGCCGACCCGGTCGACGTACGACGCCTCGCCGACGTGCTCATCGAGGTCAAGGCCAAGGTGCGCTTCTGCTCGGTGTGCTTCAACGTCTCCGAGGACGAGCAGTGCCGGATCTGCCGCGACCCGCGGCGCGACCCGGCCGTGCTGTGCGTCGTGGAGGAGTACAAGGACGTCGTCGCGATCGAGCGCACCCGCGAGTTCCGCGGCCGCTACCACGTGCTCGGCGGGGCGATCTCGCCGATCGACGGCATCGGCCCCGACCAGCTCCGCATGCGCGAGCTGATGACCCGCCTCGCCGACGGCGAGATCACCGAGGTGATCCTGGCGACCGACCCCAACCTCGAGGGCGAGGCCACCGCGACCTATCTCACCCGCCAGCTGCGGCCCCTCGGGTTGCGCGTGACGCGGCTGGCCAGTGGACTACCCGTAGGTGGCGACCTCGAGTACGCCGACGAGGTCACCTTGGGCCGAGCATTCGCTGGGAGGCGATCCGCCGATGACTGAGACCGTGCACGACTCCGAGACCGTGGAGTTCGCACAGCAGATCGCCGACCAGGTCGAGAGCTTCCTGATCGCGCTGAAGGCGATCGCCGCGGAGGGCGACGCCGGCCGCTCGGTCTCGCTGCTCCTCCTCGAGATCAGCCAGGTCCTGCTCGCCGGCGCCCGGCTCGGCGCGCAGCGCGACTTCACGCCGCGCGAGGAGTACCAGCCCGACGTCGGCCCCGAGCCCGACCTCGACCAGATGCGGCTGCGGCTCGCGGAGATGCTCGGCGGTGCCGACACCTACAGCCTGGTGTTCGACCCCTACGACCCCGAGGTGGTGGAGAGCCAGCTCTCCGACGACCTCACCAGCATCGCCTACGACCTCGAGAACGGCCTGCGCCACTACCGGCTCGGCGACGTCGAGGAGGCCCTGTGGTGGTGGCAGTTCTCCTACGTGTCGTCGTGGGGCAACCTGGCCGGCGCGGCGCTCAACGCGTTGCTGTCGGTGGTGGCACACGACCGGCTCGACGCCGAGATCACCGGCGAGGAGGAGCGGGTCGCCGCGGCCAATGAGATGCTGGAGAGCGGCGAGACGGCGCCTCGGTAGACTCATCACTTCGCCGCCCGCGCAACGGCGCGCACCCGGGCGGGACCAGCCAGGCCTCGAGGGAAGCAGCAGCAGTGGGCATTGTCGTGCAGAAGTACGGCGGCTCGTCGGTCGCCGACGCGACCGGGATCAAGCGGGTCGCCCAGCGCATCGTCGCGACCCGCAAGCACGGTCACGACGTGGTCGTGGTGGTGTCGGCCATGGGTGACACCACCGACGAGCTGCGTGACCTCGCGGAGCAGGTGACGCCGCTGCCGCCGCCGCGCGAGCTCGACATGCTGCTCACCGCCGGTGAGCGGATCTCGATGGCCCTGCTCGCGATGGCGATCGCCCAGCTCGGCCACCAGGCCCGGTCGTTCACCGGCTCGCAGGCCGGCGTCATCACCGACTCGGTCCACGGCAGGGCGAAGATCATCGACATCACGCCTGGCCGCATCGAGGCCGCGATCGCGGACGGCGCGATCGCGATCGTGGCCGGCTTCCAGGGCGTCTCGCAGGACACCAAGGACGTCACCACGCTCGGCCGTGGCGCCTCCGACACCACCGCGGTCGCGCTGGCCGCAGCTCTCGGCGCGGAGGTGTGCGAGATCTACTCCGACGTGGACGGCGTCTTCACCGCCGACCCGCGCCTGGTGCCGACCGCCAGCAAGCTCGACCGGGTCTCGACCGAGGAGATGCTGGAGATGGCGGCCTCGGGTTCCAAGATCCTGCACCTGCGCTGCGTCGAGTACGCCCGGCGCTACCAGATGCCGATCCACGTCCGTTCCTCGTTCTCCACCAAGGAGGGCACCTGGATCATCCCCGACGACGACGCAGGAGAGCAGCCCATGGAGCAGGCCATCATCGCCGGAGTCGCGCACGACACCAGCGAGGCCAAGATCACCGTGGTCGGCGTGCCCGACAAGGTGGGCGAGGCCGCCCGGATCTTCGAGGCGCTGGCCGCCGCCGAGATCAACATCGACATGGTCGTGCAGAACATCTCCGCGGCCGCCACCGGCCGCACGGACATCTCCTTCACCCTGCCGCGTGCCGACGGCCAGACCGCGATGAGCGCCCTGGCGCGTCTCCAGCACGAGGTCGGCTACGACAAGCTGCTCTACGACGACCAGATCGGCAAGGTCTCGCTGATCGGCGCCGGCATGCGCAGCCACCCCGGCATCACCGCGAGGTTCTTCGCCGCGCTGGCCTCGGCCGGCGTGAACATCGAGATGATCTCGACCTCCGAGATCCGGATCTCGGTCATCGTCGACGAGGCGCAGGTGCCGACCGCCGTCCAGGCGACGCACACGGCGTTCGACCTCGACGCCCACGAGGTCGAGGCGGTCGTGTACGGCGGGACGGGGCGCTGACATGGCGGCACGCAGGCTGAACATCGGCGTCGTCGGTGCCACCGGCCAGGTCGGCGTCGCGATGCGCCAGATCCTCGAGGAGCGCGACTTCCCGGTCGACCAGGTGCGCTTCTTCGCCTCCGCGCGCTCGGCCGGCACGGTGCTGCCGTTCGCCGGCCGCGAGGTCGTGGTGGAGGACGCCGCCACCGCGGACCCCAGCGGCCTCGACGTCGCGCTGTTCTCGGCGGGTGCCACGACGTCGCGGGCGCTGGTCCCGACGTTCGTCGACGCCGGCGTGATCGTCGTCGACAACTCCAGCGCCTTCCGCCGCGACCCCGCGATTCCGCTGGTCGTCTCGGAGGTCAACCCCGGCGACGCCGACGAGGTGATCGCGGCGGGCCGCGGGATCATCGCGAACCCCAACTGCACGACCATGGCCGCGATGCCGGTGCTCAAGCCGCTGCACGACGAGGCCGGGCTGGTGCGGATGGTCGCCTCGACCTACCAGGCCGTCTCCGGCTCGGGCGTCGCGGGCGTGGAGGAGCTCGCCACCCAGGTGGCCGCCGCCGGCGACAAGGCCCGCGAGCTCGCCTACGACGGCGAGGCGGTGAGCTTCCCCGAGCCGGAGAAGTACGCGCGCACGATCGCCTACAACGTGCTCCCGATGGCCGGGTCGATCGTCGACGACGGCCTCGGCGAGACCGACGAGGAGCAGAAGCTGCGCAACGAGTCGCGCAAGATCCTCGGCATCCCCGACCTGCGGGTCAGCGGCATCTGCGTGCGGGTGCCGGTCTTCACCGGCCACTCGCTCGCGCTGAACGTCGAGTTCGAGCGCCCGCTGACGGTCGCCCGCGCCCAGGAGCTGCTCGCCGCCGCCCCGGGCGTCGAGCTGAGCGACATCCCGACGCCGCTCCAGGCCGCCGGCCGCGACCCGTCGTACGTCGGCCGGATCCGCCAGGACCCCGGCGTCGACCACGACCGCGGCCTCGCGCTCTTCGTCAGCAACGACAACCTGCGCAAGGGCGCCGCCCTCAACACCGTGCAGATCGCGGAGCTCGTCGCGGCGCGGTGAGGGGGCAATTCACGGGTCAACCCGTGAATTGGTCCTTGTCGGACCGAAATAACCATCCGGAAGTCGACAATTCGGTCCGGTAGTCGGGCGGTCCGTCGGCCTGAACGGCGATTCAGGCGTCGGCGTCCTCGCCGGCGAACGACGTGGTCACCCGGTGCGACAGCACGAAGGTGAGCCCCGAGAGCAGCGGGACGGCGATCACGACCCACCACTCGAAGAGCGAGCCCACGAGGAACAGCAGGGCGAACACGGTGAGCAGGCCGACGGCGAGGAAGCCGGTGCTGCCCGGGTCGGGCACGCGGGCCAGGCGCAGAGCGCCCGCGCCCAGGAGCACCATCGCCGTCAGGATCGCGAGCAGCAGGAGCAGGCCCGGCGCGCCGCACGACGACGTGCCCCGCACGGCCTCGCAGCCGCGCTGGCCGAGCCAGGTCAGCCCGACCGTCAGCGCACCGACGAGCAGCCCGGTGGCGAGCACGGCGACGACGCCGCCCGCCGAGCGCGGGGTCCGGCTCGGCCGGGCCTGACGGCGCGCCCCACGGACCGGGGCGGGGGCCGGGGCCGGGGCGGCGGCCGGCGCGGCCGGCGCTGCCTCGGCGGTCTCCTCGACGAACAGCGGCCGGGTCGCCGGCACCGGGGCCGGCTCCTCCTCGACGTGCGCCTCCACCTCCTCGAGGGGCGCGGTCAGCGGGTCGGGCTCGACGAACCGGTCCTTGCGTGCCCGGCGTCGTCCGAGACCGAAGGAGGGGAGCTCGAGCGACGGCTCGTCGTGGTCGTCGTCAGCCATGGCGGGAGTATGCCGAAGCGAGGGGCCCCGGAAACCACGGATCCCCGGCCCTCGTGCGAGGACCGGGGATCCGGTGTGGGTCGGGCTGACAGGATTTGAACCTGCGGCCTCCTCGTCCCGAACGAGGCGCGCTACCAAGCTGCGCCACAGCCCGAAGTGCCCGCTGCAGACCCGGACTCACCGTCCGGCCCGCGGGCACGGGCGAGCATACCCGAGCCGCGTGGGGCCTCCCCAATCGGCCCACAGAGCGCGAGACCGGGTCAGGAGGCGGCCCGGGGCGTGAGCGTCAGCAGGGTCGCCTCCGGGCGGCAGGCCACCCGGATCCGGGCGTAGGGGCTCGTGCCCAGGCCTGCCGAGACGTGCAGCCAGGCCGATCCCGGGTCGCCGGGCCGCGAGCTCGCCGGGTGGCGGTGCAGCCCCTGGGCCCGGGCGGGCTCGAGGTCGCAGTTGGTCACCAGTGCGCCGATGCCGGGCAGGCACACCTGGCCGCCGTGCGTGTGCCCGGCGAGCACGGCGTCGTACCCGTCGGCGGCGAACTGGTCGAGCACCCGCAGGTACGGCGCGTGCGCGACGCCCACCCGCACGTCGGCCGTCGTGTCGGCCGGGCCGGCGACGGCCCCGAGGTCGTCGTAGCGCAGGTGCGGGTCGTCGACGCCGGCGAAGGCGAACGTCGTGTCGCCGACGACCATCCGGTCCCGCCGGTTGGTCAGGTCGTGCCACCCCGCCTGCTCGAGCAGAGCACGGAGCTCACGCCAGGGCAGCTGGGCGCTGTCGGTGTGCCGCTTGCCGTCGTCGGGCAGCAGGTAGCGCAAGGGGTTGCGCAGCGTCGGGCTGAAGTAGTCGTTGGAGCCGAAGACGAAGACCCCCGGCACGTCGAGCAGGTCGCCGTAGGAGCGCTCGAGCGCCGGCAGCGCGTCGCGGTGCGCGATGTTGTCGCCGGTGTCGACGACGAGGTCGGGGCGCAGCCCGCCGAGCTCGCGCAGCCACGCCTGCTTCCGCTCCTGACCGGGGGTCAGGTGGACGTCGCTGAGGTGCAGGACCCGCAGCGGCCGGTGCCCGGGCGGCAGCAGCGGCACGGAGACCTCGCGCAGCTGGTACTGCCGCGCTTCCCACGCGGCGTACGCCGTGAGCGCCGCGCCGGCGAGGGCGCCACCGGCGAGACCCGCGCGCAGGAGACGGGGACCGGAGGGAGGCATGGCGCAAGGCTGCCACAATGGCCCGCATGAGCGCCCTCAAGGACCGACTGCGCAGCGACCTGACCACCGCCATCAAGTCACGCGACGAGGTCCGCGCCTCGACCCTGCGGATGGTCCTCACCGCCATCACCAACGCGGAGGTCGCCGGCAAGGAGGCGCGCGAGCTCTCCGACGACGACATCGTCGGCGTGCTCTCCTCGGAGGCCAAGAAGCGCCGCGAGGCCGCCACCGCGTTCGCCGACGGCGGCCGCGAGGAGATGGCCGCCAAGGAGCAGGCCGAGGCGGCGGTGATCGCCGACTACCTGCCGGAGCAGCTCGGCCCCGACGACATCACCCGCATCGTCACCGAGGCGGTCGAGAAGGTCGGTGCCGCCGGCGAGGGCATGAAGGCCATGGGCAAGGTGATGGGCGTCGTGCAGCCGCAGGTCAAGGGCCGCGCCGACGGCGCCGCCGTCGCGGCGGAGGTGCGCCGCCAGCTCGGCGCCTCCTGACGGGGTCGCCGCTCAGGTCAGCGCCGGCTCAGCCCGCCTGCCGCAGCAGCACCGTCCACATCGTGGCGTTGCCCGAGGCGGCGTCCGCGGTCGCGGTGAGCCCGCCGTAGCTGCCGGCCGCCACCGGACCCCCGGAGTCGGCCAGCACGCTGCACACGTGTCCCGTGCTGCTCCCGCAGCTGGCCTGGAGCTTGGTCACGCCGTCCGGAAGCGTGTAGCCCGTCGTCGTCGAGGACTTGTCGGCCCAGTACGACAGCGCCCAGTCGCCGGCCGCCGCGTCGAGGGTCGGCGTGCTGTGCGAGGTCGTGGCCACGGTCTCGGAGGCCTTGGTGAGCTGGGGGGCCAGCATGTCGCCGGAGTACACCGCCGCGGTCAGGGTGTACTTGGCGCCCACGTCGAGCGAGAACCGCACCGTCTTCCCGGCGTCGGACGCCGCGGCGGTCTTGCTGTACACGAAGGTGCGCATGGTCCCGCCGGTCGCAGAGTCGAGCAGGTCGAGCCCGGTGACGCCGGAGTTCCCGCCCACGGCGACGGTGCTCGTGGTGTTGTTGACGCTGAGCACGAGGACCAACCGGTCACCGGCCTGGGTCCCAGCCGGCACGACCACGTTGGGTGTCGTCGTGTTCCCCTGGTTGACGGAGCTGCCGACCAGCGCGATCGGGCGGACGGCGACCGGGGAGACGCTGCGCGTCGCGGTGCCCGTGCCCCCGTCGTTGTCCGTCACGGTCAGCGTGACCGTGTAGGAACCGCCCGGGTCGTAGGAGTGGCTCGCCGCCGGGTCCGTCGTGGTCTGGGTCGCTCCGTCGCCGAAGTCCCAGTCGTACGACGCGACCGTGCCGTCGGTGTCACCGGACGCGCTGGCGTCGAAGGTGCAGGCGAGGAACGTGCAGCTCGTGGTGAACGACGCCGTCGGCGCCGCGTTGTGACGGGTCACCGAGACCGGGACGACGAGCGAGCCGGTGGTGCTCTCGTCGTCGGTGACGGTCAGCGTCACGTCGCGGGTGCCGGTGGTCCCGAAGTCGTGGCTCGACGTCGCGCCGGTCGCCGTGGCGCCGTCGCCGAAGTCCCACGCCCAGGAGACGACCGACCCGTCGGGGTCGCTCGAGCCGGTGCCGTCGAAGTCGCAGACGGTGCCGTCGCAGGTGAAGCTGAAGGCGGCCGTGGGGGCCTGGTTCGGCTCGATCGTGCGCAGGATGATCGACCACGAGGTCGCGTTGGCGCTGCTCGAGTCGGCCGTGGCCACGGGCCCGTCGTACTGCCCGGTCGGCACGGAGCCGCCCGAGTCGGCGAGCGTGCTGCACACGTGGCCGGTGCCCGTGCTGCAGAGCGCCTGCCGCCCGGTCACCGACGCCGGCAGGGCGAACCCGGTGGTCGCCGAGGACTTGTCGGCCCAGTACGAGACGACCCACGCGCCGGCCGGCGCGTCGACCGTGGGGGAGGGGTGGTCGGCCCGGTTCACGGTCTCGGCGAAGTCGGCGGTCACGAGCGTGCCCGTCCGGACGCCCGCGTAGTCGGCCACGGTCATCGTGTACTTCGCCGCGAGGTCGAGGGTCACGGTGACCTTCTTGCCCGCGTCGGCCGCGGTGGCGATCTTGCTGTACACCCGGGTCTGCATGCCGCCGGTCGTCGTGGTGCCGAGCACCGTCCAGCCGGTCACCCCGGTCGGGTCGGACAGCACCCTGTTGGTGGCGTTGAGGCTCAGCGCCATGATCAGCCGGTCGCCGGCCGCGACCGTCGAGGGGGTCGTCACGTTGGGCGTGGCGGTGTTGCTCTGGTTGACCGCCCCACCGACGTACGACACCGTGCTGGGCGCCGGAGCCCCGACGACGACCTGCGTCGTCGTCCTGCCGCCGGTCGCGTCCTGGTCGTCGGTGACGGTCAGGGTGATGTCGTAGGTCCCCGGCTTGTCGAAGACGTGCTGGGTCGCGCTGCCGGTGCCGGTCTGGCCGTCACCGAAGTCCCAGGCGTAGCCGGCGATCGTCCCGTCGCTGTCGCTCGACGCCGTGGCGTCGAAGGAGCAGTCGAGGTAGTCGCAGTGCGTGCTGAAGGTCGCGGTCGGGGGCACGTTCGGCTTCACGACCGATACCTGGTGGGTCACGGACGAGGTGAGGCCGCCGTCGTCGGTGACGGTCAGCGTGGCGTCGTAGGTGCCGGTCGCCGCGAAGTCCTTCTGCGGGGTCGGGCCACCGGCCTCGTCACCGTCGCTGAAGGTCCACTCGTAGGACTGGATGCTGCCGTCGCTGTCCGAGGACCCGGTGCCGTCGAAGGTGCACGAGATGCCCGTGCAGTCGGCGGTGAACGCCGCCGTGGGCGCGACGTTCGGCAGCACCGACGCCAGGAAGACGGCGCGGCCCCGCCAGTCGATCGTGCTGTCGGCCACCGACGAGGTGCCGGTCGGCGCGCCGTTGACGAACCCGATCTTGAGCAGCTGGCCGTTGGTCGAGCTGACGACGTAGAGCGTCGAGCCGTCGAGGAACATCCCGCGCGTGCTGCTCCAGGTGATGTTGCCACCGGTGACGGTGTTCTCGATGCCGCCGATGATGCCGCTGTCGGGGGAGAACCAGCGCCAGTAGAGCGAGTTCTGGCCGCTGCGCGTGTAGTAGATCCGGCCGTTGGCGTAGAACATGCCGGTGACCGAGGGCAGCTGGGTGTACCAGGTCGGCAGCACGCCCGCGTAGGTCTGGCCGACAGGGCCGCTCCCCGTCTCGACGGTGCTCCACAGCGGGTCGAGGTAGGGGTTGACCGCGACCGGGTCGCCGAAGCTCTGGCCGTCGAACGACCGCCGGTACAGCATGCCGTCGGACTGGCCGTAGAAGAGCGTGTGGCCGACCATCACCGCGTTGCGGACGTTGGTCCAGTCGAAGGTGCCGGTGCTGACGCTGCTCTGCGAGGCGACGCTGGAGCCGTCGAAGCTGACCACGCTCGCGGTGGTGGCGTTCGAGGCGATCGAGTTGTTGATCAGCTCGATCGCGTTGACCTCGGGGTTGCCGGTGACGTGGGTGAAGTCGATGTTGACGGTGCCGTCGCTGGTGATGTCGAAGGCCTGCATGGTGCCCTTGTTGACACCCGGGTCGACGTTGGGGTCGTAGTTCGACAGCTTGGTGACACCGTCGATGAGCACGTTGAAGCGCCGTGTCGTCGTCGAGCGGCTGGCGAAGTAGAGCCGGACCTGCGTGTTGGTCCCCGCCGCCACCGGGAACGTCCACTGCATCTCGTTGCCGCCGGTGGGGTCGTTGCGCTCCTGGGTCCAGATGCCCAGCGGCGTCGAGGACGGGACGTTGACGAGGCTGGCCGCGGTGAGCGCGCTGTACGTCGCGGTCGTGCTGCCGGTGTTGTGGTACGGGCTCGTGGAGCCGTTGTCGGACAGCCAGTCGGGCCCGCCGTCGATCGAGGGGATCGCGGCTCCACCGGCGTTCACGCGGTAGAGCACGTTGCTCGCGGCCTGTGGTGCGCCGACGTAGACGTTGCCCGGCAGCGCGCCGGCGGTCTTCGACGCCGTGTTGTAGCCCTCGCTGTAGGGGAAGAAGGCGATCCGCTCCCGGTGGTAGCGGCGGTCGCCGATCCACATGGTGTCGCTCACGACCCAGACACCGTCGGGCGTCTCGTAGATCTCGTACGCCGACACGCCGCGCGGGTTGCGTCCGGGGTTCCACTTGAGCGGGATGCCCGTCTGCGGGTCGAGGGCCACCAGCCCCGGGCGGGGGACGGCGCCCTGCGCGGCGCGGTCGGAGCCGTTGGGGTTGTTCATCCAGCGCATGTGCCCGCCGACGTAGACGGCCGACTGGGTGATCTCGACGCCCCACATCGTGTCGCCGCCGGAGGTGTCGGTCCAGGTCGGCGTCAGCGTCGTGCCGACGGCGTAGGTCTCGAAGCGGGCCGCCGTGTCGCACAGGGTGCCGGTGTGCGGCCCACCCGTGGTGCCGACCACGAAGAAGGAGCCGTCGGGCGACATCTCGACGTCGCGCATGTAGCTGTCGAACGCGCCGGGCGAGCAGATCGGGGTGTAGCCGGTCGTGTACCAGGTCGTCGACACCGCGGCAGTCGGGCCCGTCAGGTCGAGCATGACGATCTGGTCGCGGGCCAGCCCGCCGACGCTGGTGAAGTTGCCGACGACGATCATCCGGTCGCCGGCCGGCGTCACGCCGGACTCACGGATGCCGATGGGCGCCTTGGCGCCGGTGCCGGTGTTGTGGTGGCCCGCGACGGTGATGTCCATGAACGGCGTCAGCGCGCCGGTGGTGGCGTCGAGCGTCGCGAGCTGGCCGTGCGCGACTCCGCCGATCTTGGTGAAGAAGCCGCCGATGAAGAGCCGGTTGTCGGGCAGCAGCTCCATGGTCTCGATGCCGCCGTTGGTGGCCGGCGGCTTGAACGACGACACGGCCTGGCCGGTGTTGACGTTGAGCAGCTGGAGGTGGTTGGGGCCCTTGCCGTTGATCTTGGTGAAGTCACCCGCGACGTACACGGTGTCCGCCGTCGGGCCCGGCAGGAGCTGCTGCACCTCGCCGTCCACGGTGGGGTTGAAGGTCTGGCTGACCAGCCCGGTCGTCACGTCCCAGGCCACGATGTTCTGCCGGGCGTACGTCGTCGTGCCGCCCATGGGATCGGCGACCTGGGTGAAGTTCCCGCCGGCGATCATCGTGTTGCCGACCTGGATGATCTTGTACACCCCGCCGTCGAGCACCCACGGGGTCTTCTTGCTCGGCACGTCGCCCGGCATCCGGTCGGCCGCCGGCGCGGCTGCTGCGGCGACGGTCGCCCCGGGAGGCACAGCCGCCTCCGCGGAGGTCAGGGTCAGCCCGACGACCTGGCTGACGACCGCGAGGCCCGCCGTGATCGCCAACAGCAAGCGTGTGCGCATGTGGATTCCCTCTGACGTGCCGTAACTTCTCGCTGCGCCCGGCCGTCACCCGAAGAACCGGCGTGGGAGCCCCGGGCACTATGAGAGAGCACGTCGGACCCGCGCAGGCCTGTGCGGGGCTCGACTACCCCGATTTGGGGATCGACGAGGAGCTAGCTGTACCCGGCCATGAGGTTGGTAGCAGCGGCGCGTCACCGTTGACGTAGGGAGAGCCCCCGGAT
>NZ_JBHSKD010000013.1:0-4233 GCF_042657275.1 Nocardioides taihuensis
ATCCGGGGGCTCTCCCTACGTCAACGGTGACGCGCCGCTGCTACCAACCTCATGGCCGGGTACACCTAGAGCGCCGTCGCACGCACGCCGTCGCGGGCGGCTACCGGATCACCGACCACGCCCCCGGCACCGAGCAGGTCACCCTCGTCGGCGTTGGCGCGCTCATGCCGGAGGTCCTCGAAGCCGCCGCTGCCCTCGAAGCGCAGGGTGTCACCACTGGCGTCGTTTGCCTGACCAGCCCCGACCTCGTCTACCGGTCATGGTCGGCCCGCGGGCGCACTCGGCACACGTCCGACCCCTACGCCGCCAGCGGCATCGCTGACATCCTGTTCCCGACCACGGCGCCGGCACCACTGGTCACCGTCCTCGACGGACACCCGCACACGCTGTCGTTCCTCGCCGCCCTGCGTGGCGACGCAATCTCATGCCTCGGCGTCACCGAGTTCGGCCAGTCCAGTGACCTGCACGACGCCTACCAGATCCATGGCATCGACACCGCCTCCATCGTCGACGCCGCGCTCACCGTCAGCGGCCGCTGAACGGCGGGGCGTTGCGCCTCGCTTCGGCGCACGGAGACGAACACGTTGCGGGCCGTCAGAGCTCTACGTCTGTCTCCCCGCGGTGTGCCGCTCGATGTTGTCCGGTACCGCGCCTGCGGCCTCTCGCATGGCTCGCGCCTGAGCGGGCGTCAGGGCGGAGAACCAGAGCCAACGGACCTGCGCAACGGCGGGCGGGCGCTGCGGACCGGATGGCCGCGTCGCGGAGGGCGTGGCTGACCAGGAGGTGGTCGATCAGCTCACGGCGCGCGCGGTAGATCCGGGAGTACCGTTCCCGGAGGTCGATCGATCCCGGCCCGCAGAACCTAGGGCCTGCTCCCCCGGCCAGTCCGCGTTTTCGACGAAGTGTGATCAAGGCGAGCCTCGCCCCTGGCACGTCGCTCGCGACCCTTCGCTTACCCATCGCCTGCGGACATCCACACCGCAGCCCGCGCCAGCGGAGGTACGTCTTCCGCCGCCAGTCGGCGCACCCGGAGTGGTCTGCGGTTTCGTTCACGGATCAGTTGATGATCTCACCGCGTTCATCCGCAGGATCGCAGCCAACCGGTCGCGCCATGCCTGTAGCGCCTCGGGGGTTTGCCGGGTCCAGTCGGCCACCTCGCCGACGACCCTGAGTGGTTCCCTGCTGCGGTAGGAACGTGTGGGATTGCCGGGGAACTTCTTGTCGGTGAGGTTCGGGTCGTCCTCGAACGGCCCTGTTGGCTCAACGACGTACACGCGTGGCGGAGCACCTTCACCTGCTGCGAGCTCCGCGGTGAGCCCGGCGCCGTCAGGCAGTGCGGTGAAGTAGATGTGGTTCATCAGGACTTCGGGCCGGTAGTTCGACGGGAAGCCGGCCGTGAGCAGATCGCCCACCCGAAGATCGGCTTTCGTGCCGTGGAAGAACGGCCCCTCGTCCGGCATGTCACTCACCGCCCTAGCCTACGGAGATGTGAACATGTCGGAACGTGTGAACCGGCGGTCCATCGCGACGGGGACGTCACCCGCAGGCCCAGAATGGTCGCTGAGACGCATCATCCTGTGGCGCCAACAACGGACATGCATTGGCCAAAGGCGACACCGTCACGGCCGCAAATAGTCCGCACCGACGGGGACTTCTTCCGACCGGACGTGGGCATCGTCTGAGGGGTGACGGCCCCTGGCCGCCAGAATCGAACCGCGTCGAGGGAACGAGATCGAATGACGGCCATCTACCCGGTTGACTCGCTCGAACAGCCTTAGATCACTGAGTGCTCTCGCGGTGACGGGCCCAAACGAACGCAAGGCCGCAGCTCGTCGCAAGTCATCGAGTGTGTCGACGTCAAGTCGCAGGCCGAGCAGGGCCCCGGTCGCGAGAGAGAAACCCGCCTCATGGTGACGTGCCGCGGAGTCTTCACCGAACTGTGGTACCAGTGCCCTGGCTTCGCGAGCGGCGAGTAGCGTGGTGCCCCCGCCAGAGCGATCTTCGACGCAGAGCCGCCCGCTGTCAGAATCGAGCAGCTGACCGAGTGCCGTATCCAACTCACTCGCATCAAGTGCAGGGAGGTCCGCAACCATGACGGCAACGTGACCGACCGGATGCCGCAGGCGGCGCACCCCGTCTCGCACGGCGGCATTGAGGCCACCGACTGCCTGGTCGGGGAGCCACGTGGCGCCGAGTGATCCAGCCAAGCCGCCCAAGGACGGATCAGGTGTGAGTACGACGACCTCCTTCACGAGTTGTGCGCGTGAAGCTGCAGCAACCGCGTCCGCCAGGAAACACATGGCCAGTGCACGGCGCTGCTTCGGATCCACCTCCAGCCGACGCTTCGCCCCCGTCAACCCCTTGGCCGGAATCAGCGTTACGAATCTTTGTGTGGCCTTCACCGTTGACATGTCGCCTCCCCAACTCTCCGTGCTCAATCCGTAACGGGCAGCAGCGGCATGTGGCGCCGGCCCCGATGCCTCAGCTGCTCGCGGTCTGGCACCCCGTCGTCGGTCGTTCGCTCGTCGGTAGCCCTGGCGACGTCGGCGTAGCTGACCGCGTAGCCGTCGCCGTCCATCGCCGAGCTGTCGAGGCCCGGCAGGTCCCGAGTTCACTCATCGTTGACATAGATGGCCGGAACTCGCGGTCGTCCCAGGCCAGTCAGTATTTCGTAGGAGCTCCTCCCACTGAGTGCCGCCCAGTCCTCGGCACGATGTTCACCGTCGCGCCCGGGGCCAAGGAGCGTGACCACATCGCCTGGCTGGACCTGTAGGTCGCCGACATCCAGCACCAGCTGGTCCATGCACACGCGCCCCGCCAGCGGGACCGACTTTCCGCGGTAGCCCACTGGAGCTCCCTCCAAAGGGGCCACGGGGACCCCATCGGCGTACCCCAGCGGCACCAAGGCCAGTGTTGTCGAGGCCGGCGTGCGATAGGTATGGCCGTAGGAGACCCCGGCACCTGCGGGAGCCCGCTTGACGTGCGTGACTCTCGCCTTCACCGTGACGACCGGACGAAGTTGCACCGGTGCTTCCTGGCCGGACAGCGGGTTCACCCCATAGGTTGCAAGCCCACATCGGACCATGTCGAAGTGAAGATCGGGCCGTGTCAACGTGGCCGCAGAGTTGGCGAGATGACGTAGCCGAGGTCGCAACCCCGCTTCTTCGGCCACCTGGACAGCGCGAAGGAACCAATCACGCTGCTGGTCGTTCGCAGGGTGGTCCACCCGGTCTGCACACGCCAGATGCGACCACACTCCGACGACTCGAACCAAGCCTTGCGCTTCATGGGCGCGCGCTTGCGCCACCAGAAGCGCCCATTCATCGGCCGCTCCCCCGCGCCACATGCCCGTCTCTGCCTTCAGGTGAATCCGAGGGACATGACCCTGCTCCTGCGCGGCTTGGACGATCTCGCTCAGCTGTGCGCAGGAGTAGGCCGCGAGCTCGATGCCCTGAGCAATCGCTGTTCCGTAGGGGCTGCCTGGCCCGGCCAGCCAGGCGAGCAACGGTGCGGTGATGCCAGCACGTCGCAGGGCGAGCGCTTCGCCTATGGTCGCAACGCCCAGGTACGTCGCTCCGGCAGCCAGGGCCGCTCGGGCTACCTCGGGCGCGCCGTGAGAGTAACCATCGGCCTTCACCACGACCATCAACTGCGCGGCGGGACACGTCTCCGCTATCCGGCGGACGTTGTGGCGAACGGCGTCGAGGTCGATCTCTCGCCACGCCAGCAACCGCCCGTTGTTGCTGGACGCTTGGACTGACGAATCGACTAGCACACCTTCACCCCAACTGCAGTCATCACGCGTGGATACCTGGATCATGCGTGGACACCATCAGGCCAACGCGACGATGGCATCGATCTCCACCACGGCTCCCAACGGCAACGCCGCCACGCCGATGGTTGTCCGTGCAGGTACCGGTTTGCCTGCGAAGAATTGCGCGTAGGCACCGTTGATCTCGGCGAAGGCTTCGATGCGAGTGGTGAAGATCCCCATCCGCAGCGCTCGGTCCAGCGACGTCCCGGCTTCCTGGCACACGGCCTCCAGATTGCTGAGGCTGCGCGTCACCTCGGCGGCGGGATCAGCGTTGTCCAAGGTGCTGGTGTCCGCATCCAGCGGAAGCGAACCAGAGCAGTAGAGCACTCCATCGTGGACGACCGCCTGCACGTAAGGCCCCACCGCAGCGGGTGCACGGGGTGAGGTGATGGGGCGGGGTTGACTCATGATTTTGATCC
>NZ_JBHSKD010000014.1:0-29905 GCF_042657275.1 Nocardioides taihuensis
CCGGACCAGCCACAAGACACACCCAACAATCGCAGGGTGTTGCACTCACCGATCAGGTCCGCCCGGTGAATCCCACCAGGATCCGCTCAAGCAGGAGCCCAGCACACGCCGTACGTCTGCCCGTTCTGCCACTGCTCGCGCGTGGGGTACTCGTAGCTCCACTCGAAGCTCAGCGTGTCGTCGGCGACCGCGCGGCCGGCCGACTCGCAGGGGGCCTGGCCGGCGCGGCTGACGCGCTTCTCGCCGGGGTACGACGGGCCGAGGCCGGCCAGCCCGACCGCCGACAACGCCGTCCAGCGCGCGCTCCCGGCCGAGCACAGCACCCGCTCGAAGTCCTTCGTCCCCGGCTCCGCGGTGCCGCACAGCGCCCACCGGCGACGACCCGCCCCGGTGTCGAGGACGCCCTCGAGCCGACCGGTCAGGGGCGCGAGCCGCTCGTCGCCGTCGAGGGCGATCACGTCGCAGCGGAACCAGTCGGCGCCCTGGTCGGACTGCGCGACCGTCGGGGTGAACCACACGGCCCGCAGCAGGCTGAGCCGGCGCTGGTCGGTCGAGCCGCCGACGTACGCCGCGAACCGGCGCGGGCAGGTCTGCGCGACCTGCGCCTGCACGTGCTCGGAGTCGACGGCGAGCAGGTGCCCGTCCACGACGGTGTCGAGGCGGCCGACCGCATAGGTCTGCGCCGTGTGGGAGTCGCGGCACGCGACGGACTTCCGGGCCGACGTCGGTGCCAGCGCCTGCCGGTAGGTCAGCCGGTAGCAGGCGTCGTCCGCGGGCGGCGGCGCCGGTCGGGCCGTCTGCGAGGCCGAGCCCGTGTCGACCTCGGTCGAGATCGACGGGGAGATCGTCTGCTGCGCGTCCGGCCCGTCGTCCCCCGAGCAGCCGGCGCCGGCCACCGCGACCAGCAGGGTCGTGGCGGCGAGGAGGCGGCGCACGGTCACTTCTCCGTCTTGGCCCAGCACACCGAGCGCCGGTTGCCGGCCTGCCACTCGGCGGCCTGGAACCACGTGTAGCCGAAGTCGTAGTCGACGGGGTAGCCGAGCCACGCCCCGACCGAGTCGGAGCAGTAGTCGCGGGTGGTCGCCTCGACGGTGGCGTCACCGGGGTAGGGGTCGTCCGGCTCGCCCAGCTTGATCGTGGTCACCGCGCGCCACGTGTGCGGCTCGGAGCACGGCACCTTGCGCGAGTCGTCGACGCTCGGGCCGTCCGCACACACCAGCCACTCGTCCTGCTTGCGCTGCGTGAGCAGGCCCTGGGTGCTGTCGGGCAGCGACACGTACGACGTGCTCTCCTCGCTGCCGCCGATGACGTCGCAGCGGTACCACCGCGCGCCGTCCCCCCAGGCCTGCTCCGACGGGCGGAACCAGACCCAGCTGAGCAGCGTCCGCATCGACAGGCTCTCGTCGGCGCCGAGCCAGGTCTGGAACTCCTCGGCGCAGGTCTGGTTGGCCCACGACTCCACCGACGCGTCGTCGTACGACGCGTCGTCCATCGACTCGGGCAGCGTCCCGACCGCGAAGGTCTCGGCGGTGTGCTGCTCGGAGCAGTCGACCGTCTTCGTGGCGTTGCTCGGGAGGGCGACGTCGTCGGGCGTGAGCTCGCGGCAGGCACCGAGCGCGGGCTGGTCGACGGCGTCGACCTGGGCCGGGTCGGTGTCGGTGCCCTGCGGGTCGTCGCCGCAGCCCGCGAGGGCGAGCACGGCCAGCAACGTCACCGCCGAGCCGCGGACGGCATACGGCAAGGGCTCCTCCTCCCGGACGTGGACAAACCGCGATCGTACCGGGCACGGCTGTCCCCGCCGTCAGGGGCTGAGCAGCGCCGAGACCGTCGCGCCGAGCTCGTGGGCAGCGGCCCGCTCGGGCTCGCCGACGTCGCCGAGCACCTCCAGCACCTCGGCGGCCTGGGTCCACGGAAGGGCCTCGACGATCGAGCGCACGGAGCGGACCGCCCCGGTCGTGTCGTAGCGGCCGTGCACCCAGAGACCGTAGGGCTTGCGCCCGCCGGGTCCGCCCGCGGCCGAGCCGTCGTCGGCGAGCGCCCCGCCCACCTCGAGGAACAGCGAGTCGAAGAAGTGCTTGAGCGCCCCCGACATGTAGCCGAAGTTGGCCGGCGTGCCGAGCAGGTAGCCGTCGGCGGCCAGCACGTCGTCGGCCGAGGCCTCCAGCGCCGGCCGCACCACCACGTCGACACCGGTGATCGCCTCGTCCCTGGCCCCCGCGAGGACTGCGTCGGTCAGCGCCGTCAGGGTCGGCGTGGGGGAGTGGTGGACGACGAGCAGGGTGGGCATGTCCCGATCATGCTCCGGTGGCCGGTCAGTGGTCGCCGAACGGCTCGGCGAGCACGGCCAGCACGGCGACGTCGTCGAGGGGGTCCTCGTCGAGGAGGTCCTCCATGATGGCGTCGAGCCAGGCGTCGGGGTCGAGGTCGCGGTGCCGCACGGCCGTCTCCGCCAGCCGGGACAGGCCCTCGTCGAGGTGCTCCCCGCGGCGCTCGACCAGCCCGTCGGTGTAGAGCAGCACCCGGCTGCCGGGGGCCAGCTCCGAGGACTGCTCGCTGCGGGGCTCGGTGCCCACGCCGAGCAGCACGTCCGGGTGCTCGCGGTCGAGCCAGTGGGCCCGTCCGTCGGCGTCGACGACCAGCGGGGCGGGGTGCCCGGCGTTGGTCCACTCGGCGAGCCAGTGGTCGGACGCCGGGGTCAGCCGCAGGTGCACGAGGCTCGCCAGCACGTCCATGCCCAGGGAGGGGAGCGCCTCCTCGAGCAGCGCGACCACCCGGCCGGGCGGCTCGTGCAGCGCCCACGACAGGGTGCGCAGGGTGCTGCGCAGCTGGGTCATCGCGGCGGCCGCGTCGACGTCGTGCCCGACCACGTCGCCGATCATCAGGGCCGTCGAGCCGGAGGGGAGCACCACGGCGTCGTACCAGTCGCCACCTACCTGCGCCCACGCGCCGGCGGGGCGGTAGCGCGCCGCGAGCTGCAGCCCGCGGGGCTCCGGCAGCTCGCTGAGCGCGGCGTTCTGCAGCGTGATCGCCGCCTGCTCACGCTCCTCCAGCAGCATCGCGCGCTGCACCGCCTGCGCGCAGTACGTGCTCATCGCCGTCATCGTGATCCGGTCGTCCTCGGTGAACTGGCGCGGCTGCTGCCAGGTGAGCACCAGGGTGCCCAGCACCTGGTGCTCGACGGCCAGGGGCAGGAACGCGCGCCCGCCCGCCTCCTCGGCGTGCGAGAGCAGGTGGGGGGCGTAGCGGTCGTTCTGGTCCTGGTGGGTGGCGAAGAAGAGCGGCTGCCGGAGCTGGAACGCCTCGCCGATGGGGTTGGTGCCGTCGACCCGCATGTCGGCGTAGATCGTGGCGCGCGGCCACGCCGACCGGGCGTTCTCCTGGAACCGCAGGACCGGGACGTCGACGTGCCGGCTGTCGCGCACGTCGGGCGGCCGCAGCCAGATGCCGGCCCGCTTGCACCCCAGCTGGTCGTGGCCCACCTGCTCGATCGCGATCGCGAGCTCCTCGAGGGTGCTGGAGCCGAAGAGCCCGTCGCTGAGCGCCAGCAGCACGCTGCTGCGCTCGAGCAGGTCGCGGGTCCGCCCGGCCTCCTCGTCGGTCAGCCGTCGCAGCACGCGCTCGGAGATCTCCGCGGAGCAGGCGGCCGCGAGGTCGGCGAGGCCCTGCAGCTCGTACTCGCTCCACTGCCGCGGCAGCTTGTCGATCGCGCAGAGCGACCCGATGGTCTGCCCGAGGTGGTCGGTGACCGGCCACCCGGCGTACGCCACCACGCCGAGGTCGGGGATGGCGAGGTTGTCGGACACCCGCCCGTCGGTGCGCGCGTCGGCCACGACCAGCGGGCGCTGGTCGGTCACGACGTACTGGCAGAACGAGTGCGTCAGCGGCGTCTCGCGCGTGCTCTGCCAGGGCTCGGGCAGGCCCTGCGCCCCCGGGAAGACCTGGCGGTCGTCCTCGATCAGCGAGACCAGGGCGACCGGTACGTCGAGCGTGCGCCGCACCATGCGCGCGTAGCGGTCGAACGAGGGGTCGGCGGCAGCGCCCAGTCCCGGCACGACGCCTCCCCGGTGTTCTCCGGCCACACCCGACGGGTGCGGCTCAAGGGCGCAGCCTAGGCGACACCCCGGGCACGGTCACCCTCGCGAGTCGGGGCCCCGACCGGCGGGGACCAAGGTCCCGGGACCTTCGTCCCACGACCTCGTGGCGGCCGGCGACGCGGCACGCGAACGGGGCGACTACCTGTCGTCGCGACCGACCGGCCGGCGGGCGTACCACGTGGCAGCCTTGCCGAGCACCTTGCTCTGGTTGGACTTCTGGTGGGCCATCCGCTTGACCTTGAAGGCGGCCGAGCGCGCCGAGCTGCCGAGCACGTCGGTGGTCGAGGGGGCCCGGCCCTCGGCCTTGGAGAAGGCCTGGCGGTAGCGGCCGAAGAGCTTGCCGTGGGCGAGGGCCACCGAGGCCAGGAGCGTCTCCGAGGCGGCGAGCAGCTCGTCGGTCGTGACGTCGTGGAGCGGCCGCGCGGACGTCGGGGCGTCGGCGGAGCGGAGGTCGGCCGGGTCGCCGAACACGCTCGTGCCGCGGCGCTGCAGCTCCGCGACGAGGTGCGCGTCGCGCTCCCGTGCCCACGCCAGGTGCTCGGGCGGCAGGGCCAGGGGGCGGGACGCGTCGGCACTCGACTGCGGTCGGAGCCCGTGCTCGACCACCCAGCGGTACTGACGGCGCGGCAGCCCGTCCGTGAGCTGCCCGTTGAGCCGGCGCAGGACCTCCAGCTCGGCGACGCCGAACGAGACGTTGCGCTCGGTGGGCGCCAGGTCGGCCCAGGCGCCCGCGGGCAGCTCGACCGCCTCGGCGAAGCGCTGCAGCAACGCAGCCGGATCGCCGCCTCGCGGCGGCACCGTCACCACGCGGATCCGGTCGGCGGGGACCGCGGCCCCCCAGACGTCCATCACCCGTAGCAGGTCGTGCCGCAGCCAGAACCGCGTCCCCTCCGAGACGGCGCCTCCGGAGTCGCCGCCGTCGTCGGAGGCGGCGGTGTCCCCGGCGACGTCGCGCACGCCCCCGACGTACTCGCGCCAGGTGTGCGTGCTGCCCATGGCCACCGTCTGCTGCCAGCTCGAGACCAGGGTGCGGGCGGTGTCGCGCACGCCGACCACGACGAAGACCCGGTGGGCACCCAGGCTCTGCACGAGGCGCTTGGCCTGGCGGGGCCGGGCGAAGCCGAGCTCCTCGTCGGAGAACACCGCGCTGGTGCCGTCGTGGGCGTCGACCTCCTCGACGAGGCGGGCCAGGGCCCCGGCCACCTGCCGCTCGTCACCCTCGATCCGCTGGCCGACGAGGTCGAAGGCCGCCAGCCGCTGCCCCTCGCGCCCGCCCGGGTAGAGCACGCCGGCCGCGGCGAGCTCGCCGGCCGTCGCGTCCAGTGCCGCCTGGATGGTCGTGGTGCCCGTCTTCGGCAGGCCGACGTGCACGTAGACGTCCGTCATGGGTCGTTCCTCCCCGTCGGTGGCAGGGCGAAGTCTGCCCTGCTGCCCTCCCCGAATGCCACGGGGGCGCGCGGGTACCCCGTGGAGTACGACGTCACGGTGATCTTCACGGCCTGACCCTGTCGGTCGAGCCTGTCGAGACCGTGGAGCTCCCGCTCAGAGCACCTGTTCGCCGTACATCTCGCCGAGCGGGTCGGCGATCAGCTCGATCCGGGCCCCGTCGGGGTCGGTGAAGTACATCGACACCTCGCTGTGCACGACGTACTCGACACCGGCCTCGGCGAGGCGCCGGCCGAGCTCCTCCCACCGCGTGGGCTCGACCGAGATCGCGACGTGGTGCAGGCCGCCGAGCACCTCGGCGTACGGGCCGACGTCCAACCCGGGGAAGTCGAAGAACGCCAGCAGGTTGCCGTTGCCGATGTCGAAGAAGAAGTGCGAGGAGCCGGGGTAGTCGCGGTTCTCGATGAGCTCGGTGAGCGGGAAGCCCAGCACGCCCTGGTAGAAGCGGATCGTCGCCTCCACGTCGCTGCTGATCAGCGCCGTGTGGTGCAGTCCGCGGGCGCTGGACTCCGGTCGGTCGCCGGCGGGGGTGAGGTGGGCCTCGCGCAGGCGGGCCCGCTGCGCAGCGATGGCCTCGAGGTCACGGGTCTCGGTCATTGCGACACGATAGGGCAATGACCGCCGCCTACCTGTACGACGCCGTGCGCACGCCGTTCGGCCGCTTCGGCGGCGCCCTCGCCGAGGTGCGCCCCGACGACCTCGCCGCCACGACCCTGCGCGCCGCCCTCGACCGCTCACCCGACCTCGACCCGGCGGTCGTCGGCGACGTGGTGTGGGGCAACGCCAACGGGGCGGGGGAGGACAACCGCAACGTCGGCCGGATGGCGGTCCTGCTCGCCGGGCTGCCGGTGTCGGTGCCCGCGACCACGGTCAACCGGCTGTGCGGGTCGAGCCTGGACGCCGCGATCAGCGCCTCGCGCACGATCGAGTCCGGCGACGCCGACGTCGTGCTCGCGGGCGGCGTGGAGTCCATGACGCGGGCGCCCTGGGTGCTGCCGAAGCCGTCACGGGCCTACCCGGCGGGGAACCTCACCGCGGTGTCGACGGCCCTGGGCTGGCGGCTGGTCAATGAGCGGATGCCCGTGGAGTGGACGGTCTCGCTGGGGGAGGCCAACGAGCTGCTGGCCGGGCACAGCGGCATCTCCCGCGAGCGCCAGGACGCGTTCGCCGCCCGCTCCCACCGCCTCGCGGCCGCGGCGTGGGACGCGGGTCGCTACGACGACCTGGTGGTCCCGGTCCCGGGCGTCGACCTGGCGCGCGACGAGGGCATCCGCCCCGACACGAGCGAGGAGCGGCTGGCCGGGCTGAAGCCGTCGTTCCGGCCCGACGGCACCATCACCGCGGGCAACGCCTCCCCGCTCAGCGACGGCGCCTCCGCTCTGCTGCTGGGCAGCGAGTCGGCCGCCGGTTCCATCGGCCGGGCACCACTCGCCCGGATCGCCGGGCGCGGGGTGCACGCCGTCGAGCCGCAGCACTTCGGGGTCGCGCCGGTCGAGGCGGCCGAGCGGGCGCTGGCCCGGGCCGGCATCGCCTGGGCCGACGTGGCCGCCGTGGAGCTCAACGAGGCCTTCGCGGTGCAGTCGCTGGCGTGCGTCGACGGCTGGGGCGTGGACCCCGACGTCGTGAACGCGTGGGGCGGCGCGATCGCGATGGGTCACCCGCTGGGCGCCTCGGGCGCCCGTGTGCTCGGCACGCTCGCCGCGCGCCTGCGCGCCGGCGGCGACCGGTGGGGCGTCGCCGCGATCTGCATCGGCGTCGGACAGGCGCTGGCCGTGGTGCTCGAGAACGTCGCCTGAGCCGGGGCGCCCCCGTCCGTCGCCCTGGGTGTCCTCCGAGGGGTCGGGCGGATGGGAGGGACGGGCTCAGCGGCGACGCAGGCCGCAGGTGGCGGGTCCCTCGAGGACCTCGCCGTCGGGGCCGAACCGCGACCCGTGGAGCGGGCAGTCCCAGCTCTCCTCGGCGTCGTTCCAGCGCACGACGCCGCCGAGGTGGGTGCAGACGGCGGAGACGCGCCGGTCGGTGCCGGAGACCCGTGACGAGGCGACCGGCAGCCCGGGTCCGCCGACGTGCACCTCGCCCTCGCCCTCGACGGGGTCCACGTTCCGGCCCGCGAGCAGCGGCCGCAGCCAGCCGCGGGTCATCTCCCAGCCGACCTCCGCGTTGGCGCGTGTGGAGTCCACTGCGCCGCGCAGCTCGGAGGCGTGCCAGGGCCGCATCGCCTCCGCCCACGCGACGTGGCCGCCGAGCAGGTCGGCGGTCAGCGCCAGCGAGGCGGCCACGGCGTTGGTCATGCCCCACTTGGAGTAGCCGCCGGCCACGAGCACCTCGTGGCGGCGCGGGGTGAGGGGGCCGACGAACGGGAGCGCGTGGTGGGGGACGTAGTCCTGTGCCGACCACGCGTGCGTCTCCTGCGCGTCGGGGAAGTGGTCGAGCGTCCAGGTGCGCAGCTCGTCGATGCGCTGCTGCTCGGACGACACGCGGCCGGTGGTGTGCCCGTTGCCGCCGACGAGCAGCAGCGTGCCGGTCCCGCCGTCGGCAGCCGGGGCGTCGCGCAGGCTGCGGCTGGGCTGGTCGACCGAGAGCCACATGCCGTCGACCACCCGGTCGGGGGTGCGGAAGGCCAGGCCGTAGGAGCGGGTGGGGACGGCCCGGGCGAAGTAGCCGCCGCGGTCGAGCACCGGCATGTTCGTGGCGATCACGACGCGTCCGGCCCGGGCGGTGCCGTGGGAGGTGACGACCTCGACCGGGGCGCGCCCGGTCACCCGGTGCACCCGGGCGCCCTCCACGAGGACCGCCCCGTGCTGGGTGCACTCGCGGGCCAGGGCCTCGAGCAGCTCGACCGGGTCGACCTGCAGCTGACCCGGGAGCGCGGCCGCACCGGCCGTGCGGAACGGGAGGTCGGTCGCGGTGACCCAGCGGGCGTCGAGCCCGAGCTCGCGCGCCAGGTCGGCCTCGTGGCGGGCTGCCGCAGCGCCGCGCTCGCCGTACGCGTAGGAGTACGCCGTGCGCTCCTGCGCCGGCACCCCGTGGGTCTCGCAGAAGCGGCGCACCCACGCGAGCGCCGCGAGCTGCGCCTCGACGTACTGCGCGGCCAGGCGGCGCGGGTGGCGGTGGTCGATCCGGGTCAGCTGGGTGCCCTGGAGGCAGGACACCTTGGCGGTGCTGCCGCCGGTGGTGCCGGCCCCGAGGTGCCGTGCCTCGAGCACGAGCACCCGCTGCCCGGCACGGGAGAGCAGGAGCGCGGTCGTCAGTCCGGTGAGTCCGCCGCCGACCACGACCACGTCGTGGTCGCCGTCGACCGTGGGGTGGGTGGGGGTCGCGTGCCGGTGGCGGTCCTGCCACAGGGACGTGAGGGTCATGTCACTCCTGGTCGTCGTCCCGGCGACGCACACCGCGCCGCCGCTTGCCGGCGCCCTTGCGGATCTCGCGTCCGCGCCGGGCCTCGGCCTTCTCCCGGTCCTCGGCCTTCTTGATGCCACGCGCGTCGCGCGGCGGGAGCTGGATGGTCTCCTCGGCCGGCAGGCCGGCCTGGAGCTCGCGCCCGCGCTCGAGCTCGGCGTCGAGCTCGGCGCCGAAGAGCAGCGCGAGGTTGGTCAGCCACAGCCACAGCAGGAAGGCGATCACGCCGCCGAGGGCGCCGTAGGTGGCGTCGTAGTTGCCCAGGTTCGCGACGTACCAGCCGAACGCGGCGGACAGCACGACCCAGGCGATGATCGCGGTCAGGGCGCCCAGGCTGACCCACCGGAACTTCGGCTGCTTGATGTTGGGGGTGCCCCAGAACAGCAGCGCCACGATCAGCACGACCACCCCGAAGAGCACCGGCCACTTGGCGAACTGCCACACCGTCACCGCGGTGGAGCCGATCCCGATGGCGTTGCCGACGGACTCGGCGACCGGGCCGGTGAGCACCAGGGCCAGCAGCACCGCAGCCGCCAGCAGGACCAGCACGAGGGTCAGCAGCAGCATCGCCGGCCGCAGCTTCCAGACCGGCCGGCCCTCGGGGATCTCGTAGATCGTGTTCATGGCGCGCCCGAAGGCGCCGACGTAGCCGCTGGCCGACCACAGGGCGCCGGCGAGGCCGAGCACGAAGGCCAGCCCGGCGGCCTGGTTGGACGCGAGCTCGGTGAGGGTCGGCTCGACCGTGCTGACCATCGACCCGCCGCCCAGGTCGCGCACGACCTGGAGCAGGGCGTCCACCGCGCTGGTGCTGGTGTCCTGCCCGAGCAGCCCGAGCACCGAGGTGAGCGCGATCGCGGCCGGGAACAGCGCCAGCACGCCGTAGTAGGTGAGGGCGGCGGCAAGGTCGGTGCACTGGTCGTCGAGGAACTCGCGGACCGTCTTGCGCAGGACGAACCACCATGACTTCTTCTCGAGGTCGAGCGGGGAGCCGACCCCGGCCTCGTCGGCAGCCTCGTCGACCTCGTCGGGGGACCGCTTCAGCCGTCGCTTCTCGTGCACGTCGCTCACACGCGACCGGTGCCCCCTCGCGGGCTCTTCATGCCGACCTCCGGACCTCACGACCGCCCGGCGAGGGACGAGCGTGCCCTCGGACCTGCGCGGGTACCCGGACGCATGCTCCTGCCCAGGCCCCGCGGCTCGCTGAGCGAGTCCGTGTTCGACCAGCTGCGCCGCTTCCCCGACGAGCCCGTCCACCTCGCCGCTGACCCCGAGACCTTCGCGCCCGACTCGACCGACGACGCCGCGATCACCCTGTGGGTGCTGCACGAGCTCCACCACCGGGGCTTCGAGGACGTCGACCCCGCGATGGAGTGGCACCCCGCCCTCGCGCCCGTGCGGCACCGCCTCGACGGCGACCTCGAGCAGACGCTGCGCGCGCGCTTCCCCGGGACGCCGGAGATCGACGACCCGGCCGACCCGGCGTCGTTCGCCGAGGCCTTCTTCGCCTACGTCGCCGGCCACGACGGCAGCTCGCTCGCGGCCCACGTCCACCGCCACGCCGACGAGGAGCAGGTGCTCGAGCTGCTGCGCTGGCGGTCGGTCTACCACCTCAAGGAGGCCGACCCGACCACCTGGGTCCTGCCGCGGCTCCCGGCCCCGGCGCAGGCGGCGCTCGCCGAGGTGCAGTACGACGAGTACGGCGCGGGCGCCCCGGGGCGCGTGCACCGCGAGCTCTTCGCGCGGGCCATGGCCGCGTGCGGGCTCCGCCCCGAGCACGGCGCCTACGTCGACGAGGTGCCGGCCGAGGTGCTCGAGCAGAACGCCGCGATGACCCTCTTCGGCCTGCACCGCAGGCTGCGCGGCGCCGCCGTCGGCCACTTCGCGGCGTTCGAGGCGACCAGCTCGTTGCCCTCGCGCCGGATGGCCCTCGGGCTCGAGCGGCTCGGCCTGGCGCAGGAGCTGGTCGACTACTACTCCGAGCACGTGGAGGCGGACGCCGTGCACGAGCAGCTCGCCGTGCGGTCGCTGGCCGGCACCCTCCTCGCCGACGAGCCGCAGCTCCTCGACGACGTCTTCCTCGGCGCCTTCAGCTGCCTCGACCTCGAGGACCGGGTGGCGGGGCGCTTCCTCGAGCGGCAGGGGGTGGCGGCGTGAGCGGGCGGGCGGACGACGGGCCCGCCGACGTGGTCCTCTGCCCCGGCGGGCCGATGCTGCTGCGGGGCGAGCACGTCGTGGTGGACGACGCCGGCACCCGGCACACGACCACCCGCCCGGTCACGGCGGTCTGCCGCTGCTGCCGCTCGGGCCGGCTGCCGTGGTGCGACGGCACGCACAAGGTGCTGCCGCCCGAGCAGCGCCCCTGAGGGCCCAGCCGGGCCCTGGGGGTCAGCGGGCCGGGGCGTCGAGGCGGACCAGCACGCCGCCCTCCGCGGACCTGACCTCACGCACGGCGAGGGAGGGGCTCTCCTGCGAGAGCCGGGCCGCCTGGGCGGAGGTGCCGAGCTGGAGCACCACCGAGCCGCCCGGCGCCACGTGCCGCTCGGCCACGCCGAGACAGTGTCGTGCGACGTCGAGGCCGTCGGGCCCACCGTCGATGGCGAGCACCGGGTCGTCGGGGTAGCGCCCGACCTGCGCCCGCGGCACCCACGGCGGGTCGGCGACGACCAGCGGGAACCGCTCGTGCGCGCCCAGCACCTCGGCGAGGTCGCCCTCGCGCACCTCGACCCGGTCGCCGAGCCGCGCGGCCGCCGCGTTCATGCGGGTCAGCTCGCAGGCAGCGGGGTCGAGGTCGACCGCCACCAGGTCACGGCCGCAGAGCGCCGCGGTGAGCAGGCCGATCTGGCCCGCCCCGCAGCACAGCTCGAGCACCGGCCCGGCCGGGAGGCCCGACGCCAGCTCGGCCGCCCAGCGCGACTGCGCGGCCGTCCACGGGCGCGGCTCCAGCACCCGGGAGTCCCAGGCGATGGGCAGGCCGTCGAAGTCGAGCGTGCGGACGGCGAGACCGTCGGGCGCGGGGGGCATGGGACGACGTACCCACCACGCGCCTCCTCACGCGACGGAGATCGCGACCTTGCCGCGCACCTCGCCGGCCTCGAGCCGGCGCATCGCGGCCGGTGCCTCGGCCAGGGGGTGCACGGAGTCGACGGCGGGCACCACGGTGCCGGCCTCGAGGTGGGGCGCGAGCCGCTCGAGGACGCGGCCGTCCTCGCGCGAGGCGAGCATCACCAGGCGCTGGCGGAGGAACGGCGAGAGCGCCGCGGCCCGCAGCGACCGGCCGATGCCGCCGGTCCACCGGCCGCCCTCCTCCCCGCCGACGAGCACGGCGGTGCCCGTCGGGGTCAGCATGCGGCGCAGGCGGCGGATCGACGGGTTGCCCCCGATGTCGAGCACCACGTCCCACTGCTGGGTCCCGTCGGCCGGGTCGTCCACGCGGTAGTCGAGGACCGACGTGGCGCCCAGCGAGCGGACGAGGTCGGCCTTGGCCGCGCTGCACACCCCCGTCACCTCGGCCCCGAGCGCCACGGCGAGCTGCACGGCGTAGGTGCCGACGCCGCCCGAGGCGCCCAGCACGAGCACCCGCTGGCCGGGCCCTATGCGCGCCGCCTCGACCGCCTGGATCGCCGTGAGGCCGGAGATCGGGACGACGCCGGCCTGCTCCCAACCCAGGCCGGCGGGCTTCGGGGCGAGCCGGGCCTCGCGGGCGACCGCGTGCTCGGCCAGCGAGCCGCGCGCCGCGCCGTACACCTCGTCGCCCGCGGCGAAGCGGGTGACGCCCTCGCCGACCTCGACCACCGTGCCCGCCACGTCGCGGCCGACGACGGGGTCACGCGGGGCGCGCAGGCCGAGGGCGAGCCGCATCACGTACGGCCGGCCGGTCATCAGGTGCCAGGTGCCGCGGTCGAGGCCGGCGGCGTGCACGCGCAGCAGCACCTCGCCCTTCGCCGGCCGGGGGCGGTCGACGGTCTCGAGGCGCAGCACGTCGCTGTCGCCGTAGCGGCGCTGGGTCACCGCGCGGTCGCGCAGCTGCGAGGAGTGGTCCGAGGGGTGCGGGGGGCGGTGCTGGGAGGGGGTGGCGGAGGTCATCGGAGGTCCCGGGGTCGGAGGGTTCGTACTAAGTACGGGGACCGTACCGTACAAAGTACGAATCCTGCTAGGGTGCGACCCACGATGTCCGCACCAGCACCCACCGACCCCGCCCCCGAGCGTCAGCCGCTGACCCGCGACCGGGTCCTGCGGGCGGCGGTCGACGTCGCCGACGCCGACGGCGTCGCCGGCCTGACCATCCGCTCGCTGGCCACGCGGCTCGGCGTGAAGCCGATGTCGGTCTACTACCACGTGGCGAACAAGGAGGAGATCCTCGACGGCATCGTCGACCTGGTCTTCGCCGAGATCGACCTGCCCGACCCCGACGGCGACTGGCGCACCCAGGTGCGCCGTCGCGCGACGTCCGCCCGGGCGGCGCTGGTCCGCCACCCGTGGGCGGTCGCGCTGCTCGAGTCGCGGACGACGCCGGGGCCGGAGAACCTGCGCCAGCACGACGCCATGCTCGGCACCCTGCGGGCCGGCGGCTTCTCGGTGCGCATGGCCGGCCACGCGTACGCCGTGCTCGACGCGTACGTCTACGGCGTCGCCGTCACGGAGACCTCGCTGCCGTTCCAGGAGGCCGAGGGCGCCGGCGAGGTGGCCGAGGCGATGATGGCGGACTTGGCCTCGGGGCAGTACCCCCACCTCGTCGAGCTCGCCACCGGGGTGGTGATGCAGCCCGGTTACGACTTCCGTGACGAGTTCGAGTTCGGGCTCGACCTCCTGCTCAACGCCCTCGACGACCTGCGCTCGGAGTGAGCCGCCGCACCCGGTCGTGGAGCAGCGCCGCGCGCGCGGCGTTGGACCCGCAGGCCCCGTGCACCCCGCCACCGGGGTGCGCCGACGCCGACGCGAGGTAGAGCCCCGCGATCCCGGTCTCGGCGCGTCCGAGCCCGGGCACCGGCCGGAACACCAGCTGCTGGTGCAGCTGTGCCGAGCCGCCGCCGACCGCGCCGCCGACGAGGTTGGCGTTGCGGGCCTCGAGGTCGACCGGCCCCAGCACCCGCCGGGAGAGCACGGCGTCGCCGAAGCCCGGGGCGAGCCGCTCGAACCGCGCCTGCATCAGGTCCGCCACGCGGTCGCGGTCGGCGGGGTCGTGGGTCGAGCCCTGCGGCACGTGCGTGTAGGCCCACAGCGACTCGGTGCCGGCGGGGGACCGGCTCGGGTCGCTCGTCGTCATCTGTCCGGCGAGCATGAAGGGCCGGTCGGGCACCGTGCCGGCGTTGACCTGGTCGAGCGACTCCGACATGTCCTCCACCGAGTCGGCCACGTGCACCGTGCCGGGCGCCACCTCGGGAGGCGATGCCCACGGGACGGGGCGGTCGAGCGCCCAGTCGACCTTGACGGTGCCGGGGTCCATGGTGAAGCCCCGCATCCCGTGGGCGACGCGGGCGGGCAGGTCGTCCGCGGCGACGAGGCCGCCGAACAGGTGGGGGGCAGCCACGTCGGCGAGCACCGCGCGCCGCGCGTCGTACGACGTGCCGTCCGCGAGGCGGACGCCGGTCGCGCGGCCGCGGTCGACCACGACCCGCGTCACCTCCGCCTCGCAGCGCACCTCGCCGCCGAGGCTGGTGAAGCGGTCACGCAGGGCGGTCGCCAGTCGGCCTGCGCCGCCCTCCGGCACCGGGAAGCCGACGGTCTGGCCCAGCATCACCAGCAGGAGGGCGATCAGGCCGGAGCCCGGCGCGGTCAGCGGGATGTCGGCGTGGCCGGCGTTGCCGGCGAGGAGGATCCGGGCGTGCTCGCCGCCGAATCGGTTGCGGCCGAGCTCGACCGCGGGCGTCAGCAGGGTCTGCGCGAAGCGCAGCCCCCCGACCTTGCGCAGGCGGGGGAGCAGGCCCAGCCCGTGCCGCACCGGCGGGAAGGGGGTGAGCAGCGCGCCGACGAGGTGGTCGGCGACGGCGTCCCAGTCCGAGCACAGGGTGAGCCACGCCTCGCCGTCGCCGGGGTGCCGCGCCTCGAGACCGGCCGCCGTGCGCTCGCGGTCGCGGTGGAGCAGGGCCCACGACCCGTCGGGCAGCGGGTGCCCGAGCACGGCCGGCGCGTGCCGCCAGGTCAGTCCGTGCCGCTCGAGGTCGAGCCCGCGGATCGTCGGCGACGCGGCGCCGAGCGGGTAGAACGCGCTGAACGTGTCGTGCACGAAGCCCGGGTGCACGTCCTCGGCGCTGGCCACGGCGCCCCCGACCTGCGGCTGCTGCTCCAGGAGCAGCACCGACCACCCCCGGTCGGCGAGGAGGTTCGCGGCGACCAGCCCGTTGGGGCCGGCTCCGACGACGATCGCGTCGTGGGCCCGGGTCACGGGCGCCGCTCGCACACGTAGGCGAGCCGACGCAGCCCCTCGACGTTGCGCCACGTGATCGGCAGCGCGCGCAGGGGCTGCGGCACGAACCGGCCGGGGCCGGCGACGACGTCCTCCACCACGCGCACCGTCGTACCACGTCCCGCCGGCTCGAGGTGGATCTCCACGTGCGCCTCGCCGGCCGGCCACCCCCGGGCGCGCAGCGTCAGCGAGCGGCCGGGCCGGACCTCGAGCACCTCGGTGTCGTCGTCCAGCAGCGCCGGCCAGCTCCCCACGGAGTGGTGCAGGCGCGAGCCGACCTCGGGCCAGTGGTCGTCGACCTCCCGCATCCGGGACGCCCCCACCACCCACAGGGGGTAGAGCCAGCCGTCGGCCAGCACCTCCCAGACGTGCTCGGGCGTGGCGTCGATGTGCCTCGTCGTGCTGCTCATCCCCCCTGTTACCCGGGCAGGCGGCCGGGCATCCGCCCGGTCCGGTCGTTCCCCGGACGCGTTCGCCGAGGGACGCGGCCCCGGGCTATGGTGGTGCCCGTCATGATGTGCAGCTTCCTCCTCCTTCGCTGCCGCAGCGAGGTCTGACAGCCGGACCCCCTCGCTGCGGAGTGCGTGCTGTGCACCGGCGCCCGATCCCCAGGCCCCAGCCAGGACCCCCAGCGAGGACCCCATGACACTGCAGGAGAACAACCCGTTCGGCTCGACGCTGAGCCGGTTCAGCAACACCCAGCGTCCCAGCGGCATGCCCGTGCACCGCTACGGCGCCTTCCCGCCGGTCGAGCTCCCCGACCGCACGTGGCCCGGCCGCACGATCACCCAGGCGCCCCGCTGGCTGTCGACCGACCTGCGCGACGGCAACCAGGCGCTCATCGACCCGATGACGCCGGCGCGCAAGATGGCGATGTTCGACCTGCTGGTCCGGATGGGCTACAAGGAGATCGAGGTCGGCTTCCCGAGCGCGAGCGAGACCGACTTCTCCTTCGTCCGTCAGCTGATCGAGCAGGACAAGGTGCCCGAGGACGTCACCATCTCGGTGCTGACCCAGGCCCGCGAGGACCTGATCGAGCGCACCGTGCAGAGCCTGGTCGGCGTGCACCACGCCAACATCCACCTCTACAACGCGCTGGCGCCGCTGTTCCGCCGCGTGGTCTTCCACGCCGGCAAGGACGAGGTGAAGGACATCGCCGTCCGCGGCACGCAGCTGGTGATGAAGCACGCCGAGAACCACCTCGACGCCACCGTGATCGGCTACGAGTACAGCCCCGAGATCTTCACCGGCACCGAGCTGCCGTTCTCGGTCGAGGTGTGCGAGGCGGTCTCCGACGTGTGGCAGCCCGACGACGGGCGCGAGATCATCCTCAACCTGCCGGCCACCGTCGAGATGGCCACGCCCAACGTGTACGCCGACCAGATCGAGTGGTTCTCCCGCCAGCTCACGCGGCGCGAGCACACCACGATCAGCCTGCACCCCCACAACGACCGCGGCACCGCCGTCGCGGCCACCGAGCTGGCGATGATGGCCGGCGCCGACCGGGTCGAGGGGTGCCTGTTCGGCCACGGCGAGCGCACCGGCAACGTCTGCCTGGTCACCCTCGGCATGAACCTGTTCAGCCAGGGGATCGACCCGCAGATCGACTTCAGCGACATCGACGAGATCCGGCGCACGGTGGAGTACTGCACCCAGCTGCCGGTGCACCCGCGGCACCCGTATGCCGGCGACCTGGTCTACACCGCGTTCTCTGGCAGCCACCAGGACGCGATCAAGAAGGGGCTCGAGGACCTCGACCGGCAGGCCGGCGAGGCCGGCGTGCCGGTCGAGCAGGTCGCCTGGGAGGCGCCGTACCTGCCGATCGACCCCAAGGACGTCGGCCGCACCTACGAGGCCGTGATCCGGGTGAACAGCCAGTCGGGCAAGGGTGGCGTTGCCTACATCCTCAAGGCCGAGCACAAGCTGGACCTGCCCCGCCGGGCGCAGATCGAGTTCAGCCGCGTGGTGCAGGAGCACACCGACGAGCAGGGCGGCGAGATGACCCCCGAGCAGATCTGGTCGGCGTTCTCCGCGGAGTACCTCGACCGGCAGGCGCCGCTCAAGCTCAACTCGGTGCACACCTCCTCGGCGGCGGGGGAGAAGGACCAGCTCAGCGTCAACGTCTACGTCGACGGCGAGCTCACCACCCTGACCGGCGAGGGCAACGGCCCGATCGCGGCGTTCGTGAACGCCGTCAACGAGCTGCCGCTCGCCCAGGAGCGCGGCTGGGACGTGCGGGTGCTCGACTACGCCGAGCACGCGCTGAGCTCGGGTGGCGACGCCATCGCGGCGGCGTACGTCGAGTGCGCGGTCGGCGGGCAGATCTACTGGGGCGTCGGCCTGGACCCCAACATCGTCACGGCCTCGCTCAAGGCGGTCATCTCGGCGGTCAACCGCGCGTGACCCCCGGGGCTCGCATCAGGCGGGCGGCCGGAGGGCGAGGAGTGCCCTGCTCCCCGGAAGGTTCAGGAACAGGGTCCCGTCCGTGACCACCGGCTCGGTGCTGCCCACCTGGTCGCTGGCCTCCTGGTAGGTCCACAGGACCTCACCCGTCGCGCTGTCCACGGCAACCACCCGGGTGTGAGCCGTGGTCAGGTAGACGACGTGTCCCGCCGCGGCTCCGCCACGGTCGACACGGCCGCCGGGCAGGTTGACGCTCCACTGGGCGTCGCAGACGCTCACCCCGCACCCGGCGGCGGGGAACGCGTCGAGCACGCTCGACCCGGCCACGGTCCGGCGCTCAGCGGCGAAGACCGTGCCGTAGGCAGTGGTCGGCGTACCCGATCCCGCTACGAGGCCGCGCGAGTGCCACGCGGGGGAGCAGCTCGAGGCGCCACAACCGCCGCGGTCGAACGCCACGAGTGTGTGCGTGTCGGAGCCGATCACGACCGTCTCCCCGACGCGCACGGGGGAGCTGTGGAGGATCGGCCCGCCGGTGTCCCCGCGCCACCGCAGGTCCCCGGTCCGGGCGTGGAGGGCGTAGAGGTAGCCGTTGGAGGAGCCCACGTAGGCGGCGCCCTCGGTGACCAGCACCGTGGATCGCAGGACGCCGGGAAGGTGTCGCTGCCAGCGCACCTTGCCGTTCTTCGTCCTCACCGCCACCACGTTGCCCTCGTCGCTCGTCTGGTAGACGAGAGCGTCCCGCACGGTGGTCGACGTCGGGGAGGCCGTGCCCGGCAGGGACCGGGTCCACAGACGCTGACCCGTCTCGGCGTCGAGCGCGTAGAGCGCGCTGTTCCTCCCGCCTGTCGCGACGAAGACCCGGTGATGGGAAACGGCCGGCACGCCGTCGATCGTGGCGCCCAGTGATCGCCGCCACAGCAGCTGACCGGTGTTCTCGTCGACGACGAAGAGCACCCCGCAGGAGCTGCCGACGTAGACCCGGCCGTTGACGATCGACGGGCCGGCGCGGCTGGTGCACGTCGAGGGGTACTCGAAGCGCCACGCCGTGGACAGGTTGGCGACGTTGTCCCGCGTCAGCGTGCGTTCGTACGGGTTGTAGCCCTGGTGCGGGCCCGCACGCATGAACTGTGACCAGTTGTTCCGGACGTTCAGCACGGTCCGGGCGACGTCGCCACCGGTCTGACCGGTCGCCTCGACGGTGTGCTCGCCGTAGGTGGCGTCGGCACCCACCGTGAACGAGACGACGAACGAGCCGGAGCCGTCCACCGTCGCCGACCCGATGTCCTGCTGGTCCAGCGTGACCGCCGCGGTCTCGCCGGCCACGAACCCGGAACCCACGACGGCGACCCGTTGCTGGGGATGGGCGAACGCTGGGGCGACGATGATGACCGGAGTGATGGATTCCGCGCTCGACGGCGAGGTCTGCAGAGCGGATCCGGTCAGGGCAGCCGTGACGGCCAGCACTGCCACGAGGCCCCTGCGGACTCCCGCCGGCGGCGTCAGGCGGCGCGACCTGGTGTGCAGGAGCATGGCGTACCTCCTGTGCAGTGCTGCTCAGCGCCGCCGAGGACCCGTCGGCGCTGACCCCTGCCCTCATGCTGGTTCGCACGCCCAGCGATGACCAGAGGCTTTGGCCCCGGGCCCGGTTTCCTTTCCTCCCCACCGGCCTTGGGCGGTCTCGCTAGCGTCGGGAGCATGCTGAGCAACGCTCTCACCGTCGTCGGCGGCGTCGTCGACACCGTGCTCGACCGCACGGTGGCCCCCGGCTACTCCAAGGTCGGCCTGGCCGTGCGCCGGCACCTGCCCGGGTGGCCGCCCGACCCCGCACCGGGCGCCCTGCAGGGGCGTGCGGTGGCCGTCACCGGACCGACCTCGGGCCTGGGCACCGCCACCGCCGAGGGCGTCGCGGCGCTCGGCGGCGACGTGCACCTCGTCGTCCGCGACGAGGAGAAGGGCCGGCAGCTGGCCGCTGACCTGAGCGGTCGCCACCCCGGCGTCGAGGTCAGGGTGTGGCGCTGCGACGTCGGGGACCTCGACGACGTACGACGGTTCGCGCGCGAGCTGGTCGGGTCGGGGGTGCGCCTCGACGCACTGGTGCACAACGCGGGCTCGATGCCGCCCGTGCGGACGCTGTCGCCGCAGGGCCACGAGCTGACCATGGCCGTGCACGTGCTCGGCCCGGTCGTGATGACCGACGAGCTGCTCCCGGCGCTGCGGCCCGGGGCGCGGGTGGTGCTGGTGACGTCGGGGGGCATGTACTCCCAGGCGCTGCCGGTCGACGACCCCCAGTACCTGCGCGGTGACTACGCCCCCGCCACGGCGTACGCCAGGAGCAAGCGGGCGCAGGTCGAGCTGCTGCCGGTGCTGCAGGAGCGCTGGGGCAGGCACGGCGTCTCGGTGCACGCCACCCACCCGGGGTGGGCTGACACCCCCGGCGTGCAGACCTCGCTGCCGACCTTCCGCAGGCTCACCGGGCCGGTGCTGCGCGACGCCGAGGGCGGCGCCGACACGACGATCTGGCTGCTGGCGGTGCGCCCCACGCCCGAACCCGGCGGCCTCTGGCACGACCGGCGCCGACGCCCGACCAGCCTGGTGCGGCGGACCCGGCCGACCGAGGAGCAACGCCGACGCTTCTGGGAGTGGACCGTCGAGGCCGCGCGCCTCGAGGAGGTCCGTCCCCGCCGCTGAGGCGGCGGGGGAGCGGCTGCTTGGGCGTCCACGACATGAAGAAGTGTGCAACTGATGTAGTCTTCATGTGACGGCCGGACGGCGGCCGGGCACAACGAGCTGCAGGGTGGTCGAGCATGAGCGTGCCGCTGTACCAGGCGAAGGCGGAGTTCTTCAGGACGCTGGGCCACCCCGCCCGGATCCGGATCCTGGAGCTGCTCTCCGAGCGCGACCACGCGGTGCACGAGCTGCTGGAGAAGATCACGATCGAGCCCAGCAACCTCTCCCAGCAGCTCGCGGTGCTGCGCCGGGCCTCGCTGGTGGTGTCCCACCGCCAGTCGGGCGAGGTCGTCTACTCGGTCAGCACGCCCGAGGTGCGCGACCTGCTGCTGGCCGCCCGGCGCATCCTCTCGGGCCTGGTCCACGTGGAGCCGGACACTGACAGCGACCTGCCGACCAGCACCGGTTCCCGATGACGGGTCCGTCCTCGCGGGCGCAGCGGGCCGTCCAGTGGGGCCGTCAGGGCCGGGACCGCACGCTCGCCCTCCTCCCGCGTCGCAGCGACTGGACCCGTGCCCGGCCGGGCCGCGACCTGATGGCCGGCCTGATGGTGGGGCTCGTCGCCCTGCCGCTCGCCCTGGGCTTCGGCGTGAGCTCGGGCATGGGGGCAGAAGCCGGCCTCGTCACGGCGATCGTGGCGGGAGTGGTGGCCGCCGTCTTCGGCGGGAGCCGGGTCCAGGTCAGCGGTCCGACCGGCGCGATGACCGTGGTGCTGGTCCCGATCGTCGCCGCGCACGGTGCCGACGGCGTGCTCGTCGTCGGCCTGCTCGCGGGCCTGCTGCTGATCGGCCTGGGGTACACCGGAGCGGGCCGGTTCATCCGGTACGTGCCGGTGCCGGTCGTCGAGGGGTTCACCCTCGGCATCGCCGCCATCATCGCGCTCCAGCAGCTGCCCGCAGCGCTGGGCGTGCCCGGCGAGGGCGACCAGGTGCTCGTCCAGGCGGGTGGAGCGATCAGGACCTGGCTGGAAGGCCCCGTCTGGGTGGCCCCGCTCCTGGCGGGGACCGTGATGGTGACGATCCAGGGGCTGGCCCGGGTGCTCCCACGGCTGCCAGGATCGCTGGTCGCGGTCGTCGTGGCAACCGCCCTGAACGCCGGCCTGGGGCTGGGGGCCGCCACCATCGGCACCATCCCGGCCGGGCTGCCTGCGCCCCACCTGCCCGACGTCCCCTGGGGCGACCTCGACGTCCTGGTCCTGCCGGCGATCGCGGTCGCCGCCCTCGCATCGCTCGAGAGCCTCCTCTCCGCGACGGTGTCCGACGCGATGAGCGTGGGTCAGAGGCACGATCCCCACCGCGAGCTCTTCGGCCAGGGGCTCGCCAACCTGGCGTCCCCGCTGTTCGGCGGCATCCCGGCCACCGCCGCGATCGCCCGCACCGCGGTCAACGTCCGCGCGGGGGCGACGTCGCGACTGGCCGCCGTGACCCACGCGGTGTTCCTCCTGGCCGTGGTCGTGGTGGCGGCCGGCTGGGTCTCCCGGATCCCCCTGGCCGCGCTCGCCGGCGTCCTCATCGCCACGGCCCTGCACATGGTGCGGGTGTCCAGCCTGGTCGCGCTGCTGCGGTCGACCCGGGGCGACGCTGCCGTCCTGGCCGTCACGGTGGCGGCGACGATCCTGTTCGACCTGGTCACGGCGGTGATCGTCGGCCTGGTGGTGGCCGGGTTCTTCGCGCTGCGGCAGACCGCGCAGACCGCGCGCCTCGACGAGACCCCCCTCGACGCCGGGGACAGCAGCGACGAGGAACGGGCCCTGCTGGACGAGCACATCGTCGCCTACCGGATGGACGGTCCCCTCTTCTTCGCCGCGGCCCACGACTTCCTCCTCGAGCTGTCCGACATCAGCAACGTCCGCGTGGTGATCCTGCGCATGGCCCGGGTCTCGACCATCGACGCCACCGGCGCCCACGTCCTCGCCGACACGATCAGCCGCCTGGAGGGCAGGGGCGTCACCGTCCTCCTCTCGGGCGTGCAGCCGCAGCACGAGCACGTGCTCCGGCAGCTCGGCGTGCACGACCGGCTGGCGCACGAGCACCACCTCTTCGACTCCACCCCGCACGCGATCGAGCACGCCCGGGTGCATGCCGCCCGGATCGAGCACGCCCCCGCGGACGACACCGTCGTCTGACCGGGCGCCGGCCTCAGAGGAGCCGACGGAGCGCCGCGATGGTGCCGACGAGGTAGGCCTCGACGACCGCCCGCTCGTCGTCGTCGAGCCCGGCGTCGACCTCGTGCAGGCCGGCGAACATCGGGGCGAGGTGGCCGATCACCTCGGCGGCCCCCGACTCGGTGATCGCGACCTGGTGGCGGCGCCCGTCGGAGACGTGCGGGGTGCGGGCCACGTGCCCCCGGGACTCGAGGCGGGCGACGATGCCGGACGAGGCCGCCGTGGTGACGCCGAGGCGGCGCGCGAGGTCGGCCGGCCCCGTCGGGCCCTCGAAGAGCAGCTCGAGCGTCTGCAGCTCGTTGTGGCTGAGGTCGGCGCGGCGGGCCACCGCCGCCGGGACCTGGGCGGCCACGTCGAGCAGCTCGCGCAGGAGCCGCAGCGACGGGGTCTGCAGGGATGCCGCGGGCAGGCCGACGCGCGCCTCCACGGGGGAGGCGGGGGGCCGACGGGCGGTATCCTTCACCAACTTGCTAACCTTCTTGGCAATCTTCTTCGTAACCTGAGGAGCGAGTCTACGTTGTCCGAGCCCCGCACCGGCCTCACCCCGCGCCGCGCCGTCGCCCTGCTCCTGCTCTTCCTGGCCTCCTCGGCGGCGGTGCTGGTGTTCGTCGGCGAAGCCGACGTGAACGCCGAGCCCACCGACGTGCTGCCAGCCGGATACGACAGCACCCGGGTCGTCGAGCTCCAGGACCAGTTCCCCTCCGGGGACGACGCGACGGCCGTCGTGCTCTACACCGCGCCTGACGGGAGCCAGCTCAGCCAGGCGGACCTCGACGAGATCGGCCGCTCGTTCGCCGCGGCGACCGGCAGCCGGGTGCCGCTGCAACCGAGCGAGGACGGCACCGCTGCGCTGGGCATCACCGCGATCGACGCCCAGGGCGACGCCGCGGTCAGCGAGGCGGTCGGTGACCTCCGGGCCGCGGTGGACGACGGACTGCCCGACGGGGTCACCGCGCAGGTGACCGGTCCGGCCGCGATCACGGCCGACCTCTCCGCCGTCTTCGACGGCGCCGACACGCGGCTGCTGCTCGTGACGGCGCTGGTGGTCGCGGTGCTGCTGATCATCACCTACCGCAGCCCCGTGCTCTGGATCGTCCCGCTGGCCGTGGTCGGCATCGCCGACCGGGTGGCGGCGGTGCTGGCCACCCAGGGTCTCGACCTCCTCGGCGTCCCCTTCGACGAGTCGACGGTCGGGATCCTCTCGGTGCTGGTCTTCGGCGCGGGCACCGACTACGCCCTGTTGCTGATCTCCCGCTACCGCGACGAGCTCAAGATGCACGAGGACCGGTACGTCGCGATGACCCGGGCCTGGCGCCGTACGGCGGAGGCCGTGATCTCGAGCGCCTCGACGGTCGTCGTGGGCGTGCTCGTGCTGCTGCTCACCTCGTTCCCGACCACGCGCGGCCTCGGCCTCGCCAGCGCGATCGGCATCGTGGTCGCGGCGGTCACGGTGCTCGGCGCGCTCCCGGCCGCTCTCGTGCTCTGCGGGCGCTGGATCTTCTGGCCGCTCGTGCCGCGGGTCGGCCAGCCGGTGCTGGTCGACGCGGGGTCGCTGTGGGGCCGGATCGGTGGTGCGGTCGGGCGGGCGCCGGGCGTGCTCATCGCCGCCTCCCTCGTGGTGCTGGCCGGGCTGTCGCTGGGGCTGCTGCAGGTGCAGACCGGGCTGTCGACCTCCGAGCAGTTCCTCGACGAGCCGGAGGCGATCACGGCTGCCGACCGGCTCGCCGAGTCGTTCCCGGCGGGCGCGTCCGAGCCGACGGTCGTGGTCACCCGCGCCGGCGCCGACGAGGTCGTGCAGGCCGCGCAGGGGGTGTCGGGCGTGCGGCCCGGCGAGTTCACCGACGGTGACGACGGCTGGCAACGGTTCGACGTCGTCCTCGACGCCGCCCCGGGCACGGACGCCTCCGAGGGGGCGGTCAACGACCTCCGTGACGCCCTCTCGTCGTACGACGAGACCTACGTCGGCGGTCCGGAGGCCGAGTCGATCGACGAGCACGACGCGGCAGCGCGCGACCGGATGGTCGTGGTGCCGATCGTGCTGCTCCTCGTGCTGCTCGTGCTCGGGCTCCTGCTGCGCTCGGTCGTCGCGCCGGTGATCCTCGTGGCGACCGTCGTGGCGACGTACTTCGCCGCGCTGGGGGCGTCGTGGTGGGTGTTCACCGAGCTGCTCGGCTTCACCGCGATCGACGTCGGGATGCCGCTGCTGGCCTTCCTGTTCCTGGTGGCTCTCGGCGTCGACTACAACATCTTCCTGGTGACCCGGGCGGCCGAGGAGAGCGTCGGCCACGGCACGCGCGAGGGCATGCTCCGGGCGCTGGCCGCCACCGGTGGCGTGATCACCAGCGCCGGCATCCTGCTCGCCGCGGTGTTCGCGGTGCTCGGCGTGCTGCCGCTGGTCGTGCTCGCCCAGCTCGGCGTCGTGATCGGCATCGGCGTGCTGCTCGACACCCTGCTCGTGCGCACCGTCCTCGTCCCGGCCATCGCCGTGAAGCTGGGCGACCGCTTCTGGTGGCCGCGCCGGCTCTCCTGACCCTCGGCGAAGTACCCGGGCCCTCAGACCGCCTCGGCCGCCTCGGCCTCCTCGGCCCGGGCGGGACCGGCGGTGATCGGGTCCGGCCGCAGCGGGGTGGCGGGGGCCGCGGACCGGTGGAGGGGCAGGCGCACGGTGAACGTCGTGCCGGAGAGGTGGGCGGAGTCGACCGAGATCCGGCCGCCGTGGGAGCCGACGATCCCGGCGACGATCGAGAGCCCGAGGCCGGTGCCGGGGATGGCCCGCTCCTGGGCCGTCGAGGAGCGGAAGAACTTCTCGAAGAGCCCGGGCTGCTCGCCCTCGGGGATGCCGATGCCAGTGTCGCGGACCACGAGGCACGCCTCGTCGGCCTCGAGGTCGCGCTCGAGACGCAGCTCGACCGTGCCGCCGTCCTCGGTGAACTTCACCGCGTTGCTGAGCAGGTTGGTGATCACCCGCTCGAGCTGCACCGGGTCGCCGAGCACCATGATCGGCGCGTCGCAGCGGGTCACGGTCAGGTGCAGGTCGCGACCGTCGACCACGGGGTGCAGCGAGACGGAGGCGTGCTCGGCGAGCTCGGTGAGGTCCACGGCGACGCGTTCCAGCTGGGTCGCTCCCGAGTCGAGCCCGCCGAGGAGCAGCAGGTCGTTGCAGATGACGGTGAGCCGCTCGCCGTTGCGGGCGATCGTCTCGAGCAGCGGCACCTGCTCGGGCAGCGGTTCGACGACCGAGCCGTCGCGGAGCATCTCGGTGTAGCCGATGATGCTCGTGACGGGCGTGCGCAGCTCGTGGCTGACCGTCGAGACGAACTCGTTCTTGGCGTGGTCGAGCTTGCGGAGCCGCTCGACCGCCGTGCGCTCGGTGTCGAGCGCCTTGACGAGCATCTCCTGGCCGTGGCGCCGCTCGGTGACGTCGCGACCGACCAGCAGGTAGCTGCGCTCGTCGCCGGTGCCGGCCTCGCTCGAGCGGCTCAGCGTCATCGAGACCGCCGGGCGGCCGCCGTCCTTGGCCAGCCAGGTCCAGTCGCGCGGCTGGGTCTCGCCGTAGGGCCCGATCTGCGCGGCCAGCGCCGCGAAGCTGCTCGGCCGCTCGGCGGACGCCGTGCGGGCGGCGAGCTCGCCGGGGTCGAGGAACGACACGAACGGCCGGCCGACGACCTCCTCGGTGGTGTAGCCGAGGAGGCGCTGGGCGCCGGCGCTGAAGAGGGTGACCAGGCCCTCGGCGTCGGTGCCGACCAGGGCCGTGGCCTTGGAGGCCTGGAGCAGGTGGGTCACCAGGCCGGCCGCCTGGCGCTCGCGGGTCACGTCGATGCCGGTGAAGACCACCATCAGCGGACGGCCGTGCTCGTCGTGCACCACGGTGTTGTTCCACACCACGCGCATCAGCGAGCCGTCGCGGCGCTGCACCTCGGCCTCGCGGGAGTGGGGGACCAGGCTGCCGTCGGCCGCGGTGAACATCTCCTTGACCAGGTCGAGCCGGTGGTCAGGGGTGATGTGGGTCCACACGGGGTTGCCGAGGAGCTCCTCCTCGACGAAGCCGGTGAGCGAGGTGGTCGCGGCGTTGACCCGGAGCACGGTCCCGGCCAGGTCGGTGACGATGATGATGCAGGCGGTGGTGTCGATCGTGGTGTTGGTCAGCTTCTCCGCCGCCTCGATCCGGGCCCGCGCCCGCGCCTCCGGGGTCACGTCGAGGAGCTGCGCGGCGAACGCCGGGTCGGGCCCGCCGGAGATCATCGAGATCGCCACGTTGAGGCGCGTGCCGGGCTGCTGCGCCACGCCGATCTGCGCGCTCCAGCCGTCGAGCTCGCCGAGCAGCATGTCCTGCGTGCGCCGGCGTACGGCGTCGGGGTCGTCGAGCACCCGGTCGAGGTAGCGGCCGACCAGCGGTCCGGTGCCACCGAGCAGGCGCATCGCGGCGTCGTTCGCGTCCACGATCTCGAGCCGGTCGCCGCGACGGCGCAGCAGGAGCATGCCCACGAGCGACTCGGTGAAGTTGCGGCGGAACAGCTGCTCGCGTGCCGTGACCTGCGCGAGCAGCTGGCGACGCTGCTCGACGGCGATGGTCAGGGGCAGCCACATGAGTGCGGCGCTGAAGATCCAGACCTGCACCATCGCGGCGGCGGCGGCCGGCGAGGTGCCGCCGTGGTCGATCGCGGCGGCGAACGGGCCGAAGCCGCGGGCGGTCAGAGCCGTGCACAGCGCGCTGGTGACGAGCAGCTCCCACGCCACGACGCGGACGTCGAAGCGCAGCGCCGCCCACACCAGCAGCGGCAGCGGCGCGAAGGCGAGGGGCAGCGACTGGTCGGGGGCGAACACGAAGACCGTGACCGTCAGCAGCGTGCCCGCCTGCAGCACCAGCTCGCCGTACCGGCCCACCCGTCGTCCGGTGCCGATCGAGAGACCGACCGGGACCACCACGAGGGTGGCGGCGGCGTGCGAGGCGAAGACCCACGGCCAGACGGCGGCGAGCGCGGCACCCTCGGTCAGCCAGACTGCCACGACCGCGAGCGTGGCGACGGTGATCGCCCCGGCCAGCGCCGCCACGAGCAGGCGCAGGAAGTCGTCCAGCGAGTCCAGGCGCGGCGACCCGATCCGTCCGCGCTGCAGCACGGCGGCGGCGACGACGGCCTCGGCGGCGTTCGCGAGGCCGAAGAGCAGCGCGACGTCGAGGGGGCGACCGCCGGTCGTGTTCGCGGCGGCGGTCGCCAGCAGCACGCAGGGCGCCAGGAATGTCCAGGTCGACCGTGGCGAGAGCGCGAGCAGCGCCACCGCCAGCCCGGCGCCGGGCCACCACGCCGCCACCGCGGACCCGGGCGGGGCGAAGTACACCGCCTGTGTGCCGACGAGGTAGATGGCTGCGAGGACGCCGAGCGTGGTGGCGTGGCGCGACCACGTCTGACCCGGAGCAGTCATGGCCGACATTCTGGGGGACGTCTGGACATGTTGACGGCATATTGACGAAGCCCGTGGTCACGAAGCGGTCGCAATCCGGACGTCGCGGGCCCGCCGACGGGCGAGATCGGTCGGCGGAGGGGCTCGCGGCGACTAGATTCTGACCATGGGTGTGCCGGGACTGGTGTCGGAGCGGATCGGGCAGTTCTTCGTCGAGGACCACGGCGCGCGCGACCGCCTCGAGTACACCGAGTACGGCGCCGGCGACGCCTGGGTGGTGCTGCTGCACGGCCAGCTGATGCCGCGCCGGATGCACCAGCCGCTCGCCCGGGCGCTCGCGGCCGAGGGTCTGCACGTGGTCACCCTCGACCTCCTCGGCCACGGCCGCAGCGACCGCCCCGCCGACCCCCACGCCTACTCCGTCACCGCCTTCGCCGAGCAGGTGGTGGCGCTGCTCGACCACCTCGGGGCTCCACAGGCAGTGGTCGGCGGCACCTCGCTGGGTGCCAACGTCTCGCTCGAGGTGGCCGCGGTCGCACCGCAGCGGGTGCGGGGCCTGATCATCGAGATGCCCGTGCTCAACAACGCGGTCGAGGCGGGGATCGTCGCCTTCGCCCCGCTCATGTTCGCCGCCCGGTTCCTCCCGTTCACCGTCAACGGGCTCCGGATGCTCACCCGCCCGGTGCCCCGAGGAGTCGTGCCGTTCTGGGTCGGCATCGGCCTCGACACCTGCGACCAGCGCCCCGGCCCGATGGCCGCCGTGGTGCACGGCATGTTCTTCGGCCGGGTCGCGCCGTCGTCCCGGGAGCGCCGCGCGATCACCGCCCCGGCGCTCGTGGTCGGGCACCCCAAGGACCCGATCCACCCGGCCGCCGACGCCGCGATGCTCGCCGAGGAGCTGCCCAACGCGACCTTCCTGCGGGCCCGCAGCATCCTGGAGTGGCGGATCCGTCCCGAGCGGCTCGACCGGGCGGCGGCCGGCTTCGCCCTCGGCTGCTGGGCGACACCCGCGCGCCAGCGCGGCCGGCAGCGCCGTACGTCGAGCTGAGCAAGGCAGACTGGGGGCGTGCTCTACCGCGACGAGGCGATCGTGCTGCGCACCCACAAGCTGGGTGAGGCCGACCGCATCATCACCCTGCTGACCCGGCAGCACGGCCGGGTGCGTGCGGTCGCGCGCGGGGTCCGCAAGACCACGTCGCGGTGGGGCTCGCGGCTCGAGCCGTTCACCCACGTCGACCTCCAGCTCGCCGAGGGGCGCAGCCTCGACACGGTCACGCAGGCCGAGACGCTGACGCCGTTCTCGGGCAGCCTCGGGCTCGACTACGACCGCTACACCTCCGGCACCGTGATGCTCGAGACCGCCGAGCGGCTGGTCTCGGAGGAGAAGCAGCCCGCGGTGCAGCAGTTCCTGCTCCTGGTCGGCGGCCTGCGCGCCATGTCCGCCGGCGAGCACGCGCCCGGCCAGGTCCTCGACTCCTACCTGCTGCGCTCGCTGTCGGTGGCCGGGTACGCGCCGTCCTTCGAGCACTGCACCCGCTGCGGCGAGGAGGGCCCGCACCGCTGGTTCAGCCCGGCCGCCGGCGGCGTCCTCTGCTCGCGCTGCCGGATCCCCGGCGCCGCCCATCCGTCCGCAGGCACGGTGGCGGTGCTCGGCGCGTTGCTGGCGGGGGACTGGCCCGTGGTCCACGCGGCCGAGCCGCGCCAACTCAGGGAGGCCAGCGGCGTGGTGGCGGCCTACCTCGCCTGGCACCTCGAGCGCGGCCTGCGCTCGCTGGCGTACGTCGAGCGCTGACGCGCGCGGCACGCTCTAGGTGTACCCGGCCGTCAGGTTGGTTGCAGTCGACTGATTGGTGGCTTGCCTCCGAGTGC
>NZ_JBHSKD010000015.1:0-110065 GCF_042657275.1 Nocardioides taihuensis
TCCCATTCGGAGGTTCTCGTTCGTTCAACCAGGCTCGCCGCTACCAACGTCCTGGCCGGGTACACCTAGCACCTCGGTGAAGTCGGGGTGCAAACAGCAGATCTCGAATCGAGAGGCGCACCTTGTGCGAGGCGACGCAAGTCGACCCCGGCCAATGAACGGCTCGGAATCTCGCGCTGCCGCGCGGCACAGCGTCGGGGCAGAAGGGGCTACATCAATGGTCACCACGCTGAGGGCCGGAGCCCGGGTAACTGGTCACCGATTGGTCACGGACATTCCAGCATCGGACAGACGGAACCGGACTGGACAACGCGATCTGAGCCTGAGATCGGACCTGACGGGACTCACCAGCACTCTGCATCACGGAACGGCACACCCTGTTCCGAACTCTTAATCAGCGGGTTCGGGGTTCGAGTCCCTGATGGCGTACCACCTCTGACCAGCGGTTTCCTCCCCCGGGAGGGAGCCGCTGAGTCGTCTCCGAGCCGATTCGCTAGGCACTCGCCAAGCAGCGGGCTCACACGGCCCGCAGACGCGGCTTCTCCGCCCTCGGGACCAGCGCCGTCGCCCGCTCCGACGCCTCCCGCTCCACCTCGCCGATGAGGTGGCTGTAGGTGTCACCTCCCCCCCACCTTGACGCCGCCGAACGCTTCGGTCGCTGCAAAAGTGACCTCGTCCTCTACCGAGGGGGTGGCACGGTGCGCAGCATGGATTTCGGGAGTAGCAGAGAGGGAGACCCCGCCATGCTCTCCCTGCTCAAGGGCGTCGCGTCCCTGACCTGAGGAGGACGAAGCCACATGTCTTCGAGGATTCCTGCGTTCATTGCCGGTTCCGTCGTCGCCGCGCTGGTAGCGGGCGGAATCACCTACGCCACCGCTGCTGGTGTCGGGGACACCAACCTGATTACGAAGTCTCGGACGTTCTCCGGGGTGAACATCGACGAAGGCTCCGTTGACTACGACTTGATTGCCGCCTATGCGAAGTGCCCGAAGGGCACGCAGGTTACTGGCGGTGGGTTCCAGGACCTCACCACAGACGGAGTCACGTTCGTGTCGATGCCCGACCCTGACGGCAAGGAGGCGTGGCTGGCTGTGACGATCGCAAGTGACGGGCAGACCGTCAGTGACTTCACTGCAACGGTGACGTGCATGGGTCCGAGTGGCAAGTTCCCCAGTGGGGCCTTCCGGACGAGCGTCTCCCAAGCGCCCGAGCGGCTGGCCGACTATGCGCGGGAGCGCATTCCGGCCCGCTAAGTCGCGCGCTGTGTTGCGGTAGCGGCGCGAGGAATCAGCCTGAGCGGACGGTCCAGGCAGCCCTTGCCGCCACCCATTGCGCAGACAAGGCAGAACCGCCCCGGCAGCCCAACGCCCCGGGGCGGTTCTGACTACCGGGGCGTCAAGAGGTCGAGTTTCCTCGGCGACCCGCAGCGTGCCGCGTTGGATACCGCGCCGTCCCAGCAGTCGCCAGCCGTGGCGGTGCCAGGCGACGAGGTCGCGGTCCCAGAACCGTCCGTACGCCTGGATCAGCATGGGCCATCATGGACGCTCAGGGTCGAGTCGAGGACGATGATGACCTCCGCGACGGCGGTGGCTCACGCTCATGAGGGACGCTTGAGTGGTGCACCACGCGGCGAGCACCTGAACCTCACCCAGAACCTCACAGACGGCCCGACACTGCCCGGCACCCGACGACCCCGATCTGGCCGCGTGAGCGTGGGAACTGGCACCACCCGACACCTGACGACACCCGCCGACACCCACTCACAGCGACTCTCAATCAGCGGGTTCGGGGTTCGAGTCCCTGATGGCGTACCAGTTCTCCGAGAGACACCCGTACCACATTTGGGTGACCGTCCCCTTCCGATCGGGTCGCCGTCGCGTCCGAGGGCGCATCCTCGTGCATGTCGCAGCGGCGGGGGACGGTGGTTCCGGTCGTCAGGTGCGCCGACCTGCCCCGCCGAGCGTCGCCCCCGAGGAGAAGTACATGACCCGTCCAGCCCGCCAGCACCGCTACGTCCGGCCCTGGGCCGCAGCGGCCCTCACCGTCGCGGTGGGGCTCGCAGGGGCGTGGGCGGTGCCCACCGCTGACGCAGCGCCGGCCCCGCAGGCTGCGGCGGCACGTCCGACGGGCAAGGTCCTCCTGTTCACCTTCGACAGCAAGCGACTGCTGACCGACGGCGCCCACGTCACGAACGCTGCCGGCAAGGGACGCGCCACGGTGGAGGTCGGCGCCGGCCACTTCAAGAAGGTCACCGGCAAGCCCGGAAGGGCCGCCCGCTACCCGCTCAGCAGCGGCTACGGCCTGCTCGAGGCCCCCGACCGACGCGCCTGGGACCCCGCCGGTCGCGACTTCGCCTACGGCGCCAAGGTACGGGTCGCCACGGCCCAGGCCAGCCGGAACATGAACGTGATGCAGAAGGGCTACTACAAGCAGTCCGGCGGGCAGTGGAAGATCCAGCTCGACCAGGGCCGGCCCAGCTGCCGCGTGAGCGGCGACGCCGGCGCCCTGCTGGTGCGCTCCGACACCTCCGTCGCCGACGGCCAGTGGCACCGCCTGGCCTGCGTCCGGAGCTACCACAGTCTCGTCCTCAAGGTCGACGGCACCGAGGTCGCCTCGGCGACCGGGACCACCGGCAAGGTCGCGAACAGCTCGGTCATCCGGATCGGCGCCAAGAAGCTCGGCACCGGCCGGGTGGACCAGTTCCACGGCCGCCTCGACGTGCCGTTCCTGACGGTGCACTGAGAGGCTGCAGCACCGTGTCCCCGTCCCAGGCCGCAGCCTGCGGGGTCGCCGCGGTCGTCATGGCCGTCCCCTTCGGCGTGTCCGCCCCGGGCCAGGACGTCGCCAGCGGCGTGCGCTGCGTCCTCACGAGGGACGCGCGGCTCGACGAGCTCGAGTCCGTCGGGGGCGCCGCGGTCGCCGGGCTCCGGTCGGTGCGCGGGCCGGAGCGGGTCTCGCACTGCACGAGCCTGCCCGACGTCGCGGTCACCTGGTACGTCCAGGGCGATCCCGCCCACCCGGGCCGGTGGCGCTCCGCGGTTGCCGAGAGGGTGGCCGAGAGGGTGGCCGACTCCTCCGTCGGGGCCGACGGCGACTACGAGGTGACGACCGGCTACCCGGTCCGCACGCGCACGGGGCACGAGCTGCCCGTCACCGTCTGGTTCAGCGGGCACCCCCGCTACCAGCCGGCCGACTGAGCTGCCGCCCCGACCAACGACCCGGAGCCGGCCCCGCGTGGCCGCCCCTCAGCCGTTGGGCAGGAACATCCCGCGGTACTTCGACGTCCCGTCGCTGCTCAGCGTCGTGGGCGAACCGGTGACCCGGCCTCCGCTGAAGGACACCGAGCGCAGGGCGCCGTCGCTCGACCCGTAGATGAGCTTGCCGTCGGCGAGGGTGAGGCCCTGGGCCGAGGCGAAGTTCACGCCGCCGGCGTCGGCCGTGAACGTGAGTGCACCGACGACCTCGCTCTCGGGAGTGAAGTAGCGGTAGAAGAGCCGGGCGTCGCCTGCGACCGTGTAGTAGATCCGGTGCAGCGTCGGCTCGTAGAACATGCCGGTCATCGTCGAGATGGCGAAGGGGATCCGGGCGCCGCTGTCCGGGTCGTCGTAGAGGTTCACCGCGCTCTGCGTGCCCAGGACGCCGGTCGCGGCATTGAAGCTGCGCTTGTAGAGCGAGTTGTCGCTGCGGCCGTAGTAGAGGGTGCCGTTGAGCAGGAAGGCGCCGCGCACGCTGCTCCAGTCCACGGTGTCGTCCACCACCGACACGGGACCTGTCGGAGCTCCGGAACTGCTGACGGGTCGCGACACCAGCTTGCCCGGCGTGCTGGTCTGCATGCCGAACAGGGTGTTGGGCAGGTGCGCCGGCGGGACGGTCGGCACGGTGGTACCGCCCGCGAGCGGCAGGAACGCGATCCGTCCGCGCCGCTGGCTGTTGAAGATCGTGGTGTCGCTGCCCACCCACAGGCCCTCCGGCGTGGCGAGCAGGGCCTGGGCGCCGACGCCACGGTCCCGGCCGGGGTTCCAGGAGACGGGGAGGCCGTTGACGACGTCGAGGGCGGCGATGCCCTGCCGGGCGACGGCCCCCGGACCCGCCTGGTCGCCCTGGAAGGGATTGTTCTGCCAGCGGAAGTGCCCGCCGATGTAGACGACGTCGCCGGTGACCGCCACGCCGTACGACGTGTCGCCGCCGGTGTAGTCGATCCAGGTCGGGTCGTTGCTCGTCTGGTCTGTCTCCCACCGGCTGGTGGTGTCGCAGAGCGAGTTGGCGTTGGCCCCACCACCGAAGGAGCCGGTGGTGCTGACGACGAAGAACTTGCCGTCGGGCGAGAAGTCGAGATCGCGGAGGAACGTGTCGAACGACTGCGAGCAGACGCTGTGCGCGCGGTCGAACCGGTTGGTCGCGAACGACGTGAGGGTGGTCGTCGGCCCGCTGGTGTCGAGCACGGCGACCTGGTTGCGGGCCAGGCCGTTGATCGTCGCGAAGTTGCCGATCACCGCGAGGCGGGTGCCGTCCGCGGTCACGTCGAAGCGCTTGACGTTGGTGGTGCCGGGGTTGGTGGCCCCGGGGTTGTAGACACCGGCGAAGGTGAGGTTCATGGCCGCGGTGTCGGGGGTGCCGGTGTCCTTGTCGAGGATCGCGAGGTGGCCCACGTCGTAGGGGGTCGACCGCGAGCTGATTCTCTTGAAGCCGCCACCGATGTAGACCCGCGACCCGCGCACGACCACCTCGTTGGTGACGGCGCTGGGCTTGACCTTGAACCCGGTGACCGGCGCGCCGGTCAGGTCGAGCTTGACGATGCGCTTGTAGGCGGTCTTGCCGCCGACCGAGCCGAAGGCGCCGGCGGCGTAGACGTAGGTGCCGTCGGTGTCGAGCGAGCGCACCTCGCCGCCCATGTTCGGGTTGAAGCTCGGGTCGATGACGCCCGTCGTGGCGTCGAAGGCGAACAGGCGGTTGCGCACGAGGTCGTCGCTGGTGTCGGTGAAGGTGTCCGCGGGGCTGACCGAGGTGAAGGTGCCGCCCACGATGATCGTGTTGCCGACCTGGGTGATCGCCTGGACAGCACCGTCCATGACGTGCGGCGTGCCCTTCTTGGGCATCTGCGACACGATCGCGTGGCCGTAGTTGGCGTTGACGCCGGTGGCCGGCACCGCCACCGCTCCGAGCCCCACGAGGGCCAGCGCGGCCCCCATTGCCACACCGCTCGCGCGTCGTCCTGCCAGCATCGAAGGTTCTCCTCGGGAGTGGGGCCCCGCTGCACGGGGAGGCGCCAGCGGCAGAGCACCTCATCGGACGGTAGGGACCCGCAGCGAGCCCACGGACCCGCTCGCGACCAACATCCCCTCGGTTGGGTAGGCCGTCCTGGACCAGACCAGATGGGGTATTCCTCAAGAAAACCTCAATGCAACCGATAGTCGATCCTCACGATGGGCTCAACCCAGGAGGAGCCCACCGTGCGCAAGAGAACTGTCCTCATCAGCGTCGGCGCCATCGCAGCCGGCACCGCCGTCTTCCTCTCCCCGGCCAGCGCGGACAACCCGTGGGAGCTCGACCGCTCCGTGCGGTCCGACGCCGTGAACGAGGCCGCCGGCATCGCGGCGAGCACCGTCGAGGACGGGTTGGTGTACCTCGCCAACGACGGCGGCGGGACCAACCGCGTCTACGCCGTGAACACCGACGGCTCGGTCCGCTCGGTGCTGACGCTCAAGAGCGCGTGGAACGTCGACTGGGAGGACCTCGCGAGCGGCCCGGGTCGCACGATCTGGGTGGCCGACACCGGTGACGACGCGCTGAACCGCTCCCAGCTGGCGGTCTACTCCTTCGTCGAGCCCACCGGCACCGAGTGGCAGCCGGCCATGTACGTCAGGACCAACCGCTACGTCTTCACGCTGCCCGACGGCCCCCGGAACATCGAGGGCCTGATGGTCCACCCGACCTCCGGCCGGCTGACCTTCGTGACCCGCCAGGCGGGCGGCGCGCAGCTGTACACCGCCCCGGCGACGCTGACCACCAAGAAGAGCAACCCGCTCACGGCCGCGGGCCAGCTGCCCGTGCCGGGGGTCACCGCGGCGGCGTGGGCGCCGGACGGGACGGGCTTCGCGCTCGGCACCAGCACCCAGGCCTTCGTGTACGCCTCCAAGGACGCCGCCCCGGCGGTGGTCGACCTCCCCGTCACGCTGCCGCCGAGCGGCGCGCTGACCTACGACCGCACCGGGGCCCGCCTGCTGCTCTCGCACGACGGCGCGTCGCCCAAGGTGCTGCGCGCACCCGTGCCGGCTCCCCCGGCACCCGCCAACGAGGCGCCGAAGGCCACCTTCACCTCCTCGGTCACCGACCTCTCGGCCAGCCTGGACTCCACGGGCTCGCAGGACCCCGACGGCACGATCGTCTCCCGGGCCTGGAGCTTCGGTGACGGCACGTCCGGCACCGGCGCGACCCCGTCGAAGAGCTACTCGACGGCCGGCACCTACACCGTGAAGCTGACGGTGACCGACGACGACGGCGCCACGGCGACGGCGACCGGTGAGGTCACGGTGACCCCGCCCGACACGTCCCTGCGGCTGGACAACGGCTGCCGCCTCTCGGAGCGCGGCCTGCCCCGCGGCTGCGGCACCCTGTTCGGCTCGTCGCTGACGTGGAACGGCGACCCCACGACGTGGGAGTCGCAGCTCGGCGACCACCTCGGCGTCCGTCGCACCTACTGGTCTGCGAGCCAGGTCGACGCCGCGGTCCGCAACGTCAAGGCCGACGTCGCCGCCGGCCGGATCCCGTGGATCTCGTTCAAGGCGCCGCTGTCGTGGAGCGAGATGGCGGCCGGTGCCGGTGACGCGTGGGCCACCGACCTGGCGACCCAGCTCGCCGCCGTGGACGGCCCGGTCTACCTCGCGATCCACCACGAGCCGGAGAAGGACGGCGACATCACGCAGTGGACGGCGATGCAGGAGCACCTCGCCCCGCTGATCCGGGCCAAGGCGCCGAACGTCGCCTACTCGATCATCGTGACCGGCTGGAACGCCTTCTACGGCTCCGACCCGTCGCTGCGGCTCGAGGCCGAGTTCCCGAACACCCAGATCGACCTGATCGGCCTCGACGTCTACAACAAGTACGGCAACGCCGACGGCGTCATGGTCCACACCGACATGAAGGCGCGCTTCTACGACCTGCTCGCGCCGTTCGCCGAGGCCCACGGCGCCGCCTGGGGCATCGCCGAGACCGGTTACACGCCGGCTGCGTCGGCGGACTACCCGGCGTGGGTGTCGGACTCCTACGACCAGATGGTCGCGTCCGGCGGCGCCGTCATGTCGTACTGGAACTCGACGATGAACGACACGACGTACGCGCTCGACACCGACGAGGAGCTGCGCTACTTCGGCAACGCGCTGCACCGCTCACCGAAGCTGCTGCCGAAATCACCCTGAGGGGCTGATGGCCTCGAGGGAGGCAGACCCTAGGGTCGCCGCTGATGTACGCCTTCCTCGAGGTCCTCGTGTACGGCCTGTTCGCGACGGCCAGCGCGCTGATCCTGGCTGCGGTGTACGTCGTGATCGGCGGCGAGCACCCGCGCCGCAGCGGCGTCGCGTTCCTCACCGGCTTCCTGTTCGGAACGCTCCTCGCCTGCCTCGTCGCCCTGGTCGTGGGCCAGACCTTCGTGGACCGGATGGACGCCCACGACGAGGTCCGGGCCGGGCTCACGGTCGCGCTCGGCCTCGCCCTGGTCGTCGTCGGGCTCCGCGCGCGCAGCGGCGCCGGCGGGACCGACGTGACGGGCAGCAGCCGGGCCACCGCGATCCTCGCGGGGCTCGGCAACGTGGGTCCCGCGGCGACCTTCTCGATGGCCGGACTCCTCGGCTTCGGCGGGCCGAAGCGGCTGGTGCTGACCTTCCTCGCCATGGGCACGGTCACCGCGGAGCAGCACCGCGACGTCGTCGACGTGACGCTGGTGGTCGTCTACCTCGTGGTGTCCTCGTTGCTCGTGGCCGTTCCCGTCGGCATCGTCGTGGTCGCGGGTGAGCGGGCAGCGGTGGTCCTGGGGCGCGGGCAGTCCTGGCTGACCGCGCACGCCGCCGCCCTGCGCGTCTACCTCTCCCTGGGCATCGGCGGCCTGCTCGTGCTCGACGGGCTGGTCCGGCTCGTCAGCTGAGCTCCACGGTCTCCCCAGCACGCCACCGGCCGCTCCCGGCGGCACCCCGGATCAGTACGGTGGAGCCTCCGCGACCGACCGAGGGAGGCGCACGTGGCGACCGGCAGGCCCTTCGACTTCTGGCTCACCGACATGGACGGCGTGCTCGTGCACGAGGAGGTGCCGATCCCCGGCGCCACCGAGTTCATCGACGCCCTCAAGGAGTCGGGTCGGCCCTTCCTGGTGCTGACCAACAACTCGATCTTCACCCCGCGCGACCTGCGCTCACGGCTCCTCGGCAGCGGGATCGAGGTGCCCGAGGACGCGATCTGGACCTCCGCGCTGGCCACCGCCCAGTTCCTGAGCGACCAGCGGCCGGGGGGCTCGGCGTACGTCGTGGGCGAGGCCGGGCTGACCACGGCGCTGCACGACGTGGGCTACGTGCTGACCGACCGCGACCCCGACTACGTGGTGCTCGGCGAGACGCGCACCTACTCCTTCGAGGCGATCACGCGGGCGATCCGGCTGATCGACGCCGGCGCGCGCTTCCTGGCCACCAACCCCGACACCAGCGGACCGAGCCAGCAGGGCAAGCTGCCGGCGACCGGGTCGGTGGCGGCGCTGATCAGCACCGCCACCGGGCAGCAGCCGTACTACATCGGCAAGCCCAACCCGTTGATGATGCGCAGCGCGCTCAACCGGCTGGGCGCGCACTCGGAGACCGCGGTGATGATCGGCGACCGGATGGACACCGACATCATCAGCGGGCTCGAGGTGGGCATGCGCACGATCCACGTCGGCACCGGCTCGACCCGGCCCGAAGAGGTGGCGCGGTTCCCCTACCGCCCCACCTGGCAGGTCGACTCGATCGCCGACCTGGTCGACCTCGCCCGCCGGCCCGACGCGACCGACGACGAGCTGGCGTCGCAGTAGGGCCGTTCACCCCGGCCGGGTGATGCCGGCGCCGGCCGTCTCCCCCGAGGGTGGGCCGGTGACCACCCCGCCCGACACCGCGCGGCTGCGCGGGCTGCGACAGGGGCTGCGGGACCTGCGTCCGGAGCCGGGGACGCTCCGGTCCGACCTCGTCGCCGGTGTCCCGGGGGCGATCAGCAGCGTGCCCGACGGCATGGCCGCCAGCCTGCTCGCCGGGGTGAACCCGGTGCACGGGCTGTACGCCGGCATCTTCGGGCGCATCGGTGGCGGGCTGACCGCCAGCAGCCGGCTGATGGTGATCACCACGACCAGTGCGGCCGCGCTGGCCGCCGGGTCGGCGCTGACCTCGGTGCCCTTCGACGAGCGCCCCCGGTCGCTCTTCCTGCTGACGGTGGTGGCGGGGATCGCGATGGTCGCCGCCGGGGTCCTGCGCTTCGGCCGCTACGTGCGCTTCGTGCCGCACTCGGTGATGATCGGCTTCCTCACCGGCATCGCCGCCAACATCGTGCTCGGGCAGCTCGCCCACCTGTGCGGCGCCGAGGTGAGCGGCCCGTTCGCGCTGGCCAAGGCGTGGGACCTGGTCACCCATCCCGGCCTCATCGAGCCGGCGTCGCTGGCGGCCGGGCTGCTCGCCCTGGCCATCCTGTTCGGCCTGGCGCGCACCCGGCTGGCGGCGTACGCCTCGCTCGTCGCCGTCGTGGTGCCGACGGCCGTGGCGCTCGCGGTCGGGGCCACCTCGATCGCGCAGGTCGACGACACCGGGGAGATCCCGACCGGCCTGCCGGCGCCGTACGTCCCCCACCTCTCCGACCTCTCCTTCGACCTCGTCACCGGCGCCCTGGCCGTGGCGGCCCTGGTGCTGATCCAGGGTGCCGGGGTCAGCGAGTCCGCCCCCAACCCCGACGGCAGCCGCTCGGTGACGAACCGCGACTTCGTGGCGCAGGGCGTCGGCAACGTGCTCGCGGGGCTCTTCCGCGGCCAGCCGGTCGGCGGGTCGGTCGGGCAGACGGCCGTCAGCGTGGCCGCCGGAGCGCGGGGCCGCTGGGCCGCGATCTCCGCCGGCGTGTGGCTGGCGGTGATCCTGGTGGCGCTGTCGGGCGTCGTCGGGCAGGTGCTGATGCCGACGCTTGCTGCGGTGCTGATCGCGGCCGCGATCGGCTCGCTGCGCACCGGCGACTTCCGCGCCATCCTGCGCACCGGACGCGTCTCCCAGGTCGCCGTGATCACCACGCTGGTCGCCACGCTGCTGCTGCCGGTGGCCGCCGCGGTCGGGCTCGGGGTGGCGCTGTCACTGCTCATGCAGCTCAACCAGGAGGCGCTCGACCTGCGCATCGTGGCGCTGGACCCGGACGACGCGGGACGCTTCCACGAGCGGGAGGCGCCGACCGTGCTGCCCTCGCGCGCGGTCACGCTGCTCGACGTCTACGGCAGCCTCTTCTACGCCGGCGCGCGGACCCTCCAGGCGCACCTGCCCGACCCCACGGGAGCCCAGCGGCCGGCGGTGGTGCTCCGCCTGCGCGGCCGGGCGATGCTCGGGGCGACGGCGTTCGTGGTGCTCTCGGACTACGCGCGCAGGCTGGCCGAGGTCGACGGGCGGCTGTACCTCAGCGGGGTGGCCCCCGAGGTGCTCGAGCAGCTCCACCGCAACGCCACCGTGGAGGAGGCGGGCGAGGTCCGCGTCTTCGAGGCCACGACGACGGTCGGTGAGTCGAGCACCGAGGCCTACCGGGCGGCGCAGGCCTGGATCGCACGCGGGTGACTCAGGCGGCCGGCAGCCCGCCGCGGAAGTGCCCCAGCGCCCGGGCGTGGTGCCGCCAGGCGACCCAGCCCAGGCCGACCACGACGACCAGCACGTCGACGAACCCGAGGATCGAGGCCCACGGCAGCTCGATGTCGCCGTTCTCGAGGTTGGCGTAGAACGAACCGAGCGGCGTCAGCAGCGGCCACAGCACGAGCAGGTTGCGCACGAGGGCGTAGGCCACGGCGTACACGAGGCCGAGCCCGGTCAGGAACACCAGCTCGCGGCCGCCCATGCCGTAGCCGACGTGGTACGCGCCGTACAGCACGGCGGCGCCGGCGACGCCCACGTCGCGACCGAACGCCGCCTCGAGCACGCCCTGGGCGAAGCCGCGGAAGAAGATCGACTCGAAGACGCCGACCACCAGGGCCATCACCAGCAGCGGCACCCAGTCCTCGGCAGCGGGCAGGTCGGTGTCGGCCAGGGTGAGGGAGAACTGGACGCCGGCGAGGAGCAGAGCCAGCGCCAGCGTCGGGCGCCAGTTGTCGAGCCGGAGCCCGAGCCAGGTGAGCGGGCGGCGGGTCGCGTAGGACGTGTAGAGCAGGGGCACCCCGCTGCCGACCACCAGCGCGCCGGCGAAGCACAGGAACAGCCCGAGCACGTCGTCGGTGCCGAAGCCGACGAAGGCCAGCCGCATCAGCGCGACCACGGCGACGTAGGTGAGGGCGAGCACCGTGAGGTCGAGCCGGTGCGGCTCGCGGTCGCGCGGGCGGGGACGCCGGGTCAGCAGCGCCAGCACGAGCGCGCTGAGCGCCACAGTGGCGCCGTACACGACGCCGTCGGCGAGGTCGCCGAGGAGCGGCAGGAGCAGCAGTGCTCCCACCGCCCACGCCGTCCAGGTCCATCCGTCACGGGTCACCCGGGTGCCGGCGAGCGTGCTCATCAGAGGCCTCCTCCACCCCACCCTCGCGCCCTCCCGGTGCGCCCGCCACGGACGAACGGCCCCTGCCGGCGGGACCTCCGGTCTGCGCCGGGTGCAGATCCGCGCAAGGGTGGCTCAATTTGCCGAGACAGCCCTCCCCGGCCCGTGCCACGACGGGTCGCGCGGCCTAACCTGACGCCCGGCGAGCGGCGCTTGAACAAGGGACGTCCGTGGTTGGGGAACGACGAACGACGGTGAGTGCGGGCCGGGGGGCTGGAACCACCGATGTGACTCGGGCACTGGAGCCTGCCCTCCTGCTGGTCGGCATCCTGGTGACCTCGTGGGTCGCGCTGCTGCCGGCGACCGGCGAGGTCCCGCTCGCCCCGATCTGGCCGGCCTCCGGGCTCGCGGCGGGCCTGCTGGTGCTCACCGGTCCCCGGTGGCGCCCGGCGATGGCCGCCGGCGTGCTCACCGTGCTGCTCGTCGCGCACCTGCTCGTGGGCACCGCCCCTGCGGTCGCACTCGGCGTCAGCGCGGTGTGCGCCGCCGAGGCGCTGGTGGTGCACCGCGTGCTGACGCTGGGCGGCCGCCGGGTGGCGCTGCTCGAGGACGGCGACGTCTCGCGCCTCGTCGCTGCGGGCAGCGCCGGGGCCGCCCTCGCCGCGGCGGGGTACGCCGCGCTCGTGGCCGCCGTCGGCGGGGACCCGGCGTACGCCGCGCTGGTGGTGCTCGGGACCCACGCCGCGTCGTTGCTGGTGCTGCTGCCGCTCTTCCTCCCCACCCCCACCTTCGCCCCCGTCGCCGGCACCACCGAGCGGGTGGTGCGCGCGGTCCTGCTGCTCGGCGCGACCGTGCTGGTCTTCGCCTTCGCCGAGGCGCCGCCGGTGCTGTTCGCGATCATGCCGATCTTCGCCTGGCTGGCCTTCCGGGGCACCCTGCGCGAGTCGACGCTGCTGCTCGCCGCGGTCGCGGTGGTCGCGACCGGGTTCACCGTGGCCGAGACCGGCCCGGTCTGGGCGCTGGAGCCGCGCTACGGCCTCGCGCCCGAGGTGGCCCTGGCCCTGCTGCAGCTCTTCGTCGTCGACTGCGCGCTGGTGCTGCTGCCCGTGGCCGTCGCGGTCGCGCAGCAGCGGGTGGCCTCGGCACACGCTGTCGCCGGTCGCACCACGCTGGAGCGGCTGGTCGCTGCGGCGACGGGCACCGCGATCTTCGCGACCGACAACGACGGCCTGGTCGTGCTCTTCAACCCCGGCGCCGAGGCGACGTTCGGCTACAACCTCTACGAGGTGGTGGGCCAGACCCCCGACCGCCTGTTCCCCGCCGACGAGCTGGCGCGGCAGGCCGGCGGGGTCGGCACCGGGTCGACGTTCGCCGAGATCTGCGCGGGCGTCGTCGACTCCGACGACCACCGCCGCCTCTGGCGGTTCCGGCGCCAGGGCGGCGAGGAACGCACCATGCTGATGACGCTCAACCGGGTGCTCGACGAGCAGGGGCGGCCCAGCGGCTACCTCGCCACGGGCGAGGACGTCACCGAGCGAGAGCAGGCGCAGGCCGCGCTCGAGGCGGCGGTCGAGACCCAGCGCGAGGCGCTGGCCCGGCTCGAGGAGCTCGACCGCACCAAGAGCGCGTTCGTCTCCACCGTCAGCCACGAGCTGCGCACCCCGCTGACCAGCATCGTGGGCTACACCGAGCTGCTCGGCGACGGCGCGGTGGGCGAGCTGTCGGCGGAGCAGCGCGACCTGATCGGCCGGGTCGACCGCAACGGCCGGCGCCTGCTGCTGCTGATCGAGGACCTGCTCACCTACTCCCGCCTCGAGTCCGGCGCGCTGCGCATGGAGCGCGTCCAGACCGACCTGCGCCAGGCCGTCGCCGGCGCCTACGAGGCGCTCACCGCCAGCCTGCACGGTCGCGACCTCGACGTCGACGTGGACCTGCCGCGCGGCGAGGTGGCCGTGCTCGGCGACCCGGTGCTGCTCGAGCGCGCCGTGCTCAACCTGCTGACCAACGCGGTGAAGTTCACCCCCGACGGCGGCTCGATCACCACGCTGCTCACCTGCGACGACCTGACCGCGGTGCTCGTGGTGCGCGACTCGGGCGTCGGCATCCCCTCCGACGAGGTCGACCAGCTCTTCACCCGCTTCTTCCGCTCCACCACGGCCACCTCGCGCGCCATCCAGGGCACGGGGCTCGGCCTGTCGATCGTGCAGGGGATCGTCGAGCAGCACGGCGGCGAGGTCAGCCTGCGCTCCGACGAGGGGCGCGGCACCACCGTCACCGTCACGATCCCCACGGCGCGCGCCGCCCGCGAGCACGCCGACGCGGCAGCGGGCGGGACGGACGGCGAGGCCGACGCGGACTCCGACGACGACGACGCCGCGCTCGCCGTACCCTCACCGCGCGACTGACGCCGAACCGTCACTCAGATCGGTCGAACCGTCACTCCGGGCGGACCAACTGCCGGCTCGACTGATCCAGCTGACGGTTCGACTGATCCAGCTGACGGTTCGACTGATCTGCGTGACGGTTGGGCGGCTAGAGGTAGAGGCCGGTGGTGCCCTCGTCGCCCATCCGCTCCGTGGCGACGGCGTGGACGTCGCGCTCGCGCATCACGACGTAGCGTTCCCCCTGCACCTCGACCTCGGCCTTGTCCTCGGGGTCGAAGAGCACGCGGTCCCCGGCCTCGACCGTGCGGGCGTGCGGCCCGACGGCGACGACGTCGGCCCAGACCAGGCGGCGGGCGCCCATGGCGGCGGTCGCGGGGATCACGATGCCGCCGGCCGAGCGGCGCTCGCCGGCCTCACGGTCGACCTCGACGAGGATCCGGTCGTGCAGCATCCGGATCGGCTTCTTCTCGCTCACCACGGCCTCCGCACGCGTCGTACGACGATGACGGGTCTCAGCGGGTGATGCGGCGCACGACGGCGAACAGCACCACGACGCCCACGACACCGCCGGCGACCTTGAGGATGTTGTCGGTGCGCGGGGCGCCCTGCTCGTCGACGAAGTGCGCCTTGATGGTCGCCACCTCGCGCCCGACGATGGTCTTGGGGTTGGAGCGGTAGATCAGCTGGTCGATCGTGGTCGCCAGGCGTTCACGGGTTTCCTCGATCTCGGCCTCGAGCGACGACACCGACGGCTCCATGTTGCTCACGCGGGAAGGCTACCAACCGTGCGCGGGTCGAAGCCCCAGGGGAGCTCGAGGCGGTGCGCCCGCATCAGCGGCTCGTCGGTGAGCACGTCGAAGGTGCGGCCGTCGGCGACCACGGCGCCGTCGCTGAGCACGACCGAGCGCGGGCACAGCTCGAGGGCGTAGGGCAGGTCGTGGGTCACCATCAGCACGGTCACGTCGAGCGAGCGCAGGATGTCGGCGAGCTCGCGGCGCGAGGCCGGGTCGAGGTTGGACGACGGTTCGTCGAGCACCAGGATCTCCGGTTCCATCGCCAGCACCGTGGCCACCGCCACCCGGCGCCGCTGGCCGAAGGAGAGGTGGTGCGGCGGCCGGTCGACGAAGTCGGCCATGCCGACCCGGTCGAGGGCGTCCATCACCCGGCGCTCGAGGGCGGCCCCGCGCACCCCGAGGTTGGCGGGGCCGAAGGCGACGTCCTGGCGCACGGTGCCGAGGAAGAGCTGGTCGTCGGGGTCCTGGAAGACGATGCCGACACGGCGGCGGATCTCGGCGAGGTGCTCCTTGACCACCGGGAGGCCGCTGACCGCGACGGCGCCGGCGCCCGCGGTGAGGATGCCGTTGAGGTGGAGCACCAGCGTGGTCTTGCCGGCGCCGTTGGGGCCGAGCATCGCCACCCGTTCCCCCTCGTGCACGTGCAGGTCGACGCCGAAGAGCGCCTGGTGGCCGTCGGGGTAGGCGTAGGCGAGGCCGCGGACGTCGAGCACGGGCGTGGTCATGCCGCCTCCTCCGGCTGGACCCGGGTGTCGGGCAGCGAGCCGGTGTAGCCGCGCGCGAGCATGGCGAGGTGCACCCGCTCGCCGCGCTCGTAGGAGCGGATGAAGAGCGCGCCGAGCGACCGGGCCAGCACCGGCCAGTGCCGCGGCGAGCGCGGGTCGCAGCCGCGGGACCGCATGGCGGTGGTCATCCGGGTGAGCTCGCCGGTGACGACGTCGAGGTAGCGGATCATGAAGCCGGTGATCTGCACGAGCAGGTCGGGCAGGCGCAGCCGCTGGAGGCCGCGCAGCAGCTCGTCGGGCTCGGTGGTCGCGGCCAGGGTCAGTGCGGCGAGCACGCCGAGCGTGCCCTTGACCAGCAGCCCGGCCGCGGCTTCGAGGCCAGGCACCGACAGCGGGACGCCGAGCACGTCGGTGGTCGGGCCCTGGGCCACGAAGGGCACCAGCAGCGCGAACACGACGAACGGCACCTCGACGACCATGCGCCTGGCGAGGTAGGTCGGCGGCACCCGCGAGGCCGCGACGACGGCGCCGAGCACGACGGCGTACGCCGCGAACGCGGCGTACCAGTCGTTGGGGGTGGCGACGACGACCAGCATGAAGCCGACGAGCGTGACCAGCTTGAGGTGCGCCGGGACGCCGTGGACCCGGCTGTGCCCGTGGTAGTGCAGCTTGTGGCCGTGACCCGCGCCCACTAGCGGTCCCGGTCGGGGTCGTCGGACGGCCGGCGCAGCAGCCGGAACAGGCCGCCGCCGACGGCGAGCACCAGCAGCAGCCCCACGAGGCCGGCCACGGGACCGCTCCGGGTCCCGCCACCCTCGGCCGTGTGCGCGAAGCCGGTCTGCTCGGCGACGTAGGTGAGACCGTCGGGGCGGCTGCTGGCGACGTAGGACGCGACCACGACGAGCGCGACGGCGACCGCGAGACCGATCCACAGGAAGCGGCGGCCGGTCACGACGCCACCGCCGGGCGGATGGTGAGGCCGCGGGCCGCGAGCGGGCGACGGGCGCCGTAGCAGAGGTCGGGGCGGACGGCGACCACGCTTGCCACGACCAGCCCGGTGATCGCGGCCTCGCCGAGGCCGATCACGAGGTGCCACCCGAGCATCGCCGTGAGCACCGTCCCGATGTCGAGCGGGGTGGTGCCGCCGACGGCGAACAGGCCGGTGAAGGCGAGCGCGGCGGCCGGGACGCTCACGTAGGCGCCGACGGCGGCGGCCGGCGCCACCATCGAGAGGCGGTTGGGCAGCAGCCGCTGCGCGAGCCGGAAGACCAGCCAGCCGACGACCACGCCCACCAGCGCCATCAGGGTGATGTTGGTGCCGATCGCGGTGATGCCGCCGTCGGCCATGAACAGCGCCTGGACGAGCAGGACCACGGTCAGGCAGAGGATCGCGGTCCACGGGCCCACCAGCACGGCGGCCATCGCCCCGCCGATGAGGTGCCCGCTCGTGCCGGCCCCGACCGGGAAGTTGAGCATCTGTCCGGCGAAGACGAACGTCGCCACCAGCCCGGCCATCGGCGCGGTGCGGTCGTCGAGCTCGCGCCGGGCGCCGCGGAGGGCGACCGCCACGCCGGCCGCCGCGACCACGGCGGTGGCCACGGACGTCGGGGCGTCGAGGAAGCCGTCGGGGACGTGCACGGCAGGTGCCTCCACGGGATCGGTAGGTTGGGCTCGGCAGCGGGACTTGTCAGACCCACACTAGCCATCTGCTCATTACACCGACAAGGGAGCAACCCCGTGACCGACCACCGCCTCTCCCCCGGCGACCAGGCCCCCGACTTCACGCTCATGAGCGACACCGGCGAGGAGGTGAGCCTGAGCGCGCTGCGCGGCCGCAAGGTGCTCGTGTACTTCTACCCCGCGGCGATGACGCCGGGCTGCACCAAGCAGGCCTGCGACTTCACCGACTCCCTCGACGCGCTGCGCGGCGCCGGCTACGAGGTGCTCGGCATCTCGCCCGACAAGCCCGAGAAGCTGGCGAAGTTCCGTGAGCGCGACTCCCTCACCCTCACCCTGCTCTCCGACCCCGGCAAGGAGGTCATGCAGGCCTGGGGCGCCTTCGGCGAGAAGAAGCTGTACGGCAAGCTCGTCCAGGGCGTGATCCGCTCGACCTTCGTCGTCGACGAGGAGGGCAAGGTCGAGGTCGCGCAGTACAACGTCAAGGCCACCGGCCACGTCGCCAAGCTGCGCAAGGACCTCGGCCTCACCGCCTGACGGGCGATGGTCTCGCCCTCCTAGACTTCTCGCCGCAGCCGGAGTGGTGGAACTGGCAGACACGCGGGCCTTAGGTGCCCGTGCCTTCGGGTGTGCGGGTTCGAGTCCCGCCTCCGGCACGCGCGGGCGTCGTCCCTGCTAGGTTCCGACGGTGGTCGGCGGCTCCCCGATGATCGATCAGGCTCCCCTCGAGGCGCCGTGGATCCACGGACGGCCCCGCGGGGCTCCCGACACCGACCCGCCGCTGCAGGTCCGTGCGCTCGACGCCACCACCTTCGTGATCCGGCAGAGCAAGTCGGTCACCTACGAGGCGCCGTTCCTCTACCTGCTCGTCGGGGCCGAGCGAGCCCTCCTGCTCGACACGGGCGCCGTCGAGGAGCGTCGCCGGTGCGACGTGCGCGGCGCGGTCGACGCGCTGCTGCCCGACGACGTCGACCTGCTCGTGGCCCACAGCCACGGCCACGGCGACCACGTCGCCGGTGACGGGCAGTTCGCCGGCCGGCCGCGCACGACCGTGGTGGGCCGCGACGTCGACAGCGCCCGCGCCGGGTGGGGGTTCACCGACGGGCCCGAGGAGGTGGTGGAGCTCGACCTCGGCGGCCGGCTCCTCGAGGTGGTCGGCATCCCGGGGCACCACCCCACGTCGGTGGCGGTGTACGACCGGCAGACGGGTTCGCTCCTGACCGGCGACAGCGTCTACCCCGGGCGCCTCTACGCCCCGGACCCCGAGCTGCACGCCGCCAGCCTCGACCGCCTGGTGGCCTTCGCCGGTCAGCGGCCCGTGCAGCGCGTGCTCGGCTGCCACATCGAGATGAGGCGAGAGGGAGGCGACTTCCCGCTGGGCGCCCGCTACCAGCCCGACGAGGCCGCGCTGCCGATGAGCGTGGACGACCTGGTGGCCGTCCGCGACGGCACCCGGGCCGCCGGAGGCCGTCCGGGGGTGCACCGGGTCGGTCCGGCGCTGCTCTGGAACGGCTCGTGCTACCCCGCCCTGGCCCGCCAGGTCGTCCGCCTGGTCGTCGACCGGGTCCGCGGCGTGGCCTGATGCCGGTGCCGGCGGACGTGGCCCGCCGGCGAGGTATGGACCTCCTTCCCGGGCCGAGGGTGACCTTTGGTCCTGACCGCACCGCGTCCAGCCCGCCACCATGGACCCGTACGAGCACGTCCACGCCCACCCGGGATCAAGGGGTCCGCATGTCCGCAGCACCGGCCACCGACAACCTCAGCCAGTTCCGCCGCCTGATCGAGGCGTTGCCCGAGAACCCGCGGGTCGTGGTCAGCGGCAACGGCGCCGTGCCGTGGACCCTGCTCAAGGAGCTCGACGCGCGTGTCGAGCGCTACGTGCTGCACTCGCTCAACGGCCCTCCGGGTCTCCCCGACCGTGAGGGCGTGACGCTGGAGACGGCGTTCGTCGGCCCCGGCGTGCGCAGGTCGCCGCGGCTGGCGTACGTCCCGTCACGGCTGTCGCTCGTGCCGCGGCTGTACCACACGACGATGCCTCCGGACGTCGTGCTCGTGCACACCTCCGCGCCGCACATCGGCAAGGTCTCGCTCGGCACCGAGGTGAACGTGATGCCGGCGGCCATCGAGGCGGCGCGTGCCCGCGGCGGCATCGTGGTGGCCCAGGTCGACTCCAACGTGCCGTACGTCTTCGGTGACGGTGAGCTCGAGCTCTCGCGGTTCGACGCGGTGGTCGAGGCCGAGGACCCGCTCGGCGGCACCCACGGCGGCCCCGTCGACACCAGCGACCCGGTCGTGGCCTCGATCGCGGAGCGCGTCTCGTCGCTCATCCGCAACGGCGCCACCCTCCAGCTCGGCATCGGCGCCGTGCCGGACGCCGTGCTTGCGGGGCTGGTGGAGCACCGCGGGCTCCGCATCTGGTCGGAGATGGTCAGCGACGGCATCCTCGAGCTCGAGCGTCGCGGCTGCCTCGACGACGGCACCGTGATGACCGCGTCGTTCCTGCTCGGCTCCCCCGACCTCTACGCCTGGGCGCACCGCAACCCCCGGCTGCGACTGCTGCGCAGCGAGGCCGTCAACGACCCGGCCCGGATCGCGCTCAACCCGGCCATGGTCTCGGTCAACACCGGCCTCCAGGTCGACCTCTACGGCCAGGTCAACGCCGCACGCGTGCACGGCCGGATCCACAGCGGCTTCGGCGGCCAGACCGACTTCATCGTCGGCGCGCTCCACTCGGTGGGCGGGCAGGCGATCATCGCGCTGCGCTCGTGGCACCCCAAGGCAGACTGCTCGACGATCGTGCCGATGCTCGAGGAGCCGGCCACGTCGTTCCAGCCGTCGGCGGTGGTGACCGAGCACGGCGTGGCCGGACTGTTCGGCCGGACCCAGGTCGAGCAGGTGATGAACCTGATCGAGAAGGCCGCGCACCCCGACGTCCGCGACGAGCTGGTCGAGGAGGCCTACGCGCTCGGCCTGCTGCGGGCGGCCGAGTAGCGGCTCACCGGCTCAGCGCCCCTCCTCCTTGAGGCGGGGCGGCGTGGCGCCCCCGGGCTTGAGGCCGATCTTGTCGGCGTAGAAGTCGCGGATCCGGTCCATGTCGGCGGCGACGTCGCCCGTCGTCGGGAATGTCGGCCCCCAGCCCACCGTCTTGCTGGGGCCGTCGAGGAAGGCGAGCGTGATCGGCAGCCCGGTCTGCTGGGAGATCCGGTAGAAGCCCGACTTCCAGTACTCACCCCGGCTGCGGGTCCCCTCGGCGGCGATCCCGAGCAGGAAGGTCTCGTCGGACTCCGCGTCCTCGAGCAGCGAGCGGATGGTCGCGCCCGGGTTGGCGCGGTCGAGCTCGACGGCTCCGGTCGCGCGCATCACCGGCGCGAGCGGGCCCTTGAAGAAGGCGTCCTTGACCAGAAGCCGGATCTGCACGCCGCTGTCCCACGCCAGCAGCATGGTGAGCACCCAGTCCCAGTTGGAGGTGTGCGGGGCGCCGACCAGGATGCCGCGCTTCGGGACGGTGCCGACCGTCTTCCAGCCGGTCAGCCGCAGCAGGACCCGGGCCAGCGTGCGGCGCAGGAGGAACGGTCGCCACATCAGGAGCTCTCCCTCAGGCTCGCGGCCACGAGTGGGCCGATCTCTCTCAGGGCCCGACCCCGGTGGGAGATCCGGTCCTTCTCGACGCTGTCGAGCTCGGCGGTGGTGAAGCCCTCCGCGTCGTGCTCGGCGGCGACGAACAGCACGTCGTACCCGAACCCGCCCGCGCCACGCGTCTCGCGGATCACCCGCCCGTCCATGCGCCCGTGGACGACGAGCTCGGTGCCGTGGGGGTGGCAGAAGGCCACGGCGCACACGAAGTGCGCGCCCCGCCGCTCGTCGGGCACGTCCTCGAGCTGCGACAGCAGCAGCGCGTTGTTGCGGTCGTCGCTCTTCGGCGGGCCCGCCCAGCGCGCCGAGAGCACCCCCGGCATCCCGTTGAGCGCGTCGACGCAGAGCCCGCTGTCGTCGGCGAGCGTGGGCAGGCCGGTGGCCGCGAGGCCCGCCTGCGCCTTGAGCAGCGCGTTCCCCTCGAAGGTGGCCTGGTCCTCGACCGGCTCGTCGTACGCCGGGACGTCGTCGAGGCCGACCACCACGACGTCGGGTGCGTGCTCGCCGAGGATGCGCTGCATCTCGGCGAGCTTCTTGGCGTTGCGGGAGGCGAGGAAGACCTGCATCAGCGGGCGAGCGCCTCCTGCTGGAGACGGGTGAGGTCGGCGCAGCCCTTCTCGGCGAGGGCGAGCAGCGCGTCGAGCTCGGAGCGCTCGAAGGCCGCCCCCTCGGCGGTGCCCTGCACCTCGACGAACTTGCCGTCGCCCGTCATCACAACGTTCATGTCGGTCTCGGCGCGCACGTCCTCCTCGTAGGGCAGGTCGAGCCGCGGTACGCCGCCGATGATCCCGACGCTGATCGCCGCCACCGACCCGGTGAGCGGCTCACCGGTCAGGGCGCCCTCGCCGCGCAGGTGCGCGACGGCGTCGGCGAGCGCGACGTAGGCGCCGGTGATGGCCGCGGTGCGGGTTCCGCCGTCGGCCTGGAGGACGTCGCAGTCGAGCACGATCGTGTTCTCGCCGAGCGCCTGGTAGTCGATGACCGCACGCAGAGAGCGCCCGATCAGCCGGGAGATCTCGTGGGTGCGGCCACCGATCCGTCCCTTGACCGACTCGCGGTCGGAGCGGGTGTTGGTCGAGGCGGGGAGCATCGCGTACTCGGCGGTCACCCAGCCCAGCCCGGAGCCCTTGCGCCAGCGGGGGACGCCCTGGTTGGCCGAGGCGGCACACAGCACCCGGGTGCGGCCGAACTCGACCAGCACCGACCCGGCGGCGTGGTCGAGCCAGTTGCGCGTGAACGTCACGGGACGCAGCTCGTCGTCGGCGCGGCCGTCCTGACGTGTCGTCATCACTTCACCTCCGCCCGCAGCACGCGGACAAGTCCCAGCAGGAAGGGCAGCACGATCCAGATCATCGACGCGCTGGCCAGGTGCCACCAGTCCTCGCCGCTGAGGTCCGTACCGGAGAACAGGGGGGTCGAGGCGGTGCCGAGGTCGACCCACGGCGCCGCGTCCCGGAGCGCACCCCAGAGGCTCGCCACGATCGAGAAGGCCGTGGGGAGCACGAAGTAGAGCACGATCGCGGCGGCCGAGTTGAGGAAGATCAGGCCGAAGGCCAGGCCCTGCAGGATGCCGCTGACCTGGAGCAGCGCGAACTTGCCGAAGTCGTCGGGCCCGATGTTCTCCCAGGCGTCCGGCGCCCCGCCGACGGCGGTCGCGAGCGCGGCCAGGGCCACCGCGACCACGATCGCGCCCAGGCCGAAGAGCAGGGCCGCCACCACCTTGGCTGCGATCACCCGCCCGCGGTGGGGCTCGAGGGCGAAGGTGGTCAGCGTGGTGCGCTGCCCCCACTCGCTGGTGACCAGCAGGATGCCGAGCACCGGCAGCACGAAGCTCTGCGGCGTCGCGGTGGCACCCATGAAGTTGATGAAGGTGCGGTCGACCTCGTCGGAGGCGAGGAAGAAGATCACCACGATCGCCAGCGTCACCAGCGCCACGGCCAGCAGCAGCCAGAAGCCGGCGCGGGTGTCGCCCATCTTGCGCAGCTCGACCTTGACCAGACGGGTGAACGGCGTCCGCGGTGTTCCGCTGACGTCGAGGGTGAACTCTGGTGTCGGCGTGGAGGCCGAGGTGGCGGTCATGCCGGGGCTCCTTCGGTGCCGGGGGCGAGCGCGTCGCGCTGGGTGTCGGAGGTGAGCTCGAGGAAGAGGTCCTCGAGGCCGGCGCCGCCGGCGCGGAGGTCGGTGAGCACGATCGCGTGCTCGGCGGCAGCCCGTCCGACCTCGACCGGAGCGGTCTCGACCCGCAGCCCGTCGCCGGCGGGAGCCACCTGGTGGCCCTTCGCCTCGAGGACGCGGGCGAGCGCGTCGTTGTCGAGCGAGGTGACCAGCGTCGCCCGGTGGTCGGCGCCGGCGAGGAGGGTCTTCTTGTCGCCCTGGGCCAGGATCCGGCCGCGACCGATCAGGATCATCTCGTCGGCGATCAGCTCCACCTCGTTGAGCAGGTGGCTGGAGAGCAGCACGGTGCCGCCGCGCTCGGCGTACCCCTTGAGGAGCCCGCGCATCCAGCGGATGCCTGCGGGGTCGAGGCCGTTGGCCGGCTCGTCGAGCACCAGCACCGACGGGTCGCCGAGCAGTGCGTGCGCGATGCCGAGGCGCTGGCGCATGCCGAGGGAGTAGTTGCGCACCCGCCGCCTGGCCTCCTCGGGAGAGAGCGAGACCATCTCCAGCAGCTCGTCGACGCGCGACGCCGGCAGGCCCATCGTCTGCGCGCCGATGGTGAGCACCTCGCGGCCGGTGCGGCCGGCGTGCTGCGCCGAGGCGTCGAGCAGGACGCCGACGTGGCGCCCGGGATTCGGGATCTGGTGGTAGCGGTGTCCCCCGATACGGATCTCGCCGCGGTCGGCCGGCGTGAGGTCGACCATGATCCGCATGGTCGTCGTCTTGCCGGCGCCGTTGGGGCCGAGGAATCCGGTCACGCGCCCGGGCTGGCAGTCGAAGCTGACGTCGTCGAGCGCGAGGAACCCGCCGTAGGTCTTGGTGAGGCCACGGACGGAGATCATGCGGCCCATCCTGCCGGAGCCGGCCCCGGCACCGGGCGTCGCCCCCGCGCGACCTCAGACCTCGTAGACGGCACCGGCCGTGGCCAGCACCACCTCGCCGTCGTACGACGCGCGGGCGGCGGTGAGCGCCTCCTGCGGGTCGTGCCACGGCGGCACGTGGGTGACGACGAGCCGCCGGGCGTGGGCGCGCCGGGCGGCGTCGCCGCACTCGGCGCCGGTCAGGTGCAGCCCGGTCGGGTTGTCGGCCCCGGAGACGAAGGACGCCTCGGCCAGGAAGAGGTCGGCGTGCTCGGCGATCGCGTGGAGGCCCGGGCAGTCGCCGGTGTCGCCGGAGTACCCGAGGGTCCGGCCGCCCGCGGTGACGCGCAGGCCGAACGCCGGCACGGGGTGGTCGACGGCGACCGGCTGCACGCTGAACGGGCCCACCTCGACGGCGTGGTCGTCGTACACGCGGAAGTCGAACTCGCCGTTCATGCCGGGCTCGGGCGGGAGGTCGTAGGCGCGGGCCATCCGGGCCGCGGTGCCGACCGGGCCCCAGACCGGGATGCGCGGCTGCGGGCCGCTGGGGTGGTAGCGACGCAGGACGTAGTAGCCGGTCAGGTCGAGGCAGTGGTCGGCGTGCAGGTGGCTGAGGAAGACCGCGTCGATGCCGAGCGGGTCGGCGTGGCGCTGCAGCGCACCCAGGCTGCCGCTGCCCATGTCGAGGACGATCCGCCAGGTGCGGCCCGCCTCGTCGGGGGCCTCGACCAGGTAGCAGCTCGCGGGGCTCTCGGGGCCGGGGTAGGAGCCCGAGCAGCCGACGACGGTGAGCCGCATCGACCCGCTCATGCCAGGCCGCCCGCGAACTGGGTGGCGTCGACCATCTCGGGGCCGAGGAAGCGGCGGCCGATCGTCGCGAAGTCGTCGGGGGCGCCGGTCGTGAGGAACGAGTGGGTGGGCTCGCCGCCGGGCCGCATCAGGTCGGTGGCGACGAGCATCTTGTAGACGTCCTTGGCGCACTCCTCGGCGCTGCTGACCAGGGTGACCCCGTCACCCATGACGTAGGAGAGGACGCCGGTGAGCAGCGGGTAGTGGGTGCAGCCGAGCACCACGGTGTCGACGCCCGCCTCGACCAGCGGGTCGAGGTAGTCGTGCGCGACGCCGAGCAGCTCGTCCCCGCCGGTCACGCCGCGCTCGACGAAGTCGACGAAGCGCGGGCAGGCCCGGGTCACGAGCTCGACGTGCGGGGCGGCGGCGAACGCGTCGTCGTAGGCCATCGACTCTGCCGTCGCGCGGGTGCAGATGACACCGATGCGGCCGTTGCGGGTGGCGGCCACCGCCCGGCGGGTGGCGGGCAGGATCACCTCGACCACCGGGACGTCGTAGCGCTCGCGGGCGTCGCGCAGCACGGCCGCGCTGGCGGAGTTGCAGGCGATGACGAGCGCCTTGACGCCGCGCTCGACGAGGTGGTCGAGGCACTCGAGCGCGTACTCGCGCACCTCACCGATCGGCTTCGCGCCGTACGGCTGGCGAGCAGTGTCGCCGACGTAGAGCACCGATTCGTGGGGCAGCTGGTCGATGACGGACCGGGCCACGGTGAGTCCACCGAAGCCCGAGTCGAAGATGCCGATGGGTGCATCGGCGCCACGCGCTGCCACGACGCCCAAGGCTAGGGGTGCGGACCCCCGCGACGCACGCCCACGGCACCGAGACCGTGGTCACGTTCGACCGGGCCCCCTTTCCCCGGCGGGGCCCTCGCCTGCCTCGCCTGCCTCGCGCGCCTCGCCTCCGGCGCTGAGGTAGGGGCTGCCCGAACGTGGCACGTGCCGGCGCCCCTGGGCGCGATGTGCGGCTGACCCCGACGCGCGCTGTCCGCGGCATGAACGGATGGCCGCAGCGAACGCTCTGCGGCAGATGCGGACGTCCCAAGGTTCAGCGGTGGCAGGGATCATCGGCGCTGACGTGCCGCGAGTACGACTCCCACGCCACACACGACGAGACCCAGCAGCCCCGCCGCCATGAAGGCACCCTCGGGTACTGCATCGTCTTGCGCGACCGCGAATTGCCCCGCCTCAGTGGCACTGGTGCACGTCACCGTGTAGGTCGTCCCCGATGCCACGGGGAACCCGAAGGCGGACTCCAGGCCACGTTCTTGGAGGTAGCGGTCTGCCTCTCCGACGGTGACAGAGTCGCCATCTCCCGAGGTCACCTCGCAGGACGGCGCTTGGGACAGACCGGTGGAAGCGTAGATCGTCGCCGAAGTGGATTCCGTTGGAGTGATCTGCACTTGTTCCCCGAAGTCCACGGGCTGCAACTCGGGCATTCGTTGAAGCCATAGGTAACCCACGACTGCCGAGGCCAAGGTGAGCACCGCACCGCCGACGATCAGAGCCTTCGCCCATGGGACGTGCGGCTTGTTGGTGATAGCCAGTGTCTTGGCCATGACTCGATGCTGGCGCTCATCTCGCCAGTGCGGGTAGAGGCGTATTGCCCACGCGTGTGCACATCCGCATCTCGGCAGTTGAGGGCGATCCGGGACGTCATGCGCAATGCCGGTCCCGACCGCCAGAACGTATGACGTTGGCAGCAGGGCCAGCGCTCGCAACCCGGCAGGAGCGGATGAGCCGTCGACCACCCGTGCGGCAGGCCTCACGTGCGTTGGTCGCACGTGCGACCAACGCACCAGCACCACTCCCTGTCGCCCACCCGGGCCCAGGTCAGGCCCAGAGCTGGCCCTCGAGGCGGTCCTCGGCGTCGTCGACCGTGCCCTCGTAGGCGCCGGTGGAGAGGTACTTCCAGCCGCCGTCGCACACCACGAACGCGATGTCGGCCGGCTCGCCGGCCTTGACGGCCTTGGCGGCCTGGCCGAGCGCGGCGTGCAGGATCGCGCCGGTGGAGATGCCGGCGAAGATGCCTTCGAGCTCGAGCAGCTCACGCACCCGGCGCACGGCGTCGCGCGGTCCGACGGAGAAGCGCGCGTCGATCAGCTCGGCGTCGTAGAGCTCGGGGACGAAGCCCTCGTCGAGGTTGCGCAGGCCGTAGACCAGCTCGCCGTACCGCGGCTCGGCGGCGACGATCCGCACGTCGGGCTTGTGCTCGCGGAAGAAGCGCGCGGTGCCCATCAGGGTGCCGGTGGTCCCGAGGCCGGCGACGAAGTGGGTGATCGAGGGCAGGTCGGCGAGCAGCTCGGGACCGGTGCCGTGCTGGTGGGCGAGCGCGTTCGCCTCGTTGCCGTACTGGTAGAGCATCACCCAGTCGGGGTGCTCGGCGGCGATCTGCTTGGCCACGCGCACCGCCTCGTTGGAGCCGCCGGCCGCCGGTGAGGACACGATCTCGGCGCCCCACATGCGCAGCAGCTGGCGCCGCTCCTCGGAGGTGTTCTCGGGCATCACGCAGACGATCCGGTAGCCCTTGAGCTTCGCGGCCATCGCCAGCGAGATGCCGGTGTTGCCCGAGGTCGGCTCGAGGATCGTGCAGCCGGGGCGCAGCAGGCCGTCCTTCTCGGCCTGCTCGACCATGGTGAGCGCCGGACGGTCCTTGATCGAGCCGGTCGGGTTGCGGTCCTCGAGCTTCGCCCACAGCCGGACGTCGGGCGTCGGCGAGAGCCGCGGCAGCCCGACCAGCGGGGTGTCGCCCACCGAGGCGAGCAGGTTGTCGTAGCGCACGGGGTCCTCTCAGACCAGGAAAGTCTCGGGGTCGAAGTCGGCCAGCGCGATGATCCGGACCCGGGGCAGCGGCACGTTGAACGCCCGCACGTCGTCCTCGAGGTCGTAGACCGGGACGTCGAGGGCGGTCAGCCGTCCGCTGACGTACTCGCGCAGGCCGATCACGCCCAGCCGCCGGTCGGGCGAGACCAGCGACCCGAGGTGGTCGGCGAAGTCGGCGTCGTGGCTGACGAGGAGCACGTCGGCCTCGGGGTGCCCGGCGATCGCGGTCAGCGTCCGCTGGATGCCGATGTCGACGACCTTCTCGTCGTGCGACCCCGACAGCGGGATCGGCCGGTACCCGAGCGCCAGCAGGGCGCCGACGAAGCTCGACGGCAGGGTGCCGGTCGAGGCGTTGAGGAAGAACAGGCCGGTGACCGGCTGGCCCCACAACGACTCGGCGAACCCGGTCAGCCGCTCCCAGCGCGGCCGCTCCTCGGGGTTCGGGCGCCGGTTGAGCAGGTTCCCGCCGAGGGTGGCGTCGATGTTCTCCCCGTCGACCAGGACGAAGGTGCGGCGCTCCTCGGATCCGGACACGGGATGCGGCTCAGGCCCCGCCGGCGACGGCCGGCAGCACGACGACCTGGTCGCCGTCGGCCAGCTCGGCCTCGAGGCCGCCGATGAAGCGGACGTCCTCGTCGTTGACGTAGACGTTGACGAAGCGGCGCAGGTCGCCGGCCTCGATCAGGCGCTCCTTGAGGCCGGGGTGGTGCGACTCCAGGTCGTCGATCAGCGCGCCCAGGCTGGCGCCCTCACCGGTGACGGCCTTGGCACCGCCGGTGTAGGTGCGCAGGATGGTCGGGATCCGGACCTCGATGGCCATTCAGCTGCTCCTCGATCGATCGGGGGCGGGGACGACGGTGACCTCTTCCTCGGTCACCTCGCCGTCGACGATTCTGTAGGACCTGAACTCGACCGGGCCGTCGTTATTCCCGTGCTCGCGTGTACTCACCAGCACGTAGTGGGCGTTCGGCTCCATCGCGAGCCCGATGTCGGTGCGGCTCGGGTAGGCCTCGGTGGCGGTGTGTGAGTGGTAGATCACCACCGGCTCCTCGTCGTTCGCGTCCATCTCCTTGTACAGCTGCAGGAGGTCGGCGGAGTCGAACTCGTAGAAGGTCGGGCTGCCCGCGGCGTTCACCATCGCGACGAACCGCTCGGGCGAGTCGCTGCCCTCGGGGCCCGCGACGATGCCGCACGCCTCGTCGGGGTGGTCGCGCTTGGCGTGCGCGACGATGGCGTCGTACGTCGCCCGGTCGATCCTCAGCACGCCTGCCAGCGTAGGACGTGGGTCCGCATGGTGGACGCACGGCCCAGCGTGCGGACGCCGGTCACCACAGCGCCCGCACCAGCGTCTCCTGCAGGTAGCCGACCCACTCGTAGATGTCGTGGGCCTGTGCGCGGGGGTCGTCGTCGGGCAGCGACTCCCAGTAGTCCTCGTCGCCCTCCTCGACCTCGAGCCGGGTGGCGAGCGCGAGCCGGAGGTCGGTGAAGCAGCGCAGCCAGGTCTCGGCGTCCGGCGGGTCGAGCTCGACGTCGATCATCAGGCCGTCCTCGGTGAGCTCCGGGGGCAGGCCGGCCTCCTCGAGGGCGTCGACGACGGCGCAGGCGCCCGCCGCCTTGCCGTCGCGCAGCCCGCCCTCGGTGTAGCGGCGGAACTCCGCCGCCGCCTCCTCGTCGTCGGGGTACGCCGTGGGGAACAGCCGGGCGAGCACCGGGTCGTCGGGGGCCGAGGTCGGCCCGTCGAACCTCACCAGCGCCTCGAGCGGGTCCTGCGTCTCGCGCGGGACGGCCTCCTCGTTGCGCAGCAGCTCGACGAGCTGCGAGGCCAGCGAGCGCAGCAGGTCGGCCTCGAAGCCGGTGAAGGTCGCGATCACGCGGCCGCTGCGCCGGTGCCGGGTGAACCCGCTCACGCAGCGCTCACTGCTTCTCCATCGTGGCCCACAGGCCGTACTCGTGCATCGCCTGCACGTCGCGCTCCATCTCCTCGCGGCTTCCGGTCGAGACCGCCGACCGTCCGTCCTCGTGCACCTCGAGCATCAGCTTCTCCGCCTTCTTCTTGTCGTACCCGAAGTACTTCTGGAAGACGTAGGTCACGTAGGACATGAGGTTCACCGGGTCGTTCCACACCACCGTGACCCACGGCTTGGCGACCACCGTCACCTCGTCCGGGGTGGTGGTCGGGTCGACCTCGACCGGGCTGGTGGCACTCACCCGACCATCGTGGCACACGAGTCGGGCCCCCTAGGCTGGCCCGGGTGACCGTTGATCCGACCGGGGCCCCGACCACGGCGCTGCTCACCGACCACTACGAGCTCACGATGCTCCAGGCCGCGCTCGCCGCCGGCACCGCGCACCGGCGCTCGGTCTTCGAGCTCTTCCCGCGGCGACTGCCCGAGGGCCGTCGCTACGGCGTGGTCGCGGGCGTCGGCCGCGCGCTCGACGCGCTCGAGCGGTTCCGCTACGACGACGCGGCGCTCGCCGCGCTGCGCGAGGGCGAGGTCGTCGACGGGCCCACGCTGGACTGGCTCGCCGACTACCGGTTCGGCGGCGACGTCTGGGGCTACGCCGAGGGCGAGACCTACTTCCCCTCCTCCCCCCTGCTCGTGGTCGAGGGCACCTTCGCCGAGGCGGTGCTGCTCGAGACCCTGCTGCTCTCGATCTACAACCACGACTCCGCGATCGCCTCGGCCGCCTCCCGGATGACCACGGCGGCCGCCGGACGCCCCTGCATCGAGATGGGCTCACGGCGCACCCACGAGGAGGCCGCGGTCGCGGCAGCCCGCGCGGCGTACCTCGCCGGCTTCGCGTCCAGCTCCAACCTGGCCGCCCGCCAGCGGTACGGCGTGCCCACGGCCGGCACCAGCGCCCACAGCTTCACGCTGCTCCACGACTCCGAGGCCGACGCGTTCCGCGCGCAGGTGACCTCGCTCGGCACCGGGACCACGCTGCTCGTCGACACGTGGGACGTCGCCGAGGCGGTCCGGCTCGGCGTCGAGGTGGCCGGGACGGGGCTCGGTGCCGTGCGGCTCGACTCGGGCGACCTCGGCGTGCTGGCCGTCCGGGTGCGCGCGCAGCTCGACGAGCTCGGCGCGACCGGCACCCGGATCATCGTCACCAGCGACCTCGACGAGTTCGCGATCGCCGCGCTCCGCTCGGCGCCCGTGGACGCGTACGGCGTCGGCACCGAGCTGGTCACCGGCTCGGGTCACCCGACCTGCGGCTTCGTCTACAAGCTGGTCGCCCGCGAGGGCGCCGACGGCACGCTCCAGCCGGTCGCCAAGAGCTCGCCCGACAAGGCGAGTGTGGGCGGCCGCAAGTACGCCCTGCGGCGGCGGGACGCCCACGGGGTGGCCGAGGCCGAGGTGATCGGCATCGGCACGCCCCCGCGCGACGACGGCGACGACCGCTCGCTGCTGGTCCCCCTGGTGCGCGGCGGCGAGGTCGTCGGGCGCGAGCCGCTCGAGGTCGCGCGCCGGCGCCACCTCGCCTCCCGCGAGGAGCTGCCCGTGGCCGCGCGGTCGATGTCGAAGGGCGAGCCCGTCATCGAGACCCTCCACGTCGGGGACTGAGCCGCGGCCCTGCTGACCTGCGACTTCTTCTCCGAGTCCCCCGAGATAGGCACCTCGGTCACCGTCGTCCTGCCCCAGGCCACGACCGGGCAGATCGGCGTGGCCGGTGGCGCCCACCCGGGAGACGCCGAGCCGCCGCCGCTGCTCCACCTCCTCCACACGCTCAGCGACGACCGCACCGCCTGGCTGCCCCTGCCGCCCGGCTGCCGCTAGCGTCGGGGCCATGAAGCGCGCGCTGATCGTCGTGGACGTCCAGAACGACTTCTGCGAGGGCGGCTCGCTGCCGGTCGCGGGCGGCGCCCGGGTCGCCCACGACATCGGCGAGGTGCTCCACCGCTGGAGCAGCCGCGCCCTGGGCGCCCCGGACTACGCCCACGTGGTCGCGACCAAGGACCACCACGTCGCCCCGGGCGACCACTGGGCGGAGGAGCCCGACTTCGCGGAGTCGTGGCCGGTCCACTGCAAGGTCGGCACCGACGGCGAGGGCTTCCACCCCAACCTCGACCCGCAGCCCTTCGAGGCGATCTTCCTCAAGGGCGAGCACGCCGCGGCGTACTCCGGCTTCGAGGGCGTCGCCGACGGCGTCGGCCTCGCCGACTGGTTGCGCCGTCACGGCGTCACCGACGTCGACGTGTGCGGGCTCGCCACCGACTACTGCGTGCGGGCGACGGCTCTCGACGCGGTGCGTGAGGGGTTCACGGTGCGCGTGCTCACCCGTCTGTGCGCGGGCGTCGCCGAGCCCACGACGCACGCCGCGCTGGCCGAGATGGCCGGAGCCGGGGTCGACGTTGCCTGACGCCGGGTCCGACCTCCGCACCTCGCTCGACGACGGCGTCCTGCGGGTCGTCCTCGACCGCCCCCACGTGCTCAACGCACTCACCGCAGCGATGGCCGACGACCTCGGCGCGCTGCTCGAGGACACCGTCGGCCGCGACGACGTGCGCTGCGTGGTGATCACCGGCACCGGCGCGGCGTTCAGCACGGGCGCCGACCTCTCCGGCGACGACGCGCACGAGCACTTCGACGTCACCGCGCTCGACCGGGCAAACCGGATCATCCGCGGCATCGTCCGCCTCGACCAGCCGGTCCTGGCCGCGGTCAACGGCGTGGCCGCCGGCGTCGGCTGCTCGGCCGCGCTGGCCGCCGACGTCGTGGTGGCGGCGGAGTCCGCGTCGTTCCTGCTGGCCTTCGCCCGGGTCGGGCTGATGCCCGACGGCGGGGCCACCGCCACCGTCGCGGCGTCCGTGGGGCGCGCGCGAGCCATGCGGATGGCGCTGCTCGCCGAGCCGCTCACCGCGCAGGTGGCCTACGACGCGGGGCTCGTCACCCACGTCGCGCCCGACGCCGAGTTCGTGGCCACCGTCGACCGCCTGGCCCGGCGGCTCGCCTCCGGCCCGCCCCTCGCGCTGGCCGCCGCCAAGCGCGCCGTCAACGCCGCCACGCTCGACGGGCTCGACGCCGCGCTCGAGCGCGAACGCACCGGGCAGGCGCTCCTCCTCCGCACCGCCGACGTGGCGGAGGGGATGCGCGCGTTCTCGGAGAAGCGCCGCCCGGTGTTCCGCGGCGAGTAGCCGCCTCAGGCCAGGCGCGGGCACGGCGCGAGGTTCTGGTTGAGCCGGAACACGTTGTCCCGGTCCCACTCCTGCTTGAGCGCGACCAGCCGCTCGTACGACGCGCCGTACGCCTCGCGGACGCGGTCGGCACCCTCGTCCCCGAGGTGGTTGACGTAGGTGCCGACCGACCAGGGACGCAGGGCCTCCCAGACGCCGCGGGCCCAGGCGACGTGCGGCTCGGGCGACTCCTCGGGGTCGAGCCAGATCGCGACCGCGGTCACCATCCACGCGGCGCCGCGCGCCGGGTAGGCGGTGCCGCCCTCGGGCTCGCGGTCGAGCGCGCCGCCGAGCTGGTGCAGCAGCAGCTGGCAGTGCGGCGAGCTGGCCCGGTGGTGCCAGTCGGCGAGCACGGTGAGCGCGTCGTCGTCGAGCGGGCCGAGGAAGTCGGACTTCACGTAGGCCCGACGCGCCGGCGGGAGGGTCTTGTCCACGACCTGCTGGAGCTCGACGTAGCTCAGCTCGCGCAGCGTGTCGACGACCGGCCCGGTGGCCTGCAGCGGCGCCAGCGTCGCCCGCCCCTCCTCGACCGCGCCGCAGTGCGCGCCCGCGAGCACGCAGACCGGAGAACCCACGGCCTCCGGGGGCACGAACGGCGCGTCGGGCGCGGTCACCAGCGCGGCCATCAGCCGGGTCTCCTCGGGCACCCGCCCGGCGAGGTCGACCAGCGAGCGCAGGGCCTCGACGTCGCGCGCGCCGGGGTGGATCACCTCCCCGCCCCACAGCACCGGGCCGACCGGGTGCAGGTCGAGCTCGAGGGCGGTCACGACGCCGAAGTTGGCGCCGGCGCCGCGCACCGCCCAGAACAGCTCGGGGTGCTCGGTCGCCGAGGCGCGCACGACCCGCCCCTCCGCGGTGACCATGGTGACCGCGCGGAGGTTGTCGCAGGCCAGGCCGTGCGTGCGGCCGAGCCAGCCGATGCCTCCACCGAGCGTCAGTCCGGCCACGCCGGTGTCGGAGACCTCGCCGCCGGGCACCGCGAGGCCGTGCTCCTGGGTGGCGGCGTCCAGCTCGCGCCAGATCACGCCGGGCTCGACGGTCGCGATCCGGCGGGCGGGGTCGACCGCGATCCCCTTCATCGGTGACAGGTCGACGACCACGCCGTCGTCGCAGACGCCGAGGCCGGCCATGCTGTGGCCGCCGGCGCGCACCGCGACGACGAGGCCGTGGGCGCGGGCGTGGGCGACCGCGGCACGGACGTCATCGGTGTCGTGGCAGCGCAGCACGAGCGAGGGGTAGCGGTCGATCGCGTGGTTCCACACGCGGCGGGCCGCGTCGTACGACGGGTCGCCGGGGACGACGACCTCGCCGCGAAAGCCCTCGACGCGGGGCCGGGTGGACGGGACGGGGAGGTGGGTGTCGGTGGTCATGCCGGGACCGTAGGAAGGCAGGGCGCTCCCGCGGCACCCCTCGTTTCTGGGGTGTTCGCCGGACGGGCGGCTGCCTACGCTGGCCCCGTGTCCAGCACCGCCTCGTCCCGGCTCGGTCGCACCCGCGGCGACGTCGAGCGTGTCGCCGGGCGCGCCACCGACGTGGCCGGCCTGTTCGAGGGCGTGGCGGGCGTCGTCGGCGACGTGCTGCCGGTGAGCGGCTGGTGCGCCCACACGCTCGACCCGACGACCGCGATGGTGACCGGCGGCGTGGCGCACGAGGGCTACCGCGCCGACCTGGTGCCGCGGCTGCTGGAGATCGAGTACGTCGTGGGCGACGTGAACCCCTTCGACGAGCTGCTCCACCAGCCCTCCCCCGCCGGGGTGCTGCACGACGCCACCGACGGCGAGCCCACCCGGAGCCTGCGCTACACCGACGTGATGGTGCCGTCGGGCATCGAGCACGAGCTGCGCGTCGTCCTCCGCCACCAGCAGCGGCCGTGGGGGGCGCTGGTGCTGCTGCGCGACCCCGACGGGCCGGCCTTCACCGCCCGCGAGCGCGACGCGGTCGCCGGGCTCGGCCCGACCCTCGCATTGTCGCTGAAGCGGATGCTGCTGCGCGGCTTCGTCGACTCCGGCGGGGTTCCGGAGCACGCCGGGCTGCTGGTGATCGGCGCCGACGGGGACGTCGAGAGCGCCACGACCGAGGCGGAGCACTGGCTCGACGACCTCCGCGACCACGACGGCGCTGTGCCGCTGCCGGTGCGGGCGCTGGCCTCGTCGGCCGGCGACGCCGACGGGCGGGCCGTGCGGGCCCGGGCGCGGGGGCGCTCCGGCACCTGGCTGACCCTGACCGCCTGGCGTCTGGGTGACCGGGTCGCGGTCTCGATGGAGTCCGCGGCGCCGCACGACCTGACCGCGCTGGCGCTCGAGGCCTACTCGCTCTCGCCGCGGGAGCGGGAGATCGTGGAGCTGGTGCTCCTGGGCTGGTCGACCGCGGAGATCGGCACCCGCCTGCACCTCTCGCCGTACACGGTGCAGGACCACCTCAAGACCGTCTTCGACAAGACCGGGGTGCGCAGCCGCCGCGAGCTGGCCGCCGACCTGTTCTTCCGCCACTACCTGCCGCGCATCGAGCGCGGTGCGCGGCTCAACGCCGACGGCTGGTTCGCCGACGACTGAGGACCTGGTCGCTCAGCACCACCTCTCGACGAGCGCCCGGATCACCGTCACGTTGCGGTTGGTGGCCACACCGAGGTGCTTCTCGACAGCCGCGTTGGTCAGCTTCGCCTCGTGGTAGCTGCCGCCGAGCAGCAGGTGCACCGCGCGACCGCCGACCTTGGCGACCTCGTCGGCGGTCGCGAGCTCCTCGACCTTGCGGATCGCGGCCTTCGTCGGCGGCTCCTTGAGCAGCGAGACGTAGTGGCGGCCGTCGTGGCCGAAGCTCTCGGCGTGCTCCGCGATCTCGCACAGCTCCGCCGGGGTGAACGCGATGGTCGGCACCTCGAAGCCCCGGTCGACGAGGAAGGCCTTCTCCAGGGCTGCCTCCACGCGGGCACGGGAGCGCATGCCAGTGCTGACCCGGACGTTGCCGGTGTTGATGTACGTCGCGACGTCGGTGAAGCCCGCCCCCTCGGCGGCCGCGACGATCGCGTCCTTCGGGAACTTGCGGTTGGCCCCGAGGTTGATCGCCCGGAGGAACGCGATGTGGGTCGGCACCCGCACATCCCACCGCAGGGGGCGTGTCGGCGCCAGCCCCTACGCTGAGTCGCATGGCACGAGGCGACGACGGCCGCAGCACCCGGTGGGACGGTCACCGCGAGGAGCGGCGCGCCGAGCTGGTGCAGGCCGCGGTGCGGGCGATCGACCGGCACGGCCCGCAGGCGGGGATCGCCGAGATCGCCGCCGAGGCCGGCGTGAGCAAGCCGGTGCTCTACCGCTACTTCACCGACAAGGACGAGCTGCACGCCGCGGTCGGCCAGTGGGGCGCGGGCGAGGTGCTCGACCGGGTGCTCCCCGCCCTGCGCGCCGACGTGCCGGTCCGCGAGCGGGTCGCGCGCGGGGTCGACGCCTACCTCGGCACCCTCGAGGAGCACCCGCAGGTCTTCCTCCTGCTGGTGCGCCACCGCGGGGCCGACCCGCTCGCCCACGGCAAGGCCACGATCGCGGCGGCCTTCTCGCGGATCCTCGGCGACACCCTGCGCGGCCTCGACGTCGACGCCGGTGGCGCCGAGCCCTGGGCGGAGGGCGTGGTCGGGGTCGGGCTGGCGGTCGGCGAGTGGTGGGTCGAGCGGCGCACGATGAGCCGGGCCGCGGTCGGCGACTACCTCACCGCCTTCCTCTGGCACGCCTTCGAGGGCGCCGCCGGCGAGCTCGGCGTCCCGCTGTCGGCGCTCGACCACCCCCGTGAGGCGCCTCCGGGCGAGGTGCACCGGTTCCCCGGTCACGATGCCGCGCGGCGGGGCTGACGCCCGTCAGCCGCGGCGGGCGCGCTCCTCGTACGCCGCGCGGGCGCCATCGTCGACGTCCGCAAGCAGGGCGTCGGCCGCGAAGGCGCGGGCCATGGCCTCCTGCACGCGCCGCGGGAGCGCCTGGGTCAGCTTGGTCACCGGCTGGGTCCAGCCGGGCACCCACACCTCGGCGCGCGGGCGGCGGACGACGTCCTCGACCACCGCGGCCACGTCCGCGGGCGTGACGTCGGGGACGCCGCGCGCCTGCGCGACGCCCGCGGCGAGCTCGGTGCGCACGACCGTCGGCATCACCATGGACACCTCGACACCGGCCGGCCCGAGCTCGCTGCGCAGCGCCTCGGTGAGCCCGACGACCGCGTGCTTGGAGGCCGAGTAGGTCGCGCCGTTCGCGACTGCGACCCGGCCCACCGCCGAGGCGATGTTCACGACCTGACCCCGGCCGCGCTCGACCATGCCCGGCGCGACCGCCTTCGTGCCGTTCACGACACCGAGCAGGTTGACGTCGATGATGCGGCGGGTCACCGCGTCGGGCTCCTCGAGCAGCGGACCGAGCGGCATGATGCCGGCGTTGTTGACCAGCACGTCGACCGGGCCGAGCGCGGCGGTCGCGTCGAGGAAGGCCGTCCACGACTCCGGCGCGGTGACGTCGAGCGGGGCGGCGACGACCCGGTCGCCGTGCTCCCCCGCGACCGCGGCCGCGAGGTCGGCGTCGAGGTCGCCGAGCGCCACCCGGCACCCCGCGCGCGCCAGCCGGTCGACGGTGGCGCGGCCGATCCCGCGCGCGCCGCCGGTCACGACCACGACCAGGCCGGCGACGTCCCGGCCCCTGCTCCTGCGTCGGCTCATGCCGCGCAGGCTAGCCGCCGGTGACGGCCCCCGGGTCGCGTCTCAGAGGTTGCCGCGCAGCTCCTGCTCGCGCTCGATGGCCTCGAAGAGCGCCTTGAAGTTGCCCTTGCCGAAGCCGAGCGACCCGTGCCGCTCGATGAGCTCGAAGAAGACCGTCGGCCGGTCGCCGAGCGGCCGGGTGAAGATCTGCAGCAGGTAGCCGTCCTCGTCGCGGTCGACGAGGATCCCGCGCTTCTGCAGCTCCTCGATCGGCACCCGCACCTCGCCGATGCGGGCGCGCAGCTCGGGGTCCTCGTAGTAGGAGTCGGGCGTCGAGAGGAACTCCACGCCGTTGGCACGCAGGGCGTCGACCGAGGCGATGATGTCGCCGGTCGCGACCGCGAGGTGCTGGGCGCCCGGGCCGCGGTAGAACTCGAGGTACTCGTCGATCTGCGAGCGCTTCTTGGCGACGGCCGGCTCGTTGAGCGGGAACTTCACCCGGTGGTTGCCGTTCGCGACCACCTTGCTCATCAGGGCGGAGTAGTCGGTGGCGATGTCGTCGCCGATGAACTCCGCCATGTTCACGAAGCCCATCACGCGGTTGTAGAAGTCGACCCACTCGTCCATGTGGCCGAGCTCGACGTTGCCGACGACGTGGTCGAGGGCCTGGAAGATCCGCCGCGGCTGACCCTCCCGCTTCTCGTAGGTCGAACGCTTCGCGACGTAGCCCGGCAGGTAGGGGCCGCTGTAGCGGCTGCGGTCGACCAGCGTGTGCACGGTCTCGCCGTACGTCGCGATCGAGGCGATGCGCACGGTGCCGTGCTCGTCGGTGACGTCCTCCGGCTCGCGGACGACGCGCGCGCCGGCCCGGCGGGCCTGGGCGATGCACCTGTCGACGTCGGGCACCTCGAGCGCGATGTCGACCACGCCGTCGCCGTGCCGGCGGTGGTGGTCGGCCAGCGGGCTGTCGGGGTCGACCGCCCCGTTGAGCACGAACCGGATCGAGCCGGAGCGGAGCACGAACGACTTGTGGTCGCGGTTGCCGTTCTCGGGGCCGGAGTAGGCGACGAGCTCCATGCCCCACGCGGCCTGGTAGTAGTGCGCGGCCTGGGTGGCGTTGCCGACGACGAAGACGATCGCGTCCCAGCCGGTGACGGGGAAGACGTCGCCCTCCTCGTCGTACTCGACGAGGCCGACCAGCTGGCGCAGCTGGTCGAGGGTCAGGTCGGCCTTGAGCTCGTCGGTGGTCAGCGCGCCCCCGGTGGAGGGGACGTCGGCGGCAGTCCGTGCGTCGGTGGAGGTCATGGGCGTCACCCTCTCGATTCCCGGGCAGAGTGTGCAACAGTAGGCCGAAACCCTGGACAACCTGCACAGCAGAGGAGCCGCTGTGGACGACCTGGACGGCAGATTGATCGAGGTCTTCGCTCGCCACCCGCGGCTCGGGGTGCTCGAGGCCTCGCGCCGGCTCGGCGTGGCCCGCGGCACCGTCCAGGCCCGGCTCGACCGGCTGGCCGAGCGGGGCGTGATCACGGGGTGGGGCCCGGAGCTCTCGACGGCGGCGCTGGGCTACCCGGTGACGGCGTTCCTGACGCTCGAGATCCGGCAGGGCGCCGGCCACGAGCAGGTCGCCGGGCACCTCGCCACGATCCCCGAGGTGATCGAGGCGCACACGATCACCGGGGCCGGCGACATGTGGGCGCGCGTGGTCGCGGCGTCCAACGCCGACCTCCAGCGGGTGATCGACCGCGTGCTGAGCGACCCGGGGATCGTGCGCTCCTCGACCGTGATCGCCCTCGAGGAGCAGGTGTCCTACCGGGTGCTGCCACTGGCCGCCGAGGCGGCTGCCGGCGATGGCAGCTGAACGCCCCGCCTAGGCCACCGCCGGGAAGATCATGCAGGTCGACGTCGCGTGGGCGACCAGCCTGCCGCGCTCGTCGGCGAGCTGCGACTGCGCCAGCGCCGTCCGACGTCCGCGCTGGATCACCGTGCCCTCGCACGTGAGGAGTCCGGACTCGACCGTGACCGGCCGCAGGAACTTCACCGTCAGGTCCACCGAGGTGTAGAGCTCGCCGGGCGCGAGCGTGGTGTGCACGGCGCACGCCGCCGCGGTGTCGAGCAGCGTGGAGATGACGCCCCCGTGGACCCCGCCGAGCGGGTTGTAGTGGAACTCCTCGGCCGGCATCTCGACCACCACCCGCCCGGCCTCCGGGCGGAAGCCGGTGATGCCCAGCGTGTCCATGATCGGCGGGGGCGGAACTGTGCCCTCGGCCATCGCCTCCAGCTGGGCAAGGCCGTCGAGCTCGAGCAGCGCGGCGAGGTCGGCCTGGCCCGGCGAGGTCCAGCTGAACGTGCGGGACTCGGTGCGGAAGGGCTGGGTCTGGGTCACGGACGCAGCGTGGCACGCGTTGCTGAGTCTGTCAATGAGACTTAGGATGGGCCCATGACCACGTCACCCCCCGCCCTCGCTTGGTCGACCGCCAACTGCACCGTGGGCCGGGCGATGGACGTGCTCGGCGAGCGCTGGACCTTCGTGGTGCTGCGCGAGGTCTTCAACGGCGTACGGCGCTTCGACGACATGCGCCGCCACGTCGGCATCCCGCGGCAGGTGCTGACCGGACGGCTCGGACTCCTGGTGGACCAGGGCATCCTGCGTCGCGAGCCCTACCGCGAGCCCGGGCAGCGCGAGCGCCACGAGTACCGCCTGACAGAGAAGGGCTTCGACCTCTACCCCGTGCTCGTGGCGGTGCGGGCCTGGGGCGACCGCTACCTCGCGGACCCCGAAGGCTCGCCCGTGGAGTTCGAGCACGTCGGGTGCGGCGAGGAGGTCGACCTGGTGCTGCGATGCCGGGCAGGGCACGAGGTGACCGGGCAGCGCGACGTCGCCACCCGACCGGGTCCCGGGATCCGGCCCGCCTGAGGCCGCCGCTAGGTCAGCCCGGTGGCGAGTCGGCCGGCGGCCAGCACCACGCGCGGGCCCCAGCGCTGCTCGTCGATCTGCTCGAGGCTGATCACGCCGACGCTCGCCTCGAGCCCCTCGACCCCGCCCACCGGGGCGGCCAGGCCCCAGGCGCCCGACTGCAGCTCACCGGTGGTGACCACCCAGGGGGGCGCGTGGTCGGTGCGGCCGAGGAGGATCGCCTTGCCGGCGGCGCCCCGGGTCAGCGGGTGCCGGGCGCCCACCCGGTAGGAGACGTGGAAGTCGGTCCACGACGGCTCGACGACGGCGAGGGCCAGCGCCTCGTCGCCCTCGGAGACGGTCAGGTGCGCGGTCGCGCCGACCTCCTCGGCCAGCTCGCGCAGCACCGGCAGTGCCAGGTCGCGCAGCACCGGGTGGACGGCGGCCGCGAGGTGCAGGATGCCCAGCCCGACGTGGAGGCGTCCCCGCCCGTCGCGCCGCACCAGCGCCCGGCGCTCGAGGGTCGTCACCAGGCGGTAGACGACCGTCCTGTTGACGCCGAGACCGGCGGCGAGCTCGGTCACCGTCAGGCCGCCGGGTGCGTCGGCCAGCGCCCGCAGCACCTGCAGCCCCCGGTCGAGCGTCTGCGCGGTCTCGGCGGGCATCCTCCGACCCTAGGGCACGTCTCGCCGGGGACGGCACCGCTTTGTCAGGAGGTACGGCGGGCGGCCCAGGCGCGCAGCTGGTCGATCCGGGCGTTCAGCTGGTCGGCGCTCGCGACGGCGGCCGCGGGCCCGCCGCACTCCTTGCGCAGCGCGGCGTGGGTGATGCCGTGCGCCTGGCCGGTGCGGTGGTGCCAGGCGGCCACGAGCCCGTTCAGCTCGCGACGCAGCACCGCGAGCTGCTCGTGGGTCGTGATCTCCTGCACGGCGTCCTCGTCGGCGGCGTCCCTGCGCTGGCGCCTGGCCCGCTCGGACTGCCGCGAGTGCAGCAGCGCGCGCACCTGGTCGGGCTCGAGCAGCCCGGGGATGCCGAGGAAGTCCATCTCCTCGTCGGAGCCGACGTGCACCTCGCCGGCGTGGCCGAACGCCGCGCCGTCGTACAGCACGTGGTCGAAGCGCGCCTCCGAGCCCAGGGCCTCGTAGGAGCCGGTGAGCTCGTCGGAGGCCCCCTCCCCCGCCTCGGCGCGGGCGAGGAGGTCCTGCTCGGCGGCGAAGATGTCGCCCTCGTCCTGCACCGCACGGCCGAGCACATGGTCGCGCTCGACCTCCATCTCCGCAGCGTGGCCGAGCAGCCCGGGCACCGACGGCAGGAACACCGACGCCGTCTCGCCACGCCCGCGGGCCCGCACGAAGCGGCCGACGGCCTGGGCGAAGAAGAGCGGCGTCGCGGTGGTCGTCGCGTAGACGCCGACCGCCAGCCGCGGCACGTCGACGCCCTCGGACACCATCCGGACCGCGACCATCCAGCGGTCCTCGCCCTCGGTGAAGGCCTGGATGCGCGACGACGCCGCCTTCTCGTCCGAGAGCACCAGCGTGGGCGACTCGCCGCTGACCTGCTTGAGCAGCGTGGCGTAGGCGCGCGCGGAGTCCTGGTCGGAGGCGATCACCAGCCCGCCGGCGTCGGGCACGTGGCGCCGTACCTCCGAGAGCCGCCGGTCGGCGGCGGCGAGCACCGAGGGGATCCACGACCCCGCCGGGTCGAGCGCGGTGCGCAGCGCCTGGGCGGTGAGGTCCTTGGTCAGCGGCTCGCCGAGGCGGGCGGCGATCTCGTCTCCGGCGCGGGTGCGCCACTGCATCTCGCCGGAGTAGGCGAGGAAGAGCACCGGCCGGACGACGTGGTCGGCCAGCGCGTGGCCGTAGCCGTAGGTGAAGTCGGCGACCGAGCGCGGCACGCCGTCGGCCCCGGGCGCGTAGGTGACGAAGGGGATCGGGTTGACGTCGGAGCGAAACGGCGTGCCGGTGAGGGCCAGCCGCCGGGTGGCGGGCTCGAACGCCTCGCGCACCCCCTCGCCCCACGACAGCGCGTCACCGGCGTGGTGCACCTCGTCGAGGATCACCAGCGTCTTGAACCGCTCGGTGCGGATCCGCAGCGCGAGCGGGTTCACCGCCACGCCGGCGTAGGTGACCGCGATGCCGACGTAGTCCTGCGACGTGCGGCCCTTGCCCGCGGCGTACGCCGGGTCGATCGGGATGCCGGCCCGGGCCGCGGCCTCGGCCCACTGCAGCTTGAGGTGCTCGGTGGGCGCGACGATCGTGATCCGGTCGACCAGCCGCCGGCCGAGCAGCTCGGCGGCGACGGTCAGCGCGAACGTCGTCTTGCCGGCGCCCGGCGTGGCCACCGCGAGGAAGTCGCGCGGGGACCGCTCGCGGTAGGACTCGAGGGCCGCCGTCTGCCAGGCCCGCAGGGACGGGGCCGTGCCCCAGGCCGCGCGCTCGGGCCAGGCGGGTGGCAGCGGGACGGCGTCGTGCCGTCCGCTCACTCCGCGTCGTCCCCGTCGTCGGGACGCAGGCCGTCCCAGATCTCCTGGCACTCGGGGCAGACCGGGAACTTCTCCGGCGCGCGGCTCGGCACCCACACCTTGCCGCACAGCGCGATGACGGGCGTGCCCATCACCATCGCCTCGGTGAGCTTGTCCTTCTCGACGTAGTGCGAGAAGCGCTCGTGGTCACCCTCGTCGGTCGGCTGGGTGCGCCGATCCTCGATCGTCTGGGTCCCGGGGGAGAAGCCGATGGTGCTCATCGGGGGAGAGTCTAGGCGGTTGCCTGCATCAATTCAGGTCGGGATCGACGGGGCGCGTCGAGTGCCAGGCCAGCTCGCCGGGCTGGCGGCGCAGCACGTCGCGCCACAGGTCGGTGGGATCGAGCCGGAAGACGTCGGAGCCCTCCGCCGGCACGACGTACCAGCTGCCCTCCTCGATCTCGCCGTCGAGCTGGTCGGCGCCCCAGCCGGCGTACCCGGCGAAGATCCGCATGCCGTCGATGCTGCCGTCGATCAGCTCGACGGGCGTGTCGAGGTCGACCACGCCGAGGGTCCCCCAGACCTCGCGGAAGCCGACGGGGACGTCGTCGGGGCGCGACAGGCTCGCCACCGCCAGCGCTCCCTCGGTGCTGACCGGGCCGCCGTGGAAGAGCACCTCGGGCTCGGCGACCACCTCGCTCCAGCCCTCGAGGACCTCCGCGACCGGGACGACGCTCGGCCGGTTGAGGACGACGCCGAGCGCGCCGTTCTCGTCGACGTCGAGGAGGAGCACGACGGTGTCGGCGAAGTTGGGGTCGAGCAGCACCGGTGTCGCCACCAGCAGCATCCCCGCCCGCGCCTCTCCCATGTGCCCATCATGGCCGATCCGGGGCGCCGCGGGGCGGCTCTCGTGGTGCTCGGCCCGGTGGGTCAGGCGGCCACCGCCGCCGTGGCCCGGGCCCGCTGCTCGATCTGCTCGCCCACGCGGACGGCGGTGCGGTCGGCGGCGCTGGAGCGGCCGGCCATCACGGCGAGCAGCACGTGCTCCTTGGCGGTCGCCCGGGCCAGGGCGTCGGCCATGGCGGCGTCGCCCGGTCGCTCGCGGTAGTGGTCGAGGATCGCCCGGATGCCGGGGAGCTCCCCTGCGGTCCGGCGCCAGGCGGCGACGACCGTAGCCTCGAGGTCCATCGGCTGCGTCATCAGCTCGCGCTCGATCCGGCCGGCGAGCCGGGTGTGCCAGCGCAGCGAGAGCGCCCCGACGAGGGAGAGCTCGTCACCGAAGGTCTCGGCGACGCCCTCGACGTCCATCGGGAGGAGGCCGTCGCGGCGGGTGTCGGCCGTGGTGATCAAGGTGCGGAGGATCTCTCCGCGGCGGTGGAAGGACTTCCAGGTCATGGTCAGCTCCTGTCTGCACGCGGTACATACCGTGGGTACGTACTGAAAGTATGCGACATGCCAAGGGTATCCAAACCACCTTCCGGCGGCCCGGAGGTGATCCGGGTCACCGGGACGACACCGTGAGTGTGACCACCTACACTCCCCCGGTGAGCAAGTCGACGGTCGCCAAGCTGGTCCCGCGTGTTCCCTCGGTCCCGGGCTCCGGCCGCCGCGCGCAGTACTCCGCCTCCACCAAGCGCGCGCTGGTCGAGGTCGCGGAGCGGCTCTTCACCGAGAGCGGGTACGCCGCGACCTCGCTCGACGCGATCGTGGCCGGCGCCGACGTCACCAAGGGCGCGCTCTACCACCACTTCTCCGGCAAGCAGGCGCTGTTCGAGGCGGTCTTCGAGCGGGTGGAGGGCGAGGCGGCGCGCACCATCCAGGACTCCCTCAAGGGACACCAGGACCCGTGGGAGAAGGCTCGGGCCGGACTCCGCGCGTTCCTCGAGGTCGTGCGCGAGCCCACCTACCGCCGGGTGGTGATCCAGGAGGGGCCCGCCGTCCTCGGCTACGCCCGCTTCCGCGAGCAGGAGGAGCGCACGACGTTCGCGATCGTGGTCGACATCGTCCGCTCGGTGCTCACCGCGGGCGACTGGGACCTCGACGAGGACATCCTCGAGACCTTCGCCCGGATCTTCTTCGGCGCCATGTCCTCGGCGGGCGAGTCCGTCGCCACCGCCGACGACCCGCAGGCCGCGGCCGCCAACGTCGAGACCGCGATCGGCTTCATCCTCGCCGGCTTCCAGGCCCTGGCCGACCAGGGCGTCGACCTGCCGTCCGCCAGCGACTGACCCTTCTCCACAGGCAGAGCCCCCGACCGACGCTGACCCGCCGTTAGTTAACGGCGGGTCAGCGTGAGGTCAGTTGAACTGCACGGATCCGTTGTCCTGCGGGACCAGCTCGATCCAGGTGTGACCGGCCGGGACGGTCAGCTTGCCGGCCTTGGTCGAGAGGGTGATCGTGCCGTCGAGGCCGTCCTTCTGCCAGGTGCCGCGCACGAGCTGGCCGCCGTGGAAGAGCATCGCCTCACCCTTGCCCTCGAACTCCGTCTCGGGGACCGGGTTGCCGGCGGGGTCGAGGTAGCCGGCGTCGCCGACCTTCACCCGCAGCACCAGCACGTTGTCGGCGGAGAACTCGTCGCCCTGCCCGGCGTACCCGTTGGTGTTCTGGTAGGACCCGCCCTGGTACTTCCACTCGGTCGTGTGGCCGCCGAAGGACGCCGTGATCGCGGTGGCCTTCTGGCCCTGCGGGAAGTCGGACTCGTCGCCCCACGGCAGGTAGTCGTCGGGGCGGACCTCGTCCTGCTGGTCGATCTTGTCGGCGATCGTGGTCAGGTCGGCCATCACGTTGTACGGCGCGCTGCGGTCGGTGGCACGCGTGATGCCGGCGGCGCCCTCGGCGACGAAGTCGATCCCCGCGCCCGAGATGCGCTTGATGGTGCGGGGGGCGGCGCCGCTGGTCACCACGGTGGCGTCGGTCGAGGAGACGATGCCGATGTCGCTGGCGCGCATCGAGCGCACCGGGCCCACCTCGTCGGGCAGGTCGGAGTAGAAGAACACCGCGAGCCGCGTCAGGCCGCCCTCGACGAGCTCCTCGACGACCATGTCCGCGCTGCCGAGCCCGACCTGCGGGGCGCTGGAGGAGGTGTTGTCGATCTTGGTGACGATCACCGGGTGGTCCTGGGCGGCGCTCTCGTCCCCGGTGACCTCGAGGCCGGTCAGTGGCCAGGTCGAGTCGAGGGTCGAGCCGCCGGCCACGGCCTGGGGCGAGGAGTCGGCGGTGGGCTCCTCGTCGTCACCGCTGCACCCGGCGAGGGTGAGGGCGGTCGCCGCGAGGGTGACGGCGGCGAGGGTGCGTCGGAAGTGCGAGCGGCGCACGGGATCTCCGTTCGTGGACTGCAGTTTGTCGAGTGATTGTGTAGTGGACGACTACTCTTTCACGTCGTCCCAGTGTGGACGCGGACACCCTCCCCGTGGGGAGGCGCGCCCCGGTCGTGAGGAGCGTCTCCCGGGTGGACCGGACGTGGCCGGCGGCGCTCAGCCGAGCTTGGCGCCGCCGTCGACGTACAGCGTCTGGCCGGTGATGTACGACGCCTCGTCGCTGCACAGGAACGCCGCGGCCGCCGCGATGTCGGCCGGCTCCCCCACCCGGCGCACCGGGTTGTGCTCGGCGTTGAGGCGGCGCAGCTCCTCGGGCTCCATCTTGAGCCGGCGGGCGGTGGCGTCGGTCATCTCGGTGGCGATGAAGCCGGGCGCGACCGCGTTGGCGTTGATGCCGAAGGGGCCGAGCTCGATGCCGAGGGTGCGGGTGAAGCCCTGGATGCCCATCTTGGCGGCCGAGTAGTTGGCCTGGCCCCGGTTGCCGAGCGCGGAGACGCTCGAGAGGTTGAGGATCTTGCCGTAGCGCTGCTCGACGAAGTGCTTCTGGGCCGCCTTCGTCATCAGGAACGCGCCGCGCAGGTGGACGCCGATGACGAGGTCCCAGTCCTCCTCGGTCATCTTGAAGAGCAGGTTGTCGCGGGTGATGCCGGCGTTGTTGACCAGCACGTGGATGCCGCCGAGCTCGCTCACCACACGCTCGACCGCGGCCTCCGCCGCGCCGGCGTCGCTGACGTCGCACCCGATCCCGACGGCCTTCGCGCCCTCGACCAGCGGGAGGCGCCCGGCGGCCTCGGCGGCGGCGCCCTCGTCGAGGTCGAGGACGGCGACCGACGCGCCCTCCTCGGCAAACCGCGTCGCGGTGCCGAACCCGATGCCTCGTGCGGCTCCGGTGATGACCGCGACCCGTCCGTCGAACCGACCCATGCTCACTCCTGACTCGTGGGGCGGGCGTCATGCCCGTTCGCAAACCACCTCACGATAGGACAGCGCCACCGCCGCTCCCGGGGCGGCCCTACTCCTGGTCGAGGCTGGCGACGATGCCGTCCGCGATCTCGTCGGCGGTGTCGCGGTCGGAGGAGCTGACCGTGATCGAGGCCGACGAGTCACCGAGGTCGACGAAGATGCCCTGACCCTCGACCGACTGGCCGGCCATGTCGAGCGAGTAGCTGATCGTGGTCACGTCGCCGGCGTCGGTCGTGGTCTCCCCCGTGTCGACGATCGTCGCCCCGACCTGCTCGAGCTGCTGCTGGAGCGCGGAGTTCTCGGGCAGCGGGACCGGGAAGGGGATGACGTTGACGTTGGTGCTGAAGCCGCCCGTGCTCTCGGAGTCGAACAGGAACAGGTCGACCTGCTTCATGTACTGGTTGAACTGGTCGGTCGACATCCCCATCTGCTCGGCCACGTCCGCGACGGTCTCGTCGTCCGCGGTGTCGTCCGCCACCTTGTCGGCGTCGACCTCCTGGAGGGAGTCGGGGACCTCGAAGGTCAGCCCCGCGCCCGAGACCTGGTGGACGTCCGCCGAGGCGCTGGTGGAGCCGCCCGAGCCGGAGGGGTCCCCCGCGTCGGCGGAGTCGCCGGAGTCCGAGGAGCAGCCGGTGAGCAGGAGCAGGAAGGTGGCGGCAGCGGCCGCGAGAGTCCGAGACACGGCGCTCACCCTACGGCCGGGCCGATGGCCCCGCGCAGCCGGCGCGCGTACGCCGCGGCCTCCCCCTCGTCGTACTTCGTCCGCGGCCAGAAGAAGCCGCGCAACCCGTCCCCCTTGGTGCGCGGTACGACGTGGCAGTGCAGGTGCGCGACCGACTGGCTGACCACGTTGTTCATCGCCACGAACGAGCCCTGCGCGCCGAGGCCGTCGACCATCGCCGTGGCCAGCCGCTGGGCGGCGGCGAGGAACCCGTCCCGCTGGTCGGCCGGCAGGTCGGGCAGCGTCACCACGTGCGCGCGCGGCACCAGCAGCGTGTGGCCCTTGAACAGCGGACGGACGTCGAGGAAGGCCGCCACGTCGGGCTCGTCGAGCACGAGGTGCCCCTCGACCTCACCGGCCACGATCCTGCAGAACAGGCACCCGTCGTCCGGCATGTCGCGCAGCCTACGACGCTAGTCGCAGACCACGCCGCCGCACAGCGACCACCGCGACACCATGCGCGCCGGCCCGCCGCCCGCGTCGAAGTGCTGGGTGTCGCCGGTGCCGTAGGTCCAGCGCAGGCCGTGCCGCGCCATCACCTGCACCACCGCGTGGGTCGTCGACCGCCAGGCCACCCGCGCGTGCGAGTGGGACATCCACCACTCGTTGGGCACCGTGCCCTGCGCGGAGCGGTAGGGGTTCTCCCACGTGTTGACGTCGAAGGACCGGCCGTAGGAGTGGGGCGACAGCGTGCTCGGCCGCCCGACGACACCGCGGCAGTTGAAGGCCGAGCTGTTGCCGGCCGCCATCGACCGGTAGTCGTCGGCCCCGTGCAGGCGGTCGGACCAGCCGAAGCGGTCCTCGCGGTACAGCGAGCGCAGCGGCAGGTGCTTGCGGTGGAGCTCCTCGAGCGCACCGGCCAACTGGCCGACGGCGTCGGCGTGGGCGACGAGCTCACCGCGGCGGCGGTAACCGTGGTAGTCCCAGTAGTTGATCCGCAGCAGGCGCAGGCTGGCGCGGCCGACCGGGCACCCGCGGTGCCAGGTACGCCCGGTCATCTGGCGCCACACGGCGCCGGGGACCCGGGTGACCACGGCGTGGGGGCCCCTGCCCTTCGCGTGGGGCTGGGCGGGGAGCTCGATGCGTGGCCGCGGGGCGCCGTCCGGCAGCCGCACCGGGTCACCGGGCGGCACGTTGTCGACGCGGTGCACGCCGCTGCGGTCCCCGGTCACCCAGTCGAGCGGCCGGGCCCGCGCCTTCCACCGGGTGTCGACGCGCGGGCGGACCGTGATCGCGGCCCACCCCTGCTCGCCGGTGCGCACCCGGGCGGCCGGGCGCCAGTCGCCGCCGCGGTCGCGGCGGAAGAGGTTGACCGGGCCGGAGACCCCCAGCCCGCCGAGGGTCTGCCAGCGCACCTCGACCGTCACCCGGCGCTCGTCGACCACGCGCCCCGGCCCGCTCACCCGGAGCCGGGTGCTGCGCTTCTCCAGCCGGAGCCGCACGGGACCGGTGGCGCTCGCAGCGTGCCCGGCGTCCCCGTCGTACGACGCGCGCAGGACGTTGTCGTCCGCGTCGCGCGCCAGGCGTACGTCGAGCGAGGCGCGGCCGTCGGCGTCGGTGACCAGGCTGACCGGCGAGCCCCACGAGCCGTCCACCCGGCGCTCGACCAGCACCGTGGCGCCGGCGACGGGCGACCCGTCCTCGCCGGCCAGCGCCACCTCCGCCGCGACGGTGACGTCGGCGCGCTGCGGCGGCGCGTGCACCTGCAGCGTGCTGGGGGCGGGGTCCTGGGCGAGCGCGGGGCCCGCGGTCCCGGACGCGACGACGAGGGTGCAGACGGCGACGGCCAGTCGCCTCCCGAGACGCATGGCGGCATGCTGCCACTGGTCCAGACATCTGGCCAGGCCTCATGGGCGCGGTGTGAAGTTGGCCGGCAAATGAGGGCCCGACGGACCGACGTGCACGAGAATCGCCGCCATGTCGACCGGTGCGTCCGTGGTGTTCCTGCTCGTCATCGGGACGCGCCTCTTCCTGCCACTGGCGATTCCTCGCTGGCCGCTGCCGGCCCTGATCGCCTGCCTCATCGTCGACGGCATCGACCAGTCGGTCTTCCAGTGGTTCGGCTACGACCCCCCGGGCTACCAGAGCTACGACAAGGCGATGGACGTCTGGTACCTGGCGATCGCCTACCTGGCGACGCTGCGCAACTGGCAGTCGCTGCCGGCGTACCGGGTCGGGCAGTTCCTGTACTTCTACCGGCTCGTGGGCGTGATGATCTTCGAGCTCACGCACGTGCGCGCGCTGCTGCTCGTCTTCGCGAACACCTTCGAGTACTTCTTCATCGCCTACGAGGCGTGGCGCACGCGATGGTCGCCCCTGCGGCTGCTGATGAAGGGGTGGGTGCTCACCGCCGCCGCGATCTGGATCTTCATCAAGCTGCCCCAGGAGTACTGGATCCACGTCGCGCAGCTCGACCTGACCGACGAGCTCAAGGCCAACTGGTGGCTGGGGCCGCTGATCGTGGTCGGGATCCTCGCGCTGCTCGCGGTCTTCTGGTTCGTGGTCAAGCCCCGGCTGCCCGCGCCCGACTGGGGCTGGCGCTTCCGGGCCGACCCGTTGCCGGAGGAGATGGACACGGCTGCCGAGCAGGCCGCGTGGCGCGCCGACAACTCGCGCGTCCGGTCGGCAGCGACCTTCGAGAAGGTGGTGCTCACCGGCCTGATCACCGTGATCTTCTCGCAGACGCTGCCGGGCGTGAAGGCCAGCAACCTCGAGCTCTTCATCGGCGTCACGTTCGTGGTGGTCGCGAACTCCGCCATCTGGCTGGCCGTGCAGCGCCGCGGCCGGAGCATCGAGTCGATGACGCTCGGCTTCATCGTGCGCACGCTGATCAACATCGGCATCGTCATCGTCGCGGAGATCCTGCTCGGCCCCGGGCCCGACGTGAACGGCGGCGCCACGCTCTTCTACCTGATGATGATCAGCGTGCTGACCCTGATGCACGACCGCTGGAGCCCGGTCCTGGGCTGGCGGCAGGTCGAGGCCTCGCGCGCCGCCGCCGCGGCGGACTGATCCGCCTCGCCGGCGGCTGGACTTCAAGCCCGCTTGAAGTCCTAGCGTTGCTCCCGTGACCGTGACTGCACCTCCCGCCACCACGACGCCGCTGTTCGGGGCCCGCTACCGCGCGGCGACCGCCGGGTCGGTCGCGCTCATCTTCGTGGCCGCCTTCGAGTCGCTCGCGGTGGCGACCGTGATGCCCACCGTCGCCGCCGACCTCGGCGGCGAGCAGTGGTACGCGCTGGCGTTCTCCGCGACCGTGGCCGCCGGCGTGGTGGGCATGGTGGCCGCGGGCACCTGGGCCGACCGCGTCGGCGCGGCGCGTCCTCTCCTCGCGTCGGTCGCGCTCTTCGCGGTCGGACTCCTGCTGGCCGGGCTGACGCCGTCGATGGAGGGCTTCGTCCTCGGCCGCTTCGCCCAGGGCCTCGGGGGCGGTGGTCTGACCGTCGCCCTGTACGTGCTGGTCGCGCAGGTGTACGACGAGGTGGACCGGCCGCGCGTGCTCGGCGTCTGGGCCGCGGCCTGGGTCGTGCCGGGCCTGGTCGGGCCGGCACTTGCGGGCGTCGTGGCCGACGTGGTCGGCTGGCGCTGGGTCTTCCTCGGCGTGGTCGCGATCGCCGCGGCGGCCGTGCTGGTGCTGGTGCCGACGCTGATCTCGCTGCGGTCACCCGACGGGGAGAAGTCCGCGCCCGTGCCACCCGCCGGCGACCACTGGCGCCGCCTCGGCCTCGCTGTCGTGGTGGCGGCCTCGATCCTGCTCGTGAGCCTCTCCCCGGGCAGCGGCGCGACCGGCGCCGTGCTCGCACTCGCGGCCGTGGTCGCCGCGCTGGCCGCCGTCCGCCCGCTGCTCCCGGTCGGCACCTTCCGCGGGGCGCCCGGCCTGCCCGCCGTGATCGGGGTGCGCGGCCTCGCGGCCGCGGCGTTCTTCGCCTCCGAGGCCTACCTGCCCTACCTGCTCCAGGCGCAGTACGACGTCGAGGTCTGGGTCAGCGGCCTGGTGCTGACCGCGGCCACCCTGGGGTGGGCCGGCGCCTCCCAGGTGCAGGGCCGGCTCGGGGCCCGGGCCGCCGACGCGACCCTGCTGCGCACCGGTGCCGCACTGGTGCTGGCGGGGGTGGCCGGCATCCTGCTCGTCGCCGCGGGCGGGCTGCCGGCGCTGCTGGTGGGCGTCGGCTGGCTCGTGACCGCGGCCGGCATGGGGCTGCTCTACCCCCGCGCGACCTCCGCAGTGCTGGCCCGTGCCTCGGCGGCCGAGCGTGGCAACGCCTCCGCCGCGATCGCGCTGAGCGACGCCACCGGCGCGGCCACCGCACTGGCCGTGACCGGCCTGGTCTTCACCGCGGCGGGGGGCGCCGACGTGCTCGGCGCGTTCGTGGCCGTGCTGGCGCTGACGACCGCGCTGGGTGCGCTCGGCGTCGCGGTCAGCCGCCGGGCCTGAGGCCCGGGGGCCTCAGCGGACGTCGCCCCAGCCCTCGTCCTCGTCCTCGTCGTCGGCCTCGTCCGGGGCGGCCTCGTCGGCCGCCTCGGGCTCCTCGTCGGCGTCGAGCTGCTGGATCTTCCAGGTGAACTCGAGCTCGACCTCGACCTCGTCGCCGCTGATCTCGACCTCGAACTCGGCGTCGACCGTGTTCGGGAGTCGCATGGTGACCACACCGCCGCCACCGACCGGCAGCTCGACCTCGCCGCCGTCGGCGAAGCCGCGGGCCAGGGCGGTCAACCAGACCGCCGCCTCCTTGCGGTTGAGCGACTTCTTGCGCTCGAAACTGATGTCCGGCATCGCCTGGCTCCTCTCCCCGGGGGCTCCGACTCTCGTGGAAGCAGTGTGCGCCCGCCTCACCCCTGAGAGGTGAGGCGCACCGTCGGGATGCCCGCGACCTGGTGGGCGGGCCGGTCAGAGGACGGTGGCCGCGCGGCGCGGCGTGAACGGCCGGACCTCCGCGTGACCGGGCCGGACCACACCCGCGGACGACTCCGGGAACTCCTGCCAGGCACCGCTCAGGTCGCGCAGCGGTTCGGAGGTGATGAACCGCGCGTCGTCGCCGAGCTCGGCCAGCGCCTTGACCTCCGGGTGCAGCGCGCGGAGGCGGTGCATCTCGGTGGAGAAGAAGAGCGAGCGCGACTTCCCCTCGCTGGAGTAGCGGAACGCCCACATCGACTCGCCGTCCGTCGTGGCCACCGTCATCTGGATCGGGTGCTCGACGCCGTGCTCGCGGCCCAGGTCCTCGACCATGCCGACCGCCTGCTCGACGGCGCCGTACGGGTCCTCCTCGAGGCCGTAGGTCAGCGCGAGGTAGAAGAACGCCTCGGAGTCGGTCGAGCCCTCGATGTCGCCGAAGAGCGCCGGGTCGATCGCCATCATCAGCTCGCGCTTGTAGTCGTGGAACCCGAAGAGCGCGCCGTTGTGCATCCACAGCCACCGCCCGTGGCGGAACGGGTGGCAGTTGCTGCGCTGCACCGGCGTCCCGGTCGAGGCGCGCACGTGCGCGAAGAAGTGCCCGGTGCGGATCTGGGAGGCCAGCTCGCGCAGGTTCGCGTCGTTCCAGGCCGGGTCCACGCTCTTGAAGAGAGCCGGCACGTCGCCCTCGCCGTACCAGCCGATGCCGAAGCCGTCGCCGTTCGTCGTGGTCGCCCCCATCCGCGAGTGCAGGCTCTGGTCGATCAGCGAGTGCACCGGCCGGAACAGGAGGTCCGAGGCCAGCACGGGGTCACCGGAGTACGCCATCCATCGACACATGTGGTCAGCCCAGCACCGGCCCCGCCCGGCGTCCTCACCCCGACCGGATGACACTCCCCCGGCCCCCTACGGTGGGGCCCATGGGTGCGCGAGCCTGGGCGATCGGGATCGAGTGGTGGTGGGACCACCTGCGCCTGCGCCGGAGGGCCTCGCAGCCGCCCGCCGACTTCCGGATCGAGCCGTACGGCGGGCACGGCGGCGCGGGCGGCGTCGTCGTGCGGGGACGGGTGCTCGACGACCCGCCGCCCACCGAGGCGGTCGAGGGCGAGGGGGTCGGGGCCGCGGTGCGGCGGACCCTGTCGCACTTCGTCACCGACGAGCTGCCCGGCGTCCCGCTGCGGGTCACCGTGGCCGGCGCCACGGTCGAGACCGTCACCGACACCGAGGGCTACTTCCGGGCGGTGCTCGAGACCGACCCGGCGCGGCTCACCAGCCCGTGGACGCCCGGCACGGTCGAGCTGGCCGGCGACTACCGCGGCTTGACCGGCCCGCACGTGGCATCCTTCGAGGTGCGGGTGCCGGGTACGGAGGCGGCGTTCGGCGTGATCTCCGACATCGACGACACCATCCTCGAGACCGGCGTGCAGCGCGTCGGGCAGATGCTGCGACACACGTTCACCGGCTCGGCGCTGACCCGCACACCGTTCCGCGGCGCGGCCGAGCTCTACCGCGACCTCGCGCGCCCGGACAACCCCGTCTTCTACGTCTCCTCGAGCCCGTGGAACCTGCACTCCTTCGTGGTCGCCTTCCTGCGCCACCGCGGCTTCCCGCTCGGCCCGGTGCTGCTGCGCGACCTGCTCGGCACGCGCGGGGGTCGCGAGCAGAAGGGCGGCCGGATCACCGAGGTCCTCGACCTCCACCCCGGCCTGCGGTTCGTGCTCATCGGTGACTCCGGTGAGCGCGACCCCGAGGTGTACGCCGAGATCGTCCGCAGCCACCCCGGGCGCGTGCTGGCCGTCTACATCCGCGAGGTGCGCCTCGACCTCGAGGACGGGCGCGTCGAGCGGGTGCTCGCCGGCTGGCCGGCCGACGTGCCGTTCGTGCTCGCCGCCGACAGCGACGAGGTGCGCGACCACGCCGCCCGCGCCGGCCTGATCCAGGCGTAGGTCTAGGCCGGCGCGAGGTCGCAGGTTTGGGGCGCGCCGGACGGGGCAGGACGGTGGGCGCGGGGTCCGAGGGAGGGACCGACGGACCGACCGGCGACACCCGCGTCCAACTGCAGATGCGGCCGTTCGGTGGTCTCGGGTTATGGTCGAGGCCGCACTACGAGCAGGACGCACCAGTGCCGACGTGCCGGAACGGTGCACCACCCGCCCGTGAGCAGTGCTCGCGGGGGCGACGCAGGGTCGACAGATCCGCGCCGGGGGTGAAGTCCTGGGTGCCGCAATCCACCCCCGAGCACGGAAGAGTCCTCATCCCAGTGACACAGCGACCTCGTCGTACCCTCGCCCTCCTCGCCACTGCCGGTCTCGCGGTCGGCCTCCTGTCCGCCACCGCGGGCACCGCCGAGGCCGGGCCGGAGACCACCGACCAGACCTGGCAGAGCCTGCTCCCGGCGTACACCCCCACCCACGTCCACGTGACCGGCACGACCACCACCAGCGCCTCGCTGGCGTGGGACCGGCCGGTCGGCGCGACCCGCTTCCGGGTCGCCTGGTCGACGTCGTCGGAGATGACCGACCTGCACCGCCAGCGCACCCGTGACGACCACATCACCCTCACCGGCCTCCAGCCGGGTACCAGCATCTGGGTGCGGGTCCGCGTGCTGGAGCTCTACGGCCTCGACTGGGTCGGACCGGCCGCCACCCCCGTCAAGGTGACCACCGACAGCGAGGCCGACCCCGCGCCGTCCCCCTCCGGGTCCACGCTCTTCGGCGCCAACTACACGACCAGGGCAGGCGTCGACGAGCGCGTCTACGAGAACCGGGCGAAGGTGGCCCGGATCTTCTTCGAGCAGCTCGACGGCGTGCAGTTCTCGCGCAACGGCGCGGTTCAGGAAGCGCTGGGCGACGGCGTGAAGACGTTCGTGATCTCCTGGAAGGAGACCGACCTCGGGGCGATCCGCACCTTCCTCGCCGGCATCCCCGACGGTCTGACGGTCTACACGTCGTTCAACCACGAGCCCGAGGACGACCACGGCAAGCCCGGCTCCACGGAGTACAAGGCCTGGTCCGCGGAGTACAAGCGCCAGTGGTCGCTGCAGTCGCCGGTGATGCGGGCGCAGGGGATGATCCCGACCAACATCCTGATGGCGTGGACGATCTTCCCCAACTCGGGCCGCACGCTGACCGAGTGGACCCCGCCGAGGGGCACGGTCGACGTGTTCGCCTTCGACGCCTACTACCGCCAGGGCAAGGACCCCTCCAAGCTGGTCGACGCGATCGTGGCCGCGACGAAGTCGGTCGGACTGGAGCGCACCGGACTCGCCGAGACGGGAGCGCCCGCGAACGACCCGAGCCGCCTGCTCCTGACCCGGGAGATGCGGGCCTCGGTCCTCGACGCCGGGAACTTCGACTTCGCCTGCTACTGGGGCAGCGTGGGGACCACGGGCTACGACTCCCGCATGGACCCGGCCACGGTCGACGCCTGGTTCGGCTGACCCACCCACCGACGTGCCCGGGCGGTGGGGTTCACCCCCGACCCACCGTCCGGGCGCACCCACCGGGTGCACTCAACCGGCCGCGGCGCGACCGTCGGCCGGCCTGACCACCCGGTCGGCGCCGCGCCTTCGCGCCCCCCTGTCTGGCACGCGCGGCCCCCGACGCAGGCCCCCACCCGCTGCGAGCGCGTCCTCCGCTGCGGACGAGGAAGCCTGCGCGGGCGTCGTCGTACGGTGACCCGGCCGCCACACACCGAGGAGGACGCGTGAGCCAGACCGAGCCGGCAGCGGGGAGCCCGACGGGCGAGCCGGCGCCCCTGGACCCGCTCGCCATCGTCCGGTCGCGGTCCTACCGGTCCGCGCTGGTCCTCGCGGCCGTGCTGGGCATCCCGATCTCGGCGATCGCGTACGGGTTCCTGGCGCTGGTCTCGTGGCTGCAGGAGTACGTCTTCGACGACCTGCCCGGCGGCATCTTCTCCGGCGCGACGCCGGCGTGGTGGCCGGTCCCGTGGCTGCTGCTCTGCGGCCTGCTCACCGGCCTCACCATCCGCTACCTGCCGGGCAACGGCGGGCACTCCCCGGCGTTCGGCTTCACGACCGGCGGCGGGCCGCCGGTCGACCGCGACCTCCCGGCGATCGTGCTCGCGTCGTTCGCGACCCTCAGCCTGGGCGCGGTGCTCGGCCCCGAGGCACCGCTGATCGCGATCGGCGGCGGGCTCGCGGCGCTCACCATCCACCTCGCGAAGAAGGACGCCCCGCCGATGGCGGTGACCATCCTCGCCTCGGCCGGCAGCTTCGCCGCGATCAGCACCCTGCTGGGCTCACCGGTGCTCGGCGCGTTCCTGATCATGGAGGCGGCCGGCGTGGCCGGCACGACGCTCAGCCTGGTGGCCCTGCCCGGCCTGCTCGCCTCGGGCATCGGCGCCCTCGTCTTCGTCGGTCTCGACGCGTGGACCGGCCTCGGCACCTTCTCCCTCTCGCTGACCACCGTGCCGCCCGAGACCACCCCGACCGTGGCCACGCTCGTCTGGGCGGCGCTGATGGGTGTCGGGGGCGCCCTGCTCGGCTGGTGCATCCGCTGGATCGGGCTGTCGCTGCGGCCGGTGGTGCACCGCAACCGGGTGCTGGTCACCGGCGCCCTCGGTCTCGTGGTCGGGCTGCTGGCGATGACCTTCCAGCTGCTGACCGACGAGCCGTTCACCATGGTGCTCTTCTCGGGCCAGGACGACCTCCCGCACCTGGTGGACAAGGCGGCGGACTACTCGATCGGCGTGCTGCTGCTGCTCGCGCTAGCCAAGACCCTGGCGTACGGCGTGTCGCTCAGCGCGTTCCGCGGCGGTCCGGTCTTCCCGGCCATGTTCATCGGCGCCGCGCTGGGCATCGTGGCCAGCCACCTGCCGGGCATGGACCTCGCCCCGGCGCTCGGGGCCGGGATCGGCGCCATGTGCGCCGCGATGCTCCGGCTGCCGCTCACCTCGACCCTGCTGGCGACCCTGCTCCTCGGCGCCGACGGGCTCTCCGTGACGCCGCAGGTCGTGGTCGCGGTGGCGGTCGCGTTCGTGGTCACGCTGTCGCTGCGCGACCCCGGCCCCGCCGCGGAGGCGCATGGCGTTGCAGGCGCTCCCCCGGCCACGGCGCCTGCCTGAACCTCGCACCGGCTTCCTCGGGCCGCCGCCCGACGCGTTTCGGGTCGTGTGCCCGAGAACCCCCTCCAGCGCGTTCTCGGGCACACGACTCGCCATCGGCCCGGCGGGGCAGCAGCGCCCGTCATGCCGCCGCCAGGTCACCCAGCTCGCCCCAGCCGCGGCGGTTGGCGTACGGGACCAGGACGAGCGCCAGCACGACGAAGGGCAGCGCCAGGTCCAGCTCGCTGATCGCCGAGGCCTGCCACGTCGGGCCGTCGACGAAGCCACCGATCCTCGCCACGTCGTTCGAGAGCCCGTGCATCACGATGGCGAGCAGCGTGGCCTGGCCGGCGCGGGCCCAGAAGAACGTCATCACCACCGAGATCGCGAGGATCTTGACGGTGAAGGCGCCGAGGTAGGCCAGGGCTCCCCCGAGCCCGTAGTCGAGGAACGCGTCGAACTTGACGGGGAAGTGCCAGGACGCCCAGGCGAGGCCGACCAGCAGCGAGGCCGCCAGCGGGCCGTGGTCGCGGAGCAGCACCGGCAACGCGAAGCCCCGCCACCCGTTCTCCTCGAGCAGCGCCCCGGCGTCGAGGAACATCGCCACCGGTAGCAGCGCCAGCATGCTCCACGAGAAGTGCCAGGCGAAGTCCTGCGGCACCAGCGCGCGGTGGAGCAGCCCGCTCACGAGGTTGCAGGCCGAGAAGACGACGACCACCACCAGCCAGATGACGAGTCCCCGGCGGGCACCGACCTCCGGCGACCACGGGCGGAACCGGCGGCCGACCGCGTGGAGCAGCGCGCGGCCGCCCCGGATGCGGGCGACGACGAGCACGGCGAGGTCGGGGGCCGCGACCTGCGCGAGCGCCAGGGTGATGCCCAGCAGCGCGGCCGGGTAGACCACCAGGACCCGCCCGGCCGTGAGCAGGTCCGACCCGAAGTCGAGACCGGCCTTCGACAACCCCTCGTCGATGGCCGACTCCGCGCCGCTCACCAGGAACGCCACCCCCAGCACGACCTCGAGCGCGACGGCGACGAGCCAGAAGGTCAGGACGGGGCGGCGAGGCAGGGCGACCTCCTCGACGCCGGCCCCACCACCACCGGGTTCGACTCTCACACCGGCAGCCTCGCGACCCGGCCTGCGGCTCCGCCATCGGGCAGGACCCTGATCTGCCCCGGACATCGGGTCCCCGGACGACGCCCGAGCGCCGTGACCAGCACTGGCCGGCCGGGTCATTGGACCCGGGGAACGGTGCCCTTCGCCACTGGCCCGGGCCGAGGCCGCGAGCCACGCTGGCCAGCACGGGGCACTGCAGGAGAGGTGAGGCGGATGCGCGACTGGAACGAGGGCCACATGGACAACGGCTGGGGCCTGGCCATGGCGCTGGGCATGTTCGGCCTGCTGCTGGTGCTGGTCGCCGTGGTCGTGGTGGCGGTCGTGTGGGCCAGCCGTACGACGCAGACCACGTCCGCTCCCCCGCCGTCCACCACGGGGAGCCAGGCATCCGAGAGCCCCGGAGGCGCGCGGGCGATCCTCGACGAGCGCCTCGCGCGTGGCGAGATCGAGCCCGAGGAGTACCGGGCCCGGCTCGAGGCACTCACCTCGGGCGGCCCCGCCCGACCGTGACTCCGGCCCCGGTCGTCACTCCAGCAGCTGCTGCATCCGGTCGACCTCGCGCTGCTGGCTCGACTCGATGCTCTCGGCGAGCGCCACGGCCTCGGCGAAGGTACCGTCGGCCTGTTCGTCCCGCGCCATCTCGACAGCGCCCTCGTGGTGCTCGATCATCATCTGCAGCCACAGGTCCTGGAACTCCGCGTCCGAGGCCCGGGCGAGCTGGTCGAGCTCGTCGCCCGACATCATCCCGGGCATGCCGCTGCCGGTGTCGCTGCTCCCCGACCCGTCGTCGTCCGTGCCGTCCGCCCCGTGCATGTCGTGATCGGCGTTGCTGTGGTCGCGCATCGTCGCGGGGATCTCCTGGTCCCACGCGGTGAGCCAGTCCACCATGGTCTCGCCCTCGGGCACCTGCGCCTCCCGGATCTGCTCGGTCAGCTGCTGCACCTGCGGATCGAGCGGGCGGCCGGCGGCCAGGTCGACCATGACCAGTGCCTGGGCGTGGTGCTGGATCATGTCGGTCGCGAACTGCACGTCGGCGTCGTTGAAGACGTCGCCGTTGGCAGCGGTCCGAGCGGCCGACGGGTCCGGGCGGGAGTCGCCGTCGTCGCCGCAGGCGGCCAGGCTCAGGCCGAGGGTGGCGGCCAGCGCCGCGGCGGCGCTGCGTCGCAGGCGGCGGCGCGACGTGGTTCCCGGGCGGTGACGGGTGGAGCCGGTGGGGGCATCGAGCGCGGTGTCGTTCACTGGTGTCTCCTCGAGGTGGGTGAGCAGGGGGCACGGGCGCCACGCCGGGCCGCCGCCCCCGGACGGGGTCGATGAGCCGGTGGCGCAGCGGTGCCGCCCGTCAGCACCTCTGGACGGCCAGCAGCGTCAGGTCCGGCGGAGCCGGTCGCCTCGACCGGGTGCGCAACCTGAGGGCGCTGACCCCGGCGACGAGGAGGGCGTCACCCAGGGTGGCCCGGACGCGGTGCGGCCACCTGGAGACGACCAGCAGGACCAGTCCGGCCATCACCGCCAGGCACGTGCCGGCCAGGGCGCCATCGTGACCGTCGTGTCCGTCGACCGGCCAACCCGCGGTGCCCGCGCGCACCTCGCCCACGGCGACCGTTGCCCCTGCGAGAGCTCGCGTGTGGTCGGGATGCGTGGCCGGGCCGGCCATCGCGACGTACCCGTGGGTCATCGGGTGCTGCGGGGGCTCGACGGATCCGCGGGTGCCGTGGTCGGAGAATCCGTGCATGGCCATCAGCCCGGAGAGCGCGACGAGCAGCAGCAACCACTGCCCGACGCGCACCGAGCGCGTCGCCTCGCCCGTGGCGCAGGACTGGGAGGTCATCGTTGCCATCCTAGGAGGCGGCACCACCGCGGCGACCGGCGGTCAGCGGGGGCTGATCGGCCCGGGCCCCACGTTCCTGGTGGGGCGCCGGCCATCCTCCCGGTCACGCCCGAGGGCGGCGAGCGTCCCGCCGTAGTAGCCGTTGTGGGGGTGGAGGCGGCCCGTCGTGGTGCCCGATTCCTCCTCGGTGAAGATCGTGGCGGCCATGTCGTCACTTCCCGGTGTCGGGGCCGGGTCGTCCCGGCCGGTGGTCTGTGGGTCCGAGCCTGCGACGGCCCGCTTACCCGCGCCTGTCCGCCGGCTGTCCGTCGCCGGCCGGAGCGGGGCGCCGGCTGAGCGGACAGCGGCTGGACAGCGCCACGTCCGACCCTTGCTGGCGAAGGCACCTCCGACCGTGAGAGGGAGGACGAGATGAGCGAGCTGACCTTCTTCGTGGCCGGCATGGGCTGCCGGCGGTGCGTCCGCGAGGTCACCGCGCACCTGCGCGACGTGCCTGGCGTCGAGACGGTGTCCGCCGACGGGCGCCGCTCCCTGGTCCGGGTCGGCGGGTCGATGACCACCGACGCCGTGCTGGCCGCGCTGGCAGGCACGAGGTTCCGGCCCGTTCCACGGTGAACAGCGGCAGGACAGCCCGCGGACAGGGCTCCCGATGAGGCTCCTCCGCACAGCCACCCGGCTGGAGCACTCCAGAGTCCTCACCTGAAAGGCACGTCATGTCCTCCACCGCACCCGCCGCGGGATCCGGGGCCAGCCGCCGTTGGCTGGCGCTCGGACTGATCGCCGCGGCCCAGTTCATGGTCATCATGGACACCTCGATCATCGGCGTCGCGCTGCCCGAGATCCAGGCCGACCTCGGGTTCACCCCGGAGGGGCTGAGCTGGGTCTTCAACGCGTACGTCGTCGCGTTCGGCGGCCTGCTGCTCCTCGGCGGCCGCCTCTCCGACCTCCTCGGCGCCCGCAGGGTGTTCGCGACCGGCTGGGCGGTCCTGGCCGTCGGCTCCCTGGTCGCCGGGCTCGCCGGCAGCCCGGCCGTCGAGCTGGTCGGCCGCGCGGTCCAGGGCGCCGGCTCGGCGCTGATCGCCCCCGCCGCGCTGACCCTGCTGTTCATGACCTTCGGGGGCTCGCCGAAGGAGCTGACCCGGGCGCTCGCGCTCTACGGCGCTGCCGCGCCGGCCGGTGGCACGGCCGGGGTGTTCCTCGGCGGCCTGCTGACCGAGTACGCGTCGTGGCCGTGGGTCTTCTTCATCAACCTGCCGCTGGCCGCTGTCGTCCTGTTCCTCACGCCGTCGGTGATGCCGGCGGGCGCGACGCGTCGTGGTTCGCTCGACCTCGCCGGCGCCGTCACGGTGACGGCCGGGCTCGCCTCGATCGTCTTCGCGGTCGTCCGCGCACCGCAGGAGGGCTGGACGTCCACCGGCACCGTCGTCGCCGGTCTCGGCGGGGTGGCGCTGCTGGGCCTGTTCGTCCTGCTCCAGGCCCGCCGGGAGCAGCCGCTGGTGCGGCTGGGCATCTTCCGCGCGCCGAACCTGGCGGCGGCCAACGCCGCGCAGTTCCTGCTCGGGGCGGCCTGGATCCCGATGTTCTTCTTCGTCAACCTCTACCTGCAGCAGGTGCTCGGGCTCGGTGCGTTCGCCAGCGGCGCGGCGCTGCTGCCGCTCACGGTGACGATCATGGTCGGGATGATCGCGGTCGCCCCGCGGCTGATCGCCCGGTTCGGCCCGAAGGCGATGACCGTCGCCGGCCTGGCCACGCTCGCGGGCGGCCTGCTCTGGCTGCAGGCGATCAGCCCCGACGGCTCCTTCGCCGTGGACGTCCTGCCCGCCACGCTCGTCACCGCCGCCGGCATGGCGATGGCCTTCATCCCCTCCCTCGGGCTGGCGCTGTCGTCGGCCGCACCGGAGGAGGCGGGCCTGGCCTCGGGTCTGGTCAACACCAACTACCAGATCGGCTCCGCGCTCGGGTTGGCCGCGATGACGGCGGTCGCCTCGGCCGCCGGCGCCGACCAGGTCGGCGACCTGGTGGCACTGACCGACGGCTTCTCGGCGGCCCTGCTCGGCGCCGCCGGCATCGCCGCCTTCGGTGCCGTCGTGGCCGCCCTGTGGCTCCGCACCCCGCAGGCGGTGCCCGCGACCGCGTCGGCCGACGAGGCCGTCGCGGCCTGACCCACCCGCTCACGCTCCGGCGGGGTGCGCCCCCGAAGCCCCCGCCGGAGCGTGGCTCCACGTCCTGGGGGGACCAACCATGACCGACCTCGCCACCGTCCTCGACCGCCTCGGGGGCCGCCGCGGCCTGGTCGACGGCGCCCTGCCCCCGCTGGTCTACGCAGCCGTGAACGCCGGCGCCACCGCGGCCGGCTCCGGTCGGCTCGCACTCCCCCTGGCCGTGGCCGCCGCCCTGGCGTCGGCGGGCCTCCTCGCCCTGCGGCGCCGCGCGCAGGGCTCCTCCCTCGCCGGGCTGGTCCGCGGCCTGTCCGTGCTCGCGGTCGCAGCCGCGGTCGCACTGTGGTCGGGCCGTGCCCGCGACTTCTTCCTGCCCGGCCTCGGCGTCGACGCGGCGTACGCCGTGGCGCTGGCAGTCTCTGCGGCAGTGCGGCGTCCGCTCATCGGTACGGCGTACACGCTGCTCGTCCACGACGGTCGGGCGTGGCGGGACGAGCCACGGCTGCGGCGGGTGCTGCTCGTGGCCACCTGGGGGTTCGCCGCGACGTACGCGCTCCGGGCAGGCGTGCAGGCGGCCCTGTACGTCGCCGATGCGCCTGCGCTGCTCGCCCTGGCCAAGCTCGCGTTGGGGTGGCCGCTCACCGCGGCCGCCGTGGCGCTCACGCTGCGAGCCGTGCGCCGGGCGGCGACAGCGCCCCGACAGGGCCGGGACAGCGTCCGGCCGCACCGTGGTCGTGCGGGCCGAGCGGTTCGGCCGCGTCGATGACGAGGAGGAGACCATGTGCGAGGAGCAGACGGAGGCCCGCCCCACGGCGGCGTCGGAGGAGGAGCGGCAGCGCCTGCTGCTCGACTGGGAGGGACAGCTGGTCGGCTGGGGCGCCTGATCACTGCCTCAGACAGCGGCGGTGCCGGCTCCCCAGTGGTCCTGGTAGCGCGGGCGAGGGCGACCCAGGCGCCGTCGCACCTCGGCCGCCTCCTGGGCGAGCAGGCCCGAGAGCGCCGGGTCGTCCGGCGAGGTACGGGAGAGTCCCTCGAGCGCGGACGCCGTGAGGCCCGGCTCACCGGCCTCCACCCCGAGCCCGCGGGCGGCGTCGAACAGGTCGTGGGCCGCGGTGACCTCGCCCCGCAGCTCGGCGCAGCGGCCCCGGGTCGCCAGGGCCCAGCCCTCCCAGACCGGCGTGCGCAGGGCCGCAAAGCCCTCGCGGGCGAGCACGAAGCGTCGGTCGGCCTCGTCGAGGTCGCCGCCCTGCAGCGCCAGCAGGCCGTGACCGTAGTGGGCCAGGACAGTGCCGGCGCCGTCGCCGACGTGCTGGGACGCCGCGTCCGCGCGGTCGAAGAGGTCGCGGGCCCGGTCGCTGCGCCCGAGGTTGAGCTCCACGAGCGCGAGGTCGGCCAGGGCCCACTGCACCGTGTTGTACAGGCCGGCCGCGGCGGCGACGTCGATCGCCTCCTCGAGGTCGTGCGCGCCCTCCGCGTCGCGGCCGAACTGCCGCAGGCCCCAGCCCAGGTGGTAGAGCACCGCCGAGAGCCCCCAGTAGTCGTCGAGCTGCCGGAAGCGGGCGGTCGCTGCTCGCCCCACGGCGACGGCGGTGTCGAGGTCACCGGTCTTGAGGGCGGTCTCCATGCGGACGAACCCGATGACGCCGAGGCCCCACTCGTCCCCGTCGACGCGGAACCGCTGCTCGGCCTGCGCCAGCAGCGTCCTGCTGCGGTCGGCGTGGGCACCGGTGACCCCCTCGACGGCGAGCAGCACCTGCGACAGCGCGGCACGCGACGCGTCCCCCTCGGCCTCGAAGACCGCCAGGCTCTCCTCCGCGGTCTGCGCGCACAGCGGGCTGGGGTGGACCAGGCAGGCGCGGGGTCGCTCCACCAGCGAGACCGCCTGGAGGGCACGGGCCCGGGCGCGGGCGCTGCCGCCGAGGTCGAGCACCCGGTGCAGGACGTCGCGCCCCTCGAGGTGGCGCCCCAGGTGCCAGAACAGCCCGAGCGCCCCTGCAGTCTCCAGCGCCTCGTCGACGTCGCCGTCCGGTCCGCCGAGCCAGGTGAGGGCCGCGCGCAGGTTCGGCTGCTCGCGGCGCAGGCGGGCGAACGCCTCGCGCTGCTTCGAGCCGCGGAGCTCGAGCTCCGCGTCGAGCGCGAGGGTCCGGAAGTAGCGGGCGTGCCGTCCTGCCACCACCGCACCGCCGCCGGTCTCGCGCAGGCGCTCGGCGGCGTACTGGCGCAGCGTCTCGAGCATCCGGTAGCGGGTGGGGGCTCCCGGCTCGACGACGACCATCGACCGCTCGACGAGCCGGGCGGTCGTGGCGACCACGGATCCGCCGGGGTCGCCGGGGTCCGCGACGACCGCCTCAGCGGCGTCCATCGTCCAGCCGCCGTGGAACACGGAGAGCCGGGCGAAGACCTGCTGCTCGGCAGGGCTCAGCAGGTCGTGGCTCCAGTCGACCGTGGCGCGGAGCGTCTGCTGGCGCGCCTCGGCGGTCCGCGAGCCCGACGTGAGCAGGGCGAAGCGCTGGTCGAGGCGGTCGGCGATCTCGGCCGGCGAGAGGGCCGCGGCCCGGGCCGCGGCCAGCTCGACGGCCAGCGGGATGCCGTCGAGCGCGCGGGTGATCCGCCCGATGGCCGCGAGGTCGGTCTCGTCGAACACGGTGCCGGGGCGGACCGCGCGGGCTCGCTCGGCGAACAGCTGCGCAGCCGGGTAGCCGAGCACGGTCTCCGGCGTGGCGACCTCGGGCGGTGCCTCGAGCGGCCCGATGTTGGCCTGGACCTCGTCGGGGATGGCCAGCGCCTCGCGGCTGGTGGTCACGACCGTGACCTCCGGGCAGCGGCCGAGGACGTGGTCGGTCAGGGTGGCCACGGTGTCGAGGACGTGCTCACAGTTGTCGAGCAGCAGCAGGAGCCGGCGGTCGGCGAGGAAGGTGGCGATGCGCTCGCCGATGTCGCGCTCGGCGGCGGCGCCGTCCATCGGCATGCCGAGCGCGTCGGCAACGGCGACCGGCACCTGCTCGGGGGCGGTGACCGACGCGAGCCGCACGCCGAACACCCCGTCGGCGAACTCGGCCCGCGCGCGGACGGCGAGGTGGAGCGCGAGCGCGGTCTTCCCCGCTCCGCCCGGACCCACGAGGGAGAGCAGGCGCACCCCCCGCACCAGCTCGGACAGCTGGTCCAGCAGCTCCTCGCGTCCGATCAGCGGCCGGACCACGGTCGGCAGGTTGGTCGGACCCGTCGTACGACGTGTGCCCGGCGCCGGGGCGCGGACCGGCAGCGGGACCGACGCCTCCGCCGCGGCACCGAGCGCCTCGTCCTGGCGCAGCACCCGTTCGTGCAGCGACCGCAGGGTGACCGACGGCTCGAGGCCGAGGTCGTCGTCGAGCGTGCTGCGGGTGCGCGCGTACACCTCGAGCGCGTCGGCCTGACGCCCGCCCCGGTAGAGGGCGACCATCAGCAACCCGGCCAGGGACTCCAGGGTCGGGTCGTGGCCCACGACCGGCTCGAGGTCGTGCACCACCTCCTCGTGGCGGCCCAGCGCCAACGCCACCTGCGCCCGCTCGCTGAGCGCCGTGATCCGCAGCTCCTGGAGCCGGGTCGCCTCGGCGACGGCCCACTGCTCGCTCGCGAAGTCGGCGAACGGTTCGCCCCGCCACAGCGCGAGCGCGGCATCCCAGTCACCGAGCAGGTGCTCGAGCAGGTGCACCTGCCCGTCGCCTGCGGCCTCCGCGCCGGCCGCCCGGGCGGCCCGGACCCGGTCGGCGAAGTCGACCGCATCGACCGAGGACCGGTCGACGTTCGCCCGGTAGCCGACGCCCTCACGGATGACGACGTCAGGGAGGCCGTGCTGACGCAGGACCCGCCGCAGCTTGGACACGCGCACCTGGAGGGCGTTCATCGGGTCCAGCGGCAGCGCCGACTCCGACCAGAGCCGGTCGACCAGCAGCGAGGCCGGCTGGGTGCGCCCGGGAGACAGCAGCAGCTGCGCGAGCAGCGCACGCTCGGCCGACCCCGGCAGCGGCAGTGCGCCGCCGCCAGCGATGATCTCCATCGGCCCGAGCAGACGGAACCGCAGATCGTCCACCAACGTCCTTCCCGGGCCCCCGCACGTCCTTGCCCCCCATCGTGCCGGAGCGGCGGACGCAGCGGCAACGGCCGCCGCGTCCGACGCGAGGAGACCATCGGCCACCTCGACCGTCATGTACCCTTGCGGTTACGTACCCGTTCAGTTACGTTGGACGGGTGGACGCTGTGATGCACGCTCTGGCAGACGAGAGTCGGCGCACGGTTCTCGAGATCCTCCGCGACCACCCGGCGAGTGCGGGAGAGCTGGCCGAGGCGCTCCCGATCGCCCGTCCGGGCGTGTCCCGTCATCTCCGCGTGCTGCGGGAGGCCGGGCTGGTCGACGTACGCCAGGACGCCCAGCGCCGGATCTACACACTGCGGCCGGAGGCGCTCGTCGAGGTCGACGAGTGGCTCGGACCGTACCGCCGCCTCTGGGAGAGCCGGCTCGACGCCCTCCACACCGAGATCGCACGAGGAAAGAAGGCACGACGATGACCACGAACGCGACGATGCGAACGCTCGACGACACCCGCGGAGCCGTCCGCGTCGAAGACCTCTACGACACGGACGTCGGCGACCTCTGGCAGGCGTGCACGACGCCCGAGCGGCTGGCCCGCTGGCTCGCCCGGGTCGAGGGCGACCTGCGGGTCGGCGGCACGATCCATCTCGTCTTCACGAGCAGCTGGACCGGCCCAGCGCGCATCGAGGTGTGCGAGGCACCCCACCACCTGCTGCTGACGACGGAGCCGGGCACGGAGGACGAGGGGCAGATCGAGGCGTGGCTGACCGAGGAGGCCTCCCGGACCCGTCTGGTGGTCGAGGAGCGCGGCCTGCCGACGACGCACCTCCCGTTCCACGCCTCGGGCTGGCGGGTCCACCTCGAGGATCTCGGCCGGTCGCTGGAGCTCGAAGGGCAGGTCCACCCGGAGGGCTGGAGCTCCGAAGCCGGAGCAGCCGGCTGGAAGGCACGCTGGGAGGAGCTCACGCCCGCGTACCAGGAGATGGAGATCGGTTGAAGTCGGACCTGATCCTCTGCCGCAGACACTGGCCTGAAGCGACCGATGGATCCGATCGTGGGTCGGCCGATCCTCAGCCAGGGCGCTTTCAGCGTCGACCACGCAGCTCGACGGGCATGGCATCGGTTCTGGCTCGCGGGGACCACGTGGTGGAGGTGGCCCGGCTCGCCCGCAGACCTCACGCGCTCACTCGCTCATCGGCAGATCCGGACGCCGGGTCCCGTTCGAGTCGTGACCACGCCCGCCCCGCACGAGGTCGCGTTGCCGGTCAGGTGGCCCGAGTGGATCACCTGTCTCGGTTCATCGGCACGAGCGCTGTGCGCAGCGCGGCATGGGCGGAACGCTTCAGAGCTCGCAGTCGACGACGGTCTCGATGGACAGGCAGGTGTCGCCGTTGACGTGGGGGCCGCCGTCGCCGGTGTCGTCCCCGCCTCCCCCGTCGAGGGTGTCGTCGCCGGCGAGGCCGAACAGCTGGTCGGTGCCGGGGCCGCTGCTCAACGTGTCGTCCCCACGATCGCCTTCCAGGACGTCGCTGCCGGCGCCGCCGTTCAGGGTGTTCGCGCGGGTGTCGCTGGCGTAGCCGTCGTCGGTGTGCGCGCCCCACAGGTTGTCGTCGCCGTCACGGCCGCGCAGGGTGTCGACCCCGAGCATGCCGTTGAGGTTGTCGGCGCCGGGTCCGCCGATGATCGTGTCCGCGCCCCCTCCGCCGTAGGCCCACCCGCCGCCGGGGCCGGGCAGGATGAGGTCGGCATGGGCTTGGCCGGCGAGCAGGTCGGAGCCGTCCCCGCCGACGAGGACGTCTGCGCCTCGCCCGCCGAGGAGCAGGTCGGGCCCGGTGCCGCCGCCCAGCTGGTCGTCTCCGGCGCGGCCCTCGAGGTAGTCGCCGCCACTGCCGGTGCGCACCTGGTCGTCGCCGGTGCCGGTGCAGATCCGGTCGATCCCGCCGCCGCCGACGATCCGGTCGTTCCCGCCGCGGGCGACGATGACGTCACGCCCCGGGGTTCCCCTGAGGGTGTCGTCGCGCCGGGTGCCGACGATGGTGGCGGCCTGGCCGAAGCACGGCGCCGTACGGATTGCTGCACCGCGAGCAGTGCCGCCTGCTGTGCCGGCGGTGGCGGGGCTGAGCGGGCTGGCCGCTGCGAGGACCAGCACGGCGGCTGTCACTGCGCGGGACAGGGCCAGGGTCAGGGGTCGGGTGGGGCTGTTCACGGCCTGCCTCCTGCGGGGACGTGACTGTGGGTCGGGGCGGCTGCCGGTCCCTCGGTAGCTGCTTCCACCGTGTGCCGCGGTTCGCCGGGTTGCACAGGGCCGCGGGTCCTGACTGACCCGGGATCCGGCGTGATGGGTGTCTCCGGCGCACGGGCCCGCTGGGGCTGGAGGAGGTCAGCCTGTGCGGGAGCAGAGCGCTGTGCGGCGTGAGCGGATGGCCCGCAGCGTCGCAGACGCAGGGGACTACTGGAGGACGGGCGTGACGTAGTCGGGGTCGTGGACGAACTCGACCGGCACGGGGAGCTGGTGGTCCGGGTAGGACTCGGACGCCGCCCCGAGCACCGCGTCGAGCGCCTTGTCACTGAGTGGCTGCTCGTCCGTGGTGCCATACGTGACCACGACGCGTGTGCCCAGGTCACTGGCGCCGGAGCTGTCGCCCACGTAGGTCGGTTGCTCCCTCAGCGCGTCGTGCACGGAAATGCCGACCTTCGACAGCTGGGCCTGCGAGAAGCGCGCCTCGTAGTAGACGCGGGTGTCGGCCGGGAGCGATGCGAGCCTGGCGCGGACCCAGGCGTCCGGGCTTTCCTGGAGTACGACGAACGCCGGCTCGGACTCCGTCATCGGGTGGGACTGCACCAGGCCACCACGCGGGACGTGGTCACGAATCTGCGCGACAGATTGCATCGGGTCGTGTGCCTGAGAACACCCCAGAGGGTGCTGTCAGGCACACGACCCGTGACGGGCGGGCGCACGCAGCTCGGCAGGACACAGCCGGAGCCGCCGAACGGTTCCACAGCTCGGCGGCTCCGTGGGATCAGGCGGCCCTCGTGGCCTCTACCTGTGTCTTGAGGGTGGCGAGCAAGGTGTCGAGCATGGGCTCGTGCTCCTTGGCCATCCTCGTCTCGATGGCCTTGCCCACGACCGGGACCTTCAGGGTCCACTCGCCTGTCGCGGTCACCCTGGTGCGGCCCTTGGCTGGGGCGAAGGTGAACGTCCACGTCGGCTTCTCAGCGAAGAAGTGGACTTGGGCGACGATGCGCTTGCCGGGGACGACCTCGGTGTACTCGATTCCGCCCTCCACGTGGAGCGCCAGGAGGTGCGTGTACATGCGGGCCGAAGTGCCGACGCCCTCGGGCTTGATGTCCACCTCGGTCAGGGCGACGTCCTTCACCTGCCAAAGCCGGCCTACGTCCAACGCGTACTCGAACACGGTGTCAACCGGAGCATCGATCGTGATGCTTCGCGTCAAGGTGGTCATTCCCTCTCATCTCCTCTCTCCCTCTCACGCTAGGCAGGCGCATGGGTTGGCACTAGAGGAGAGCGTCCCTACGTACGGGCGGGCATCGCATCGGACTGCCCACCGCGCTCGGTGGGCCAGGAGTTGTAGCCGGCGCAGCCACCATAGGTGGCGGAGTCCTTCTCGTACGCTGCCTTCTTGGCGGTGACGCCGGCGATCCCGCTCGCCGTGGCTCCCACGAGGGCGAGAGCCACCAGGCCTACTGCGGCAACGCGCACACCGGGGCGACGGGCGATGACCGCAACGAGGACGGCGAGCACGACGGCCACCACCGCCACGACCGGACCGAACCCGGCGCCGCTCAACCAGACCTGCTCGAGCGGTGACGTCTCACCGCAGACGTCCGCGTACTCCCGTAGGAGCCCGTAGGTGACGAAGCTTCCGAGCCCCACGACCAGAAGGCTCGCTACCAGCACGACCAGGGCGACGAGGTCACGCTTGCTCATGGCGTGACCGTAGGGCGGTGTGGGCTGTTCCCGCGTGAGTAGGACTGCTCACCTCCGCGGTGCGGCGTACGCTCCCTGGCTGGAGCAACCAAGCGTGACTCGTGGCGTCCGGCTGAAGACAGCTCACGAGCAAGGACGGGTGCGAATCCACGCCAGCCATCACCCCGCGACGTGCGCGCTCGGTGAACTCGTCACCCAGGCTCCATGCGATTGAGGTGTGGTGCCGTCGAGTGGCTCAGGCCTGAGGCAATCGGTGGCCAGACGTACGCTCTTGCCGAGTCGCGTACGTCGGGGCCGGCCGCAGGTCGTGCACGGCTGGCCGGCCTGGGAGTCCACCTCTTGCTGGACGTACGTGCGGCACCCATGGCGGCAAGAATCAGCACCCCCGCCGCCCGGTGGTCGACGCGACGGAGGCTCTTCCACGGTCCTGCGGTGTGGGCGGCCGGCGAAAGGAGGACCGGGCCTTGTGGCTCCGGTCCTCCTGGTGGCTCAGCAGCCGCAGCCGCACTCGTTCGGCGGGCACGTCGGGTCGTCGCAGCAGTCGGCAGAGATCAGGTGGAAGGTCACGGTCATCACCTCCCCTCATCGGGTGGGCACCAGGTTCCCGGGGCGGGCGGGGGGCAGCTGTCGTCGGGAAGAGCGTCACGCATGGCGGCCATCTCGGTTCGGAGGGCGGTGAGCCGGGAGATCTCCGCGTCGACCTCGTCGATGCGGCGAGACAGCAGCTGCTCGGCGGGTTCACACGGGCATTCGCCCGTGTCCCGGATGGCAAGAAGGTCGCGGATGTCGGCCAGGGTCAGCCCGAGCCGCTGGGCTCCACGGATGAAGTGCAGTCGGTCGACGGCGGTCTGGTCGTACTCCCGGTAGCCGGTCAGCGTCCGGTCCGGGGGCGGCAGCAGCGCCGCCTTCTCGTAGTAGCGCACGGTGTCCGGGCGCACACCCGTCGCCGCCGCGAGTTCCGCCACACGCAGTCCGCGTCGCCCTGTCGAGGTGGTCATGTGGCGACCGTAGACCTTGGAGTCGACTCCAAGGTCAAGAGCCGCGGCGGGATCGGGGCTGCTCGGGCGGCCATGCAAGGCGGTCCCGCAGCCTGAGGGCGACGTAGACCAGGCCGACGAGTACCGGGACCTCGATCAGGGGGCCGACAACGCCGGCGAGGGCTTGTCCACTGGTGACGCCGAAGACGCCGATCGCGACGGCGATGGCCAGCTCGAAGTCGTTGCTCGCCGCAGAGAACGTCAGCGCGGAGGTCCGCGGGTAGGTCAGCCGGAGCCAGCGGGCGATGGCCAGTCCGCCGAACCACATGATGAGGAAGTACGCGAACAGGGGAAGGGCGATGCTGGCGACCGTCAGCGGTTCGCTGGTGATGGTCTCGCCCTGCAGCGCGAAGAGCACGACGACGGTGAAGAGCAGGCCGTACAGCGCGATCGGGGAGATGCGTGGGAGGAACGTCTCCTCGTACCACTCGCGGCCGCGGGCACGCTCGCCCAAGGTCCGGGTGAGGAACCCGGCGGCGAGCGGGATGCCGAGGAAGATGAGGACGGTCTTGCCGATGTCCCACATCGACACGGTCACCGTCTCGGTGTCCAGACCGAGCCATCCGGGAAGGATGTCGAGGTAGAAGACCGCCAGGGCGGCGTAGGCGAGGACCTGGAAGACGGCGTTCAGGGCGACCAGCACGGCGGCCATCTCGCGGTCGCCGCAGGCCAGGTCGTTCCAGATCAGCACCATGGCGATGCACCGTGCCAGCCCGACGAGGATGACGCCGGTGCGGTACTCGGGCTGGTCGGCGAGGAAGATCCACGCAAGGGTGAACATCACCGCGGGTCCGACGACCCAGTTCAGGGTCAGGGACGCGGCCATCATCCGCTTGTCGGCGGTGATGTGCCTCGTCTCGTCGTAGCGCACCTTGGCGAGCACCGGGTACATCATCAGCAGCAGCCCCAGCGCGATCGGCAGCGAGGTCTCACCGATCTTGACCGCGTCGAGGGCGTCGTTGAGCGCGGGGACCCACCGCCCGAGGAGGAGACCGGCCACCATCGCCGCGCCGATCCAGACCGGCAGCAGCCGGTCCGTCCTCGAGAGTCGGCTGACGACCGGCCGTTCCTCCGGGGTCGTGCCGGCGGGCTCGTGAGAGAGGCTCATCTTCCTCGTCCTTCCGGATCAGGACGTGCCCGACGGGACCACCACCACCGGGCAGACGGCGTGATGGACGCAGTGCTGGCTCACGGAGCCGAGCAGCATTCCTTCGAACCCACCGTGGCCCCGGGTGCCGAGCACGATCAGGTCAGCGTTCCGGGACGCCTCGATGAGCACTGCGGCTGGGCGGCCTTCGACGACCCGCGGCTCCAGGGGGACCGGGGGTGACGCGCCGAGGACCTCCTCCACGACACCACGAAGCATCGTCTCGGCATCGTGGGCGTGGTCCCGGGGGACGTAGCCGTAGATCTCGGGCAGGTGCCACGCCGTGATCGCGACGAGCCGTGCCCGGCTCAGCTCCGCCTGACGGGCGGCCCAGCGCAGCGCGTGCTTGCTCGACTCAGAGCCGTCAACTCCCACCACGACGACTGGTTCCCGTGCGTCTTCCGACATGCCCGCCCTCCTTGTCCGCGGCACCGACACGGGAGGGCCCGGGGCCGGCGCCTGGATCGCTACGCGAGTGATGACGAGGCGTAGCCTCGGCTGCCACCCCGGGATGCCCGGTCACCCGGAAGAAGCAGCGCGATGCAGCGCTCGACCGCAACGACGAGCGCGCTCGTCGTCCGTACCAGCCGTGGTGTGGCCACTTCTCGAACGTGTCACTGGTTCGTCCACCTTCCTAGGGGCGAACGACCCTGCTGCGGATCGCGAAGGCCCCGGACGGATGCCGGCGCTGGCAGGGCGGTGTGCCTGTGACCGCACAGACACCTGGCGCCCGGCCTGCTACATCGACATCTGTCGATATACTGGTCGCGGAGTCGGGCGCTGCAGCGGGGGCGTGCGACGCCGCACGACGAGGAGGTCAGGCCGTGCTGCAGTTCGTGACGGATCCGCCGCGCTTCCTGTTCTTCACCGGCAAGGGCGGCGTCGGGAAGACCTCACTCGCCTGCGCAGCCGCGGTGCGCTTGGCGGAGCAGCCGGGTCGCCGCGTGCTGCTGGTCAGCACCGACCCGGCCTCGAACCTCGCCGAGGTGCTGCAGACCCCGATCGGCCACCAGCTCACACCGGTTGCCGGCGTCCCGAGCCTGACCTCGATCGAGATCGACCCCGAGCAGGCCGCCGCCGCCTACCGCGACAGGATCCTGAACCCCTTGGCCGGCAGACTGCCCGAGGAGGAGATCTCGGCCGCACGCGAGCGGCTCTCCGGCTCGTGCACCACCGAGGTCGCGGCCTTCGACGAGTTCACCACCTACCTCTCCCATCCGGAGGTCGGCCAGCAGTTCGACCACGTCGTGTTCGACACCGCTCCGACGGGGCACACCTTGCGCCTCCTGCAGCTCCCCGGCGCCTGGTCGTCCTACCTGGCCACCGGCACGGGGGACGCGTCCTGCCTCGGCCCGCTCGCCGGTCTGGAGAAGAACCGAGCCGCCTACGCAGCCGCCGTCGTCGCCCTGCGCGACCCGACGCGCACGCGGGTGGTGCTGGTGAGCCGCGCCGACGCGACCTCGCTGGCGGAGGCCGCGCGCAGCACCCGGGAGCTCGCCGAATCCGACATCGCCGTCACTCACCTGGTCCTCAACGGACTCCTGCCCGCGAGCCGGGAGGACGAGCTGGATCCGCTGTACCGGGCGCTGGAGGACCGTCAGGAAGCCGCCCTGGCCGCCGTGCCGGCGGAGATCGCCGCTCTGGTGCGTGACCAGGTCCCGCTGGTCGTGCCGGCACCCATCGGCGTCGACCGGCTCCGCGCCCTGCTGCCGACGGCCGACGACGCGGCGGCCCCCTCGGACGCCGTGGCCTTCGACGCGGCGCCGGGCGGAGCCCCCGCCCAGGTGCCCCTCCATCCGGGCGGCCTGGGCGGGTTGGTCGATGACCTCGAGGCGGCCGGGCACGGCCTGGTGCTGTGCATGGGCAAGGGCGGGGTCGGCAAGACCACGGTGGCCGCGGCCGTCGCCGTCGCGTTGGCCGAACGAGGGCACGCGGTCCACCTGAGCACCACCGATCCTGCCGCCCACCTCACCGACGTGCTGCCTGGTGCGGTGCCGGGCCTGACCGTCAGCCGCATCGACCCGGACGCGGCGGTCGCGGCCTACCGGGAGCACGCCATGGCCACCCGCGGCAAGGACGCCTCGGAGGAGGAGCGCGCCGCGCTGGCCGAGGACCTGCGCTCGCCCTGCAACGACGAGGTGGCGGTGTTCAACGAGTTCGCCCGCGTGGTGCGTGACGCACGACGAGGCTTCGTCGTGCTCGACACCGCCCCGACGGGACACACGCTGCTGCTGCTGGACGCGACCGGGTCCTACCACCGAGACGTGGTGCGCATGTTCGGGGAGGGCAGCACCCGCTACCGGACCCCGCTGATGATGCTGCAGGACCCCGAGCTCACCCGTGCCGTGGTGGTGACCTTGCCCGAGCAGACACCGGTCAGCGAGGCGGCCGAGCTGCAGGAGGACCTGCGGCGGGCCGGCATCGAGCCGTGGGGCTGGGTGGTCAACAGCTCCCTCGCCGCAGCCCGACCCTCCTCGCCGCTGCTGCGACGCCGGGCACATGACGAAGAACCGCAGCTCGACCGTGTACGCGAGCTCGCCTCGCGGATGGTCGTGCTGCCCCTGTTCGCGACCGAACCCGTGGGCCAGGAGCAGCTGCACCGGCTCGCCCACGACCTCGATCCGGTCGGGTCCTGACGGTCGCCGGGACCGGGAGCTGCCAGGGTCGGAAGGAGTCAGTCGTCGAGGACCGAGGGTGGCAGGTCGATGTCGGGGACGAGCTCGGTCAGGAGGTCGCGGACGCGGGTGTCGATGTCGGCGACGATGCGCCGCACCGTTGCCTCGTCCTGGCCGCCGGGGTCGTCGACGGGCCAGTCGACGTACCTCACGCCGGGCACGTAGGGGCACTCCTCGCCGCACCCGAGGGTGATGGCGAGGTCGCTGGCGGCGACGGTCTCGCGGGTCAGCAGCTTCGGGTGCTCGCGTGAGGTGTCCAGGCCGAGCTTCTCCAGGACCTCGGCGACCTCGGCGTGGATGTGCTCCCCGGGCTGGGTGCCGGCCGAGAGCGCGATGACCCGGCCCCCGGCGTAGTTCTCGGTGAGCATCCGGGAGATGACGGAGCGGCCGCCGTTGCGGATGCAGGCGAAGACGACCTGCGGGGTGTGCGTGGTGGTGGTCACGGTGCGGTTCCTCCAGCGTGGTCGGCTTCGTCGATGTGGTCGGTCAGGTGGGTCGTCCGGGCTTCGGCGGCGCGGACAGGCTCACCTCGGTTGGCCTCGGGCTTCTGGGCGGCGTCGATGGCGTGAGGGACGACGACGTCATCGGCGTACTCACCGGCACCCGGGAACAGATAGGGGACCAAGACGACGGCGACCGTGCAGCCGACGATCTGGGCGGCGACGAAGCCGGGGACCGAGGCGGGTGCGATGCCGGCGAAGGTGTCGGTGAACACGCGGCCGACGGTGACGGCGGGGTTGGCGAAGGAGGTGCTGGAGGTGAACCAGTACGCGGCGCCGATGTAGGCGCCGACTGCGGGGGCGGCGAGGATCCCGCGGCCGGTGCGGACCAGGGCGAAGATGAGGACGATCAGGCCGGTAGTGGCCACGACCTCGCCGAGCAGCAGCCCGGTGCCGGTGCGGTCGGTGGTGGAGAGCTGGGTGACGGGGACGTCGTACATGAGGTTGGCCAGCTCGGCTCCGGCGATGGCGCCCGCGACCTGGGCGCCGGTGTAGGCGAGGACCTCGCGGGCCGGCAGGCCGGTGCCGTTGCGCCTGCCGAGCAGCCAGTCCGCTGCGGAGACGACCGGGTTGAAGTGGGCTCCGGATACCGGGCCGAGCATCAGGATGAGCACGGTCAGGCCGAGGAAGGTGGCGGTGGAGTTCTCCAGCAGCTGCAGGCCGACGTCGCCGGCGGAGAGGCGTTGGGCGGCGATGCCGGAGCCGACCACGACGGTCACCAATAGTGCGGTGCCGAGGAACTCTGCGACGAGCCGGCGGGTCAGGTCGGGGGCCACGGTACGGCTCACCGGCGGTCTCCTGCCGCCGGCGCTGCGCCGGCGTACGTGGGGGTCGCGGTGGTTGCTGGTTGGTCCGGGTTGATGCCGAGCTCGCCGAGCAGGGGCAGGAAATTGGCGATGGTGGCGCGGTCGGCGAACTCGTCGTAGGAGGAGGCCAGGAACCGCTCGATGGTGGCGGCGTTGAAGGTGCCGGTGAACTCGTCGGCCAGCCGGCCGGCCGCGGACCTCAAGGCGACCTGCTGGTCCAGGGAGATGTCGAGATCAGCCGGCGGTGGCGCGGAGTCTGCGGTGGTGTCCATGACGGGTCCTCACGAAGCAGTCGATGTCGGGGCGGTGGTGATGTGGGGGGCGAGGCGGGTGACGCGCTCGGCGAGCTCGTCGTAGGCGCCGTCGAAGGCGGCGGCCCGGCCGGCGCGGACGGGGTCGGGCACCGACCAGTGCAGGTGGCCAGCACCCGTCCCGGCGCCGGGCCCGGGTGTGGCGGTGAGGGTCTCGTGGGCGTTGTCGCACACGGCGATGACGAGGTCGTCGACGGCGAGCACGTCGGCCAGGAGCTGGGGCGTGCTGGCGGTGAGGTCGAGCCCGTGCTCGGCCGCGGTACGGACCGCGCCGGGCGCCACGCCGACGGCCGGGTGGGTCCCGGCCGAGGTCGCCGGGACGTCGCTGACCCGGTGCCACAGCGCGGCGGCGAGCTGCGAGCGGGCGGAGTTGGCCGTGCACACGAACACGACGCGCGGCGTCGGTCGCGGGCGGTTCGGCGCGAGCGTGTCGAGCGGTCCGGGCACCAGGCGCCAGTAGCTGCGGCGCCGGTCGGCCTCCGACCGGCGCCGGGTGAGCAGGCCGGCCCGCTCCAGGACACCGAGGTGGTGGGCCAGCAGGTTCGACGGCATGGCGAGCAGCGCCTGGAGCTCACTGGCAGAGGCGTCCCCCAGGGCGAGGTGGTCCACGACGCGCAGGCGGGCCGGGTCGGCCAGGGCGGCGTGTACGCGCGCCCGCGCCTCCCAGTCGTCCGATTCCTCAGTGTCCATTGAGTCAAAGTGTGCTGATTGAATGGCTCCTGGTCAAGACGACCACGTGCCATCCCCGCGACGGTGCAGGGAACGCCCAGCGGGGCGGTCGCGAAAGCGGCCAAGCGCATGCGGTCACGGCGACCACCGGGACAACGCTGCGCGCACGGCGCTGGCGCGCCTCCTCAACCACCGAGAGACGTTCACGAGGGCTGGCTCCCGGCGGGGCGATCCACCGGGACCGGCGATCCTGCGAAGAGTTCGCGTTGCTTCTGCGAAGACCTCGTGTTGTGGGGTGTTCGCAGATCCTCGAAGCAGCAGGTCAGACGTGCCAATCCACGAAGCCATCCCACCTCCAGCACCCATGGGGCGCAGGATCTGCACCCACGCGTGGGGGCAACCGAGAGCTTGATGGGCCGGGCGGTGGCTGAGTCTGCGGGTCAGAGGTCCTGGGTGTGCCCGATCTGGAGCCACCGCAGAGTCTCGCCCACCCCGGACGGTGCGCTGTCGAAGACCGTCCGAAGATGAGCCTCGGGCTCGGCGAAGTGTGACCAGCCTTCGTAGTGGACCGGCACGGTGACGCGTGGCCTGAGGCGGCGCACGAGGCGGACAGCGTCGTGGCTGTTCATGGAGTAGCGCAGGCGACCGGTGACCGGGAACTGCACGCTGCCCAGGTGGGCGAGGAGGATGTCGACCTCGAGGCGGTCTGCCTGGTGCAGGAGGCGGCGGGTCAGGACGGTGTCGCCGGTCATCCAGACGGCGACCTGCTCCCTGCCGCCGAGGGTGAGCGCGAAGCCGATGACGGGTCCGGCGACGGGCCGGCTCAGTGGGGGACCGTGCCTGCAGGGGGTCGCGAGGACCTGGAGGTCGCGCAGGCCGGCCCTCGTCATGCTGGTCCGCTGGCCGGGTCGCAGTCCGCGGAGGTCAGCCTGCCCGGGTAGCTGTGCGCGGAGGCGGCGTTCTCCTGCGCGGGTGGTGATGACCGTGGCTGCGGTGGGCAGGAGCGCGCGTCCGGCGTCGTCGAGGTTGTCGGCGTGGTGGTCATGGCTGACGAGGACGACGTCGGGACGGCCACCGAGGTCGGCGGCCTCGAGGGCGGGGCCGGTGACCTTCGTCGAGGAGGTGCCGAGACCGAAGGCGTAGGTCCTGCCGGGTGGGTCGAACGTCGGGTCGGTGAGGATGCGCCAGCCGTCGAGCTCGATCAGGACGGTGGGCCCGCCCAGGTGCGTCAGGCGTGTCATGACCGTGCCTGCGGACGGCGGGCGCGGATGCGTGGCCTGTGGGTGTGCGTGTGCATGACGTCGCCTTCTTCGGTGCGGACGCCCGGGCCCCGTGGATGCGGGGCCCGGGCGGGCGGCTCAGCCGCGGGCGGCCTGGCGGATGAGGCGGGTGACCACGCCGGGGTGGCTCATCATTGCGACGTGCGAGCTGTCGATCTCGACGGTGGTCGAGTCGGCGCGTTCGGCCATGGCGCGCTCGGCCTCGGGCGGGATGATGCGGTCCTGGGAGGCGACGAGGTACCAGCTCGGGATGTCCTCCCATGCCGGCGGGCCGGAGGGCGTGAGCAGGGCGGCGAGGGCGCCGGGGCGCTGGGAGGCGGCCATGAAGCGGGCGGTGTCGCGCGGCAGGTCCTGGCAGAACAGGCGCCGGAACCAGACGGGGTCGATGTAGGCGTCGGCGTCGCCGTCGCTGGCGCCGGGGAAGGGTCGCACGACGAGGTGGTCGGTGACGTCGGTGTGGCCTCCGCCGAGGGTGTTGGCGGCGGCGACGCTCTCGCCCTCGTCGGGTGCGTAGGCGGCGACGTAGACGAGGCTGCGGACGTCGGGGTCGCCGGTGGCGGCGTTGGTGATGACGGCGCCGCCATAGGAGTGGCCGACAAGGACGATGGGTCCTTCGATGGTGTCGAGGAAGTCCTTGAGGTACGCGGAGTCGTAGGTCGGGCCGCGCAGCGGGTTGGAGAACGCCAGGACCGGGTAGCCGGCGTTCGTCAGGCGGGTCGCGACGGCCTGCCAGCCGCTGGAGTCGGCGAACGCGCCGTGCACGAGCACGACCGTGGGCCGGTCACTCGCGCCGCCGGCGCCTGCGGCAGCGCCGGATGCGGCACGGGTGGCCGCAAGGTGGGCACGCTCGGCGGGTGCGGCTTGGGCGCCGACGGCGGCGAAGGAGCCGGTGGTGACGGCGAGCAGCAGTGCCGCAGAGGTCACGACACGGCGCTGGGTGGCGATGCGGTGGATGGCGATGCGGAGCATGTGGTCCTCCTCGGGGCGGTGGTTGCCCTCGATCGTGGGGGCGACGTTGCGGGTCCGGACCACGTGAACCTCGTAGTCGTCCGCCCTTGCCGTTCCTGACTAGAGGTCACTACAGTCAGCCGACATGGGCAGGTTGGGTCACCTGCTGGGTCGAGACGTCGAGCAACGTCGGGTCCTCGATGTGTTGGGTCTGGCACGCAACGGGCGCGGCGGCGCCGTGGTCATCACCGGCGAGCCGGGCATCGGCAAGACCACGGTGCTGGAGGCGACGACCGGCGACCCCACCGGCATGCAACTGCTGCGCGTCGATGGCTACGAGGCGGAGTCGACGATCCCCTTCGCCGCGGTGCACCGGTTGACGATCCCGTTGCACGACCACCTCGACGGGCTCCCTGAGCGGCACCGCGAGGCGCTGCTCGTGGCCAGCGGCGCCCGCGGGGGCTTCCCGCCCGACCGGTTCCTGGTAGGTCTGGGCGTGCTGGGCATGCTGGCCGCCGCCGGTGAGCGGCGCCCGCTCGTCTGCGCGGTCGACGACGCGCACTTCCTCGACCCGGAGTCGCTCGACGTGCTCGCTTTCGTCGCGCGCCGGCTCGAGGCTGAGTCCGTCGCCGTGGCCCTGGTCGGCCGCAACACTCAGGGGCTGCTCGCCCGCACGGCCGGGGTGCCGACGCTGCTCCTGGCCGGTCTCGAGACGGAGGCGGCGGTCCGTCTCCTGGACGCCAACCTGCCTGAGCCCATGGATCCGGCCGCGGCGGCCCTGATCGCGGCCGCCACCGGCGGCAATCCGCTCGCGCTGGTCGACCTCGCCAACGAGTTCAGCGTCAAGCAGCTCACCGAGTCGAGCATCGCCGCCGAGCCGATCCCCATCGGGACGCACCTCGAGGCGTTCTACGTGCGGCGGGTGCGCCAGCTGGCTGCGGACACCCAGACCTGGTTGTTGGTCGCGGCCGCGGACTCCACCGGCAACGTCGACCTGATCACGACCGCCTGCGAGGCCCTCGGCCTGCCGGACGGTGCTAGCGACGAGGCCGAGGACGCCGGCCTGATCGAGCTGGGTCGCGACGTGCGTTTCCGTCACCCCCTCGTCAGGTCGGCCGCCTACAACGCCGCGCGCGGCGGACAGCGCCGTGGCGCTCACGCCCGGCTGGCGGCGGCGGCCGACGCGCTCGGTCTGGTCGAGCTCGAGGCCTGGCACGCGGCCAAGGCCACGCTGGGCACCGATGAGGGGGTCGCGGCCCGGCTGGAGCGCGTGGCAGATCTGGCGGGCAGCCGAGGCGGGTTCACCTCAAGTGCCAGCGTGTTGGCGCAGTCCTCGGCGCTCACCCCCGAGGGTTCGCTGAAGTACGGCCGGCTGGTGGCCGCCGCTGAGGCGGCACTGGCGGCCGGAGCGGGACAACTGGCGAAGTCCCTGCTCGACGACATCGACGAGGACGCGGTCGACGACATCTCCCGGGGCCGGATGATCGCGGTACGCGCGACCCTCGCCCTGTTCCTCGCCGACCCGGCCGTGATGGAGGCCGGCGCCCAGATGCTGGCGGCCGCCGAGTGCTTCCACGGTGCCGACGCCGAGCGTGAACAGCACGCGTTGATCAAGGCGTTCGAGTACACCCTGCCGGCCGAGCGGCTCGCTCGCGGGGCCACGCTGCCGGAGCTGGGCAGCAGGATGAGCAAGGGCGCCGAGGCGAAGGGCGGCCTGTCTGCCACCGTGCTCCGTGGGCTCGCCGCCCACGTCCTGCTGCCGTACGCCGATGCGGTCCCAGCGATGCGCGAGGCCGTAGCAGCCATCGCCGACCTTCAGCCCGAGGAGATGCTGCTCTACGGTCCCGCCAGCGTCGCGCTCACCACTGGCCTCTGGGACGCCACCACGCGCCACGACTGCCTGCGGCGGACCGCGGACGCCGCCCGCGACGCAGGCTCGCTACAGCTGCTGGACACCACGCTGTGGATCATGTCGCTGGCCGAACTCAGCGGCGGCACCCCTCGGCGGGCCACCGAGTACATCGACCAGGTCCGCGAGCTGCGGCGGGCCATCGGCTACGACGCCGAGCACGTCATCAACGTCGCCCTGCTGGCCTGGGGCGACACTCCTGTCCCGCAGGTCGAGGCCATCGCCGAGGGCGCTGGAGCGCTCGGCTTCGGCGGCGTCCAGGCCTCCGGGGTGGCGGCCCTGGCGGTCCGCGACCTCGCCGAGGGCCACTACGACGCGGCGTACCAACGCCTCAAGCCGCAGGTGGAGGACCCGTTCCTCCAGGTCACCCCGCTGACCCTGCCCGACTTCGTCGAGGCAGCCTGCCGCAGCGACCGCGCGGGCGAGGCGAAACCACATGTCGCGTCGCTGCACCGGATGGCCGACGCGAACGGGTCGCCGTGGAACCGCGGAGTCGCGTTGCGCGGTCAGGCCCTCCTGGCCGATGACGACGCGGCAGAGGGCGCCTTCCGCGGTTCGCTCGATCTGCTGGAGGCCGCGGGTACCGAGCTCGACCTGGCCCGCAGCCACCTGGTGTACGGCGAGTGGCTGCGCCGGAACCGACGTCGCCGGGACGCCCGAACCCACCTGCGCGCCGCCCTCACCAGCTTCGAGGCCAACCGGGCCCCGTGGTTCGCGCGGCGGGCCGATGCCGAGCTGCAGGCCATGGGCGAGCACGCTCCGTCCTCCGGGCCGCCCGCGGGAGTCGCGGACCTCACGGCCCAGGAGCTGACCGTGGCCCGTCTCGCTGCGGAAGGCAGCACCAACGCTGAGATCGGCGCGTCAATGTTCCTCAGCCCGAACACCGTTGACTACCACCTGCGCAAGATCTTCCAGAAGCTCGGCATCTCCTCCCGCAGGCAGCTCAGCGACAGGCTGGGCTGACCCGCCCTCGCCCACGGGCGGGCTGACAACTACGAGGCACACGTGGTCCGCCCACGTGGCACGCCGGTGGAACCTCGGACCAACCCGAACCGAGGAGGAACCCATGCCCTTCGTGACTGCCGACGACGGCGCCGAGATCTTCTACCGCGACTACGGAGGCGGTGGCTCACCGGTCCTGCTGAGCCACGGCTGGCCACTGAACTCCGACGCCTGGGAGGCCACCGCACGCTTCCTGGCCGAGCACGGACACCGCGCCATCGCCCACGACCGCCGCGGCCACGGCCGCTCCAGCCAGACTTGGCACGGCAACGAGATGGACACCTACGCCGACGACCTCGCCTGCCTCGTGGACGCCCTGGACCTCACCGGGATGACCCTCGTGGGCCACTCCACCGCCGGAGGGGAGATCGTCCACTAGGTCGGGCGTCACGGCAGCGCTCGGGTCGCGCGCCTCGTGCTCGTCAGCGCCGTTCCCCCGCTGATGCTGCAGACCGACGACAACCCCGAGGGCCTGCCGGCAAAGGTCTTCGACGACCTCCGGGCGGGCGAGGCGGCCAACCGCTCCCAGCTCTACCGCGACCTCGCCGATGGCCCCTTCTTCGGCCACAACCGCCGCGGCGACATCGCCCAGGGCTTCCGCGACGCCTTCTGGCTGCAGGGCATGGCGTGCGGCCACCGCGCCGCCTACGAGTGCATCGCCGCGTTCTCGGCCACCGATTTCCGGCCCGACCTCGCCGCGATCGACGTGCCGACGCTCGTCATCCACGGCGACGACGACCAGATCGTGCCGATCGAGGTCGGCGGCCGTCGCTCGGCGGCCCTCATCGACGGTGCCCAGCTGGCCGTGTACGAGAGCAGCGGCCACGCGCTGCCCGACACCGACCGCGACCGGCTCCACGCCGACCTGCTCGCCTTCATCGATTCCTGACCCACGACCGCTGCAACCGAGGAGACACCATGCACGCCACACCCGACACCGTCGTCCTGGTCCACGGACTCTGGATGACCCCCCGGTCCTGGGAGGGCTGGGTCGACTACTACACCGCCAAGGGCCTGAACGTCATCGCACCCGCCTACCCCGGGTTCGACATAGAGGTCGAGGCCCTGCGCGAGGACCCCGACGTGATCGCCCGCCTCACCGTGCCCGAGACCGTCGACCACCTCGCCGCCGTGATCGAGTCCGTCGAGACGCCGCCGATCATCATCGGGCACTCCTTCGGCGGCACCCTGACCCAGCTCCTGCTGGCCCGCGGCCTCGGCTCGGCCGGCGTCGTCATCGACTCCGCCCCCACCGAGGGTGTCCACGTGAGCCCGCCCTCGCAGGTCAAGTCACTGTTCCCGGCGCTGAAGAACCCCGCCAACCGGCACCGCGCCGTCGGCTTCAGCCCCGAGGAGTTCCACTACGCCTTCACCAACACCCTCACCGAGGAGGAGTCGAAGAAGGTCTGGGACCGCTACGCCATCGCCGCCCCCGGCAACTGGGTGTGGGCCTACGGCCTCATCGCCAACTTCAAGCCCGGCCACCAGGAGACCTGGGTCGACTACTCCGCCGACCGGGCGCCACTGCTGTTCATCGCCGGCGGGAAGGACCACATCATGCCCGCGGCCGTGAACCGGTCGAACGCCAAGCACTACAAGAAGTCCCCGGCCGTCACGGACTTCCACGAGTTCGAGGATCGGGACCACTGGACCTGCGGCGCCCCCGGGTGGGAGGACGTCGCCGACCATGCCCTCGACTGGGCGCTACGCCACGCCACCGCCCATCCCAACCAGGCGTCCACCGGCTCCTGAGCGGTTCGGCTGTGACCCCGGGACTGGGACAGTCCCGGGGTTAGAGTCGCCACGTGCCCATCACGCTCGAAGGCGCCCTCGCCCTGCGCGGCAACGAACCGATCGGCCGCTACTGCCCCATGGAGCGCACGCTCCAGGTGATCGGCACCCGCTCGGCGATCATGGTGCTGCGCGAGGCGTTCTACGGCGCCACCCGCTTCGACGAGTTCACCGCACGCACCGGTCTCACCGACCGCACCACGGCCGCGCGGCTGCGCGACTTCGAGCGCGCCGGCATCCTCGAGCGACGCGCCTACCGTGAACCAGGACAGCGTCGACGGCACGAGTACGTCCTCACCGGCACAGGCACCGACCTGATGCCCGTCCTGCTGGCCCTGCTGCAGTGGGCCAACAAGCACGACCCGCCGCCGTACCCGCCGGAAGTGCGGCACCACGGCTGCGACCGACCCGTGCGTGTTGTCGCCCAGTGCGCGGACGGACACGAGGTGGAGCCCAACGACCTCACGGTTGCCGCGGATGGCCCATTCGGACTGTCCACACCGACCTCCCTTGCGGCCTGGGACCCGCCGGCGGGGTCGGTCGTCGACGCCTGACCGTTGCAGCGCCCCAAGGCTGGACATCACCCCGCTTGTCCAGGCTCACGCTGGCTGGCCGACACACGACTTCCCGCCCGACTTCGCGGCGTCAGGCGGCTGGGTCGAGGGCCCCTGCATCAGAGCATCAGGCCATCAGGTCCTCATGGGCTGGACGATCGCGCCTCGTGGAACGCATCGGCGAGCGTGATGATGACGCCTTGACGTCGGGGCCGTCGCGCCCACACCTCCACGAACGCACATCCAGCGCCCGCAGCCGGTTCGACCAGAAGTCGCAGTCGACGTCCAGAGGGACGGGCACATGGCCGAGGTCGAGCTCGCTGCCACGCCCCAGAGCCGCACCGACGGTGTCGGTGCGGCTCTCGTTCACGAGGGCTGGCTCCCGGCGGGGCGACCCGCCGGGACCGGCGATCCTGCGAAGAATTCGCGTTGCTTCTGCGAAGACCTCGTTGTTGTGGGGTCTTCGTGGATTACATACCTGCAGGTCAGGCCCTGCCATCTGCCACTCGAGATCACGGTCCGCACCCATCAGCTTCAGAATCAGCACCCGTGCTTTGCAGTCCATCTGGCTGGTGGGGCCCGAGCCGGATCAGCGAGCCCGCGGGCCGGGTCGTCGAGACGGAGCCCGACATCCGCGCCGCAGCGCTGACGAACCGTCGTGGCTCGTACGAGGGCACCACAGGTCCTGAGGCCGGGGCCACCGGTCGACCTTGTCCGCCACTGGAGCACGCCGACACCTGTCAGCTGATGGCCCGGGCCGGACCGCGCCTACGCGCCGGGTTCGCGGTGGGCTGGCGCCGCGGCGACCGCCTCGTCGACGGTGTCGTACATGGCCTGGAGGACGTCCTGGTCGGCACCCGCGCGGCGCAGGACGTCGCGGACCTGGCCGATCCCGTTCGCGATGAGCAGGGCGACGCCGTCGCGCCGCAGGTCACCGGCGAGCTGGGTCAGCATCTCCGTGGCCGAGACGTCGATGGCCGGCGTGCTGGAGGCGTCCAGGACGACGGCCGAGACGGTGGGGGTGACACGGTCGCGGATGGCGGCGCGGACGTTGTCGGCGTTGGCGAAGAACAGCCCGGACTCCACGCGGACGACGAGGACGTCGTCGCGGACGGGGAGCTCGGGGTGGCGTGCGGCGTCCACCCAGATGTGGTCGCGGCCGTCGGTGGTCGCGGTGCTCGCCAGGACGGCGACCTGGGGACGTGACGCGCGGTAGAGCAGCAACAGGATCGAGACGACGATGCCGATGGCCAGGCCCGGCAGCGTGTCGAAGATGAGCACGCCGCCCAGCGCGGCGACCGCGGCGATGAAGTCGGCGCGGGCCGCCCAGCCGTAGATCCGGCCGAGGTGCCCGGTCCAGACGCGGTAGAGCCGGACGAGGGCGGGGATGTTCACCAGCTCGATGACGGCGGCGATCACGATGGCGGCGAGGGTGGCCTCGGGCAGGTTCTCGAACAGGCCGGTGAGGAACAGCAGGGTGATGATGGTGAGCGAGGCGGCGGTGAGACCGGACATCTGGCTCTTGGCTCCGGCGTTCACGTTGACAGCGGTCTTGGCCAGGGTGCCGTTCACGACCATGCCGGCGGTGAGCCCGGCGCCGATGTTGGCCGCGCCCACGCCGATCAGCTCGCGGTTCGCGTCGATCTCGCGGCCCTCCCGGGCCGCGTACGACTTCGCGGGGCCCAGGCCCTCGACGTAGCCGAGGAGCAGGATGCCGGCCGCCGCCGACACCAGTCCGAGGTAGTCGGAGAGGCCGAACCCGCCGGGCACGCCGACGGTGGGCAGTCCCGCCTCGATCGGGCCGACGGTCGCCACGCCCCGGTCGGCGAGGTCGAGCAGCGGGACCGCGACGACTCCGAGCAGGACCGCGACCAGCGACCCGGGCACCCGCGGCAGCCAGCGTCGACAACCGAGCACGACCACCAGGCTGAGGAGCCCTACGACGAGCGTCGCCGCGTTGGTGTCGGCGAGGTGACCCAGCAGGCCGACGACCTGCTCGAAGAAGTCGCCGGACTCCTTCGGCACGCCGAACAGCGCCGGCAGCTGGCCGGCGATGATCGTCAGCGCGAGACCGACGACGAAGCCGCGGAGCACGGGTTCGGAGATGAACGAGGCGAGGAACCCCATGCGGCACAGGCCCGCGGTGACGCCCAGGACGCCGGTGACGATGGCCAGCATGGCCGTGATGGCGACGTAGTCGCCGGAGCCCGGTCTCGCGTAGACGGCGACGATGCTCGCGGAGAGGGCGGCGGTGGCGGACATGGTGGCCACGACCAGGTGGTGGGAGGAACCGAGCGCGGCGTAGAGCACCAGCGCTGGCACCGCGGCGTACAGGCCGACGACCGGAGGGACGCCGGCGATGGTCGCGTAGGCCAGCGACTCGGGCACGAGCACGGCCCACACCGACATGCCGGCCAGCAGGTCCGCGGTCAGCCACGGCCGGCGGTAGCCGCGCAGCGACGCGAACAGCAGCGGGCTCCCCGCGGGCATTGATCACCGCCGTTCCAAGGTCGACCATGGACGCCGGTCGGCGTCCGCGACGCACACGAGGCGCGCCGGTTGCGTCGCGCGGCGCCCTGTGCCAACCGATGATCTCGTCGGGGTCGGCTGGGCGTCTCACCCCTGCAGGGTGAGTGCGGGGCGAGTCGAGTGGTCGTACGTTCCACGCATGACCGAGACGGCGATCCGGGTAGACGGCATGCGCGCGTATCCGCAGGGAGAGCTGTTCCTGTTGACGCGAGGCGAGGACGGGTTCGACGCGCTGGTGTACAACACCACCGGGTGCGGGCCGTGCCCGGACGAGGAGTTCGCGGCGATCGACGTCGAGGCACTGGCTGCGGAGCAGGGGTGCGACCTGGTGTGGAAGAACCCGCGCCGGTTCTGGATGATGGACGCGCTCACGATCGACCTGGTCGGTGAGCCGGCCACGTTCGGTGGTGTGCCGTTCAACCTGGTGGCCAGGATGCACATGCCCGCCGGGTTCGACCCGGGTCGGGACCAGTCCGCCCTCGCCTACCGGCCCACCCAGATCCACCGCAACAGCGTGTACGAGTTCGTCGCCGGGAAGCCGGTTCACCTGCTGCGGTCCCCCGACGAGGTCACCTGGGTCATGCAGACCTTCACCGACCACGCCGCCCACGACCTGACCGAGGCGACCCTGCCGTCGCTGGGTGAGAAGCTGGCGCTACCTGAGGGGTGGCGGTTCCGGACCGTGACGCTCCCCCAAGACCTGGTCATCACCACCACCGGACTGGCGAACATCGTGCCGGACGACCTGGCGAACATGTACCAGGGCCTCATCGACGGCGTCGGCAACATCGACCCGTGGACGTGACCGCTCCCGGGAGCACCGCGATCACGGTCAGCGTCGACAACTTCGTCCAGGCCGAGACCGCCCGGACGATGGCGAACCTGATGGCCGGCGGCGGCGGCATCAACCGCTTCCACCACGTCCGGTCGCCCACTCCGCTGGACCACCAGACCGTCATCCGCATGAACCGCGACACCCTGTACAGCTTCGCGGTCGTGGACCTCGCCGACGGTGCCACCGTCACCCTCCCCGACAGCTCCGGCCGCTACCTGTCCGTCGCCGTCGTCAACGCCGGCCACTACGTGAACCGGGTCCTGCACGACCCCGGCGAGCACCGGCTCGAGCTGGCCGAGCACGGCACCCGCTACGTCGCCCTCGTGGCGCGAATCCTCGCCGACCCCGCCGACCCCGCCGACGTGGCGGCGGCGAACGCCGTCCAGGACGGGCTGAGCGTGACCGCGGGCTCGGCTGTGCCGCTCACCCTCCCGGACTACGACCGGGCCTCCTTCGACGGCGTGCGGGCCGCCCTGCTCGACCTGGGGCGGTTCGTGGACGGCACGACCGGCATGTTCGGCCGCAAGAGCGACACCGACCCGGTGCGGCACCTCATCGGCACCGCGATCGGTTGGGGCGGGCTGCCCGACAGCGAGGCCCACTACCTCACCGTCAACCCCGGTCTTCCGGTCGGCGAGTACCGGCTCGTCGTCCGAGACGTGCCGGTCGACGCGTTCTGGTCCATCTCCGTCTACAACGCCGACGGCTTCTTCGAGGCCAGCGACGAAGGCGGCTGCAGCGTGAACCAGTTCACCGCGTCGACCGAGCCCGACGGCTCCGTCGTCGTGCACCTCGGCGGCTGCGGCGACGGGCGCCCCAACTGCCTGCGGGTCATGGACGGCTGGAACTACACCGTCCGGCTCTACCGGCCCAGACCCGAAGTGCTCGACGGCAGATGGCGCTTCCCCGCGATCGAAGCGATCTGACTCCGACGACGTGAGGGTCACACACACGCGCTCCGGCTCGGGCCACCGATGAATTCGACCGCTCCCGCGAACGGCAACGCAGCCGCATCGTGGCCGCCACCGAGACCGGAATGCCTGGCGCGAGAACCGGGTGGCTGACTGCCGACTCCGAAAAACCCGGCGCCCTACGGCATCGGCAGGTCTGGCTGCGCCGCGACCTGGGCTCGACGGTGCCGAACGGTGGCGAAGACCACCGCGATCGCGACGGTCGTGACCAGGCCGGAGATGACCACCGACGCGAGAGGATACTCGCCGAGGTTGAGGCCGATCTTGTAGGCGAGGACACACGTGTAGGTGCTCCACAGTGCCCCGCTCACGGCCGACCAGGCCAGGAACCGGCGGTACCTCATCGTGGACAGACCCATCGTGGCGTTGACCACGAAGCGCAGCCCCGGCACGTACCGTCCACCGATGATCAGGACCGGGGCGCTGGAGTCGATGATCTCGAGTGCCTGGGCGACCTTGGCGTTGGCCTTCGCCCGCTCCAGCTGGGGCCCGACCCGGCGTGCGGACCGTCGGGCGATCCAGAAGAGGGCTGAGTCGCCCACGATCGCACCCAGGGCTCCCGCCACGATCACGGGCCAGAGGTCGAGGGCACCTTGAGCTGCGGCGGTGGCTGCAGCGTTGAGCGTCGTCTCGCCGGGGAAGATCGGCACCACGCCATCGAGAGCGACCAGGGCGAACACGCCGACGTACGTCAGCGCCGGGTTGGCTGCGTCCACCACCGAGAGACCGTCGCCGTCGGCCATGTACGAGATGGCCGCAACCAAGCACAGCAAGGCGACCAGGACGGAGAGGACGACGTACACCTGATGGCGCCTGGACAGTCGCCGCCAGCGACCTCTCCAGGAACTCAGCATGGTCGTCGCCGCATCACCCCAGCATGGTAGGGCTCCCGTCGACGTGGCGGGTCACTCGGTGACTGTACCGACGAGCCAGGGCGCAGACACGCTTCTTGATCACACAGGCTCTTCCCGGCCGTCTGCGCCGATCGGAGTCGCCTCCTCAGCGGGCATCTGCTCCTCGGCAACACAGTCGCTGGCACGCGGCGGAAGGGGGTGGGTCTCAGGCCGGCGCTCGGCTCGCGGGGCGGGCGGGTGGGGCTTCGCTGAAGGAATCAGTCGACGCGACTTCAGTTGGGGGGTGTCGCGGGGTCGAGGGCAGCGGCAAGTCGGCTGGCAATGGCGCTCAGCTCGCGGGAGGGAGACGGCGACGTGCCGGAAGTGATGAGCCGGTCGACCTCCCCGCGGGCCGCGCGGACGGCGTCGCGAAGTTCGGTGGCCCGTCCCCGCCGTGGTTCATCCGGGGCCGAGGACACCAGGCCGGTCAGCTGGTCCTCCAGAGCAGCGACCCGGCCGGCACTGACCTGCCACCCACCCGCGACCTCGGCGACCGACGACGCCTGCTGGAGCTGCGGCAGCAGCTCGCCTGCCAGCCAGCGGGCCTCGGTCACGCTCGAGGCCAGCTCGGCGTCCCACCGGCGGCGGCGCAACGCCCGAGGCAACAGGAGTGCAAGGACCGCCCCAGCCACCGCGAGAGCGGCGAGCACCCACCAGATCCACGGGGGCGTCCCGTCGTCTTCACCGTCACCCTCTGCCTTCTTGTCCTTCCCCTTCTTCCCCGCATCGGTGGCGTCGTCGGTGGGAGTTGGCGAGGAAGTCGCCGTCACCTCGGTCTCGCGGGTGACCGTGGCGGTCGTCGGCTCCGATGTGGGCCCGGAGGTCGTCTCCTCGGATGTCTCCTCGGACGTCGGCTCGCTCGTCGTCTCCCGGGTCGTACTGGATTCAAGCGTCGCGTCCGGCTCGGTGGTCCGCGTCCGACTCGGAAGCGAGGTGGGCAGCGATGTGAGGCCGGTCCTGGTGAAGGACCCCGTGGGCGAGGGCACCGTGATCGGCGAGTCCTCCCCGCATGCCGACAGCGAGGCGGCGACGACCACCGCGATCACGAGGCCCCGCCAGTAGCGGCTGTTCCGGATCTTCTGGCCGACGTCGATCACGCGAACTCCTCCCCGCGAACTCCTCTCACGGGTCCGCGGTCTGCCCGAGTCTGGCACAGACTCTGCGCACCGGCCCTTCGGTCCGGTCGTCGACCTGCGGGCCGTGGGCACCCCGCCGACAGCTCCCTCAGGCAACCCGTCTGGCTCCCTGGCAGGACTCTGCGGGTCGATCCTCCACAAAGCGAGAGCGCGGCGATGGGTCTTCTTCGAAGCACTTCCACATCCACTGGCCGGCCGAGCTGGCCAGTTCGCGGCGGTCTGACGCGGGCGGTCCCCGGGCTCGAAGCCTGATGGCTCCGCCTTCCACCGCGCTCGGACAAAGGACGCTGGAGGTCCTTGGACTCTGGAGGGCGCGTGACGCCCCGGCGAAACTCGATGCATGAGCACGCATGCGAGCTCGCCACCATGAGCGCCGCCGACGCGGCCAGGCTCGGCACTGGGTTGGCCTTCGTCGTCGTGCCACTGGTGTTCGTCTTCGCGTTCGCGACCCATCCTGGGCTGCTGCGGCCGCGGGTCCTGCGTCCAGAGGAGTTGATCGATCGGTCTCGAGGAAGGCGCCTGCTCCATGCCGGACACGGTCTCGTGACCCTCAACGCCGGGTTGATGATCGTCGTGGCGTTGTATCTCGGGAGTGTCGTGACGAGCCACGGCGCCAGCTGGGCAGGCCTCGTTGGCACGGTCCTGGCCGTGCTCGGCACTGTCTGCCTTGCTGCCGACAAGGGCGCCCTGTGTCTGACCATGAGTGCTCTGGAGGGCCTCAGTGACGACGAGTTTGCGGCCGCGAGACCAGCCCTGTCTGCGATCTTCGCGAAGAAGGGGTGGTTGTGGCTGCTGTGGGGCATTGTCTTGATCCCCCTTGGATTCGCTGTGCTGGCCATCGCGGCCCTCGCTTCAGGGGCAACCTCCCCGTGGGTGGCGATTCTCCTGCTCGTGGGGGTGCTGTTCATCGGATTCCCCGACGGCGCCGAGATCGTGAACCTCGGCGCGGCCATCACGATGGCCGCGGGCCTGGTCCCATTCGGTCTGTCGCTGATGATCCAGTAGATCGAGGACCGCGCGGCGGTAGTTTCTGGCCCCCCAGCGAACGGTGACTTACGACCGCCATGCCGCAAGCCCATCGGCCAGGTCCGGGATCTCGAGAGAGCCCGGACCGCGGCGGTATGACGCGCCACCGCCAGCGTGCGTGCGGGCAGGGCCGCCCTCACTCGCGGGCGCGAGCGATCTCGCGTCGACGGCGCCGATCGTTGCGCTCCCGCACTTTCTGTCGCACGACCGGACTGACACCGTCGTCACCGGCGGCATCGCTGAGTCGGTCAAGGAAGCCCTTCTCGCCCCCAACCGCGGGATGGAATGCACCCGCCAGGCTGAGACCCCACATCGTGCCGGAGTCCCCGAACTGTGGAAGGGACTGCAAGAACTTCTCGGCGTAGGGCGTCAACAGATCCTCCTGCGCGGGCCGCCAGAAGGCACACCCGAACTCGTAGAGGAAGTCCGGGGGAATCTTGCGGTCGTCCACCACCGCCTGCCACGCCTGAGCCTTCGCCTCTGCCGACGGCATGGCGGCGCGTGCTCGCGCGGCGTTCATCCAGGCGTCGGGGTCTGGGTCTTCGGCGAGCAACTGCTCGAGGTCGGACTCGTCGAACTGATCAAGCTCGGCGAGCCTGATGAGCCGTCGCCAGCGGAGGTTGGGCTCGGTCGCATGGACGGACAGTGCCTCAAGCTGCGCAGGCGTCGTGGCGCTCTGCGCGAGCCCACGAAGCGCCGCCAGCCGACGGTCCGACCTGTCCGCCAAGGAGATACAGAGATCGGCGACTTGTGAGAGCAGCCGATCGCGCACTGAGGGGGCAGCCCACAGATCTGCCGTGTCAACGAGTAGGCCCAGTGAGGGCTCGATCACCGATTCCGTGGTTTCGCAGGTGAGCACACCCACCCCGCAGTCGACGAACTGCTGGGCGGTCAGCTCGCCGTCGTAGAGCAGGCCCCAGGCCGTTGTCAGGGCGAGTGTGCGTCCCACCGCTGTGGGGAGCTCGCCCCCGCGAGACAACAGCAACTCCAGCGAAGCCGGGTCGGGCTGCACCGACGCGAAGGTCAGGTCGTCGTCATTGACCAGCATCAGGTCAGCGTTGGAGCCGCCATCGATCTTGGTCTCTACGCCGGTCACTTCCACGGACAGCGTCTCGACCAGAGTGAATCCGTCATCCCCGTCGGTGTACGCCCCGATCCGCAGGCGGTGCGGCAGCGGTGCCCGGCCGGCTGGCGGCGTCGCAACCAGGGTCAGTCCGTCATCCTGGCGTTCGAGGGTCAGACGGTCCGTGCCCGAAGTCTCCAGCCAGCCCTTGACCCACCCGGACAGGTCGCGACCACTCGCCGACGCGACCTCCCCGACCAGGTCGTCAAGGGTGGTGTTCGCCCAGGCGTGGTTGCGGAAGTAGTTTCTCAACGCCTGGACGAAAGCGTCCTCGCCGACGAAGGCGACGAGTTGCTTGAGCACGGCCGCGCCCTTGGGGTAGGTGATGGCGTCGAACGTGGCCGCAGCGGTTGCGACGTCGGCGATCTCCTGGCGGATCGGGTGGGTGGTCGGCGCGCAGTCCGCGGCGTACGCCCACGGCCAGTCGGTGGCAAGAATCCCCGCCCACGCGTCGGTGAACTCGGTACAGGCTTCGCCGGCCCACCCGCAGGCCCACTCAGCGAAGGCCTCGTTCAGCCAGAGATCGTCCCACCAGCGCATGGTGACCATGTCGCCGAACCACATGTGCGCCATCTCGTGCAGCAACACAAGGGCTCGAAGCTCGCGCTCGGCGTACGAGGGCGGATCGCGATGGATGAAACGGTCACTCCAGGTGACACAGCCGTAGTTCTCCATCGCACCTCCGAACTCGGGTGCGAAAACCTGGTCGTAGCGCGACTGAGGGAACGGCAGCGCGAACTGATCGCCGTAGAACGCCAGCCCTCTCGCGGTGAGATCGAAGAGCTCCTCGGCGTCGCGCTCCAGCATCGGTGCGAGAGAGCGCCGCACGAAGAGGCCGAGATCGTAGCCATTGCGCGTGCTGCGCAGCTCGACGAACGGTCCGGCGTTGACGACCGGGACGTATGTCGACAGCGGTGGCGTGTCGGCATAGACCCACGTGCTCACACCGTCGACCGTGCTGATCGACGCGTGGCCGGAGTTGCTCGTGACCAACCACCGCTCGGGCCCCAGCACGGTGATGCCGAAGACCGCCTTGAGATCGGGTTGGTCGAAGCAGGCAAAGACCACTCGGGCGTCATCCGGCTCGAAACTCGTCCAGACGTAGACCTCGCCGTCACTGGGGTCCACTGAACGGTGCACGCCCTGGCCTTCGGCGGTACGGCACTGCACCGAGCGCACGACCAGCACGTTGTCCGGCTCGAGGTCCGGGAGCTCGATGCGCCCGTGCGGCGGGGAGCCGTTCGCCAGCGGTTTGCCGTTCAGCACCGCCTCTTCCACCTCGCCCAAGCAGTCGACGAACGTCGTCGCCCCGGACGCGGTGGCCGAGAAAGTGATGGTTGAGGTTGCGCGGAGTTCGTCGCCGGACGCCAGTCCTGTCATGTCGAGCTCGAGGTCGTAACGCTGGACCTCGATGAGCGCAGCGCGCTCGCGCGCCTCCTCTTGAGTCAGACTACGAGGATTGCTCATCTCGGCACGCTATCGCTTCAACCAGCTTTGACACTGAGGATCGGATGCGCGTTCAGGCTTGGGCCTTAGCTGCGGAGTGACGCGGGTGCCGTCGCGCGACCAGCGGCATGTGAGTGCGTCGGTCGAGGTTTCGAGTCGTGTGCCTGAGAACCCCCTATAGCGCGTCCTCAGGCACACGACCCGCAACTTCTCGCGGCCCCATCATAGGCGCGACCGCGCAGTCAGCGGCCTGAGCGGTGCTCGGCTGAGTTCCCGACGGCGGGGCAAGATCGTCCGCATGGAGATCGCAGACGCCCTCGCCGCCGTACGCCGCAACCACCAGGCCGTCCTGGTGACCATCAAGCGTGATGGGAAGCCGCAGCTGTCCAACGTCCTCGCCGGCGTCGGTGACGACGACGTGATCCGGGTGTCGATCACCACCAGTCGCGCGAAGTACGCCAACCTGCGGCGCACGCCGTGGGCGGCGGTGCACGTCGACGGGGACAGCTTCTGGTCCTACGCGGTCGTCGAGGGCGAGGTCAGCCTCTCCGAGGTGGCGGCCGAACCGCACGACGCGGCGACCGACGAGCTGGTCGAGCTCTACCGCTCGCTGGCGGGAGAGCACGACGACTGGGAGGCCTACCGCGCCGCGATGGTTCAGGAGGCGCGGGTGGTCGTGCGGGTCACGCCCACCCACGCCTACGGCCTGCTGCGCTGAGCTGAGCTCCCGCCCAGTCCACTCAGTCGTCGCCGCCCCCAACGCGGCATGAGAGTGCGATAGGACGACTCACCATGGGCGTTGAGCCGTCAGCTCAGTTGTTCATGCAGTGTTGTGAGGTCGCCCAGAACCCATGCCGAGGTGAGTCGGCCCCCGTTGCCGGTGAAGAAGGCAGCGCGGGAGTCGGTGAACCGACGTCCTGTCGGTGCCAGGCCGGCCAGGTGGCCGGTGTGGGTTCCGGTGTAGCGCAGCCTTGCTGCCGCGTGGTCGCCGTCGACAAGCAGGGTGACGATGTGGTTGTGGAAGTCGGATGACCCCGCTCGGACTGCCTCGCGGTAAGAGCGCCATTCGGTAAGGCCTTTGGTCTCCGTGCCCAGAGATCCACGGAAGACGAAGTCTTCATCAAGGAGGTCTTCGATGTCGTCGTCGTCCCAACGGTTCCACAAGTCCTCATAGAACCGTCTGATCAGTTGCTCCACAGCGCCGAGTATGGCGTCCCCGAGCCCGGTGGAGCAGGCACTCTCATCCGCATGTGCGCGAGCGGACAGCGGCATGTGAGGACCTACGCGCTGACTTGTGGTCGACTCTGCGGCATGACCGAGGTGAACCTGCGCCGACTCGGCCCCGGTGACTGGGCGAGCGTGCTCACTTTGCGCGCAGCACCGGAGCAGCAACATCTGATCGCGACCGTTGAGAAGTCGCTCGCAGAGGTGGACGTCAACCCAGCCCTTACCGCGTTCGCCATCTACGACGGCTCGCAACTCGGGTTGCCCGATCCGAAGGCCCCACCCGTCGGCTTCGCGGTCACGGAGGTCGTGGCGTCCGTGGGCTTCATACTGCGCCTGCTGATCGGAGAACAGCATCAGCACCAGGGCTATGGCCGGGCATCGATGGTCGAACTGGTGCGGCGGTTGCGGATGGACCCCGACGTGCAGATGGTCGCCACCAGCCACCGGGCGGACAACGCAGGGATGGAACGGATGTGCGCTGCCCTCGGTTTCGTTCCCTGGCACACGCCCTTCGATCCTCCCGATGGTGAGGTCTATCTCCGACTTCCGTCGTGATCGCTCGACCTCACATCGGCAGGACCGTTCACAATCAGCGGCTTGACCGTCACGCCATGCCGCCGATATCGCGGCAAAGGCCGCCATGAAGATCTGAGAGTGAACCATCACGTCCTGGCGAGTCACTCTGGGCGGATTGCCACGAGGCTCCCACTCGCGCGAGGTCTCGACTGAGGGTTCCACGGAGGCCAGGTACACGGCTCGTCACCACGGCTCGCCCTCCAAGGGAGCAACCCAGTCACCGGTGCGTTGATTGCCCGCCAGCGGAGACCCCGCACTGTCGACGGACGTCCACATCCTTCGACCGCCGGGAGGCGTCTCATGTGCACCACAACCATCACACCGCCCTTGCTTCCGATCGACTTGCCCGACTACGCCCTGGAAACCATCACCGGCACAGACAGTCAGGTTGGTCGTGACTTGCTGACCAACCCCCGGGGTCGAGGACGGGTTTCTCGACGAGCTCGACAGCATCAGCGCAGGAGGGTCAGGCATCGTTCACTCCGACAATGGGCCTTGGAACCCTGGCGCAGAGGATCCCTTCCGGGACGGAGTGGGCCAGCCCTGGAAGCTGCCCAGCACGCGCATGATCGGCGCGTTCGGCCCCGCGTACTTGCACCGGTGCCAGCGAGTGCTCGGAGAGGTGTCCCTCTTCGTCAACACGACCGACTTCGTCGACGACCTGGCGCCCATTTTTCTGTGGATCATCGTTACCACCCGGCACGGCGGCGGCATGCACATCTCGCGCGTCTATCTCTCCCCCGGACCCGCTGAGGAGTACTTCTACCGGACGATCGAGGCCCTCGAGCGAGAGTGTCCCGGCGACTGCTAGCAACTTCTGAGCCGTGAAGCTGCCGCAGCCGACTCCCGATAGAACCCATCTCTGGTACTTCACGAGCCCTCGGGCCCCGGGCACCTGACTATCCCGAGACGCACGCGCCCGGGCGCTCGCGGAGCCTGCAATGCGCACGGCTCCCCGCCACGCGAGGCGTGACAGGGAGCCGTGCCAACTTTTTCGCGAGCGTTCGCCGGTCTATTCGCGAACACCCCGTTGTGGAGCTGGCGGGAATCGAACCCGCGTCCTCGAGCGTCGAACCAGGTCTTCTCCGGGTGCAGTCCGTGGTGTCGCTTTTCTCGGCCCCGGGGCTCGCACGGACACGTCCCCGACAGGCTCAGTCACGGGAAAGTCCCGCTCATCCTCCGTGACCTGGAATGAGCAGCAAGTCTCCTAGTCGACGCCAGGGTCCGGGACGGAGACAGATGCCCGGTCTGACGCTTCGATCACCGCTCAGGCGGCGAGAGCGAAGGAACTGCGCTTAGCGTTGGCAGTTATTGGTTTCCAGCGAGCGTTTACGAGATGACGCTGGCTCCTCGACCCGCTTCCCCTGGAACTGACGTCCCAAGTCGAAACCGATCAGCCCCTCTTGAGTTGTGGTTCCAGTCTAGTGGCCCAACCCCGACGCCCGCGCGGGCATTCCCCGCCGGCTGCCCCGCCCGGCCTCAGTCGGAGGGCAGGACGACGTCGTCCGCGGGCAGGGTGACCAGCACGATCGGCTGGTCGAGGGGCAGGTGGGCGCCCGGGAAGCAGCGCAGGTACGCCGCCCGGGCGCGGCCGTACGGCGAGTCGTGAGGCTCGAGCACGGCGGCGTGGGCGTCGTGCCAGCCGCGCTCGAGCAGCACCCGGACTCCCGTGTCCGTGCCGACGTTGCGCCACCAGGTCTTGCCCGGCGCCCCTCCGGGGACGACGACCAGCCCGTCGGGCCCGAGCGCGAACTGCACGGGCAGGCGGTAGACCTGCCCGGTGCGCAGCCCGGTGACCGCGAGGCCCATCAGGCGGCGGTCGAGGGTGCGGCTGAACGGGCCGCCGAGCACCGCGAGCACCATCCGCCCGCTCGCCGACAGCCCGTCGAGCGACGGCAGGAACCAGCCGGACAGCGCGCCCAGCAGCAGGCCCGCCACGAGCCCGGTCACCGGGCCCACCAGCAGCACCTGCCAGGTGGGCCAGCCGTCGCCGGGCAGGGATGCACCGGCGAAGACCACCACCATCGGCAGCGGCCACGACCACACCGACGCCGCGACCCAGCGCCACGGGTGGCGCACCGCGCCGCGCAGGGCCCAGGCCTGGGCGGCGCCGAGCACCGCGCCCATCACCAGTCCGAGGCCGACAGCCATCGCTGCCATCAGCAGCAGCGGGGGCGTCGCGCCGTCGTCGTCGCCCGACAGCGCCGAGGGCGCCGAGGCCGCGGCCCAGCCGAGGCCGGCGACGACGACCGTGGCCAGCAGGTAGCGGCCGCGGCGCAGGTCGGGTCGCCAGGCGCCGAGCACCCGGGACTGCAGCCAGCCGAGGGCCGTGCCCTCGACCACGCCGCCGAGCACCACGACGAGGAGGCCGACCGCCGGCGAACCCAGGGTCCCCGACCGGTCGGCGAGCGCCGCGGCGGACACGGCGGCGGCGGCAGCCGCCGTCATGCCCACCAGCTCGGCCAGCGCACACGCCCGCACCCACGCGCCGTACGGCGCGAGGGCCGCGCGGATGTGCACAGCCGGCACCACTCCAGACAACACCGATTCCCTCCCGAGCGTCAGGGTCCGAGGTCCTACTCGCGCCTGACCCAGACAGCGAACCTATCGAGGCCGTCCCCGGTGAGTCGCTCCAGGGCGACCGGGCGGCCGGCCATCCCGAGCGCCAGCGCGGCCGCGGGGCCGCGCACCTCCGGGCCGTCGCCGTACGACCAGTCGAGGTCGGTGGCGGCGTAGTGCAGTGCTGGCAGCCCCTTGGCCCGGAAGCCCCGGACCGCGGCGTCGCTGACCAGGAAGTCGAGCGCCGGCCCCCACGGCTCGACCGGCCGCGGGAAGCCGCCCAGCGGCACCGCGATGTCTTCGCGGTGCACGAGGATCTCGGTCCACGGCGCGTGCCAGTCCATCGTGGGCGGCCGGAAGCGGCTGTCGGCGTGCTCGCGCATGATCGCGACCAGCTCCGCGGTCGACAGCCGGGCGCGGGCCTCGACCATCCGCCGGTTGGCGACCCCGAACCGCCCGCCCGCACGGACCATCGCCACCAGGAACTCGCGCGTCGACACCGTCGGCCCGATCATGACGTGCGCCGCGACGTCCTTGACCGTCCACGCGCCGCACAGGCTGCGGGTGGCCCACTGCTCCTCGCTCAGCGACTCCAGCAGGTCCGCGAGCGCACGCCGCTCGGCTGCGACGGTCGCGAAGGGGTCGGCCACAGGAGCGATCCTGCCACCGGCTGTCATCGCGCGGGCCGACTCGCGCGAGGAAGGAGCGGGAGACCAGTCGGGTCCCACGGGGGAGGAACCATGAGGAGGCCGCTCGTCACTGCCGCCGCGATCGTCTGCACCGGCGAGAAGGGGGGTCAGCTACCGCGAGCCGATCGGGCCGTCCTGCGACGGCCAGGAGGTCTGGGTCACCGGCAGCGGCCACGAGAAGCTGACCCGCTGGCACGACAGCGAGGGGCTGGCGCTGCGCACCGTCGTCCACCTCGACTACCCCGCCGACGTCTTCACGCTCACCGGGGACGGCACCGGCCCGTCGTTCACCATCGCCGGCCACTGGAACCGGCACTACGCCTACGCCGTGCCCGGCCAGCTGGCGACCGGACGCTGACCGAGGTCGGCGCGATCTGGCTCGGCCGGTCCGGCACCGGCGGGCCGCTCCGGATCCACGACACGGGCACGGTCACCTACGAGCCGGGGAAGGACTTCGAGACGGTGGCCGAGGCGCACGGCATCCACGAGGCCCTCGAGCCCGGTCTGGTCGACGACGCGATCTGCGACGCCCTCACCTGGGGTCGGCGGGCCCGAGCAGCCGCACGCCGTTGTGCCAGCAGACGTCGCGCAGCCAGTCGTCGTCGAAGCCGGCGCGCACCAGCCCCTCGAGCTGGTGGGCGTAGGGATAGGGGATGGTCGGGAAGTCGGAGCCGAGCAGCACCTTGGGCCGCAGGTCGCCCAGCCGCGCGATCACCTCGGACGGCACCGGCGCCTCGACGTCGAAGAAGTCGGTGAAGACCATCGTGGTGTCGAGGTGCACCCGCTCGAAGCGCTCGGCCAGGGAGACGAACTCGGCGTACTCCGGAGCACCGAGGTGTGCCACGACCGCAGTCAGGCGCGGGTGCCTCCTCAGCACCCGGTGCAGGGGCTCGGGGCCGGTGAAGGCGTTGCCGACCGGCCCCGAGCCGGCGTGCACGACCACGGGCGTGCCGGCGTCGGCCAGCGTGCCCCAGACCGGGTCGAGCAGCGGGTCGTCGAGGTGGAACTCCCCCACCTGCACGTGCACCTTGAAGATCTCGACGCCGTCGGCGACCAGCTCCGCGACGTACGCCGCGGCCTCCGGCTCCGGGTAGCAGGTGGCCGACCACAGGCAGTCGGGCTTGTCGGCGGCGAAGTCGCGCGCCCACCCGTTCAGGTACGACGCGATCCCCGGCCGGTGCGCGTAGGGCAGGGTCGGGAACCGCCGCACGCCGAGCTCGCGCAGGTGGGCGACCCGCTCGTCGTGGGTGCCGCGGTAGCGGATCGGCCAGGCCCGCCCGATCCTGGGCCCGGCCTCGTCGAACTGCGCATAGACCTTGCGCTGCACGTTCTCGGGCAGGAAGTGCACGTGCACGTCGTAGAGCCCGGGCAGGCCGAGCCCCTGCCAGAACGACCGGACGGCCGCGACCTCCGGGTCGGCGCCGGGCTCAGTCACGCATGCCCTTCAGGTGCCGGCCCAGCGCCTGCTGCTTCTCACGGTCGGCCTGCCGCTCGGCCAGCGACTGGCGCTTGTCCCACGACTTCTTGCCCTTGGCCAGCGCGATCTCGACCTTGGCCCGGCCGTCCTTGAAGTACAGCTGCAGCGGCACGACCGTCAGGCCCTTCTCCGCGACCCGGCGCTCGATCTTGTCGATCTCGGCGCGGTTGAGCAGGAGCTTGCGCTTGCGGCGCGCGGCGTGGTTGGTCCAGGTGCCCTGGGTGTACTCCGGGATGTGCACGCCGTGCAGCCACGCCTCGTGCTGCTCGATGTCGACGAAACCGTCGACGAGGGAGGCCCTCCCCTGGCGCAGCGACTTGACCTCGGTCCCGGTGAGGACCAGCCCGGCCTCGTAGGTGTCCTCGATCAGGTAGTCGTGCCGAGCCTTCTTGTTGGACGCGACGACGTTGCGTCCCTTCTCCTTCGGCATCCGGCCAGTCTCCCAGAGGCGGTCAACGGCATTCGCGCCGCCGTGCACTCGTCGCCGTCGGTTGCCGCTACATCCAGTTCATCGGGTCGACGGCCTTGCCGTCGACGAGCAGCGTGAAGTGCAGGTGGCAGCCGGTGGACCAGCCGGTGCTGCCGACGTACCCGACGACCTCGCCGCGGCTCACGTGCTCGCCGACGCTGACGCGGTAGCCCGTCGCGTGGTTGTAGACCGCGGTCAGGTAGTGGCCGTTGACGCGACCGAGGCCGACGTAGAGCCGGTTGCCGTAGACGTCGGACCAGTACCTCGACAGCACCGTGCCGTCGGCGACCGCGACCATGCCCTCGCCGCAGGAGACCGCGAAGTCGGTGCCGTCGTGCAGGCCCCAGTAGCCGTAGATGGGGTGGACCCGCCAGCCGAACGGCGAGGTGACCGGCCCCTGCACCGGCGGGGTGAGGAAGCCGCCGGCGTCGCCGTGGTACCCGCCCCGGCTGCGGGCGGCGGCGCGCATGATGCGCTCCTGGATCCGCTGCTCCTGCTTCTTCAGCTGCGCGAGCTTGGCGGCGTCGCTGCGCTTGGCGGCAGCGGCGTCCTGCTTGGCCTCACGGGTGGTGCGGACGACGTCCCAGTAGTGCGCGCGGGCGGCCTTCGCCTGGTCGCTGAGCTCGTTCATCTCCACGAGGTGCTCGGCGGCCTGCTCGCGCTGCACCGCGACCTCGTCACGGGCGTCGGAGACCTGGTCCTCCCGCACCTGCAGCAGCACCTCGGCCGCGCGCAGGCTGTCGTAGGCCTGCGCCTCGCGGCCGACCATGACGTTCTGCAGCTCCTCCTGGCGGGTCAGCTGCTCGGTGGTCTGCGAGTTGAGGAACGACGACACGGCGACGAGGTCGGAGTTCTCGCCCTGGTAGATGTCGACGACCGTGTCGGAGAGGTTGTCCTGCTGGTCGGTCACGGCGACCTGGCCGGCGTCGAGGTCGGCCTGCGCCTGGTCGAGGCGGGCGACCGCGGCGTCGAGCTTGTCCTGCATCTCCTGGTCGCGCACGCGGGCGACCTGGAGCTTGACCCGGGCTGCGTCATAGGCGCTCGTGGCCTGGTCGAGCTCGGCCTGCGCCGCCTCGAAACGCGCGGCGGCCCGGCGGTACTGGCCGCTGGACTCGTCGAGGTCGTGGCTGGCCGACCGGATCCTGGACTCGACGTGCTTCTTGCGGTCCTTGAGGTCGTCGTCAGCGCTCGCGAGGGGGGCGGTCAGCGCACCGATGGCCAGTGCCGTGGCCACGACGGCCCCGGCCCAGCGTCGGCGTGCGGTACGGGGGAAGGTGCGCACCGGGTCTGCCTTCGATGTTCGGGAAAGAGAACGGTTCGAAGGTAACGGCCCGGGATCACACTTTGAGGTATTTGCGGGTCAGCGCGAGTGTCGGGATCAGCGTCAGCACCGGCCCGAGGATCGCGATCACCAGCACGGCGTACGCGAACTCGGACCAGCCGACCCACGGGATGAACCCGATGAAGTCGCGCAGCCGCTGCTCGACGCCGAAGTACATGAAGCCGGCGAGGGCCGCGGCCCCCAGGGCCACGCCGATCAGCGCGGTGACCACCGCCTCGAGCAGGAACGGCAGCGCGATGAACAGCGTCGAGGCGCCCACCAGCCGCATGATGCCGATCTCCTTGCGACGCGCGAACGCCGCCAGCCGGATGGTGTTGGCCACCAGCAGCATCGCCGCGACGACGAGGAACGCCGCGATCAGCAGCGCTCCGGTGCGCAGCGCGTCCATGGAGCGCAGGATCGGGCCGACCACGTCGCGCTGGTCGCGGATCGTGTCGACGCCGTCCAGCCCCACCACGGCACTGGTGATGCCCTGGTACTTGTCGGGGTCCTTGAGCGTGATCCAGATCGACTCGGCCATGTCGTCCTCGGTGGCCGCCGGGTTGCTGCCCTCGAACTTCTCGGGCCCGAGCAGCTCCTTGACCTTGGCGAAGGCCTCGGCCTTGGACTCGAGGCGGTAGTCGGCGACCTCGGGGTTGTTCTCGACGACGTCGATGATCGCCTTCTTCTGCGCGTCGGTGACCTCACCGGTGCAGCCGGGGTTGTCGTCGTCGGCGCGGCAGAGGAAGACGGTGATCTGGAGCTCGCTGCCCCACTGCTCGGCCGCGCGCACCGCCTGCTGGTTGAGGATCACGCCGAGGCCGACGAGGGTCAGCGACACGAACAGGGTCAGGATCACCGCGATGTGCATCGACAGGTTGCGGCGCAGCCCCTGTCCGAGCTCGGAGAAGACGTAACGCAGCTGCATGCTCGGGTTGGCTCTCTTCCGTCAGGTAACCGTGGGAGGTCGGTCGGGGTGGCGGTCAGTGCTGGAAGCCGTAGACGCCCTGGGCCTGGTCGCGCACGACGCGGCCGTGCTCGAGCTCGATGACGCGCTTGCGCATCTGGTCGACCACCCCGGAGTCGTGGGTGGCCATCAGGACGGTGGTGCCGGTGCGGTTGATCCGGTCGAGGAGCTTCATGATCCCGACCGAGGTGGCGGGGTCAAGGTTGCCGGTGGGCTCGTCGGCGATGAGGATCATCGGCCGGTTGACGAAGGCGCGGGCGATCGCGACCCGCTGCTGCTCGCCGCCGGAGAGCTCGTCGGGCATCCGGTCGCCCTTGCCCTCGAGGCCGACCAGCTCGAGCGTCTCGGGGACGACCGCGGAGATCTCGGAGCGCTTCTTGCCGATCACCTGCAGGGCGAAGCCGACGTTCTCGGAGACCGTCTTGTTGGGCAGCAGGCGGAAGTCCTGGAAGACCGTGCCGATCTGGCGGCGCAGCCGCGGCACCTTCCAGCCCGCGAGCCGGTTGATCTCCTTGCCGGCGACGTAGACGCGCCCCGACGTCGGTCGCGTCTCGCGCAGGACCAGGCGCAGCGCGGTGGACTTGCCGGACCCCGAGGCGCCGACGAGGAAGACGAACTCGCCCTTCTCCACGTCGACCGTCAGCTGGTCGAGTGCGGGGCTGCCCTGGCCGGGGTAGGTCTTGGTGACCTTCTCGAAGCGAATCACTGGTCCGAGGGTACGCGACCGGGTGGCAGGTCCGGCGGACCCCCGTCGTGCGCAGGTCGGGCCGCGGCGTCAGGCGGTCTCGACCGCCCACACTGCGGCGTACGGCGCGAGCCAGACCAGCCCGTCGTCCCCGGCAGTGAGCGCGTGTCCGCCGATCGCGTCGTACGGCGCGGCGAGGCCGGCGTCGCGGAGTCGTGAGGCCGGGAACGGGCGCCAGGTGGCGGTGACGTTGTAGAGCCCGACGAAGGGCCCGCTCGCGTGGTGGCGGAGCACCGCGAGCACGCCCGGGTCGGTGTCGGCCAGCACCTCGCTGGCCGCCGAGGCGTGCAGCTGCGGCAGGCCGGCCCGCACCCGGGCGAGGTGGGCGATGCCGCTGAACGCCCGCCCGGCGACCGTGCGCAGGTCGTGGCGACCGGCCGCACGCTCGGCGTCGAGGCGCGGGCGGTGTGCCCAGCGGTTGTCGTCCTCGTGACCGGGCTCGTCGGCCCACGCGGGGTCGTTGGGCTGGGCGAGCTCGTCGCCGCTCCAGACCACGGGGACGCCGCCCCACCCGGCGACGACCGCGTGCGCCAGGAACATCCGCGCCAGGCCGGCGTCCTCGTCGCGGGCGACTCCCGTCAGCGAGGCCGCGGTGCCGCTGATCCGCCGGTCGCCCGTCGCCGGGTTGTGCTGGAAGACCAGGCCCTCGGCCCACGACCCGGGGAACTCCCCGGCGTACCAGTCGGAGAGGAAGCGCCGGTGCGCACCGCCGTCGAGCCCGACCGCCGCGGCGTCCTCGTCGGAGATCGCCCACCCGATGTCGTCGTGGCAGCGCACGTAGGTGATCCAGGCCGACGTGGTCGGCACCGGCGGCAGCGAGCCGAGCGCCTGCCGGGCCAGCCGGGTGTCGCCGGCGGCGAGCATCGACCAGACCTGCACCATCAGGCTGTTGTGGTAGGCGAGGTCGCTGACCCGGCCCACGTGCGCGCCGGAGCCGAGGTACTGCACGAGGTGGTGCGGGCCCACGATCGCCTCGGCCTTGAACGCGACCGCGGGCGCGGCGAGCCGCGCCACGGCGCGCAGGGCCTGGGTGATCGCGTGCACCTCGGGCTGGTTCTGGCAGTTCGTGCCCAGCCGCTTCCAGAGGAAGGCGATCGCGTCGAGCCGCAGCACCTCGACCCCGAGGTTGGCGAGGTCGAGCACGATGTCGGCGAACTCCTCCAGCACCGCCGGGTTGGCCCAGTTGAGGTCCCACTGCCACTCGTTGAAGGTCGTCCAGACCCACCCGTCGAGCTCGGCGTCGAAGGTGAAGCTGCCCGGCGCGAAGTCGGGGAAGACCTCGGGCAGCGTCTGCTCGTAGGCGTCGGGCTGCGTGCGGTCGGGGAAGACGTGGAAGAACGCGCGGTACGCCGGGTCCCCGGCGCGGGCGGCCACCGCCCAGGCGTGCTCGGCGGCGACGTGGTTGAGCACCAGGTCGAGGACCAGGCTGATGCCGCGCCCGCGCAGCCCGGTGGCGAGGTCGCGCAGGTCGTCGCGGGTGCCGAGGTCGGGGCGCACCGAGTGGAAGTCCTGCACGGCGTAGCCACCGTCGTTGTCCCCGTCGCGGGGGCGCAGCAGCGGCATCAGGTGGAGGTAGGTGACGCCGAGGTCCTCGAGGTGGTCGATCCGCTTGCCGACACCGGCGAGGTCGTCGGCGAAGCGGTCGGCGTAGCAGGCGTAGCCGAGCTGGCGTGGCTGCTGGAGCCAGTCGGGTTCGAGGAGGCGCTGCTCGTCGAGGCGCAGCAGGTCGGGCGGGCGCGCGGCGTAGCCGTCGGCCGCGACGCGCACGAGCCGGTCGGCGACCGCGAGCGGGTCGTCGTACAGCGCGGCGAGGCCGGCGACCAGGTCGGGCCACCAGCGGTCGAGGCGGAGAGAGAAGGTCTGCCGACGGTGCGCGGGCAGCCCCGCGAGGAGACCCTCGGCGAGGTGCTGGACGTCGGGTGGCGCGCTCATCGTCGGCCATTCAAACGTACTCTGGCGGCCATGTCCGGTCTCCGCCCCACGACACGGCGCACCGTGCCCGGGTCCACGGTCGCCGCCCTCCTCCTCGTGCTGACCGGCTGCAGCGGTGACGACGACCCCGCACCCACCCCGACGCCGGAGGTCGCGAGCACGCCCGCGCTCGCCGACGTCGCCCCCGGGGCGGTCACGGTCGCGCGGGGGTCCTTCTGCGACGCGGTGCCCGACGCCGCCGTCGAGGCAGCGCTCGACGGTCCGGCGGAGTCGTCGCGCTCGTGGGACAACGGGGACGCGGTCGCCGTCGCCGGTGGGTCGGACGTGGCCCACGAGCACGGCTGCGCCTGGCGCGGCGCCGCGCCCGCCGCGGCCGAGGCCTGGGTGTTCGCCCCACCCGTCACCACCGAGCGGGCCCGGGCGGTCGCGCGCGCCGAGGGACGACGGCCCGGCTGCCGTCCGCTGCCCGACGCGGCGCCGTTCGGCGAGCCCGGGGCCGCGCTGCTGTGCCGCTCCCCCGGCGACGACGGCGCGCTCGTGGCGTCGTACCGCGGGCTCTTCGGCGACGCCTGGCTGACCTGCGAGGTGCAGGCCGGCCCCGGCACCGACGAGGCCGACCTGGCCGCCCGGGCGGACCGCTGGTGCGCTGCCGTGCTCGGCGCTGCGGGCGGCTGAGAGACTCCGGCGCGGCGGTCCGGTGGTCTCGACCAGCGAGGTTCCTGGTTTGAGATCCTCCCCATACGGGCAGGGAGACGGCCAGAGTTCACGGGGGTCCTGCGCAGCACTGCGCGATTCGGGAGGGAGAACCGCCGTGAAGCACCTGCGTCTGACCGTCCTGCTGTTGGTGGCGATGGTCGGGTCAGGCCTCGTGGCCGTGGGCGTGAGCTCACCGGCCGAGGCCGTCACCGCCACCGTCTACCGCAACGTCGCGGCCCGCAACGTCAACGACGTACGCACCGACCGCGACCTGCACGCGCTCAAGCGCGGGGCCTGCCTGGACAAGTTCGCCCAGCGCCAGGCCCGCCGCATGGCGCGCAAGCAGACGCTCTACCACCAGCGGCTCGAGACCGTGCAGTCGCGCTGCGGCATGACCTACGTCGGCGAGACCGTGGCGGCCGGCTACAAGAAGGCCCGGGGCGCCGTCCGCCGCGGGCTCATGCATTCCGACGCCCACCGCGCGATCCTGCTCGACGCCCCCTCGCGCCGCATGGGCGCGGGCGCCAAGAAGCGCCACGGCACGTGGTACCTCTGCGTGCTGGTGGCCCACAAGTAGCCCGGACCGGCCGCCGCCTCTGCCCGAGCGAGCCACTCAGGGTCAGCTGGCGGCGGCCTTCTCGGCGCCGCGGCGCCAGCGGATGCCGGCCTCGAGGAAGCCGTCGAGGTCGCCGTCGAAGACCGCCTGCGGGTTGCCGACCTCGTAGCCGGTGCGCAGGTCCTTGACGATCTGGTAGGGGTTGAGCACGTAGTTGCGCATCTGGTCGCCCCAGCTGGCCGCGACGTCGCCGCGCATCTCGTCGAGCTGCGCCTTCTCCTCGGCCTTCTTGCGCGCGAGCAGCTTGGCCTTGAGCACGATCATCGCGGCCGCCTTGTTCTGCAGCTGCGACTTCTCGTTCTGGCAGGAGACGACCAGACCCGTCGGGAGGTGCGTGAGGCGGACCGCGGAGTCGGTGGTGTTGACGCTCTGCCCACCCGGGCCCGAGGAGCGGTAGACGTCGACCTTGATGTCGTTCTCGTCGACCTCGATCTCATCGGTCTGCTCGAGCACCGGCACCACCTCGACGGCGGCGAAGCTGGTCTGCCGGCGGCCCTGGTTGTCGAAGGGGCTGATCCGCACCAGCCGGTGGGTGCCGGCCTCGACCGAGAGGGTGCCGTAGGCGTAGGGCGCGTGGATCGCGAAGGTGGCGGACTTCAGGCCCGCCTCTTCGGCGTAGGAGGTGTCGAAGACCTCGACGGAGTACTTGTGCTGCTCGGCCCAGCGCATGTACATGCGCATCAGCATCTCGGCGAAGTCCGCGGCGTCGACGCCACCGGCGCCGGAGCGGATGGTGACCAGCGCCTCGCGCGCGTCGAACTCACCGGAGAGCAGGGTGCGCACCTCGAGCACCTCGACGGCCTTCTTGATCGACACCAGCTCGCGCTCCGCGTCGGCGATCGCGTCGGCGTCGCCCTCCTCCTGGCCGAGCTGCACCATGATCTCGAGGTCGTCGACACGCGAGGCGAGGGCGCTGAACCGGTCGAGCTCGCCCTGCAGCGTCGAGAGGCGGCCGGTGACACGGGTGGCGTTGTCCTGGTCGTCCCAGAGGTCGGGCGCGGCGACCTGCTGCCCGAGGTCGGCGATCTCGGCGCGCATCCCGTCGAGGTCGAGCACCTGTCCGATGGTGCTGAGCGTCGCGTGGAGCTGCTTGATCTCTTGGTCGAAGTCCGGTCCTGCCACGACAGGCAAGGCTACCCGTGGTCGGGGCGCGACCCCGCTTCGGCGGTGGCCGGGGTCGGGCCCGCCTCAGGAAGAGGTGTCGCCGCCGGCCCACGAGGGCGGCGGAGGGGGCGGCGCGGTGGCCGGCATGGTCGGCGCGTCGGCAGCGGGTTCGCCGACCGGGGCCGACGGAGCGGGCGGCGGCGGGGCGGCGCCCGG
>NZ_JBHSKD010000016.1:0-3377 GCF_042657275.1 Nocardioides taihuensis
ATCGAGAGCGGCGAGTAGGGCACCGAGGATCCCCTCAAAGCCCACCACCCCGCGGGGCTCTGTCGCCTTGAGCGACTGACACTAGTTGACAACTTCTGCCGATAAGTGGCATCTGACCTGGGCAAACGCTGAAATCTAGTGCGTTCGCGTTTGCGATGGTTGAATGCTCTTGACAGAGTTTCTGGCCTGTTTGTGGACACCTTCGAGTCTGCGGGAAAGCAGGTCGCACTCCATCTCGTCCGTGTGCCCCACGAGCCATGGCCGAGCAGCCACCGGCGGCCTCGTCCCGCAGCTGCTTGGCATCCACCCATTGGCTGCTGGGCCGGCACTCGTCGAACCATGCCCCGTCGCATGTTCTCCCCCGCCAAAGTTCAATAGGGAGAGTGCAAGGGCGAGTCGCCCACGTCCGGGAACCTCGACAAGCCCTGAGATCTCTGCGGGTCAACACCAGCACGTTGTCCGACCGGGAACTCGCGTCGGCGGTGATAGCGCTCCATGCGGACTGGCACTCGGCGCTGTGCCGCTCTGGCAGAACCTCCGTGTGCTGGACCAGAAAGACCAACTACAGAGCGTGGCGTGTGGGGGCTGGCGAAAGCCCTGCACCGCACTTGGAGCGAGTGACGCGTCCGAGCGCCTGTCCTATCGACGGCTCTCAGGCGTAGCCTGAGGAAGTTCACCAGCTCCGCCTTGGCCGAGAAGTCCGCCCCCTCAGGAGGTCAACATGATGACCGTCGTCACGACGATGACGCTCCGCCCCGACTCGAGAGACGAGTGGGACAGTCTGATCATCCATCGGTTCCGGTCGGCCCATCGTCGCGACGGCTGGATCTCCGGACAACTGCTCGCCCCCGAGGACTCCCCCGATACCAGGGTCATCGTAGGAACCTGGCGAGGCCGGCAGGATTGGGAGTCCTGGCACGAGGACCCGGAGTTCCTCGACACCCGGACCAGACTGGACGAGTTGCAGGCGGAACCCCACCAGACTGTCTGGTACGACGTCATCCAGGATGCACGCGCGGAGGCCTGATGATCTCCCTGATGGGAGATCACAGACGCTCCTATGCTTCGTCAAGCAGCTGTGGCCGTCCTATGCTTCGTCAAGCAGCTGTGGCCGTGTTTTCCAGTAGGCGGTAGAAGTCTTGGGCGACGTAACGGGTCTGCTGCACGAATCGGTGTCATCTTGAACGTGCTGGAGAGGTGCCGCTACCAACAAGGGCAATGTGCACCTGAACGCTCAAAGCGCCTCGGTAGATCCCGCCCGCCAACACACGATAGTGAGCGTGCAAGCACCTGCGCTACGAACGCCTTGTTGAACCGTACGATGCCCCAGCCCCGGGATCTTCACCGGACGGGCGTGCTGGGACGAGTCAACCCACATCAGGCGAGCCGCCGTTTACGTCTACCGGGGGGTGAGTCGTAACGGCTCCGGTATGACGCCCGCTCGACGACCCCGGTCTTCGGCATCGGTCTTCGGCACCGGTCGAAGCCAGGTCAAACAGCTGGTCCGCGATAAGTCGTTCGAACCTGACTCATAGCCCATCCCCCGATCGGATCTGGTTCACCAGGTCGTGTCGAAGGGTGAGATCGCCGCCGAACCAGTCGGGCGCGCGGAGGGTGTAGTCGTTCTGGCGCCACAGTACTGTCGACCAACGTGTCCCAGCGAACGCGGGACGCGCCCTGATGAACCCCGGGCCTCTCCGCACGATCGTCAACGGGAAACTGCGACACCTCCCATCGACTCTGCCGCTCACCGACGTATCACCCCAGCACCTTGACCACATGTGGGACCTGTACTCGGCGATCAAGACAAGCGGCTTGTCAAGGGACAGTAGGAACTGCCCAAGGGCGGTCATGAAACCTGCCCGCTGACGGTCACGAGATCTGCCCGGCCGTGGCCACGGGATCTGCCCACGGGGGCTGCGGCCACCACCGACCATGGGGTGCTCAGAGCACAGAGTCTCCTCCGCCTGGTGGCGCAGGGCGCGGCCCAGCTGTCTGATCACGGTGGTGTCGCCGTACATGGCCTCCTCCTCACCCGTCGTGTGCAAGGAAGCGTGCCCGCGCCGCGGCCGCGAAAACCTCAGGTCCGCAGAGCTGTGGACAACCGGTCGAGGGCCCGCTCGATGTCGGCACGTGGCCCGGCGAAGCTGAAGCGGACGAAGCGGTGGCCCTGCTCCGTGTCGAAGTCGATCCCCGGCGCCAGCGCGATGCCGGTGGTGGCGAGCAGCCGCCTGCTCCAGGCCATCGAGTCGTCGGTGAGATGGCCGATGTCGGAGTAGGCGTAGAACGCCCCGTCCGCCGGCGCCAGTCGGGTGATGCCCAGTGCGGCGAGCCCGTCGAGGAGCAGTCGCCGGTTGTCGGCGTACCGCGCGACGTGCGCGTCGAGCTCTGCGTACGCCGGGTCGCTGAAGGCGGCGATCGCGGACCACTGGGCGATCACCGGTGGGCAGATGGTGAAGTTGCCGGTGAGCACGTCGACCGCGCGCCGCATCCTCTCCGGGACGAGCATCCAGCCGATCCGCCAGCCGGTCATCGAGAAGTACTTCGAGAAGCTCGCGAACACGACCGCCTCGCGGCTGGTCTCCCACGCGGAGCGGGCTAGCGGGGCAGCGCCGTCCAGGGTGGCGTACTCGATGCCGTGGTAGATCTCGTCGCTGATCAGCTGTACGCCGTTGCTCTCGCACCAGCCGGCCAGGGCCGCGAGCTCGTCGGGCAGCAGCATCGTGCCGGTAGGGTTGGCGGGACTCGCGACGACCAGGCCGCGCACCGGCCGCTCCAGCTCCTCGAGCTGATGCACGGTCGGCTGGAACCGGGTCTCGGCGCCGCAGCCGATCTCGACGATCTCGCAACCGAGCGCCTCGAGCACGTTGCGGTAGCACGGGTAGCCGGGGCGGGCCATCGCCACCCGGTCACCCGGCTCGAAGGCGGCCAGGAACGCCAGCAGGAAGCCGCCGCTGGAGCCGGTGGTCACGATGACGTCGTCTGCGGTGACGTCGATGCCGTGGGTCCGTCGGTGGTGCCCGGCGATGGCTGCGCGCAGCTCGGGCACCCCGCTGGCGACCGTGTAGCCGAGCGGGTCGTCGCCGTTGAGCAGCCGGATCGCCTCGTCCCGGACGGCCTGGGGGGCGCCGCTGCTCGGCTGGCCGGCGACCAGGTTCAGCATGTCTCCGTGGGTGCGCTGCCGCTCGGCGGCGGCCGCCAGCAGGTCCATCACGTGGAACGGCGGGACGTTCGCCCGGGACGCGATCTGCCAGCGGTTGGTCACGCCTGGCAGTGTCACAGCACTCCGTCGTGGATGATCGCCTGCACGTGGGGCCCCACCGCAGCGGGTGCACGGGGTGAGGTGATGGGGCGGGGTTGACTCATGATTTTGATCC
>NZ_JBHSKD010000017.1:0-17400 GCF_042657275.1 Nocardioides taihuensis
GCGCATCTGCGCCTCTGAGGACTCGAGCGCTCATCGGCAGGACAGGGCGCAACCAGCGGCATGACCGGATAGGCCGCCTACGGTCTGACCAGCCTTCCGCCGGTAAGGATCTCGACGGCCCGCCGATGTATGAAGTCAGCGGCCGCCGTGACCCGGTACCGATGGACCACCACGTCGCGACGGCCCCCGTCGTATCGACCCACGATCGTGCCGTCGAAGTAGGAAGCCGGGGAGCCGCGGTTGTCACCACTGAAGGTCTCCCACTGATCGACCAAGGACGGTTCAGCCGCGGGGTGCTCACACACTCGATCCTCGAAGTCCGGATCATGCAGGTGCGATCGGGCGACTTCGAACATCTCTACGTGTGAGCGGTCCGCTCGATCCCTGACGGCCCGGCAGAGGGCTTCCGCCCAGGAGTCGTCCTCGCTCATGCGTGAAGTCAACACCGGACGTCAGGGGAACGGGTCGTGAATCGGCAGGTCGCTCACAACCCGCGGCATGACCGGATGGCCGCAGCGTTTGCGCCAAAGGCGGTCCATCCGACGGCGCTGTGGCAAACGGCACGGTGATGAGCTCGGTCGCGCCCCTCGGCAAACCGATGCGCTTCTTGGCGCGGCGGCGGAGAGTTACTGCGCCCTCACCGTCTCGCAGCCGGTGATGCGGTCGTGCGCCTCCTTGGGGGTGATGCTGTAGTAGAAGACCCGATCGCGGCCGGCACCGCAGCGGATCACGTCGCGCAACCCGTCGTCTCCAATGACGTAGACCGTGTCCCGTCCGGTGCCCCCGAAGAGGGTGTCGCGTCCGGCGTCGAAAACGAAGCTGTCCGCGCCCGGGCCGCCGCGCAACACGTCGTTGCCGCGCCCGCCCTCGAGGAAGTCGTTGCCGCGCCCGCCCAGAGCGATGTCGCGGCCACGGTTTGCATCCCCGCGCACAGGTTTGTCGCCCGAGTAGCCGACCATGTCGTTCCCGCGGCCGCCGACCGCCACGTCGTTCCCTGCACTGCCGAAGAAGCGGTCACCCGTTCCTCGACCGAAGGACACGTCGTCACCGGCGCCCGGCCGGAACGCGTCATGGTCGCCCCTGCCGTCCAGCGTGTCGTTGCCGCCTCTGCCGACCAGGGTGTCGTGGCCGGCGCCGCCCACCAGCACGTTGGCGCGATCGTCGCCTCGCAGCAGGGCCGCGTCGGCAGGATCGACGAGAACCCCGGCGCACGCGACGCCGGTGCAGCAGGCGGCCGTCAGAACGGTCCAGCGCCGGCGCCTGAGCCTTTTCACCGCCATCCCGATCGTCACCCTGATCGTCACCGCATTCGCAGGACGTACCGGTGGGTCTGGCTGCTGCCGGTGACACCGCACGGGGTGAATGTGAACCGCGCCTTGACCGGGAGCCTGCCGGTCCGGTGGAGTTGTCTCAGACCGGCTCTGGTCGGGGCCAAGGTGAGCCCGACCCTCTCTCCGGTGACACTGGTCGCGGTTGCCTTCTTGAACTCGGAGTCGCCCACGGGAGCGACGGTGACCCGTCCCGTGGCGTCCACCATCACCTTCACCTTCAGCGTTCCAGCACGGGTATCGGCTCTCCCCTGTCTGACGGAGAACCAGCCACCCAGGTTGATGTCGGCCACCAGCGCAGTGCCGGCTTCGGTACCGTCGGACTGCCACGCCTCCTCACCGTGGACCCCGTCGTCACCTGAGAAGAAGAGTGTCCCGCCGACGTCGGTCAGGGATTCGGGTCCGAAGTAGTTGCGATGGGGGTTGATGTCCTTGACCATGCCGGTGCCAGCCCCGGTCCCGTCGGAGCTCCACAGCTCACGGCCATGGACGCCGTCGTCGGCGCTGAAGTACAGCGTGTCTCCGATCGCGGTCAGGTTTTCTGGCGGGTATCCGTCGCCGGAAGTGATGTCCCTGACGAGGACGGTGCCGGACTCGGTGCCGTCGGAGGTCCACAGTTCTTCCCCGTGCACACCGTCTCGGGCGGTGAAGAAGAGGTTGCCCGCGACAGCGGTCAGCCAGTCTGGGCGGCTCGAGTACTGGCCGGGTCGGATGTCCCTGACCAGCGTCGTGCCAGCGGTGGTGCCGTCCGAGGTCCACAGCTCGCGGCCTGTGGTCGCGTCGTTGGCGAGGAAGAACAGCCTTCCCCCGGCGCCGGTGAGCGCGTCGGGCCGGGCGTTGCCGGGGAGGTCCTTGACGGTGACGGTGCCGGCGTCGGTGCCGTCGGAGGACCACACGTCCCGACCGTGGGCGCCGTCGTCGGCGGTGAAGAATACCGTCCCCTCCACGTCGGTCAGTGAGGCCGGGTAGCTGTCGGGCTTGCCGGGGTTGAGGTCCTTGACGAGTGCGGTTCCGGCGTCGGTGCCGTCGGACCTCCACAGCTCGAAGCCGTGCGCGCCGTCCTTGGCGGTGAAGTACAGCGTGCCTGCGACGTTGGTCAGCTTGTCCAGGTAGCTGCCGCGCCGACCCGGGCGGACGTCCTTGATCATCACGGTTCCGGCCTTGGTGCCGTCGGACCGCCACAGCTCCCGGCCCGCGTCGTTGGAAGAGGCGGTGAAGAACAGTGTGTCGCCGACTGCGGTCATGTCGTCCGGGTAGCTGCCAGCGTGACCGCGGGCGATGTCCTTCACCCGTACCGTGCCAGCGGCGGTGCCGTCGGAGGTCCACAGCTCCTCACCGAAGTCGGGGTGGTAGCTGGTGAAGAACAGCCTGTCCCCGGCGCTGGCCACGGGGGGTTCGTAGTAGCTGTACCTGCCCCTGGGTCCGATGTAGCTGACCAGCACGGTGCCGTCTGTTGTGCCGTCGGACTTCCACAGCCCTTCGCTGTGATTGTCGCTGTCGCGACCGAAGAAGAACAACGTGCCCCCGACATCGACCAGGTCAGGGTAGCTTCCCGGTGTGTGCGGGTCGTCGCACACCGCCCGCAAGGCGTCGGTGCCTGCTGCCCCGCATTGAGCGGCTGTAGCTGCCCCGGCATCCGCGGCCAGGGCTGTGGCGGCGACGGGCGCCCCGACCCCCGCTGCGACCATCGCCGCGACCGCCGCCGCTGCGGTGGTGGTGGCCCTGGCCTGGACTCCGGGTCCGGGTCGCACCCGACGAGCAGCCCGGCGGATCACCTTCCTCCTAGCGGCGCGTGCCCTCTCAGCCTGGTGCCGCGCACGACGTCGTCGACTGCTCATCGCTCCTCCTCCTCTTCAGAGGTGGCTTCTGTTCGGGTGCGTCGGGCAGACGCAAGGAAGCGGCGTCCACCCGGTGTTGATTTGGCCTCCATCTGCGCACTGGCGTCGACATCCGGGCGGAAGGCTGCCTATGGGTGCGGGGCGCCAGGAATCTCTGGTCGGACCACGGTGGCGTCTGGTGGTTGCAGGGGAGCGGTCGCTCGGACGCCTCGAGCAAACTGACCACGGACCGGGCCGTACTGCGGACACAGACGGTGCAGGCCCCCGGGTTCTCTGTTGGGCACCGCATGTGGGCCCCCGTGGGTCGCTCTCCGCGTCGGCTCGCTCGCACGAGGATCGAGCCTCGGAAACTCGATGTCGCCGACGATCCGTCGCCACCAAGCGTGCTCGCCTGGTCGGCTGCCTTGCCAGAGTCCAAGGACCCGTACCCCACCGGTTCTGCCCGTGGCGTGGCAGCACGGATCGCGGTGGGGGCCATGCGGTGCACCGGAGCCCGCCGGGCACGCGACTCGAGGCGCATGTCCGCTCGGTCGTGTCGCTGAGTGCGGATGGCTCCGTGTCGACGGCGCAGCGGCCGCTCATGGCCGGCACCAGGCCCCCTTGCTGGGGAGAACCCAGACCTCGCTTCCCCTGTCAGGGGCGCTGCCGAGGGTCGGGCAGCGTATTCCGGGGACGACCTGAACGTCGAAGATCTCCTCCACACCGTTGGCGAACTGCAGCGTCGCGACGGTGCTCCCGGAGGCCAGCTCGATGACCCCGATGCCGCACTTGAGCTCCTCGGGGTGGGCCGCGATCGGCGCTCCGCCGAAGATGGCGGTCTCGCGGATCCTGGACAGTCCGACGAAGGCCAGCCCGCGGTAGATCGCCAGTCCGCGGGCATAGCCGGGCACAGCCGCCACGGGTTCACGGCTCCCGGTGGCCGGGTCGAGACGCTCGAGACGACCCAGGCCGGAGTTGAGGACGAACAGGGTGTCGTCGTGCCAGCGCGGTGAGTGCGGCATGGACAGGCCGGTGGTCACCGGCTCGCCAGAGGCGACGTCGATGACGGCCCCGCTGTCGTTGCGGACCGCGCGCCAGCCGCGCGCTTCGTCGGTGCTCGCCATCACGGTCACGAACGCGGGCGAACCGTCGCGCATCGCCAGCCCGTTGAGGTGGCAGCGGTCCTGAGCAGCGAGCTCGGAGATGAACGGCGGTCGCCATCGCGGCACGAAGCTGTAGCAGTTGTCGAGGCTGGCCAGGCAGGAGAACAGGGTGTTGACGATCCACAGGTCCGGCTCACCGGTCTCGGTGGCGCCCCACGCCAGCTCGTGGCACTGGATCGCGCCGGTCACCGTCGAGGAGCGCGGTAGCCAGCACTGGTCGAACCTGCCCGCCGGGTCGATCGCGGGCGCGATGTCGGGGTACGCGCGCAGGGACCAGACCTCCTCCTTGCCCCCGACGGCCAGCCGATCCGGACCGAGGGCGAGGCCCATCGCCTGGTCAAAGCGGCGGAAGGAGAAGCTGAGCCTCCCCTCGGCGACGCCGACCGCGATCAACTGCCCGGCCTGGTAGGTCGAAATGAGCAGGGAGCAACCCGCCTTCTCGAGCAAGCTGGGGAAGAGGTCGCTGTGGAGGTACCGCACCTCCGTTCCTCCGGCCTGCGCTCCCTCGTCGCTTGTGGTCGTCCGGTCCGGCGTCTTCTCAGTGGGCCTCATCGACACCTCACCGCATCCGCAGGACGTACCGATTGACCACGCTGGTGCCGGCCACGCCGCACGGGGTGAACGTGAACCGCGCCCTGACCGGGAGTCTGCCGGTCCGCTTCAGCTGCCTCAAGCCGGCCTTGGTCGGCTTCAGGGTGAGCGTGACGCTCTCGCCGATGGCACTGGCCGCGGCCGCCTTCTGCAACTCGGAGTCCCCGACGGGCGCGACCGTGACCCGTCCGGTGGCATCCACCTCCACCCTCACCTTCAGCGTGCCGGCAACGATGTTGGCCTTTCCCCGGCTGGCAACCCGGAACCAGCCGCCCTTGTTGATGTCCTTCACCACGGTGGTGCCCACCTCGGTCCCGTCGGACGTCCACACCTCCTGACCCAGGACCCTGTCGTCATCGATGAAGAAGAGGGTCCCGCCGACCCCGGTCAGGTAGGACGCCCCGTAGCCATAGAGAGAGCCCTGCGGGGAGATGTCCTTGACCAGGACGGTCCCTGCCCTGGTGCCGTCGGTCCTCCACAACTCGCCGCCGTGCACACCGTCGTCGGCGGTGAAGTACAGAGTGTCGCCGACCGCGGTCAGGGACTGCGGGTATCCACCGCCCGCAGCATTGATGTTCTTGACCACAGCGGTGCCCGCCGCGGTGCCGTTGGAGCTCCACAGTTCCACGTCGAGCGCACCGTTCTTGGCGGCGAAGTACACGTTGCCTGCGAAGTCGGTCAGCGAGTCCGGGTCACTCGAGTCCTGACCCGGGCGGATGTCCCTGACCAGGACCGTGCCGGCTTCGGTGCCGTCCGAGGTCCACAGCTCGCGGCCGTGAGTTGCGTCGTTGGCGTTGAAGAACAGCGTTGCCCCCACGCCGGTCAGCGCGTCGGGGCGGGCGTTGGTTCCGAGGTCCTTGACCAGAACGGTCCCGGCCTCGGTGCCGTCCGAGGACCACAGGTCCCGACCGTGGATCCCGTCCACGGCGGTGAAGAACAGCGTGCCTGCGACGTCGGCCAATGCGGCCGCGTCGCTCGAGCCAGTATCGGCGCGGATGTCCTTGACGAGGCCTGTCCCAGGCTCCGTGCCGTCGGACGACCACAGCTCCTCGCCGTGGACGCCGTCCTTGGCGGTGAAGTAGAGCGTCCCCCCGACGTCGGTGAGAGAACTCGGGAGGCTGTCGTAATGGCCCGGGCGGATGTCCTTGACCAAGACGGTCCCGGCCTCGGTGCCGTCGGACCGCCACAGCTCCCGACCGTTGACGCCCTCATGTGCGGTGAAGAACAGCGTCCCGCCGACCGCGGTCAGGTCCTCCGGGGCGCTGTCGGCCCGACCGGGAGCTATGTCCTTGACCATGACGGTGCCGGCCTCGGTGCCGTCGGACGACCACACCTCGTCGCCGTGGTCACGGTCGTGGTTGGTGAAGAACAGCGTGTTCCCGACGCCGACCATCGAGTCGATGTAGAGGTACCTGCCCCCGGGTGCAAGGTCCTTGACCATGACGGTGCCGGCCTCGGTCCCGTCGCTCTTCCACAACTCCGTGCCGAGGGTCCGGTCGTAGGCGGTGAAGAACAACGTGCGCCCGACGGCGGTGAGAGCCCTCGGGCTGCTTCCCGGGGTGTGCGGCTGGTCGCACAGCGCCAGCAAGGCACCTCTACCAACAGGGCAAGTCGCGTGAGTAGCGGCTCGGGCCGCGCCGGCGCTGGCGCCGAGCGGGGCTGCTGCCACCGGTGTCCCGACACCGGTGGCGACCATCGCCGCGAGGGCCGCCGCGGTGGTGGCAGCCCTGGTCTGTCTGCCTGGTGCGGGCCGCGCCCGACGGGCAGCCCGGCGGATCGCCTTCCTTCTGGCGACACGCGCCCTCTCGACCTGGTACCGCGCGTGGCGTCGTCGACTGCTCATTGCTCTCCTCCTCCTCGGAGGTGGCCTCCATCCAGTACTGCCCCCGCCGGGGCCCAAGAGCCGGGGCCCGCCCAGCGGCCTGATCCCACGTGAACCGTCTTCCGCATCCGGGGCGGCAACGCGCCCGCCGCAGCGGCATGGCCGGACTCGCCAGCCTCGCGCACGGTGAAGCTGGCGGCAGGGCGACGGTCCTTCAATGGCGCCCGGGTACCCGGATGGTCGACCGCCGGGGCGTGCCGGTCGGTAGGATCGTCCAGCACTTGCACCCGAATCCGGTCGTACTCCGACGTGGGTCTGCAAGCCCCCAGGATGTGGTCTGGGCACCGCATCTGGTCCCCTGTGGGTCGCTCTCAGTTCGGCTCGGCTCGCCCGAGGCGTGGCTCCTGAGAACGCCACGTCGTCGGTGAGCCACGTCGTCGGTGAACCGCTGCCATCAAGCGTCCGCCCCCTATCGGCGCCATCGCCAGAGTCCAAGTGCCCGGTTCAGCACTCTGTGTGTCCTGGAGAATCTGGCGGGTTGGCGATTCGGGTCGGACGCCTCTCGACGTGGTCGGCGGCGTTGAACGACTCGCGTCGGTGTCGTCGCGAGGCTGGAGCGGGTCCTGGGCGAACACGGGGCTGGGTGAAGCGGCCCGCGTGAGGTCGGCCTGCGTACCGGTCTGCGGAGCGTGTGGGCGCCGCGGTGTCCCGGGAGTCCCGGCGCGAGTGCGCTCACCCGCTGCGGTCGCGTCGGAGATCTACTGCTCGCAGTCGACGGCGGTCTCGATGTTCAGGCAGGTGTCGCCGTCGACGTGGGGACCGCCGTCGCCTGTGTCGGTGGCGTTGCCCCCGTCGAGGGTATCGTCGCCGTCTCGGCCCCACAGCCGGTCGTCGCCGGGTCCGCTGCTCAGGGTGTCGTCCCCACGGTCGCCGACCAGGTCGTCGGTGCCGGTGCCGCCCAGCAGCGTGTTCGACTGGGTGTCGCTCTCGAAGCCCTCGTCGACGTGCGCGGCCCACAAGTTGTCGTCGCCGCCACGGCCGCGCAGGGTGTCTGCGCCCAGTTGGCCGTTGAGATTGTCCGGGTCGGGTCCGCCGATGACGGTGTCTGGGCCGGCGTCGCCGTAGGCCCATCCCCCGCTTGACCGCCAGCCGGGGCCGAGCAGGAGGCGGTCGGCACTACCTTGCCCGTAGAGCGTGTCCGGGGCGTCTCCGCCGACGAGCAGGTCCGCGTCGGCGGCGCCGTAGACCACGTCGGGGCCAGCGTCGCCGTGCAGGCGATCAGCTCCGGGGCCGCCGTCGATGTGGTCGCGGCCGCCGTCGCCGTGCACCCGGTCCCTTCCGGTGCCGGCGCACACCAGGTCGCCGCCGTCGCCGGTGTCGATCCGGTCGTGGCCTCCGTAGGCGACGATCACGTCACGGCCGGAGGTTCCGGCGAGGGTGTCGTCGCCGTTGGTGCCGACGAGGGTGGCCGCGTGCCCGAAGCATCGCGCCGCGGCGCCGGCCGCCGTCGTGGGGCTGAGTGGACTGGTCACCGCGAGGAGCAGCGCCGCGACCACGACCGTGCGCGCCACCGTTCGGGTCTGCTCGGTCATGGCATACCCCTCCCAACGTGCTCTTGGGTCGACTCGGCTGCCGTCGCTCGGTCGCCGGTCCCAACGTGATCCGCCGCGACTCAAACCGCACAGGGTCCCCGGTCCCGATACGGCCGGGAACGGTCTAGGACCCCCTGGGACGCGGCCGCCCGACATCCGGGCCAACGAACGATCGGCCCATGCCCCACGCCTTCAGTGGCGCGGTCGAGTACTCATCCACGAGAGCGCGCCAGTCGCGCCCTTTGACTACGTGCGGCCAACCGACCGGTTCGCATGGCCCGAGGCTGGCTGGCACGACCGATCATCGGCAGATCAGCGCGCAACAAGCGGCATGAGCGGAACGCCATGCTCAGGATGCGGTGCCCAGCGGCGGCGTGGTCGGGGGGAGCTTGCGTTGGTGGGTGTGGGCTTCGTAGCCAGCGGCGATGGAGATCAGCGTTGCCTCGTCGAACGCTCGGCCCATGAGCTCGAGGCCGACGGGGAGGCCGTCCGAGGCGAACCCGACCGGCACGGCGAGTGCGGGGATGCCGGCCACCGCTGCTGCCGCGCATTCCCAGTGCCCGGTACTGGGGTCCGCGCCGGGCGAGATCAGCCGCTCGGCGGTGGTCGGGGACACGGGATAGGCGATCGCATCCAGGTCGTGCCTGTCCATGACCGCCTCGAGGTCGCGCCGGAACGACTGTCGGGTGGCGAGGGCGTGCCGGTACGCCTTGGTGTCGGGCTTCCCGGCGTCGGCCGAGCCACCGCCCGCGACCAGGACCTGGACGAGAGCTCGACGCGGTGCGGTCGGCTCCGAGGCGAAGTAGCGCTTCAGGGCGGAGGGGAATTCGCCCATGAACTCGACGAGCACGTCGTCGACCCCCCGGGGCAGGGCCACATCGACCAGCTCGGCACCGTGCGCGGCCATCACGTCGAGAGCGTCCTGAAGGGTGCCGTCCAGGTCCTTGCCGTAGTCGATCGGCTCGCCCATTCCGCTCCGAGTGAGGACACCGATGCGTCGACCATGCAGGCCGTCGGGATCGACGGCATCGACGAACGACGTCCGTAGCGGAACGGTGGTCGGGTCGGCAGGGTCCTTTCCTGCAGTGGCATCCAGAGTGATCGCCAGGTCCCGCACGCTGCGTGCCATGGGTCCAACGGCGTCCAGGCTCGAGGAGTAGGGGATGACGCCCGCGCGTGACGAGAGGCCACTTGTGGGGCGCAGGCCGTAGAGGTTGTTGAGCCCCGCGGGGAGGCGGTTCGATCCGCACGTGTCGGTCCCGAGTCCGACGGCAGCGAAGTTGGCGGTGACGGCGACGGCCGTGCCACCGCTCGAGCCGCCCGGCTCCCGGCTGGTGTCGTAGGGGTTCAGGGTCTGGCCGCCGACGGGCGAGTAGGTCTGCCAGCTCTGGGCGAGCTCGGCGAGATTCGCCTTGGCGATGATGATCGCGCCCGCCTCGCGCAGCTGGTCGACCTGGAAGGCGTCCTCGGCCGGCCGGAAGTGCTCGAGCGCCAGGGTGCCGCCCGTCGTCGGCATCTCGGAGGTGTCGATGTTGTCCTTCACCACCACGGGGATCCCGTGCAAGGGTCCTCGGGGCCCGGATTCCGCACGTTCGGCGTCCAGGGCGGCGGCCTCGTCTCGAGCCTGCGGGTTGACGGTGATCAGCGCATTCAGGGCAGGACCAGCGTCGTCGTACGCCGCGATCCTGGCCAGGTAGAAGTCCACGAGCTCGAGGGAGGTGATCCTGCCGGTCCTCATCGCTCGCTGAAGCTCCGGGATGGTCGCGTCCAGCGCGAGCTCCGCAGTCTCCGAAGTCTCCGCAGTCTCCGCAGTCTCGGGGACAGCCGGGGCACTGGTGTCCGACGCGCTGGACGAAGGGCTCGATGAGACACCGGCCTCGACAGGCGTCTCGGGAGACTCGCTGCACGCGCCCACGGCCAGGAGCATCGCGGCCAGCAGGCCCAGGGTGCCGGCAACGTGCCGTCGCTGAGTTGTCATGTCGACCTCCCTAGTCTGGCCACCTGATCGGCGTCCACGCGGAGTCCGGTGCAAAGTCACGCGCGACGACCTGCCCGCCCGCCGTGGCCGATGACCACACGTAGAAGATCGAGGAGTCGTCGAACGGATCACACGGTGCGGGGTGCTCGAGTCCACGCAGGAAGCCGAAGGACATCTCGGGCGGGAACCGCCCCATGCCCGGCTCCGCTGGGTGTGAGAACTCGACCGGCATGCCGTACGGCGCGCCGTCCTGGACGGCCGTCTCCCGGGTTCGCAGGTTGGTCACCCACACGTGGAAGGCGCCACGTTCGGGCGCTTCGTTGTTGATGCCGATCTGGCAGTCCGCCTTGAAGTCGCCGTCTCCGTCGACCACGACGCCGTAGGCGATGACGCGACCGACCGGATCGAGCTGCGGCCTCGCGGCGAGCTGGAAGCGCCACGAGCTGCCGCCGTGACCATCCTGAGCCTCGCCCACGGAGACGATGTCAACATCCGCGATCGCCGCGTCACCTGAGTCACCCACAGGCAGCGCGTTGCCGTAGAGGTCGTACTCCGGCGTCACGACGCGGGAGGCGTTGGCGTTCCGGAGGGGCTCCGGAGGCTCCCACGTGTCGGCGGACTCGCCCTCGGTCGGACTCGGAGGGGTAGCGGTCGTCGCGGGCGTGATCGGCTGCCGTGAGTCGGTGTCATCGTCAGTGACCACGGCCGCACCGGCGACCACCGCCACCACGGCGGCTGCCGCGGCAAGACCCGCAACCACGCCGTTGCGGTGACGCTGCTCTCGGGCTGCGCGCTCGATTGCACGGTCGAGGTCACCGTAGACCGGGACCCCGACGGTCAGCTCGTCGAACGCCTCCCGCAGGCCGCTCATGGCTCCACTCCTTCGAACGGGGCCAGTGCGTCGGGGACGAGCGCCCGCAGTCGCTGCAACGCGACCCGCGATTGCGACTTGATGGTGTTCGGGCTGACGCCGAGCGTGGCCGCTGCCTCCGACACGGTGAGGTCCTCGTAGAACCGCAGCACCAGGACGGCGCGCTGTCGGGGGGTCAGCCGGCCCAACGCGTCCGCGAGCGTGAGCCGGTCGCTCGCGGTGCGCGTCTCGTCTGGGCCGGCGGAGTCCGGGGGTGTTGCCCAGGGCAGCTCCAGCAGCCGCCGCCGCCGCCAGCCGTCGACGAACCGGCTGTACAGGATCCGGCGCACATAGGCTTCGGGATCCACGGTGCCGAACTTCTGCCACCGCCGGACCAGCACCACGTAGGTGTCCTGCACCAGGTCCTCGGCAGCCTGATGGTCGCCCGTCAGCAGGTACGCAGCCCTCGAGAGCGCGGGGCCGCGTGCCGAGACGAACTCCCTCAGCTCGACCTCCCGGTCCATGGGGCCACTCTCCTCGTTCGAGACGACGTCATCTCATTGAACGCAGGATTGACCCACCGGGGGTGGGGCGACGAGCGACAAATCTCGCGACGGGACCCAGACGGCAGGCCCAACTGCAGCCGACTACAGGCGCCGTGCCCCATGAGCGGAGCGCTACGCCCGCCATCCGACCCGCGGCATGACCGGATGGTTGGCTACTGCGCCGCCAGGGCAGTGGCAATGAGGGCTGGCCCGTCGTCGAGGTCGCGGCGTTCACACGTCACTACGTCGCCGGGTTCGAACTGCCACTTCTCAGTGACGCGGTCATACGGCTGCTCGACAATCCGATAGACGCTGTCCCGCTGTTCCTGGGCCGCCACCGGACGCCAGACATCGACGCCCTCGTCAGCCATGCCCACGTAGATAGTGACGGTGCCGTGCTGCTGCGTCATGGGTCTAGCCTGCCTCACGATGCTGCGACGCTTCGGCAAGACCGCGCACAGGGCGGCATGACCAGACGGCTGCAGGCATACTCGTCGAATGGCTCATCCCTTGCCATCAGAGCGGAATGTGTTGATCGCTCATGCTCCGTGCGATGGCTCGCTCCGCATCTTCGAGGACTTCGAGCAGGAGGATGACGGCCACCTCCGCGTCGTCGGCGTGGTCGAGTCTGAGTGGACGACCTTCTACGGCTTGGAGGGCGAACGCATGGATCCAGAGCTGGGTCAGCACGACTGGGTCGAGCGACTGGTGCCTAGCGGAACCCGGGATCTGTCGACCCTCGTCCAAGTCCTCAGTGAGTACGCACGGCACCACCAGTTCGAATCTGACGGGACTGACCCAGGTGCCTTCGTGAATGAGTTGGCGCGGCGGCGGTAGCAGTCGCGAAGCCGCCGATTGGCGACCGCACATCGGCGCGACCGCGCAGTCAGCGGCCTGAGCGGTGCTCGGCTGAGTTCCCGACGGCGGGGCAAGATCGTCCGCATGGAGATCGCAGACGCCCTCGCCGCCGTACGCCGCAACCACCAGGCCGTCCTGGTGACCATCAAGCGTGATGGGAAGCCGCAGCTGTCCAACGTCCTCGCCCGCGTCGGTGACGACGACGTGATCCGGGTGTCGATCACCACCAGTCGCGCGAAGTACGCCAACCTGCGGCGCACGCCGTGGGCGGCGGTGCACGTCGACGGGGACAGCTTCTGGTCCTACGCGGTCGTCGAGGGCGAGGTCAGCCTCTCCGAGGTCGCGGCCGACCCGCACGACGCGGCGACCGACGAGCTGGTCGAGCTCTACCGCTCGCTGGCGGGAGAGCACGACGACTGGGAGGCCTACCGCGCCGCGATGGTTCAGGAGGGGCGGGTGGTCGTGCGGGTCACGCCCACCCACGCCTACGGCCTGCTGCGCTGAGCTGAGCTCCCGCCCAGTCCACTCAGGGCCCTTGTCATCTACGGGGTCGGAAACCCGCCGCCTGAACTGGCAGCGCTTATCGAGCGGGCACCCACGATCCTGACCGTTGTCTGGCACCCGAGCCCCTTCACCCGCGATGAACTCACCGAGGAAACGCTCCGACTGCTCAACGAACACCGGGGACGACTCACCGGCGGCGGACCCCGAACCGATGGAATCGGCGTCCACCTGACCACCAACGACAACGATCTGCTGTTGACGCAGGATCCCGCCGCAGCACTCGAAGCCCACTACCCGGTCAGCCTCGAGTACGCAGGTTTCGCCAGGTACGGCTGAGCGCGACCCGCGGCATCTGAGGAGGTTGGTTCGGGCATGATGCCGCTGTGCCCATGACAGCGACGTACTTCCTCGACGCGCTCGCGAGGGACGTGCCGGAATGCCAGGCCGTGGTGGTCGAGCACCTGGAGGACAACGACGGGCTCCTGCTGCACCTACTCACGGCCCACCTCCGGCGCTTCGCGATCCAGTCGTTCGAAACCGGGCAGAGAGACATCTTGGAGAGGCTTCTGGAGCTTGTCGACGTAGTGCTCCGGGACGTCACAGACGACGTTCAGAACGCCATGGCGGTCTCGTTCGTCGAGGACACCGGGTGGTGGGACCCCGCGACGGAGCCCTTCATCGAGGCCTGGCCAGCGGGACTACGGGCCGAGGTCGATCGGCAGCGACGCCAGCGTCAGTAGACGCCCTCACATCGGCAGGTCAGCGCGCAACCAGGGGCATGCGAGTGGACGACGACCTGGCAGTCCTTGACTCGAGGAGGACGCGATGGCGCATCAGAGGTATCAGCGGTTGTCAGCTGCGGACATCGACGTCGAACAAGGGCAGAGGGGGCCGAGGCCCCATGCGATCCGCAGTTCTCACGGTCGTTTGGCCCTACGTCGTGGACAGCGGTCCGGGAAGAGTGGGGCATGGAGGGCTGCGATGTCTGCCCATGTGAACTCTCGGATGGCCGCGAGCGTGCTCAGCGGAGCTCTGTTGATCGCCTCGATCGGTGCGCTGATCGATGCCCCTGCGCGGGCCGGTGACGTCGGGGCGGCCGATGGTCGGGGGGTGCAGGCGGCGCGGAACCACTCGTCCGCCACCGACATCAACGACCGCGGGTGGATCGTCGGCAGTTCCACCAGCCCCGACGGATCGCTGACCCAGCACCCTGTCCTCTGGCGCCCCCAGAGCAGGCGCATCGTCGATCTCGGCACCTTCAAGGGGTACGACTGGGGCACGGCAAGCGCCATCAACCACCGCGGCGACATCGTCGGGTCCTACTTCGAAGCGCCGTACCTCGACGATGCTGTGGCGTTCTTGCGCAGACACGGGACGCGACGGATGGTCGACCTCGGCAACCTGGGCGGGAGCAGCGCCCTCGCCACCGACATCAACGTCCATCGACACATCGTGGGGTGGTCGACCACGTCAACCGGTGAAAGGCGACCGTTCCTGTGGCGTCCCCATACACACCGGATGAGGAACCTCGGCACCCTCGGAAACCGCACCTACTCGGAGGCCATCGCGATCAACGACGACGGCACCGTGCTCGGACGCGCCTGGACGCCACGGGCACACGGGACGGTCTGGCACACGTGGCTGTGGAAGCCGCACCACGACCACCTGATCCGACTGAAGAGGCGCGGGCTTCCTCTGACCACGTACGTCAGCGGCATCAACAACCGCGGCCAGGTGGTCGGGTGCACCTCCAAGGACGGTGATCCCAACCGCGCGGTCCTCTGGCGACCCTTGAGGCGAGACACCGTCTCGATCCGGAGTCTGGGCGGACGCTCATGCGCCTGGGGCATCAACGACATGAGTGAGGTCGTCGGCTGGTCGGGCACCAGGACCGGTGACACTCGCGCCTTCCGTTGGACCCCGGGCATGCGACGCATGAAGAGCATCGGCACGCTCCGCCGTCCTGGCCCGTCTGTCGCCACCGCGGTCAACTCACGTGGCTTCATCGTCGGCAGCTCAGGAGTCTCGTTGAGGCGCCACGCCTTCGTCTGGGATCCGAGAGCGCGGCGGATGATCAACCTCGGCACGCTCGTCAACTGACCGCTCGGTCTGAGCCGAACGCGGCGGGCGCGATCCTGGCCCGATTCGACGTCCTCTCCTGAGCCTGGGTGCCCAGGCCGTCGTGCGTTTCGTGCCGTTCCTCAGCGACGCCCGGAACCTCGGCCAAAGCACGCCGCCCACACGTGAGCAGGTCTGGAGGATGCGCACGCCCGACCGCCAGGTCAATTTCGCGGCTGCGAGATGTCCAACCTCGCCTGCGCCTCCTTCTTGCCGAATTCGTCGCGGGTGGTGAAGAGTCCGATGCCGATGTTGGCCAAGGGTGGGCTGTGGGCGTCGGAGTGTGCGATGCCATCGTCGGCCTCTTCATCTGGTGGCTGTCTCGCCGCTCTAGTCTCCGCTGACCATCCGACCATCGGTGCGGGCTGATGGCCGCAGAGGGCTCGTCCCTGTCCCCAGGTACGGGGTGAGTTGACGGAAAGCCGTTAGTCGCACGGGCAGTCACGGGTCCGGAAGACACGGCAGCTGACCCAGTCGTGCCAGTTGCTTCCTCGGCCAACGCCGTTCACCCGGTCCGGTCACGAGGTCCACTCTCGTTCACAGCTTGTCTGAACCTCGGCGTCACAGGTGTCGCGTCCCAATCGTCCGTAGACGGAATCCGAGCCACCGCCGCCGACGAGCAGGTCCGCCGTCACGGCGCCGATCAGCACGTCGTCACCGGTCTGGCCGCGGAGCTTCACGGCGTGACGGGACCCTGGGTCCGCGCCCTCCCGCACCAAGCAGTCTCGAGCTCTGCTGCTGTGCAGTCGATCGTCCCCAGCGCCTCCAAAGACCCTGGCAAAGCACGCTGGCTCCACGCGCAGGTTGTTGGCGTGCCCGTTCCCTCGCAGAGTTCCAGCGCGAAAGCCGCTCACGGCTGCATCTTCGATCCCGCGGACGCGGTATTCCTTCGAGACCTGGCCGAAGTGCAGAACCCCCTTGGCGAGGTCGAGCACGACTCGGTGTCCCAGGGCGTCGGTCGGGACGTCGCTGAAGACGCGTCGCTGGACGTGGATGCGGTCTGTACCCGGGCCGCCGTCGACGTGTCCGGCAACGTTCTGAACGAACAACCTGTCGTCGCCGGCGCCGAGCTCCCACCGGCCACCGATGGCGGGGCCGGTCCCCTCCACTTCGTAGGCCGTCAAGTTCTCCGCGGCGTCGGATCCAACGAAGGAGACACGGGCTTCGGTGCTGAACTCGAAGGTCGTGAAGTTGTCCCAGGAGAACCACACCGCCTCCTCAATCGTCACGGTCTCGGCGACGTTGTCGACCTGCATGGTCTTGCCGTGGTTGGAGAACCCGTCCCAGACTTCCAAGTGGTTGACGCCCGTGCCGCCGTCGATGGGTGCGGCGAGGCGAGTGAAGGCTGAGGTGACCCAGTCGTCGCCCGCGCCCAGAGAGACCTCATCGCCGACGCTGCCGGCCGGTGGCCTGTCGTAACGGCCGTAGTAGCTGCCGTAGCTGTCGTTGCCGTCTCCCGTCGTGACCAAGTCGTCGCCTGGACCCTGCATCACGCCATCGCGGCGGGCGCCGCCTGCGAAGGTGTCATCGCCAGATCCGAGCGTGACGCGGGTCCCTGCTTGCGTGTCGTCGTCGCTGGCGACCCGGTCGTCACCGCCGCCCGCGTGGACTTCTCCGGTGTCACCGGTGATGCAGATCAGGTCGTTCCCCGCGAGTCCCCACACGATGGAGGAACCGGCAGTCACGACGACGTCGTCGCTGTCAGTGCCCTCCAGGTAGGTGATGGTCGGGTCTCCCACGATGGTCGCCGGCTGGTCTTGGCATAGGACCGCCTGTCCGGCAAAGGCCGATGGAAGGGCCGGGCTGGTCAGCATGAGAGTCAGCGAACCTACGGCCACGGCGCGACACAGTGTTGACATCTCAACCTTCGTTCCGGTGCTCGCGTACGCGTGGCGTCCGTGGATCAACGGCGCCCATGGGCCGGATACTCACCACCTCGAGGATCCCCTCGCCTCCCCTGCAGCCGTGGGTTCACCCGCGCGGGAGAGCATCGCGACAGCCGCGACCCGCTGGGCGCTGCGGCTCGTCATCGACTCACTATCCACCCCTCGGATCCCCAGCCACAACGGCTGGCCCGGGCCGGCCGCCACAATGGGGGAGTGCATGTCCTACCTCCTGGACTCCCGCTCAATGAGCTAGCGCTCATCGGCAGATAGCGCGCAACCAGCGACATGAGCGGATGGCTCTGGACCTGGCCGCCAAGGCTCAGGTGACGACAGCAAGGAGAGCAAGTC
>NZ_JBHSKD010000018.1:0-280131 GCF_042657275.1 Nocardioides taihuensis
GCGCATCTGCGCCTCTGAGGACTCGAGCGCTCATCGGCAGGACAGGGCGCAACCAGCGGCATGAGCGTGCCGTCGGATCAGGAGGTGGCCCGCTCAGCCAAGCCACCGATCGCCACATCTGCGGCCTTCACGCCGACCACCGAGATGGCCCGTACGTCTCGGTCGGTGAAGGAAGTGAGCGGGAGCTCCACGACGGTCGCTCGCGCCGTGCGGCCACCCAGGACAGGCACGACAAGAGCGTCACCCAGCGCCAGATCGTCACCGCCTTGGTCGACTCGAACGCCAGCCAAGGTGACGTCACCCTCGTACCCGTCCATCGGGTCGGAAGCGTCCCGAATCTCGAAACTGAATGTCCCCACGCTCACCATCGTAGGGCTGGACCGCGACCGCTCATCGGCAGGACCGCGCACAACCTGCGGCATGAGCGGAACGCTATGCCGCCATCCGCTCCGCGGCATGTGCGTGCGTCACGGAGCCGCGAAGTTGCTCGCGATCTTGTCCCAGAACGGGGGGCATGCCCCATCCACGTGTCCACCGACCGGTGGTGCGACGAAGTCCCTTCCGGTCGCAGGAGCGGCGAAGTCTGGCCGAGGTTTCACCGACGGAACGCGCTTGCGGCTGGCGGCGGCATCTTGGTGGCAGGCCTTGAGGCGGGAGGGCACGTCTGTCGCGAGCCAACTGGGAACCTGACCTGAGGCCGCTTCGAGATCGAGCAGCGCAGTCTTCGGGTCCTTCAGGAGCCGCCAGACCAGCGCGCCTCGGCACCAGGTGAGCACTGCACGGTCAACCGGGCCTTCAATCCAGGTTTGGAGTCCGACATCGAGGCTGTGAATGGCGTTCTTCGGCTCCCCTTTGAGGAGTGCAGACGTCGCATACAAGAGCCAGGCATCCGGGAGCCATGCACCCCCACCCCAGCCCACCCAGGACTTGGTCCAGTCGTGGCCTCCGCGCCAGTCGTTCTCTAGGACCGCGTCCACAGCGCGTTGACGACACTCACGTCCGAAGGAGGCGACGTCGCCTCCGGGGACTCTTGATGCATCGAAAGCCACTCGGAGAGGGTGTCACATGGCCGTCCTCGGAGTTCACGCTGAACGGCACGACCGCGCACAACGCGGCAAGACCGGATGGGCAGAACAGGTCTGTATCAACGCGTCCTCGTGCCACCGCCGTACGGGTCCGGAACGTCTGGAGGCATTCGGTCCACCAATGACACGGAGACCGGTTCGCGCCGCCGGGCAAGCATGCGTTGCTGAACTTCGCGCTCTCCAGGCCAGGTGGGTTGATCGTTCCCGTCCATGCCGACCAGCCACACCAGGCCACGCCCGGGTCCCGGGCTGATCTGTTCAGGCACCGCGTCGTAGACGAGTGCGACCGCGTAGGTGAGCGAGTCACCGGCCTGCCGCTGCGCCCAGTCGATCACCTGGAGAACGTCGGCACCGGTCACGTCGTAGGTGTCAGTCCAACCGGCAGTGGTCTCATCTGCACTGCCGAACAGGTACACCCGATAGCGCGGATGGTTCTCCTCCCAGCGGCTGTCGCGTTCGTCGACCTGCACGATCGTCACTTCGTTCACGAGCACGATCATCGCAACTTCCGCCTCGCGCAGGGACATCCGCTCGTCGGCATGAGCGGAAGCTTCAAGGGCGGGCAGTGTCGCGGATCAGCTGACGGATAAGTGTCGTGCATCAACCGTCGGAACGCACGGATCCGATTCGCTGTCCGATCCGGTTCGCTCCGATCCGACTCGCGATCGGTTACGACTTTCCTTACTGGTTCAAGGCGCGCCTTCGGCGCGCGCGGCGGGGCCCCCGCGCTGCAGGCGGCGCTGGCGCGCCGTCTTCGCGCACCCCACCTCGAGCAGCTGCTGCGCGACCGGATGGATGTCGTCGACCCGACGGAAATCGTGTCCCGGCGCCGGCCGGCGTCAAAGGCGCAGAGCGCCGCTCCGCGATGGCCTCCGGCCACCCCTGACCCCGGCCGACACCGGGCAGGAGCGCTGGCTATCGGGTCGACGACGGTGGTCTGCCTTCCCCCCGGGGGGCACCCCGCGCGCACCCCGGACGCCGATCAGCAGGCAGCCAGCCCATGCATTTGGCGGCTACACGGGGCAGGACGAGGTGGTCGAGGCCGGGGAAGCCTTCGCAATGAGAGGGTCAGGGGTTCGAATCCCCCCAGCTCCACCAGGCACCCACCTCGTCCCACCAGCGCAGACACCGCGCGAGGGGAGGGGTCTCGCCTTGCCAGCCACCCCCGGCCCGCTCACGCGCCCCCCGCCCCCGACCAGACGCTTCTGCCCAGGCATGGGAGCCATCTCTGGGGTCCGCGTCGAGCTCGAGGGCGTCCTGGGGGGCATCGCCAACGCGGCATCGCTCTCGCACACGACTTGCTGACGAGCGACGATCCCGTCCACGTCACGGTGGCGATCGTCGACCGCGCCGGTGGCGAGATCTTGAGCGGAGGACGGTCGCACAACCGCTCAGGTACCAGCCGAACGGTCCGGGCTCTCCTCCCACGGCGGGGAATGCCCCGCTCGTTGCAGCGGGCACGAGCGAGTTTCGGGGCTGATGTCCTTGACCAGCACAGTGCCGGCCCGGGTGCCGTCCGAGGTCCACAGCTCCCGACCGTGCGTGCCGTCGTCGACGGTGAAGAACAGCGCTCCTCCTGCAGCCGTCAGCGACTTCGCCCGGGTGTAGTAGGAGTCGTAGTGCGTGCCCTCGGGGTCGATGTCCTTCACCAGGACCGTGCCCGCACGCGTGCCATCCGAAGTCCAGACCTCGGGCCCGTGCGGACCGTCGTCACGATAGAAGAACAGGGCCCCGCCCACGTCGGTCAGCTCATACGGCCTGCCGAAGGAGCCGTCGCGTCGGCTGATGTCCTTCACCATGACGGTGCCCGCCCGGGTGCCGTCCGACTTCCACAGCTGGGTCGATGATGGGACGGTTGGTGGTCTCGTCGGCGCCGAAGAACAACGTGCCGCCCACGTCCGTCGGGGACTCCAGCGCCGGGTCGTAACTGTGGGACGAGGCAAGATCCTTGACCAGCACCGTGCCGCCACGGGTGCCGTCCGACCTCCACAGCGCACCACCATGGACGCCGTCGTCCGCGGTGAAGAACAGGCGCCCGCCCGACGCCCACGAGGTTGGATGGCCGACTCGGGCGGGTGCGAGGCTGACACTCCGCAAACGAAGCCACACCACCCGTGGACACCTCGACCGCCGCAGTCACGTCCGCCGGGTGCGCCGCAGCCATGGACGCTCCACCGCCACTCAGGCTGACCGCGGCGGCTGCGGCGGCGGCGCTCCGCCTTGCCCCGGCCCCACGTAGGCCACGGCGCAACACTTTCGCTCTGGCCACACGCGACCAGGCGATCCTCTCCCTCGCACGAGGTCGACGAGCGGTCATCACCCGACCTCCAACCCGTCAGCCTCGGCCCGTGCGAGCACCATGGAGCCGTCGCGACTCACATCCGCCTCGAGGGTGCGCAGGGAACTCCTCCTGCTGCCCTTCGACTGTACGAAGCAGGCATTCCCCGAGCATGAGCGCGATGCGCCATGTCCCGGTGGCTCAGCGGCTCCCGCGCCAACCGGGATCAGGACGTCCTGGCCCGCCGGTGCGGGACATAGGTGCGGGACATGGACGTCGACCTGCGCGGGCCATGGCACGCTCAACCGCAGTTCAGATGGCGGCATGGCATCCCGCTCAGGCGGCAGTCCCGGTCGCGTCAGTGGTGCCCGAGCAGCGCGGAACCGTCGGGATTGTCGATGACGTACTTCCAGCTGCCGTCGCCCTGGCGTCGGACGACCTCGGCAGTCGCCCCCTCCGGGCTCGAACCGTCCGGCATCTTCATGGTCCAGGGGGTGTGCATCAGGGCCAGGTCGCCCGCTTGGAACACCAGCGTTTCCCCGAACGTCAGCTCCGCACCCGAGTCGAGGTAGGCCTGGAGGGTCGCGCGGATCGCGGCCTGCCCGGTCGACGTCCCGTGAGGCGTCGGGAACACCGCGTCGTCCTCGTAGAGCGCCATCAGGCCGTCGAGGTCCCCTGCCGCGAAGAGGCGTTCGAAGAGGCGGCTCGCCTCGGCCGGCTCGTGCGCGCTCATGGGGCTCCCTTCGAGGTGGGTGACCGAACCCTACGCCGGGCGGGTCGCGGCGCCGCGGTGGTCGAGTCCACCACCGACATGGGTGGCGAGCGCCCGGTGGTGGGCCCCTGGTCTAGCGACGGCGTGCGGTCGTGGCGCCCGGCGGCCTGCGAGGGGCAGGGTGGCGAGACGTCATCCCAGCCCGAGGAGTCACCATGACCAGGTTCCGCACCCTGTCGCGCCACCTCACGCCCAGTCTCTTCATCTCCCTGCTGGCGCTGGTGATCGCCACCTCCAGCGGCGCGTATGCGCTGTCCACCCTCCGTGCCGGTGAGGTGCACACCCGGCACCTCGCCTCGGGGGCGGTGACGACGCCCAAGCTGGACGGCGGCGCCGTCACGTCGTCCAAGGTGAGGAACTTCGGCCTGCGCCTCATCGACCTCGGCGGCAAGGACCACGCCCAGACCGCCACCACGTCGCAGCCGCTCGCGATCCCGGCCGGCGAGTGCCGCCAGACGTTCCTGGACCTCTACAACCCCGCGCCCCCGGGAGTGATCGGGTCTCTGGTGGTCGGTCACGTGACCGATGCCGACGGTGGGCCCGTCCTGTCCAACAGCGGCGTGGTGCTGCCGACGATGATCAGCGAGACCAGCCAGGGCGGCGCGATCGCCAACCTCGTCGTCTGCGCGTCCGGCAACGAGAGCATCCCCGCCGGTTCGGTCTTCCACTACCAGCTGATCGGCCCCGGCAAGTAGTCGCGTCGGCGGGGCCTCTCGAGAAGGGGGCCCTGCCGCACGGCCGGGGTACGGTGGGAATCAATCACCTGCCGAACCGGACTCGTCGAGTCCGTGGGGGCAGATCGGAAGGTTGGGCGTCATGACGACGTCACCGCCAGGTCCCACATCACCGTCGCCCGAAGTCGCGCGTGTCGCGCTGCGCATCCGGGTCGACGCCAACGTCCACGACGGTCCGCTCGACGGGGCCTGGTGGCCCCAGTCGCGCGACCTCCAGCGCGAGGCCGCCGACCTCGTCGACCACTTCCCGGCAGCGGTCGGCCGGGTCGAGCGGCTGCTGTTCTCCCGTCCCGACTGGGACGCCGTCAGCGGCTCCCCGAGCATGCGCCGGATCCAGGCCGAGCGCGGCCCGGTGAAGGTCGGCTCGTTCCCGAGCGACGACACCCACGTGATGATGGTCAAGGTGCTGTCGGGTCGGCGGCTCCGGCTGCTCGTCGTCCCCAGCGACACCGAGGCCGGCCTCGCGGCGCGGCTGATGGAGCAGGCGGCGGACGACCACAACACCCAGTCGCCGAGCACGCTCCTCGGTCTCTCCACGCCCGACCAGAGCGAGTCCGCCCACACCGCGTGGGTCGACGACGCGGGGCAGCCGGCGTAGCAGCGCCCGACCACCGGTGCCGGCGGCGGCCTCCTGACGTCGGGCGACACCGCGAGGCACCGTCGGGGAGAATGGCTCCGCGCGCGGCCGCCCGTGGCCACCCCGGCGCGCCCCGCTCGCGGTCAGGAGGAGCTGCATGAGCGTCACCCGAGGGTTCGTGGGTCGGCGGAGGAACCCGGAGGGCAGGCTGCCGCCGGGCCAGTACGACACCGGCGCGAGCTGGCCGGTCCTCACCGCGGAGGCCACGCCGCGGATCGACCCGGAGCGGTGGAGCGTCACCGTGGACGGGCTCGTGGAGCAGCCGACGACGTGGACGTGGGACCAGCTCCACGAGCTGCCCCGCTCGTCGTACGTCGGCGACATCCACTGCGTGACGACGTGGTCCAAGCTCGACGTCGCGTTCCGCGGCGTGAGCGTGGACCTCCTGCTCGAGGCGGCCCGCCCGACCGGCGACGCGGCGTACGTGATGGCGCACGCGAGCACCGGCTACACCACCAACCTGCCGCTGTCCGACCTGGTGGACGGCAAGGCCTGGCTGGTGTGGGAGTACGGCGGCGAGCCGCTCCCGCAGGACCACGGGGGACCGGTGCGGCTGCTGGTGCCTCACCTCTACTTCTGGAAGTCCGCGAAGTGGGTGTCCCGGCTCGAGGTGATGGCCCACGACCGCCCGGGCTTCTGGGAGCAGAACGGCTACCACGACCGCGGCGACCCCTGGCTCGAGCAGCGCTACCAGGGTGACTGAGGAGGAGCGGATGTCGATCGAGGACGTGCGCCCCGTCGAGACCGCGTGGACCACCGGCACCGTCGTCGAGAAGGACCTGCCCACCGACCGCACCGTGCGGCTGCGCCTGCAGGTGGAGGGCCGGATCCGGCACCGGCCCGGCCAGCACTACCTGCTGCGCCTGCGCGCGCCCGACGGCTACACCGCGCAGCGCTCCTACTCCGTCGCCAGCGACGACGCCGACCCGCTGGTCGAGCTCCTGGTCGAGCGGCTGCCCGACGGCGAGGTCTCCTCCTTCCTCTCCGACGTCGTCGAGGTCGAGGACGTGCTGGAGATGCGTGGTCCGATCGGGCGGTGGTTCACCTGGGACACCACGACGCCGGCGCTCTGCCTCGTCGGCGGCACGGGCGTCGTGCCCGCCGTCTCCATGCTGCGCACCGCCGCCCGCCTCGACCGTCGCGACCTGCTGCGGGTGGTGGCGGTGGCCCGCGGCCCCGACGACCTGCCCTACCGCGCGGAGCTCACCCGCGCCGGCGCGGTCGTCGCGTACACCCGGCGCGACACCGACACCCGACCGGCCGGCGCCCCGACGCGCGCGGAGATCACGCCCCTGCTCGAGGGCGTCGAGCGCGCCTACGTCTGCGGCTCGGCCCGGTTCGCGGCGTACGCCGAGGCGCTGCTGCTCGACCTCGGCGTGCCGGCCGGCGACATCCGGGTGGAGCGGTTCGGTCCGACGGGCTGACCCGGCGGGGCGGTCCCCCGGCCCTCGGTCTTGAGCCGGGAGACCTCGACGACCCACACCCGCGGCCGTGGGACGTCGTGGGCTCTGGTGCCCCCCGGGGCCGCACGTAACCGGGGGACAGCGTGTGCAACTGCCGCGGCACCGGTCCTCACCCCTGCGGGTGTGCCGATCGTCACCCGACCGGTGCCAGCCTCGGCCGGGCGTCGTGACCACCGAACGGAGGCAGCGCCCTGAGCACCGTCTACACCTTCGTCGACCCCGCGACCGGTGCCTGGCGCAACCGGTCGGGCGGACGGCGGCCCTTCCCGATGACCTACCGGGAGCTGGAGCAGGCCGTCGCCGGCGGCCTGTCCCTCGCCCACCTCTTCGGCGCCGAGCACGTCGTGGTGGCGCCCTCCGACGGCCAGAGGACCGTGCTCCCCGTGACGGGCCACGACCCGCGCGTCCGCTCCTCGGCGCAGGGCTGACTGTTTGTTCAGTCACGGCCTGTCCAACGGCCGTCCTGCTGTCTAAACTCGGCGCATGCCCCGAGGTGATGCCGCCCCCCGCGCCGGTGGCGGGTCGATCTCGATCGTCGGCCTGCGCAAGGAGTTCGACGGCGTGGTCGCCGTCGACGGCATCGACCTCGAGATCGAGGGCGGCGAGTTCTTCACGCTGCTCGGCCCGTCGGGCTGCGGCAAGACCACGACGCTGCGGATGCTCGGCGGCTTCGAGCAGCCCACCGACGGCCAGATCCTCATCGACGGGGTCGACGTGGCCCAGAGCCCGCCCCACAAGCGGCCGGTCAACACGGTCTTCCAGAGCTACGCCCTCTTCCCCCACCTCGACGTGCAGAAGAACGTCGCCTACGGCCTGCGCTGGCGCAAGGACGTCGACAAGCAGGAGAAGGCGGTCAGGGTCGCCCGCGCGCTCGAGATGGTGCGCCTCAGCGAGTACGCCGAGCGTCGGCCGCACCAGATGTCCGGCGGGCAGCAGCAGCGCGTGGCCCTGGCCCGGGCGCTGGTCCTCGAGCCCTCGGTGCTGCTCCTCGACGAGCCGCTCGGGGCCCTCGACGCGAAGCTGCGCCACTCGCTGCGCGCCGAGCTGACCGCGCTGCAGCGCGAGGTCGGGATCACCTTCGTCTTCGTCACCCACGACCAGGAGGAGGCGCTGGAGATGTCCAACCGGCTCGCCGTCATGGACGGCGGCCGGATCGTGCAGCTCGGCACCCCCCGCGAGGTCTACCAGGAGCCCCGGACCGAGTTCGTCGCCGACTTCCTCGGCGTCGCCAACCTGCTCGACGTCGAGTGCCTGCCGGGCGGCGGCGCGACGCGCACGGTGCGCTACGGCGAGTTCACCCTCGAGGCGCAGGCCCCCGACGGCGCCGAGGACGGCGCGCGGCGCGCGGTGATCCGACCGGAGTGCGTCGAGCTGGACGAGGCCGGACGCACCGGCGACAACTGCCTGCCCGGCATGGTCGAGAACGCCGTCTTCCTCGGCTCGACGACCCAGGTGAAGGTCCGTCTGCCGCACGACACGGTGCTGCAGTCGGTGAGCACCAACCGCGTCGGCCGCGACGTCTTCACGACCGGTCAGCCGGTGACCGTCCGGCTCCCGCGCGAGGCGCTGCGGGTGCTGGCGCCCTCGGCCCGGCCGGCAGCCGAGGCCGAGCCGGTCGCCGTCGACGCCTGACCCCGGGGCGCGCAGGCCCACCCGCGCGACGCCGGTCGGCGTGCGACGATCGTGCCGTGGCTTCGTGGCAACCGCGCTGGGACGACTTCCCGGCACCGCTCCTGCAGTTCTGGAGCGAGCGACACCTGTGCACCCTGACCACGCTGCGCGTCGACGGCCGGCCCCACGTGACCCCGGTCGGCGTGGCGCTCGATCTCGAGGAGCGGTGTGCCTGGGTCATCACGTCCAGCAGCTCGCTGAAGGCCGTCCACGTCGCCGCCGACCCCAGGGTCGCGGCCTGCCAGGTGGACGGCCGGAGGTGGTCGACCATCGAGGGCACGGCCGAGGTGAGGACGGACGCCGCGTCGGTCCGTCGTGCGGAGGAGCGGTACGCCGCGCGCTACCGGACCCCGAGGCCGAACCCGTCACGGGTGGCGCTGCAGATCACGGTCGACCGGTTCCTGCGGTCGTCCGACCTCGCCGCGCCGGAGCCCGTCGCGCCGGCTCAGCCGTAGTCGGCGAGGTCCTCCAGCGCCGACCGGTCGCTGCCCCGGCGGCGCGCGCGCAACCCGACGTACGCGAGCAGCAGCGCGAGGAACGAGGCCACCAGCAGCAGCGTGGCCAGCGCGTTGAGCGCGGGCGTGGGGGAGGATCGGACCGCGTTGTAGAGCTTGATCGGGACGGTCGCGTTGGCCGCGTCGCCGAAGAGGAACTGGCTGACCACGAAGTCGTCGAGCGAGGTGGCGAAGACGATCATCGCCGAGGCGAAGATCGAGGGCATGAGCAGCGGGACCAGCACGGTACGGATCGCCTGCAGGGGGCTGGCGCCGAGGTCCTGGCTGGCCTCCTCGTAGTCGCGGCCGATCGCCAGCAGCCGGGAGCGCACGATGACCACGACGTAGGAGACCGAGAAGGTGACGTGGCCGAGCAGCATGGCTGGGAGGCCGAGCGGCACGAACGTGTAGAGGTTCACCATCACCAGGTAGAGCGCCGAGCCGACCACGATCTCGGGCGTCACCAGCGGGATCATCGCGATGCCGTTGGCCACCTTGCTGCTGCGCGAGCGCCAGCGGGTGAGCCCCATCGCGAGCATCACGCCCAGCGGGGTGGCGACGAGGACCGTCAGCAGGCCGAGGGTGAGGCTGTTCTGAAGCGACTGGAGCAGGCTCTGGTCCTCGCCGATCGAGCCCTCGGCGCAGCAGTACCACTGGGTGGAGAAGCCCTGCCAGGTGCTGCGCGACCGGCCGTCGTTGAAGGAGAACTGCACGGCGACCAGCACGGGGAGCAGCGACCAGAGGATGTACGCCCAGGTCAGGGTCGCGAGCACGTAGGGCTTGCGCCAAGGGTTGCGCCACGGCGGGACCCGCCGGCGGGTGCTCGGGCGGGGAGCGGCGGACGCGTCGCGTCGTACGTCGGTCGCGGTCACCGGGTGGCGTCCTTGCTCGCGCGCTGGGTGAGGACCAGGTAGTAGGCCATGAAGAACAGCAGGACCAGCGAGAGCAGCAGCACCAGCGAGGCGCCGTAGTTCTTGAGGGGCCCCTGCAGCAGGAAGAGCTCGATCTGGTTGCCGATCATGTTGGTCTTCGGCGAGCCCGAGACCAGCGTGTTGGTGTAGTAGTCGCCGGCCATCGGCAGCGCGGTGATCACCATCGCGGTGATCAGGCCCAGCTTCGACAGCGGCAGGGTGACGTGCAGGAAGGTGCGCACCATCCCGACGCCGAGGTCGCGCGAGGCCTCCAGCAGCCGCTGGTCGATCCGGTCGATGGAGGCGAAGAGCGGGATGATGAAGAACGGCAGGTAGCCGTAGGCCAGCGCCAGCACGACCGTGTAGGCGTTGCCCGCCAGCCAGTTGACCGGGTCGATGCCGACCACGCCGATGATCCGGTTCACGTAGCCGTCGTCCTGCAGCATGTTGATCCACGCCAGCATCCGGGTGATGTAGTTGATCCACCACGGCGCCAGGATCAGCGCCAGCACCAGCCCGCGGCGCTTCCCGGCGAGGCGGGCGGTGTAGTAGGCCACCGGGTAGCCGACGACGACGCAGATGGCCAGCGAGACGATCGTGTAGAGACCGGTGCGGATCCACACCTCGCGGTAGGTGCCCGAGATCGACTCGGAGAGCACGTCGAGGAAGGTGGTGAACTGCCAGTCGAGCGGGTTCCAGGCGGGGATCGGCTCGCCGAAGACGTTGATGTAGCCGCTGAACGCGACCGCCATCACGGCGTACGTCGGCACGACGAAGAGGGCGATCAGCCAGACGGTGCCCGGGAGTGCGAGGGCCGGCCACAGGCGCCGCGTCGCGCGCTCGTGGGTCGGCTGCCGGTCAGCCACCTGACTTGAACCTCGACCAGTTCTGGCGCCACAGCGCCTCGGTGCTGGGGCTCACCTCGTAGAAGGTGAGGCCGGTGTCGAAGTCCTCGGGCACCACCACGGAGCTCATCAGGTTCGACGGGATGTAGCCCTGGTCGACCAGGTACTCCGCGGAGAGCTTGGTGAGCGGGGGCTGGTAGCCGTTCCACCCGAAGTTCCTCAGCCCGATCTCGTTGTCGAGCAGGTCGTTGATCATGAGGTGGGCGAGGACCGGCTTGGTCGCGCTCTTCGGGATGGCGATGACGTCGTTGCCGACGACGCGCTGCGACGGGTCCTCGGGCCGCCAGTACGCCAGCACGTCGGGGGTCTCGCCCTTCGGCAGGTAGTACTGGCCGGCGATGGCGTCGCCCGACCAGGCCTGGTGGATGGTCGCCGTCCCCTCGGGCACCTCGGAGTAGGCGTTGACGTTCGCCTTGATGTTGACCAGGTCGATCAGCTCGATGAGCGAGTCGGTGGCCGCCTGCACCTCGGCCGGGTCGCTGGTGTTGATGTCGTCGGTGATGCCGTTGCGCAGCAGCGACATGCCGATGGCCTCGCCCGGGTCGTCGAGGAGGTAGACCTTGCCGGCGTACGCGTCGTCCCACATCAGGTCGTAGCCGTTGTCGGGCACGCTCGTGACCACGTCGGCGCGGTAGAGCACGCCGGTGGTGTAGATCGTGTACGGCACCGTGTAGCGGGCCTCCCGGTCGTACCAGGGGTCCTGGTACTCCTCCCAGACGTTCTCCAGGTGGGGCACGTAGCTGTGGTTGAGCGGCTGGAGCAGGTCGGCGTAGACCATCTTGCTGAGCACGCTCGGCCCCGGGAAGACGAGGTCGAAGGACTCACCGGGCGCGCGGATCTTGGCGAGCATCTCGTCGTAGTTGGTGTACGGCGTCACCTGCACCTCGACGCCGTGCTGGTCGCCGAAGTCCTTCATCACGCCCGGCGCCATGTACTGGTCGTAGTTCAGGATCTTGAACGCGCCACCGGTCTCGGGCTCCAGGCCGTCGGCGATCGCGGGGTTGGAGTCCTTGATCGGGAGCGTGACCGGGGAGTCGGGCCGGGCCAGCGGGTACGGCGCCTCGCCCCCCTGCACCTGGGGCGACCCGTTGTTGCACGCCGCGAGCAGGGGTGCCGCGCCGAGCCCGACGCCGAGCCACAGCCCGCCACGCAGCACCTGGCGGCGGTCGAGGGGGCGGCCCAGCGGGGGCAGCGCCGGTCGTGGTCGACGTGATCGCGGCGGTCGGGGCCGACGATGGTCCGGGTCCCACTGGTCGAAGCTCATCGCCACGTCTCCTCACAGGCGAGCCGGCAGGCTCCTGCATCGCTGTGACCCTTGACTGACTGTTCAGCCAAGCGAGGCCATTGTTGCTCGCGCGTGCCCGCGTGTCGAGTACCCCGCGCGGTCGACTTCCCCGGCAGCGTCAGCGTGCCGGCGCCCGGGAGGTCAGGAACTCGATGCAGCTCGCGGTCGACGCGAGCGCCGGGTAGTCGGCCTCGTCGATCCGCACGCCGGTCGCGCTGCTGAGCAGCTCGACGAACGACAAGAAGTCGAGGGAGTCGAGCTCCAGCTCCGAGCGCAGCCGCGCGTCGTCGTCGAGGTCGTCGAGGTCAGCGTCGGGGACGATCCGCAGGATCGCGGTCGCGACGGCGGCCCGTGCGGCCTCGGGGGTCAGGGCGGTGTCGGTCATAGCTCCTCCGGGTGGTGCAGGCGGTCGTCGATGTCGGCGAGCAGGCGCGCGCCGGTGAAGCCGTCGGTCGCGCGGTGGTCACCGGCGAGGGTCAGGGTGGTGACGGGGCGGACGCCGAGCAGGCCGTCGACCGCCCAGGGACGCTCCACGACGCGTCCGAAGCCGACCAGCGCCACCTGCGGCGGGTAGATCACCCCGTGCACGGCCTCGACGCCCTGGTCGCCGAGGTTGGTGACGGTGATGGTCGCGTCGGTGAGCTCGGAGCCGCGGAGCCGGCCCGCCCGGGCGCGGGTCACCAGGTCGCGCATCTGTCGCATCAGCTCGACCAGGGGCAGGTGCGCGGCATCGTGGAGGGCGGGCGCGACCAGCCCCCCACGGCGCAGGGAGATCGCGATGCCGAGGTGGACCTCGGCTGCCGGCTGGAACGCGCCGTCGACCCAGTAGCCGTTGAGGGCCGGGGCGGCCTGCACGGCCAGTGCCGTCGCCTTGAGCAGCAGGGCCGCGGGCACCAGCCGGTCCTCGATCGCGGCCTGCCGGTTCTGCTCCTGCATCCAGGTGAGGGCCGGTGCGAGGTCGACGGTGGTCGACAGGTAGTAGTGGGGGATCTCGCGCTTCGACCGGGCCATCAGGCGGGCGATGGTGGACCGCATCGCGTCGGGTCCGGCCGGGGTCGACGAGGCCGTCACGGACGCGGCCGCCGCCGGCGCCGGTGGACTGGCAGGCGGGCTGGCGGGCGGGCCGGTGGGTGTGCCTGCGGACGCGGCGGCGCGGACGTCGGCAGCGCGCACCGGCTCGGAGGTCGTCGCCAGCGCCACCAGGTCGACGCCGAGCTCCGCGGCGAGCCGCCGGGCCTGGGGTGTGGCCCGCACCCGGACGCCCTCGCGCGCCGGGGCGGGCGCCGGGTGGGCGGCGGCACGCTGGAGGTCGTCGCGGGTGATGGCGCCGCCCGGACCGCTCCCGGCCACCCGCGCGAGGTCGACGCCGAGCCGCTCGGCGTCGCGCCGCACGAGGGGGGAGTGGACGGCGGGTGGCCGCAGGTCGGGAGCGGCGACGGCCGGTGCCGTGACGAGGGGCTCCGGTGCCGTGACGACGGGCTCCGGTGCCGCGACGGCAGGTTCGGGTGCCGGCTCAACGGTCTTCTCGGGCGCTTCCTCCGCGCCGGCCGCGACGGCCGCGCCGTCCCCGAGCCGGGCCAGTGGCTGCCCGACGGGGACGGTCGTCCCCGGCTCGACGAGGAGCTGCTCGATCACGCCCTCGACGAAGGACTCGACCTCGACGGCCGCCTTCGCCGTGTCGACCACGGCCACGACGTCGCCGCGGTGCACCGTGTCACCTGGCGCGACCAACCACTCGAGGAGCGTGCCCTCGTCCATGTCGGCGCCCAGTGACGGCATCGTGAAGTCCGGCACGGCTCACCCCAGGGTCTCGAGCACGGCGGCCACCACCTGCTCCGGCTGGGGCAGGGCGGCCTCCTCGAGGTGCTTGGCGTAGGGGATGGGGACCTCGGCGGTGCACACGCGCTGCACCGGGGCGTCGAGCTCGAAGAAGGCCTGCTCGGTGATCCGGGCGCTGATCTCCGCCGAGATGCTGCCGCTGCGCCACCCCTCGTCGACGACGACGGCGCGGTGGGTGCGTCGTACGGAGTCGATGATCGTGGCGTCGTCGAGCGGGCGCAGCGTCCGCAGGTCGATGACCTCCGCGGACACCCCGTGCTCGGCCTCCAGCGCCGACGCGGCGTCGAGCGTGCGGGCGAGCGTGCCGCCGTAGGTGATCAGCGAGACGTCGGTCCCGGGGCGCCGCACGGCGGCGTGGTCGAGGTCGACGGGCTCGAGCGGCTCGGGCAGGGTGCCCTTCGCCGCGTAGAGCGACCCGTGCTCGAAGATCAGCACGGGGTCGGGGTCGCGCAGGGCGGGGGCGAGCATGCCGCGCGCGTCCTCGAGCGTCGCCGGGGCCAGCACGCGGATCCCCGGGATGTGGGCGAACCAGCCCTCCAGGCTGTGCGAGTGCTGCGCCGCCAGCTGTCGACCCGCGCCGGTGGTCATGCGGATCACCAGCGGCACGTTGTACTGGCCGCCGGACATGTGCAGCAGCGACGCGGCGTTGTTCATGATCTGGTCGAGGGCGAGCAGGCTGAAGTTGACGGTCATCACCTCGACCACGGGTCGCATGCCCGCGAGCGCGGCGCCGATGCCGGCGCCGACGAACGCCGACTCCGAGAGCGGCGTGTCGCGGATGCGCTCGGGGCCGAACTCCTCGAGCAGCCCGAGGCTCACGGCGAAGCAGCCGCCGTAGGCGCCGACGTCCTCGCCCATGAGGAACACCCGGTCGTCCTCGCGCAACGCCTCCCGCAACGCCTCGCGCAGGGCCTCGCGGTACGTCGTCTCCTGCGTGGCCACGGCGGTCATGTCGCGCTCCTCTCGGAGTAGACGAAGCGCGTCAGGTCCTCGACCGGCTCCAGCGGGCCGGCCTCGGCCACCTCGACCGCGCGGTCGATCTGCTGGTCGACCTCGGCGCGGATCGCCTCGAGGTCCTTCTCCGTCAGCTGGCCGGCGGCCTCCATCGTCGCCACCAGCGCCCCGATCGGGTCGTGCTCCTTCCACGAGGAGATCTCGGCCTTGTCGCGGTAGCGGTCCGGGTCGTACATCGAGTGCGCCCGGAACCGGTAGGTGTCGAGCTCGAGGAAGTGCGGGCCGCCGCCGGCGCGGATGCCCGCGACGGCACGACGGGCCGCCTCCTCGACCGCGAGCACGTCCATGCCGTCGACCGGCGCTGCCACCAGGCCGTACGAGGCGGCCCGCAGCGCCAGGTCGGTGCGCGCGTGCTCCGTGGTGATCGCGGTGCCCATCGCGTAGCGGTTGTTCTCGCAGCAGAAGAGCACCGGCAGGTGCCACAGCGCGGCCAGGTTGAGCGACTCGTGGAACTCCCCCTCGGCTGCGGCGCCGTCGCCGAAGAAGCAGACGGTGACACCGTCGCGGCCGCGCAGCTTGTCGGCGAGGGCGAGGCCGACCGCGAGCGGGATGCCGCCGCCGACGATCGCGTTGCCGCCGACCAGCCCGCTCGGCTTGTGGAACAGGTGCATGGAGCCGCCGCGGCCGCGGCTGCAGCCGCTCTGGCGGCCGAACATCTCCGCCATCACCGCGTCCATCGGGACGCCGCGGGCCAGGGCGTGGCCGTGCTCGCGGTAGGTCGACACGACCTTGTCGTCGCTCCCCAGCGTGGCGAGGACGCCGGTGGCGACGGCCTCCTCCCCGACGTAGAGGTGCAGGAACCCGCGGATCCGGGTGGCGCTGTAGAGCTCGGCGCACCGCTCCTCGAAGCGACGGATCGTCACCATGGTGCGGAGCAGCTCGAGCCGGTGCTTGCGGACCGGGTCGTCGGCGACGCGGGCTCGGCGCGCGGCGCTCATGACGACCCCTCCAGCGTCGAGACGTCGCCCTCGGGCAGGCCGAGCTCACGGGCCTTGAGCAGGCGGCGCATGACCTTGCCGCTGCTGGTGTGCGGAAGGTGCTGGTCGAAGGTGATCTCCTTCGGGGCCAGCCCACCGAGGCGGCGGCGTCCGAAGGCCAGCAGGTCCATGCGCAGCTCCTCGGTCGGCTCGTACCCGGGCTTGAGCGTCACGAAGGCCTTGACCAGCTCGCCGGCGACGGGGTCGGGCTTGCCGATCACGCCCGACTCGAGGACCGACGGGTGCTCCATCAGCGCCGTCTCGACCTCGAACGGGCCGACCAGGTGGCCGGCGGACTTGATCACGTCGTCGGCGCGGCCGACGAACCAGAAGTAGCCGTCCTCGTCGACCCGCGCCACGTCGCCCGAGCAGTACCAGCCGCCCTTGAAGCAGGCCGCGTAGCGCTCGTCGTCGTCGAGGTAGCCGCGGAACATCGACGGCCAGCCCGGTCGCAGTGCGATCTCGCCGATCTCGCCGGTCGCCGCCGGCCTTGCTTCGCCGTCCACGACGGCAGCGCGTCCGTCGGCCCCGCGCACCAGCGCGGTCGCCTCGACACCCGGCATCGGCCGGCCCATCGACCCGGGCCGGACCTCCATGCCGGGGTAGTTGCTGATCATGATCGCGCCGGTCTCGGTCTGCCACCAGTTGTCGTGCACGGTGAGGCCGTAGGCCTCGCGGCCCCAGACGACCACCTCGGGGTTGAGCGCCTCGCCGACGCTCGCGATGTGCCGCAGCGCGGAGAGGTCGTGCTGACGGGGCAGGTCCACGCCGTACTTCACGAGCATCCGCAGCGCGGTCGGCGCCGTGTACCAGACGTTGACGCGCTGCTCCTCGAGGAGGCGGTACCAGGCCTGCGCGTCGAACTCCCCGCCGTAGCTGATCAGCGTCGCACCGTGGGTGAGCGGCGCGATGATGCCGTACGACGTGCCGGTCACCCACCCGGGGTCGGCGGTGCACCAGAACACGTCGCCCTCGTGCAGGTCGAGCGCGAAGGCCGAGGTGGCGTGGTGCGCGGCGACGGCCGCGTGCACGTGCACGGCGCCCTTGGGCTTGCCCGTCGTGCCGCTGGTGAAGTGGAGCAGCGCCATGTCCTCGGGGTCGGTCTCCCCGATCTCGTACGACGGCGGGGCGGCGTCCAGCGCGGCCTGCAGGTCGAGCGTGCCGGGCGGCGGCTCGCCGCCGACGACGAGCACGTGCTCGAGGCCCGGCAGGGAGTCGCGGAGCTGGGCCACCTTGCGCTTGTAGAGCTGGCGGGTGGTGACCAGCACCCGGGCGTCGCCGAGGCGCAGCCGGTCACGGATCGGCTCGGGACCGAACGAGGAGAACAGCGGCGCGGTGACCGCGCGGTGCTTGAGGGTGCCGAGTGTGGCGACGTACTGCTCGGGCTGCCGGCCGAGCAGGGTCATCACCCGCTCGCCCGGGCGCACGCCGAGGTCGTCGAGCACGTGGGCGAACCGGCTGGTCTGCTCGGCCAGCCCGGCGTAGGTGAGGTCCGCGACGGAGCCGTCCTCGCCGAGGCACCGCAGGGCGACCCGGTCGCCGTGGCCCTCGGCGACGTGCCGGTCCACGGCGACGTGCGCGATGTTGAGCCCGCGGCCGCCGGGCAGCCCCGGAAGGCGCGCCCGCACGTCGTCCCACGAGAACCCCTGCCGCACGCCCTCGTAGTCCTCGAAGGGCCTGGGCGCGTGTTCCACCGGTGTCTTCATGCCAGAGCCTCCTCGCGACGAAGCAGCCCCGTCTCGAACATCGCGGTGTCCCGCTCCGGGCGACAAGGGCCGAAAGTGGTGGTGAACGGGGGCTTTGGTCTCTGCGCCACGGCATGCTGGGGTCATGCCGACACCTGACCCGGGCCCCGTGCTGCGGGTGAGCGAGCTGCGGGTCTCGCTCACCGTGAAGGACCACGCGGCGCTGCGCGCCTTCTACCGCGACGCCCTCGGGCTCGACGAGTCCCAGAGCTGGGAGTTCCACGGCCACGGCGTGGTGCTCGAGGCCGGCAGGGCCACGCTCGAGCTGATCGACGAGGAGCACGCCGAGTTCGTCGACGAGGTGGAGGTCGGGGAGCGGGTCGCCGGCCCGGTGCGCCTCGCCTTCGCCGTCGAGGACGCCGGCGAGGCCGCCGTCCGGCTGGTGGCGGCGGGGGCGGAGCTGCTGGCCGAGGCGCGACCGACCCCCTGGGGTGACGTGAACGCGCGGGTGCGTCCGCCCGAGGGTCCTCAGGTGACGGTGTTCAGCCCGCCCCCGTCGTAGACCTCACTCGGTCCGGCCGAGCCCCGCCTCGCGGGCGCGCACGATCGCCTCGGCGCGGTGCGCGACCTGGAGCTTGTCGAGGATCGCGCTCACGTTGTTGGCGACGGTCTTGGGCGAGAGGAACAGCCGGCGGCCGATCTCCGGGTTGCTGAGCCCCGCGGCGACGCCGTCGAGGATCTCCCGCTCGCGGTCGGTCAGCGCGGGAACGGCGCGCCTCGGGCGCCGTCGGCGGGCGCGCGAACCAGCCCTGCAGCCGCTTCGCCAGCGCCGCGCCGAAGACCACCTGCCCGGCCGCCGCCGCCCGCACCGCGGCCACGATGTCGGAGCCGTCCGCGCCCGTGAGCAGGTAGCCGGCCGCACCCGCGGCGACGGCCCGAACACCGTGTCGTCGTCGTGCGTGAGCACGAGGACGGCCGTGTCGGGAGCCACCCGGCAGACCTCCCGGGTCGCGTCGATGCCGTGCAGCCCCGGCATCTGCAGGTCCATGAGGACCACGTCGGGGTGCTGCTCGACGCAGAGCCGGACCGCCTCGCGGCCGTCGTCGGCCTCGGCGACCACCTCGATGTCGTCGGTCGTGTCGAGGACGGCGCGCAGGCCCTGGCGGACCAGCGGGTGGTCGTCGGCCAGCACGATCGTGGTCATCGGCCGGCTCCCAGGGGATAGGCGGCGCGGACGCACCCGCAGGTCGGTGTCGGGGCGGCCGAGAGCGTGCCGCCGAGCTCCTCGTCCCGGCCGGCAGCGCCCGGTGACCACCTGAGCGCAGCGATGGGTCGTGTGCCCCAGGACACCCCGACGGGTGCTCACGGGCACACGACCCGTCGGCAGGGCAGCGTCAGCGGGGCGAGGTCAGTCCTCGCGGGCCAGCCAGAGCTGGGCCTCGTCGACCTCGTCTTCGTCGAACAGCCGGACCTTGCCGGGCATCATCCAGCGGAAGGCCTTGATCGCGTTCTCGATCCAGTCGATGTCCGTGGCGATCGCGATCTTCTCCCAGCCGCGGAGGTTGCCGGCCCAGAGCCGGGTGTCGGCCCACATCGCGCCGGGCGCGTAGGACTCGAAGTCGTCGCCGAGGACGTACAGGATGCGCACCCGCCCGGCCTCCATGGCGGCCCGCACGGCCGGGACCAGCACCGTCTCGTAGTCCTCCTGCGAGACCTTGCCGGTCGCCTCGAAGCCGATCGTGCCGATCGGCATGTGCGGGATCGTGCGGATCATGCGCTCTCCGCCCGCGGCCAGACGGCGGCCACGATGATCCCGACCAGCGGCAGGAAGAACCCGACGATCGCGAAGCCGATCGGCGAGCGTCCCTTGCGTTGCGCCAGGATCCAGCACACCAGTGCGCTGACGCACCCGAGGATGAAAGCGCTGATGTAGTAGTAGACCTCCATGGCTGGCCATCCCACCCCACCCGGGGCGGCCCGGCCTCATCCCCGCGGGGTGAGCGCCCGGGGGCGGGTCAGACCCAGCGCTTGAACCAGATCCGCCCGAGCCACTCGCTGTGCGTGAGCAGGCCGTCGGTGTAGATCGGCCAGAACCACGCGAAGTTGGCCAGCACGAGCACGAAGAACGAGCCCGCCGCGACGACCCCCAACGTACGACGGCGCGAGGGCTCGCGGGACGTGCCGATCATCTGGCCCATGGCCAGGGTGGCGGCCAGCGCCAGGAAGGGCACCAGCACGATCGCGTAGAAGAGGAAGATCGGTCGGTCGTCGTACTGCATCCACGGCAGCCAGCCCGAGAGCAGGCCGACGATGGGCACACCCCACCTCCAGTCGCGTGCCCCGATCCACATCACCAGCCCCCAGAGCATGGCCAGGCAGCCGCCCCACCACAGCGCCGGTGTGCCGAGCAGCAGGATCTGGCGCAGGCAGTTGCTGCCCTCGGGCGCCGTGCAGCCGTCCTCGCCGGGCTGGATGTCGGTGTCGGCGTCGACGCCCACGCCGCGGTTGAGCAGCGGCCAGCCCGAGGGCTGCGACTGGTAGGTGTGCGTGGCGTCGTTGAGGAACTGGGTGTGGAAGACGTAGACGTCGCGGTGGTAGTGCGCCAGCGAGCGCATCGACTGCCAGACCTCGCCGAGGCCGCTGGCGTCGGGCTCGGACGCGGTCGGCCAGTCCTGGCCGCCGTTGAAGTGGGTGTACTGCGTGGAGGAGAGGTCGCGCTCGTAGTCGTTGGCGTGCATCAGCCACCCGGTCCAGGTCATCAGGTAGGCGATCGCCCCGATCACGACGAGGTGCACGAACGCCGGGAGGCCGTCGACCAGCGCCGACCTCAGCACCGGCCAGCGCACGCCGAACGAGCGACGCGCGCCCCAGCACCACGCCCACACCAGCAGGCCGAACGCCGCGAGCGGGTAGAGCGCGGTCCACTTGGTGCCGATCGCGAGGCCGAAGCAGATGCCGGCGAGGAGCAGCCACGGCCGGAACAGCAGCCCGCGCACCGGCCCGAAGCCGCTGGTCACGCCGTCGGGCGCGAGGCGGCCCAGCTTCGCGCGGAACCAGTCGCGGTCGTTGACCACGCAGGCGACCGCGCACAACAGCCAGAAGGCCACGAAGATGTCGAGCAGGGCCAGCCGCGAGAGCACGAAGTGGAGACCGTCGAACATCAGCAGCAGGCCGGCCACGCAGCCGAGCAGCGTGGACCCCGTCAGGCGGCGGCCCAGCCGGCACATGACCAGCACCATCAGCGACCCGACGACCGCCGAGGCGATCCGCCAGCCGAAGGGGTCCATGCCGAAGAAGTGCTCGCCCAGGGCGATCAGCCACTTGCCGCCGTCGGGGTGCACCGCCATCGACGCGGTGTCCTTCCAGACGCCCGTGGTGGTGCCGCCGAGGATGAGGTCGTTGGCGCTGTCCACGTAGTCCTGCGCGTGGCCGTAGTGGAGCAGCGACCAGGCGTCCTTGGCGTAGTAGGTCTCGTCGAAGGCGAACTTGTGGGGGTCGCCGAGGTTCCAGACCCGCATCACGAAGGCGAGCACGGTGATGCCGATCGCGGCGCTCCAGCTGATCAGCGGGTCCTCGAGCCTGGCCCTGCCCGCGGCACGCTCTCGCGCCGGTGGCACCGGGCGCCCGGCCGCCGTGCGCGACAGGGTGGTGAGGCGTCGGCGCGGGGCGGGCGCGGCCGGGGGCTCGGCCGCGGGATGCGCCTCGGGAGGGGCCTCGGTCGTCACGGTCCCAGACTCTACGGGCAGGTACGTGGCGACCTGCGGCATTCCCGCCCCTGCCAGAATCCGCGTCATGGGCACGCAGGCGGACACGGTCACAGGGGGAGGAGTGCTGGTGCTGGCCGCGACCCCGATCGGCCGGGTCGAGGACGCCCCGCCCCGGCTGGCCGCCGAGCTCGCCGCCGCCGACGTGGTCGCAGCCGAGGACACCCGGCGCCTGCGCCGCCTGGTCTCCGAGCTCGGGGTCGACCTGACCGCGCGCGTGGTGTCGTACTTCGAGGGCAACGAGGCCGCCCGCACACCCGGCCTGGTCGAGGCCCTCCTCGCCGGCGAGCGGGTGCTGCTCGCCACCGACGCGGGGATGCCGAGCGTCTCCGACCCGGGCTACCGCCTCGTCGCGGCGGCTGTGGCAGCCGGGATCCGGGTCACCGCGGTGCCCGGCCCGTCCGCGGTGCTGACCGCGCTCGCGGTCTCGGGCCTGCCGGTCGACCGGTTCTGCTTCGAGGGCTTCCTGCCCCGCAAGGCCGGCGAGCGCGCCCGGCGGCTGGCCGGCTTGGCCGACGAGCCGCGCACGATGGTCTTCTTCGAGGCGCCGCACCGCACCGAGGCGGCCCTGGCCGCGATGGCCGAGGCCTTCGGCGGTGACCGGCCGGCGGCGGTGTGCCGGGAGCTGACCAAGACCCACGAGGAGGTACGCCGCGGCCCGCTCGCCGACCTCGTCGCATGGGCGGGCGAGGGCGTGCGCGGCGAGGTGACGCTCGTGGTGTCGGGCGCGACCGCGGCCCCGGCCGCCACCGACGCCGACAGCCTCCGCGCGGCCGTGGCCGACCGCGAGGCCGCCGGCGCCACCCGCAAGGACGCGATCGCCGAGGTCGCCCGGGCGACCGGGGTGCCCAAGCGCGAGGTCTACCAGGCGGTGCACGTCCCGTGACGCAGCGGATCACGTCGTACGCGCGCGACGGCTGGGTGTTCGACGTGCGCGACACCGGGCCGCTCGACGGCGACCCCGTCGTGCTCCTGCACGGCTTCCCCGAGCGCGCCTCGTCGTGGGACGCCGTCGCCGCGCAGCTGCACGAGGCGGGGCTGCGGACCCTGGCGCCCGACCAGCGCGGCTACTCGCCCCGCGCCCGGCCGCGCACGCGCTGGGGCTACCGCGCCACCGAGCTCGTCGCGGACGTCGCGGCGCTGGTCGACGTCGTCGGAAGGCCGGTGCACCTCGTCGGTCACGACTGGGGCGCCTTCGTGGCCTGGGAGCTCGCCGCCCACCGGCCCGACCTGGTGCGCACCCTGACGGCCGTCTCCGTGCCCCACCCCGGCGCGTTCGTCGCGGCCGCGCGGCACGGGGACCAGCTGCGGCGCTCGTGGTACTTCCTGGCCTTTTCCCTGCCGCTGCTTCCGGAGTGGCTCGCGGGGCACCGCGCCGACCGCTTCGACGCCGGGCTGCGCCGCGGCGGGATGACCGCGGACGACCTGGCGAGGTTCCACCGCGACGTCCTGGCGTACGGCGCGCTGCCGGGCGCCCTGGGCTGGTACCGCGCGGTCCCCTTCACCCCGCCCGGCTGGGCCCGGTGGACGGTCGGCGTGCCGACGACGTACGTCTGGAGCGACGGTGACGTCGCGCTGGGCCGCGACGCGGCCGAGCGCACCGCCGACTTCTGCACCGGGCCCTACCAGCTCGTGGTGCTGCAGGGCGTCACCCACTGGATCCCCGCGCAGGCGCCCGACCTCCTGGCCGAGGTCGTCCGGGCCCGGATAGCGTCGAGCGGGTGACCGACGGACCCACCCGCCGCCGCGCGGCGACCGAGGAGCGCAGCGGCGCGCGCCGCGACCGCGACCGGCCGCCCGCACCCGAGCCGCTGCCGCACCCCGTCGTCGACAACCACTGCCACCTCGACATCGCCGACGAGCCGGTCGAGGGCGAGTGGTTCGCGGTCGAGCAGGCCCTCGCCGCGGCGGCCGCCGTCGGGGTGCCGCGGATCGTGCAGATCGGCTGCGACCTGCCCGGCGCCCGCTGGGCGGTCGAGGCCGCCGCCACCCACGAGGCGCTGGTCGCGGGGGTCGCGCTGCACCCCAACGAGGCGCCGCGCCTCGAGGCCGCGGGTGAGCTCGAGGCGGCGCTGGCGGAGATCGAGCGGCTGGCGCAGGCCCACGACCGGGTGCGCGCGGTCGGCGAGACGGGGCTCGACCACTTCCGCACCGGCGAGGAGGGGCGGGCCGCGCAGGTGCAGTCGTTCCGCCGCCACATCGACCTCGCCAAGCGGCTCGGCAAGACGCTGGTCATCCACGACCGCGATGCCCACGACGAGGTGCTCGAGGTGATCGACGCCGAGGGGGCCCCGGAGCGCTGGGTGATGCACTGCTTCTCCGGCGACGCGGCCTTCGCCCGCGCGTGCCTCGACCGGGGCGCACACCTGTCGTTCGCGGGCACGGTGACCTTCAAGAACGCCGCTCCGCTGCGCGAGGCCCTCGCCGTCGCGCCCCGCGACCGGGTGCTCGTCGAGACCGACGCGCCGTACCTGACGCCGGCGCCCTGGCGCGGACGCCCCAACGCCTCCTACCTGGTGCCGCTGACGGTGCGGGCGATGGCCGAGGTGCGCGGCGACGACCTCGAGGAGCTCTGTGTCGCGATCGAGGCGAACACCGAGGCCGCGTTCGGCGGAGCGTGGTGAGACAGGTGTGACCCCTCCAGACCACTGCGTCACTCCAGTCACACGAGCAACTCCGGTCACGTAATCCTGCACACGTTGGGCCTGAAATGGGCAGGAAGAGTTGGTCTGCCCCCGGGGCGCCGTTATGGTCCTGTGATTGTTGGCCGGGATCGGGTAGCACGATCAGCACGATCACGACCAGCGCGGGTGGAGGTCAGAACCATGGCCCCCACCGACGGTGACAGCGACCGTGACCCAGCGGCTGCCGCCACCACACCCCCGAGATCCGCACGCACGACGCCTGACCGGTGTCGCGCGCGCCCCCGGGAGTCCGCGCTGGCCGCCCGAGGCCCGGGGAGTACGACGTTCGGAGAAACGTGCTTTCCAGTGAGCACCCCCACCCCCGCTCCCGTTTCGGGACCCTGATCCGTAGCCGCGGCGTCCTCGTCGCGCTCGCGACGGTCGTCATCCTGGCGCTCGCCGGCACCACCTACGGGTACGCCGCGCTGAGCAGCACCGTGACGCTCACGGTCGACGGCCAGGACCGTCAGGTGACCGCCCTCGGCGGCACCGTCGGAGACGTCCTGGAGGACCAGGGCATCGAGGTCGGCGACCACGACGTCGTCCTCCCGAGCCTCGACACCGAGGTCAGTGACGGCAGCCGGATCAACGTCCAGTACGGCCGCCCGCTCGAGCTCACCGTCGACGGCGACTCCACGACCCACTGGGTCACCTCGACCGACGTCGCCTCGGCCCTCGGTGAGATCGGCCAGCGCTTCTCCGGCGCGGAGCTGTCCACCAGCCGCTCGGCCTCCATCGGCCGCGACGGCATGGCGCTCGAGATCGTGACGCCCAAGCACCTGACGCTCGTCGTCGCCGGCAAGAAGCCGATCCACCGCTCGATCCCGGCGCTGACCGCCACCGACGCGCTCGAGCAGCTCGGCGTGAAGATCGACGGCCACGACAAGGTGAAGCCTGCCGACGAGGTGGAGCTCCAGGACGGCGACAAGATCGTCTTCACCAACATGCGCGTCGTGATGAAGCACGTCGACGGCGAGGTCATCCAGGCCGGCACCATCGAGCGCGAGGACTCGTCGATGGCCTCGGGCCGCGAGCAGATCGTCCGCGCAGGCAAGGACGGCAAGCGCGACGTCACCTACCGCCTCGTCTACCGCAACGGCAAGCTGATGGTCCGCAAGGTCGTGAGCCAGACGGTGCTCTCGCCGGCGGTCGACGCGATCGTCCGCATCGGCACCAAGGAGGCGGCCCCGGCCCCGACGACCAACTTCGCCTCGGGCAACACCGTCTGGGACCAGCTCGCGCAGTGCGAGTCCGGCGGCAACTGGGCCATCAACACCGGCAACGGCTACTACGGCGGCCTGCAGTTCAACCTGAGCACCTGGCAGGCCTACGGCGGCACCGGCCTCCCGAGCGAGAACAGCCGGGAGACGCAGATCGCGATCGCGACCAAGGTCCGCGACGCCAGCGGCGGGTACGGCGCCTGGCCGGGCTGCGCGGCCTCGCTCGGCCTGCCGACGTGACGCACCGCTGAACGCTGGACCCACGACGGGCGGCACCGGGCGCAGAGTCCGGGGCCGCCCGTCGTACGTCCGGCTGGCGGCACTCTCTACCCTGACCACCATGCCCGACGTCCGGCTCCTCGGCCCGGTCGAGGTCCGCCGCATCGCGGCCGATCTCGGCCTGCGCCCGACCAAGCAGCGTGGGCAGAACTTCGTGATCGACCCCAACACCGTGCGGCGGATCGTGCGCGAGGCCGGGCTCGGCGCCGACGACGTGGTGCTCGAGGTCGGCCCCGGGCTCGGCTCGCTGACCCTGGCGCTGCTCGAGGTGGCCGGCTCGGTCACCGCGATCGAGGTCGACCCGCTGCTCGCCGCCCGGCTGCCGCAGACGGTCGCCGAGCAGGCGCCCGGGGCTGCCGCGCGCTGCCGGGTGGTCGAGGCCGACGCGCTGCGGGTGCGCGAGGTGCCCGGCCCCCCGCCGACCGCGCTGGTGGCCAACCTGCCCTACAACGTCGCCGTACCGGTGCTGCTGCACCTGCTCGCGCTGCTGCCCTCGATCGCGAAGGGGCTGGTGATGGTGCAGGCCGAGGTCGCCGACCGGCTGGCTGCCCACCCCGGCTCCAAGGTGTACGGCGTGCCGTCGGTCAAGGCCGCCTGGTACGGCGAGGTGCGCCGCGCCGGCGCGATCGGACGCAACGTCTTCTGGCCCGCGCCCAACGTCGACTCGGGCCTGGTCGCCTGGGAGCGTCGCGACCCGCCGACCACCGCGGTGAGCCGCGAGCAGGTGTTCGCGGTCGTGGACGCGGCCTTTGCCCAGCGTCGCAAGGCCCTGCGGGGCGCGCTGCGCGAGATGGCCGGCTCGTCCGGGGCGGCCGAGGCGGCGCTGCGGGCGGCCGGCATCGACCCGCTCGCGCGGGGCGAGAGCCTCGAGCTCGACGCGTTCGTGCGGCTGACCGAGCAGCTCCGGCCGAGCGGGACCACGCGGTGAGCGCCGTGCCCCAGCCGGCGCCCGCGGTGACCGTCCGCGCCCCGGCCAAGGTCAACCTGCACCTCGGGGTCGGGCCGCTGCGCGCCGACGGCTTCCACCCGCTCGACACCGTCTACCAGGCGGTCAGCCTCTACGACGACGTCACCGTCACCGACGCCCGGGCGTGGTCGGTCGGGGTGACCCCGGTCGGGGGAGTCGACGTGAACGACGTGCCGCTCGACGACACCAACATCGCCGTGCGGGCGGGGCGGGCGCTGGTGGCGCACCACGGCACCGACCGCTGCGCCCGGATCGAGGTCGCCAAGGGCATTCCGGTCGCCGGCGGCATGGCCGGGGGCAGCGCCGACGCCGCTGCCACGCTGGTCGCCCTCGACCGGCTGTGGGACCTCGGCACGTCCGACGACGACCTGCTCGCGCTCGCGGCCGGGCTCGGCAGCGACGTGCCGTTCGCCCTGCTCGGCGGCACCGCGCACGGCACCGGCCGCGGGGAGGTCGTGGAGCCGGTCGACGACGACGGCACCTGGTGGTGGGTCGTCGTCCCCGACGACGGAGGGTTGTCGACGCCGGCGGTCTACGCCGCCTTCGACGACCTCGGTGGCGGCGGTGGGTCGATCGGTGCCGGCGCCGTGCGCGCGGCCCTGGGCACCCACGACGCGGGCGAGCTCGGCGCAGCCCTGCGCAACGACCTCGAGGAGGCGGCGCTCCACCTGCGGCCCGGGCTGGTCGCCACCCGCGACGCCCTGCGCGGGGCCGGCGCCGTGACCCTGCTGTCCGGCTCGGGCCCGACGTACCTCGGCCTGGCCCGCGACCACGAGGCGGCGCACCGGGTGCGGCAGGCCCTGCTCGACCAGGGCCTCACGGCGGTCGTCGCCACCGGGCCCGTCGCCGGCGCGCACGTGGTGACCCATGGCTAGCGCCGCGAACCTCGTCAACCTCGAGCGCGTCTCGAAGTCGTACGGCGTGCGGGTCCTGCTCGACGACGTCTCGCTCGGCGTCGGCCAGGGCGAGCGGATCGGCGTGGTCGGCCGCAACGGCGACGGCAAGACCACGCTGCTGCGGCTGGTGCTCGGCCTCGAGGAGCCCGACACCGGCCGGATCTCGCGGGCCCGCGGCCTGCTGGTCGGCCACCTCCAGCAGCGCGACGCGCTCGCCGACACCCACACCGTCCGCGAGGCGGTGCTGGCCAACCGCTCCGACCACGAGTGGGCGGCCGACCCGCGCACCCGTGAGGTGGTCGAGGTGCTGCTGGCGGGGGTCTCGCTCGACCGCGCGGTTCAGGGGCTCTCCGGCGGCGAGCGCCGCCGCTGCTCGCTGGCCGCCCTGCTGCTCGGTCACCACGACCTGCTCGTGCTCGACGAGCCCACCAACCACCTCGACGTCGAGGCCGTCGCCTGGCTGGCCGACCACCTCGCGAAGCGGCCGTCCGCCCTGCTCGTCGTCACCCACGACCGCTGGTTCCTCGACGCGGTGTGCCAGCAGACCTGGGAGGTGCACGACGGCACCGTCGACACCTACGAGGGCGGGTACGCCGCGTTCGTGCTCGCCAAGGCCGAGCGGCAGCGGCAGGCGGCGGCCTCGGAGGTGCGCCGGCAGAACCTCGTGCGCAAGGAGCTGGCCTGGCTGCGCCGGGGCCCGCCGGCGCGCACCTCGAAGCCCAAGTTCCGCATCGACGCCGCCAACGCGCTGATCGAGGACGTGCCGCCGCCGCGCGACCGGCTCGAGCTGCAGCGCTTCGCCGCCCAGCGGCTCGGCAAGGACGTCCTCGACGTCGAGGACGTCGACCTGGTGCGCGGGGAGCGCACGCTGCTCTCCCACGCCACCTGGCGCCTCGGGCCGGGCGACCGCGTCGGCATCGTCGGCGTCAACGGGGCCGGCAAGACCTCGGTGCTCGGGCTGCTCAGCGGCGAGCTGGCACCCAGCGCGGGTCGCGTCCGGCAGGGACGCACGGTGGCGCTGCAGCACCTCACCCAGCACGTCGACGACCTCGACCCCGAGGCGCGGGTGCTGCCCACGATCGAGTCGATCCGCCGGGTGACACGCACGGCCGACGGCGAGATCAGCGCGTCCTCGATGCTCGAGCGGTTCGGCTTCACCGGCGACCGGCTGACCGCCCGCGTCGGCGACCTCTCGGGCGGTGAGCGGCGCCGCTTCCAGCTGCTCCGCCTGCTGCTGACCGAGCCCAACGTGCTGCTGCTCGACGAGCCCACCAACGACCTCGACATCGAGACCCTCAACGTGCTCGAGGACTTCCTCGACGGCTGGCCCGGCACGCTGGTCGTGGTCTCCCACGACCGCTACTTCCTCGAGCGTGTCACCGACGAGGTGCGCGCCCTGCTCGGCGACGGGCAGGTCTCGATGCTGCCGCGCGGCGTCGAGCAGTACCTCGAGCACCGCGCCGAGGCGCTGCGGCGTGAGGACGAGGCCCTGCGCGTGCAGCAGGCCGCCGACACCGCCGCCGCGGCCGACGCCGCGTCGCTGCCGGGCGCCGCCCGCCCGCGCGCCGGCTCGGCCCAGGAGCGCGCGGCCCGCAAGACGATCGCCCGGATCGACCGTCAGCTGGCCCGGATCGCGGAGCAGCAGGCCGAGCTCGACACGCTGCTGGCCACCCACGCCGACGACTACGAGCGGCTCGCCGAGCTCTCGGCGTCCCTCGGCGACCTCGCCGCCGACCGCGACCGGCTCGAGTCCGAGTGGCTCGAGGCGGCCGAGCTGCTCGACGACTGACGGGCCGCGGCTGACCGTGCAGATACTTCGGAGCCACACGCCCCGTCCCGGCCGCCGGACCGCGGCCTGAACCTCCGAACTACCGAGCTAGGCGAAGGGGGCGAGCAGCCGGCGCAACGACGCGGCCAGGCGCTCGCGCTCGCGTGGCGGGAGGTCGGCCAGCAGCGCGGCCTCGGCCGCGAGCAGCGCCTCGAACGCGCCGTCCACGGCGGCCTTGCCCTCGGCGGTGAGCCGCACCAGCACGCCCCGGCGGTCGTCGGGGTCGGGGTGACGCTCGACCAGGTGGCGCGCAGCCAGCCGGTCGACCCGGTTGGTCATGGTGCCGCTGGTCACCAGGGTCTCCTTGAGCAGCCGCCCCGGCGAGAGCTCGTACGGCGCCCCGGTCCGCCGCAACGCGGCCAGCACGTCGAACTCCCACGACTCGATGCCGTGCGCGGTGAACGCCTCGCGACGGGCCAGGTCGAGCCGGCGCGCCAGCCGGCTGATCCGGCTGAAGACGGCGACGGGAGCCAGGTCGAGGTCGGTGCGCTCGCGCGCCCACGCCTCGACGATCTCGTCGACCTCGTCCCGCATGCCGCCATCGTACGCACTCCGTCGAGAATCTTGACATCAAGAGAAAATCGACGGAGGGTGGTCGCCATGCCGCACACCTGGGACCCCGACCGCTACCTCACCTTCGCCGACGAGCGCGGCCGCCCGTTCGTGGAGCTGCTGGCGCGGGTGGGAGCCGCGGCCCCGGTCGACGTGGTCGACCTCGGCTGCGGGCCCGGCAACCTCACCGCGCGGCTGGCGCAGCGCTGGCCGGGCGCCCGGGTCCGCGGGGTCGACTCCAGCCCCGAGATGGTCGCCACGGCCCGGGCGACGGTCTCCGGCCCCGTGTTCGAGGTCGGCGACCTGCGCGACTGGGTCGCGGGCCGTGGGTCGGTGGACGTGCTGGTCTCCAACGCCACGCTCCAGTGGGTGCCCGGTCACCTCGACCTCCTGCCGTCGCTGGTCCAGTGCGTGCGGCCGGGCGGGTGGCTGGCCTTCCAGGTGCCCGGCAACTTCGACGAGCCGAGCCACACGATCCGGCGCGACCTCGCCGCGGAGGCGCCGTACGACGCACACACCGCCGGCGTCGCGGTGCCGTCGAGCCACGACCCGGCGACCTACCTCGAGGTCCTCGCCGGCGCCGGGTGTGCCGTCGACGCCTGGGAGACCACCTACCTCCACGTGCTGTCGGGCGACGACCCGGTCTTCACCTGGGTGTCGGGCACGGGTGCGCGGCCGACGCTGGAGGCGCTGCCCGACGACCTGCGGCCGGCCTTCGAGCAGGAGTTCAAGCGGCGGCTCCGCGCGGCGTACCCGCCCGGACCGCTCGGGGTGGTGCTGCCGTTCCGGCGCGTGTTCGTGGTCGGGCAGGTGGCGGCATGAGGCTCCACCACGTGCAGGTCGCCTGCCCCCCGGGCGGCGAGGACGCCGCCCGTGCCTTCTACCGCGACGGGCTGGGCATGGCCGAGGTCGCCAAGCCGCCGGCGCTGGCGGGCCGCGGTGGGGCGTGGTTCCGGTCCGGCGCCGCCGAGGTGCACGTCGGCGTCGAGGACCCCTTCGCCCCCGCCCGCAAGGCCCACCCGGCGCTCGCGGTCGACGACGCGGCGGCGCTCGAGGCGCTGGCGGACCGCCTGGCCGGGCGGGGCTTCGAGGTCGACGCACGCGAGCGCACGACGTTCCCGGGCTTCCTGCGCTTCCACGCCTTTGACGGCCACGGCAACCGGGTCGAGGTGCTGGCACCCGTAAGTGACCCATCGGTAACATAGGCGCATGCCCCAGGTCCTCGACCTCTGGAACCGCGCCTCCCGCCTCCCCGCCGGGCCCCGCGTGTTCTCGCTGCTGTTCACGCGCAAGGCGCCGTACTTCGCCACCATCCGGCCACGCTTCACCGAGATCGGTCCCAACCGCGCCTCGCTGGTCATCCCGAACCGGCGCCGCGTGCACAACCACCTCGGCACCGTGCACGCGATCGCGCTGTGCAACGGCCTCGAGGCGGCGATGGGCGCGTTGGCCGAGGCCACGATCCCCGCGGGCAAGCGGTGGATCCCCCAGGGGATGGAGGTCAGCTACACCGCCAAGGCGACCAGCGACATCACCTGCACCGCCGAGACCGACCCGGAGCAGTGGACCTCGGGCGACCCCGACCTCCCGGTCCGGGTCCGGGGCGTCCGCGATGACGGCACCGTGGTGGTCGAGGGCGAGATCCGGCTCTGGGTCACCGACAAGTCACGCTGACCCGCCGTTAGTTAACGGCGGGTCACCGCCGGATCACGCTGACCCGCCGTTAGTTGACGGCGGGTCAGCGTCAGGCGCCGAGGAAGACCGGGTTGGTCAGGGCCACCATCGGCAGCGCGGTGAGGTTGCCGAGGGGGTCCACGGCGCTCGGGGTCCGTCGTACCTCCGCCCGGACGAAGGCCGCGTCGGCCACCGGGACGTCGACCTGGAGCGTGATCGTCCCGGTCTCGTCGGCGAGCACGCCCCCGAGCGCCGAGGTCGGCCCGCGGAGCTGGGCCACGCAGCCCGGCACGCCGGTGACGTCGAGCTTCACGGTCGCGGTGGCGTCCGGCGCGGCGCCGAGGTGGTCGCCGCACCCGGCCGTCGACTCGCCGGCGGACGCCGTGAAGGTCAGGTCGACCGCGGAGGACTCGGCGATCCACGCGTGCCCGCCCCGGATCGCGTCGAGCACCGCGGCCGTCGAGAGGGTGTCGAGGTGGTAGACGGTCTGCGCGAGCCCGACCGTCTGCGTGTCGTTGTGCGCGTCGGAGTTGCCGATGGCCGGCAGGTAGGTGCCGTTCACCAGCAGCGCGTGCCAGGTCGCGACGGTCGCCTGGTCGTCGGAGCCCCAAGGGCCGTTCCAGACCTCGATGGCGTCGACGCCGTCGTCGTAGCCGTAGGCCCAGCCGTTGCCCCCGCCGGCAGCCTTGGGGTGGGCGGCGACGGCGACGCCGCCGAGCTGGTGGACCTGCTCGGTGAACTGGGCGAGGAGGCCGTCGTCGGCGCGGTAGCGCCAGTCGATCCAGGTGCCGGGCGGCAGGCCGAGGGCCAGCCAGTGGCCGGTGCGCGTGGTGACCTCCTCGCCGTTCACGACGAGGAAGCCGGGGGCCACGTGCCGGCCCCAGGTGCGGGTGGCGGAGCAGGTGTTGTGCTCGCTCGAGCCCATCAGGTCCAGGCCCGCCTCGAGCGCCGCGGCCTGCAGCTGCGGCTGGGTGCGCCGGCCGTCGGAGTGGACGGTGTGCAGGTGCAGGTCGCCGCGGTACCAGCCCGGTCCGGTCCCCGGCACCTCCTGCGGCGCCGGCACGGGCACGAAGTCGGGACCGGGCTCGCCGAAGTGCAGCGTGACCTCGACCTTGTACGGCGTGCCCGGCGGCACGATCAGGTAGGGACCGAGCGCGATGTGCCAGGTGCCCGGGGTGATCGGGCCGGCGAGGTAGCCGGGCGTCGCCCGGGTGCGGGTCAGGAAGAACTCGCGCCGCGCGCCGCCCGACCAGCCGCGGAACCCCTTCGCGTTGCCGAGGTCGGTCCCCGAGGGGTCGAAGATCCCGATGTCGACGACGTTGACGCTGAAGCCGGCGCCCGTGTCGGTCGGGTGGTAGCTGTACCTCACCGCGATCTTGCGCACGCCACGCGGCACCCTGAAGGGCAGGTAGTGCCAGTCCGCCGTGTCGGCGTTGCGGAAGGCGCCCTTGAACACCTTGGTGCGCGTCTGCCCGGCCTCCGCCGGCGCGAAGGTCAGCAGGGGCGCCACGGTCACGGCCGCGGCACCCGCCCGCAGCAGCGATCGGCGGTCGAGGTCGGACATGCCGCGCAACCTACCCCGCGCGCTCCGGAGCCGCTCGCATTCGGCGGGCGGCCGTCCCCGCCGTACCCTTGACGACTGTCATGAGCAGCGCAGCGACCACCCCCCGCACCTACGAGGTCCGCACCTACGGGTGCCAGATGAACGTCCACGACTCCGAGCGGCTGACCGGGCTGCTCGAGGAGGCGGGGTACGCCGCGGCGCCCGCGGGCGAGCAGGCCGACGTCGTCGTCTTCAACACCTGCGCGGTGCGCGAGAACGCCGACAACCGGCTCTACGGCAACCTGGGGCACCTCGCGCCCGTGAAGGCGCGGCACCCGGGGATGCAGATCGCGGTCGGAGGCTGCCTGGCGCAGAAGGACCGCGACACGATCACCACGAAGGCCCCCTGGGTCGACGTCGTCTTCGGCACCCACAACATCGGCTCGCTACCGGTGCTCCTCGAGCGGGCGCGGGTGCAGGAGGAGGCGCAGGTCGAGATCCTCGAGTCTCTCGAGGTCTTCCCCTCGACGCTGCCGACGCGCCGCGAGTCGGCGTACGCCGCGTGGGTGTCGGTGTCGGTCGGGTGCAACAACACCTGCACGTTCTGCATCGTCCCGTCGCTGCGCGGCAAGGAGCAGGACCGCCGGCCCGGCGACATCCTGGCCGAGGTGCGCGCGCTGGTGGCCGAGGGCGTCAGCGAGGTCACGCTGCTGGGCCAGAACGTCAACGCCTACGGCGTGGAGTTCGGCGACCGGCAGGCCTTCTCCCAGCTGCTGCGCGCGTGCGGCGAGGTCGAGGGGCTGGAGCGGGTGCGCTTCACCTCACCCCACCCGGCGGAGTTCACCGACGACGTGATCGAGGCGATGGCCGAGACGCCGAACGTGATGCCGTCGCTGCACATGCCGCTGCAGTCGGGGTCCGACAAGGTGCTGCGCGACATGCGCCGCTCCTACCGCCAGGCGAAGTACCTCGGCATCATCGAGCGGGTGCGGGCCGCGATGCCCGACGCCGCGATCACCACCGACATCATCGTCGGCTTCCCCGGCGAGACCGAGGAGGACTTCGAGGCCACGCTCGACGTCGTGCGCGCCGCCCGCTTCGCGGGCGCCTACACGTTCCAGTACTCCAAGCGCCCCGGGACGCCCGCAGCCGTGCTCGACGACCAGGTGCCGCGCGCGGTGGTGCAGGAGCGGTACGAGCGGCTCGTCGAGGTCGTCGACGCGATCGCCTGGGAGGAGAACAAGGGGCTCGTGGGCCGGCAGGTCGAGCTGCTCGTCGCCGAGGGCGAGGGCCGCAAGGACGCCGCGACCCACCGCCTCTCCGGCCGCGCTCCCGACAACCGGCTGGTGCACTTCACGCCCGCCGGTGCGTCCGTCGACCCCGCCGACATCCGGCCCGGCGACGTGGTCACGGTCGAGGTCACCTACGCCGCGCCCCACCACCTCGTGGCCGACGGGCCGCTGCTCGCACACCGTCGTACCCGCTCCGGGGACGCGTGGGAGGCCCGCCGGAGCGCGCCGACCCCGGCCGGCGTCACCCTCGGCATGCCGACCGTCGGCGTCCCGGCCCCGCTCCCCGACGCGCCGGCCTGCGGCTGAGCCGGCCGACCGGGCTCATCCCGCCGGGGTGAGGTCGCCCGGAGCCGCGACGGCGGAGATTGTCCGCCGTGAACGTCGTTCCCGAGGCCCTGCGGGGCTACCAGAAGGCGTGGCTCCTGCGGGACGTCGTCGCCGGGCTCACGTTGTCCGCCGTCGCGATCCCCGAGGTCATGGGCTACACCTCGATCGCGCAGACCCCGATCGTCACCGGCGTCTACACGATCATCTTCCCGACCCTGCTGTTCGCGCTGCTGGGGTCGTCGCGGCTGCTGGTGGTCGGGGCCGACTCGGCGACGGCCGCGATCCTCGCCGCCGGACTGGCCGGGCTGAGCGTGAAGGGGCTGGTGCCGGGAAGCGAGCAGTGGGTGGCGTGGACCAGCCTGGTCGCCCTGATGTGCGGCGTCCTGCTCGTCCTGGCGCGGCTGCTGCGGCTCGGGTTCATCGGGAACTTCCTCAGCGCCACGGTGCTCGTCGGCTTCCTGAGCGGCGTCGGCATCTCGGTGCTGTCGGGGCAGCTGCCCGACATGCTCGGGGTGCCCAAGTCCAGCGGCAACTGGTTCGAGCAGCAGTGGGGGACCCTCACCTCGATCCCGGACGCCAACGGCCCCACGGTGGCCTTCGCGGTCGGCACGGTGCTGCTGATCTGGGGGTTCAAGCGGTTCCTGCCGGTCGTCCCGGGCGCGGTCGTGGCCGTGGTGCTCTCGATCATCGTGTCGGCGTCGCTCGACGCGCAGTCGGACGGCGTGTCCGTCGTCGGCTCGCTCGACGGCGGCTTCCCGCCGGTCGGACTGCCCTCCGGCGTGGGCTGGTCCGACATCCCGTCGGCCGCGGCGATCGCCTTCGCCTGCTTCGTCCTGATCGTGGCCCAGAGCGCCGCCACCTCCCGCAGCTTCGCGGCCAAGCACGGCGAGCGGGTCGACATCAACCGCGACCTCGTCGGCCTCAGCGGCGCCAGCTTCGCGGCCGGGCTCACCGGCACGTTCGTGGTCAACGGCAGCCCCACCAAGACCGAGATCCTCGACGAGCAGAAGGGCCGCACCCAGGTCGCGAACATGACCATGGCGGCCGTCGCGCTCCTGTTCGTGCTGTTCCTGACCAGCCTCCTCGCCGACATGCCCAACGCCGTGCTGGCCGGCATCGTCTTCACGATCGGCGTCGGCCTGGTCGACGTGGCGGGCCTGCGTCGGATCGCCCACGAGCGGCAGGGCGAGTTCGTGATCGCCTGCGTCACCGGCTTCGTCGTCTTCGCCGTCGGGGTGGAGCAGGGCATCGTCCTCGCCATCGTGCTCTCGCTGCTCGACGTCGTACGGCGGGCCTACCAGCCGGGCGCCTTCGTCGTCGGTGAGGGCGACCGTGACGAGCTCGAGTACGCGCCGGCGACCGCGGGCGTCGAGAGCCGCTCCGGCCTGGTGGTGTTCCGCTTCGACGCACCGCTGTTCTACGCCAACGCGATCCGCTTCACCGACGACGTCAAGGCGATCGTCGAGGGGGCACCGTCGCCCGTGCGCTGGCTGGTGCTGGACTGCTCCGCGATCGACGACGTCGACTACTCCGCGGGTCTCGAGCTCGACCAGCTGATCACCTACGTCGAGGGGCGCGGGGCACGCTTCGGCCTGGCCCGCGCCGACGAGTCGATCCTGGCGACGCTCGACACCTACGGCGTGCTCGACCGGGTGCCGCAGGAGCTGCGGTTCGACCACCTCGCCGACGTCTTCGACGCGTTCGAGGCACTGCCGCCGGCGGCCACGACTCAGTCCGCCACGATTCAGTCGGCCACGACTCAGTCGGAGCGGGGGTCCGCCGAGGGGTAGCCCGCCTTCGGCTTGATGCCCTCCGGGTTGGTCTCGACCTGGCCGGGCCGCTGCTCGGGCGGGACGTCCGCGTCGGCCGGCCGTTCCTCGCTGGTGACGTCACGGACGCCGTCGGTCGCGTGCTGGCCGGGGCCGGTGGGCCCGACCCGCTCGCTGCTCACGCCCATCCCGCCCGCGGCGCGGCGCGGTCCGGTCGAGCCGGGCGTCGAGTCCCGGACGTCGGTCTCCTGCTCGTGCGTGTCGCGCTTGTCGTTGCCCATGGCCCGACGTACCCCGTGGGCGCGGACGGATGCTGCCCCCGGTCGGATCAGGCCGGGGGCTCGGTCTCGCCGCCCTCGTCGGCCGGGGAGCCGGAGTCCTCGTCGGGCTCCTGCTGCTTGTCCTCGAGCTCGGCGACCTCGTCGGGGATCTCGTGGGCTGCCTTCGGGCCGCCGTGCGGGTCGAGGTCACGGACCGCGGGGTCCTCGTCGTGGTAGCGCTCGGGGTCGTCGACGGCGTCGGTCCCTCCCGGGAACAGCTCCGGCTTCTCGGTGGCGGGCTCGGGCTTCGGACCGAGGTCGTGCTCGGTCGAGGTGTCACTCACGGGTTCGTCCCTCCCTGTCGGAATCCGTGTGCCAGGTAGGGGACTCCCTTACCCAGATGCTCCAGCGCCATGAGTTCGTGCGGGACCACCGGTTCCGGCAGCGCGTCGAGCGGGCACCAGCGCAGGTCGGCGGCCTTCTCGGGCTCCATCAGCCGCGGGGTGCCGGTCCAGCTGCGTGCCGAGAAGAAGAAGTCGACCCGCTCGTCGATCGGCTCACCACCGCGGGTGCGCTGCATCGTGAGCTCGAACGTCAGCGCGACGTCCTCGATGCCGAGCTCCTCGAGGGCCTCGCGGCGGGCCGCGTCGTACGCCGTCTCGCCGCGCTCGACGTGGCCGGCCGCAGCCGCGGCCCAGTGGTCGTCCATGAACCCGGTGTTCCGGCGCAGCTGGAGGAGCACCTCCGGACCGCTCACGCCGTCGCGCAGCAGGAACACGTAGGACGCCGGGACGACCACGAAACGGTCGAGCGGGATCACCCGGCGTCCCCCGAGGGCTGGTGGTAGGTCTCGCTCACGTGGTGTCCTCCCGAGTCGGGACGTCGCTCAGCGGCGTCCGAGGTCGTCGTCGTCCTTGCCGTCGAGCTTGTCGAGCCCGTCCTCCGCGGCCGACCGGCCGGTGCCGATCGCTCCGGAGTACTTGCCCTTCGTCTTGCGGTCCGCGAGGTCGGCGGCCTTGTCGATGCCCTGGGCGATCTGCTCCCCGTGCTCGTCGACGGCCCGGGTCACCTGCCGCCGCAGCTTGTAGAGAAAGCCCATCGCTGCCGCCCTTCGCTCGCCCCGTCCGGGCTCCGGGGCCCGGGGCTTGCCAGACTAGCCACATGCCAGCCGTCCCCGTCGTGGCCGTCGTCGGCGCCACGGCGTCGGGGAAGACCGGTCTGTCCCTCGACCTCGCCGAGCGCCTGGGCGGGGAGGTCGTGAACACCGACGCGATGGCCGTCTACCGCGGCATGGACATCGGCACGGCCAAGCCGCCGGTGGCGGAGCGTCGCGGGATCCCGCACCACCTCCTCGACCTGCTCGACGTCCGCGAGCCGCTGTCGGTGGCCGACTTCCAGCGCCGGGCGCGGGCTGTGATCGCCGAGGTGCGGTCGCGGGGTGCGGTGCCGGTGCTCGTGGGCGGCTCGGCGCTCTACACCCGCGCGGTCCTCGACCGCTTCGAGTTCCCCGGCACCGACCCGGTCGTGCGGGCCCGGCTCGAGGCCGAGCTGGCGGACGTCGGGTCGGTCGTCCTGCACGGCCGGCTGGCGGAGGTCGACCCCGAGGCCGCCGCGCGGATCCTGCCCGAGAACGGCCGCCGGGTCGTCCGCGCCCTCGAGGTCGTCGAGATCACGGGCCGGCCGTTCAGCGCGTCGCTGCCGCAGCTGGAGTACGTCGACCCCGCGACCGTGCAGGTGGGCGTCGACATCGACCGGGTGGCGCTCGACGAGCGGATCGAGCGCCGGGTGGCCGCGATGTTCGAGGGCGGCCTGGTCGACGAGGTCCGGCGGCTGCTCGAGGCCGGGCTGGCGGACGGACGTACCGCCGCGCGGGCGATCGGCTACCCCGAGGCCGCGGCGTACCTCGCCGGCGAGCTGAGCCTCGACGAGGCGCGGGAGCGCACGGTGGTCGCGACCCGCCGCTTCGCCCGCCGCCAGCTGGCCTGGTGGCGCAAGGACCCCCGCATCACCTGGGTGGCCTACGACGACCCCGACCGGGTCGCGCTCGCGGAGGCCGAGGTGCGCAAGATCGGTCGGGCGACCGGCGCCTGAGTCGCGGCAGACTGCCCGCATGACCCAGAACGGCGACCGGGCGGACGGGCCGCCGCGCGGCCGGGACCGGCTGCGCGAGCTGCTCGACGCCGTCCTCGACGACGACCACCACACCCTGGGCGACATGGCCGAGGGTGCCTACGCCTCCCCGTTCCACTTCAGCCGCACGCTGACGCGCGACGCCGGGGAGCCCCCCGTCGCCATGCGGCGGCGGGTGATGCTCGAGCGGGCCGCCTGGCAGCTCCGCGGGGGCGCGAGCGTCACCGACGTCGCGTTCGCCTCCGGCTACGACTCCGTCGAGGGCTTCAGCCGCGCGTTCAGCCGGGCCTTCGGTCACGTACCCAGCCAGGTCGGGCCCGATGCCGACCACTGGCTGCCCTCGCCCAACGGCATCCACTTCCACCCGCCGACGTCGCTCTGGATCGACAGCCGGGGCCGTTCCGGCACCCGCAGCACGGCCGAGGTGACTGCGATGCTGGTCCACCACGACCTCGACGACACCGCGGCCCTGCTCGACGCGGCGAAGGCGCTCGACGAGGACGCCTACCGCCGAGTCAGGGCACCGGGCCGGGTGGTGCTCTGGTTCGAGGGACCCGAGGAGACGGTCGCCGCGCTCCTGGAGCGCCTGGTGTTCACCAAGGAGGTCTGGCTGGCCTCGATCGAGGGGCGCGACGCGCCGACCGACCGCGCCGACGACCTCGCCTCCCTCGTCGCCCGGCACGCCGAGGTCGGGCCGCGCTGGCTGGCGATGGTCCGCGACATCGACCGGCGGGACGCCTGGGGCGACCGCCTCGTGGACGCTCTCTGCGAGCCGCCCGAGAGCTTCGTGCTCGGCAGCGTGCTCGCGCACGTGATCACGTTCTCGGCCGTACGCCGCCAGCTGGTGCGCGAGCTGCTGCGCACCGACGGCGTGGACGTCGGCCACGGTGACCCGATCGACTGGCTGAGGAGCAACCGATGAGCCGCACCGTCTTCTACACCGCCGCCACCCTCGACGGGTTCCTCGCCGACGAGCACGACTCGCTCGCGTGGCTCTTCAAGCAGGAGATCGACGAGAGCGGTCCGATGAGCTACGGGGAGTTCATCGCGGGCGTCGGTGCAGGGTGCCTCGGCTGGACGACCTACGACTGGGTGCTCGACCACGAGCAGGGCCGCTGGTCCTATCCCGACCTGCCGATGTGGCTGTTCACCCACCGCGAGGTCGAGCCGGTCCCCGGGGTGACCGTCGCGCGCGGTGACGTGCGGCCGGTGCACGCCGCGATGGTCGAGGCCGCGGCCGGCAAGGACGTCTGGGTGGTCGGCGGGGGTGACCTGGCCGCGCAGTTCGCCGAGGCCGGTCTGCTCGACCGGGTGATGGTGTCGGTCGCGCCGGTGACGCTGGGGGCAGGCCGGCCGCTGCTGCCGCGGCCCTTCGACCTGCGGCTCGACGCGGTCGCGCGCAACGGCGCGTTCGCCTGCCTGGAGTACGACGTGGTGGGCCCCCTGACGACCTGACCGACGCGGGGGCCCGCCCGGCACCGGTACCGTGGGGCGGGTGAGTGGGTGGACCGAGATCACCAGCACCGACGCGCTGGTCGAGGTGCTGGGCGGCGAGCCGCTGCCCCGCGTGCGCGACAAGGGGCGGCCGACGCTGGTCGAGCGCGACCGCGACTGGCTGGCTGCCTCGCCGTTCTGCGTGATCTCCACCGCGGACGCCGACGGGCTCTGCGACGCCTCGCCGAAGGGCGACCCCGCGGGCTCGCTGGTGCACGTGATCGACGACCACTCGATCGCGCTCGCCGAGCGGCCGGGCAACCGTCGTGCCGACGGCTACCGCAACGTGCTCGACAACCCGCACGTCGGCCTGCTGTTCATGATCCCGGGCCGCGGCGACACGCTGCGCGTCAACGGCCGCGCGCGGCTGGTGAGCGACGCGCCGTTCTTCGACGCCATGGTGGTGCAGGGGCACCGTCCGGTGCTCGCGCTGGTCGTCGAGATCGACGAGGTCTTCCACCACTGCCAGAAGGCGTTCCTGCGCTCGGGGATGTGGGAGCCGGAGACCTGGGACCCGACCGGCCGGGTGCCGCGCCGCGCGGTGCTGGCCCACGAGCTCGACGTCCCGGAGAAGACCGTCGAGGAGCTCGACGCCTACTACGGCCCGTCGTACCGCGAGGGTCTCTATGGCTGAGCCGGGCGGCTACCCCTTCCTCAAGGGCCACGGCACCGAGAACGACTTCGTGCTGCTGCCCGACCACGACGGCAGCGTGCACGGCGAGCTGCACGCCACCCGCGTGCGTGCCCTGTGCAACCGCCGGGCCGGCATCGGCGGCGACGGCGTGCTCCGCGTGATCCGCACCGCCGTGCAGGACCCCAGCCAGGCCGACCGCGCCGAGTGGTTCATGGACTACCGCAACAGCGACGGGTCGCCCAGCGAGATGTGCGGCAACGGGATCCGGCTCTTCGCGCGGCACCTGGTCGACGAGGGCCTGGCCGACCCCCACCACCCGGTCCCGGTGGCGACCCGCGACGGCGTGAAGACGATCACCGTCGACGGTGACCTGATCACCGCCGACCTCGGGTCCCCGAAGGTGCTGGGCGAGAGCATGGTCGCGGTCGGCGACCGGTCGTGGCCGGCGCGGCACGTCGACATGGGCAACCCGCACGCCGTCGCGCTGGTCGAGGACCTCGCCGACGCCGGCCCCCTGCTCGACCCGCCGGTGCACGACCCCGACGTCTACCCGCACGGGGTGAACGTCGAGTTCGTGGTGGCCCGCGGGGAGCGCCACATCGCGATGCGGGTGCACGAGCGCGGCTCGGGGGAGACCCGGTCGTGCGGCACCGGCGCCTGTGCCGCGATGGTGGCGGCCGCACTGGCCGACGGGCTGCACCCCGGCATGGCCGTCGGCGGGGGTGACGTCGCCTACCGCGTCGACGTGCCCGGCGGCCGGCTCACCGTCACCTGGACGACCGAGGACCACGTCCTGCTCACCGGGCCGGCGGTCGTGGTGGCCCGGGGCACGACCCACCTCTGACGGCCCGGCGCACGGCCCGGGGGTCCGCGCTCCTAGGATCCGGCCATGGAATTCACCGGGAACTCAGCGCTCGTCACCGGCGCCGCCTCGGGCATCGGCGCGGCCGTCGCCCGCCAGCTCGCCGCCGCCGGCGCGAAGGTCGTCGTGGCCGACCTCCAGGCCGACAAGGGCGAGGCGCTCGCCCAGGAGATCGGCGGCGTCTTCGTCAGCGTCGACGTCACCGACACCGCGCAGATCGAGACCGCCGTGCGCGAGGCCGCCGCCCTCGGCCCGCTGCGGGTCCTCGTGAACTCAGCCGGCATCGGCTGGGCCCAGCGCACGATCGGCCGCGACGGCGAGTTCGCCTCGGCGCACGACCTCGACGCGTACAAGAAGGTGATCGCGATCAACCTGATCGGTACCTTCGACGCGGTGCGGCTCGCCGCGACCGAGATGAGCCGCCTCGAGCCGACCGCGGACGGCGAGCGCGGTGCGATCGTGAACATCGCCAGCGTCGCCGCGTTCGACGGCCAGATCGGGCAGGCGGCGTACTCCTCCTCCAAGGGCGGCATCGTCGGCATGACGCTGCCCGTGGCCCGCGACCTGTCCGCCGCCGGCATCCGGCTCAACACGGTCGCCCCGGGCCTGATCGACACGCCGATCTACGGCTTCGGCGGCGACGCGGAGGGCTTCAAGGCCAAGCTCGGCGAGAGCGTGCTGTTCCCCAAGCGGCTCGGGCAGCCCGACGAGCTCGCCTCGATGGTGCTCGAGTGCCTGCGCAACACCTACATGAACGGCGAGGTCGTCCGGGTCGACGGCGGCATCCGCATGCCTCCCAAGTGACGGACGCGGGAGTCGAGCGACCGGACCCGCCGGCCCGGTTGACGACACGGGGGATCCCGGACGACCCGAACCTGCGGGTGCTGGCGGTGACGACCTTCGTCAACCGCGCCGGCACCGGCGCGGCCGTGACGACGTTCGCGCTGTTCTTCACCCGCGTCGTGGGGCTGGAGCCGACCCAGGTCGGCCTGGTGCTGTCGGTGGCCGCCGCGGTGGGGCTGGTGGGGCAGTTCCCGATCGGCCACCTCGGCGACGTGCGCGGCCCGCGCGAGCTGTTCCGCTCCCTGACCGTGGTGTGCGGCGTCGTGCTGCTCGGCCTGCTCGTCGTCCGCTCGGTGTGGGGCCTGATGCTGGTCATGGGTGCCGCGCAGCTGCTTCAGTCGGGCGCCGGTGCGGTGCGCAACGGCTACATCGCGCGGATCGCGGTCGGCGGCCAGGGGGTGGCGTTCAAGGCCTACCTCCGCGCGGTCACCAACGTCGCGATGAGCCTCGGCGCGGCGCTGGGCGGCATCGCGCTGTGGATCGACCAGACCTGGGCCTACCTCGGGGTGTTCGCCGTCGACGGTCTGAGCACGATCGCCGCTGGCCTGCTGGTGAGCCGGCTGCCGCACCTCGACCCGGCACCGCCGCGCGGCGAGGGCGAGCCGCTGTTCGCGGTGCTGCGCGACCCGCCGTTCGTGGCCGTCACCGTGCTGTGCGGGCTGGTGGCGATGCACTTCGTGGTGATGGAGGTCGGCATCCCGCTCTGGATCTCCGAGCACACCACCGCGCCGACCTCGATGGTCGCGGTGCTGCTGATCCTCAACACCGTGGTGGTGGCGCTGTTCCAGGTGCGGCTCAGCCGCGGCGCCGACGACGTCGTGACCTCGGCCCGGGCGATGCTGGTCGGCTGCGTCTGGATCGCCGCGGGCTTCGCACTGATCGCGCTCAGCGACGGCGTCACCCGCTGGGTGGCGGTCGCCGCGCTCGTGGCGGGCGCCGCGGTCCACGTGGTGGGCGAGATGCGCTCGAGCGCGGGCCAGTGGGGGATCACCATGGGCCTGGCGCCGATGGAGCACCAGGGCCAGTACCAGGGCTTCGCCTCGATGGGGTTCTCGCTCTCCAACGTGATCGCCCCGACGCTCATCACCTGGCTCTGCATCGAGTGGGGCTGGCCGGGCTGGCTCGTCCTCGGCGGCCTGGTGCTCGCCTGCGGCGTCGCGCTCGTCCCCGTCACCCGGTGGGCCCTGGCCACCCGCGAGCGGTACGGCGCCCTCTCCGCCTCCGGCTGACGCTGACCCGCCGTTAGTCAACGGCGGGTCAGCGTGCGGCGAGGGTCTCGCGGACCTGCCCGTAAAGCCACTCCTGGTACGCCGGGCGCTCGGCGGCGGGCTGGTCGTCGGCGAGGCGCTCGACGAGGGTGACCAGCTCGGCGTACACCCAGCCGTCGGGCTCGACCTCGGAGACCCAGTCGCGGAAGGCCGTGAACTGCGCGTGCGTGGCGGTCGCGGTCGCGAGCTGGCGGCGGGCCGTGCGGATCCGGCGGCCGTTGTAGCGGCCGAGGTCGCGGTAGGCCTCGAACTGCGCGAGGTGGAAGAACTGGTTGATCGTGGAGACGCGCGGGAAGGTCGGGTCGACCTCGCGGTAGGCGAGCAGCTTGGGCGGCATGTCCTGGGTGAGCGCGGGCTTGGCGTACCAGAGCACCGAGATCCGCTCTTCGCCCGAGTCGGTGCGACGCACGAGGCCGAGGTTCACCGAGCGCGGCGAGTAGTCCCGCCCGGGCGTCGGGTCGGCGTCGGAGCGCAGCACGTCGAGGTTGATCGCCACGGTCGCGGCGCACTCGAGCTGCGCGAGGTCGATCGCCTTGGAGATCGAGCCGACGAGGTTGCCGGGGCCGGAGTCGGCGTCGATGCAGACCAGCTCGCGGTGGTGCGCGGTGCGCAGCAGCTCGACCAGCGCGGTGTTCTCCCAGTGGCCGCCGTCGGTGACGTAGAGGAAGAGGTCGCTCGGGTCGTGCATCCCGACGAACTCCTTGAGCAGGTAGCCCAGCCGCGGGCGCGGCAGGCGCGACCCGTGCACCGCCAGGGCCGAGGCGTAGCGCGGGTTGGGCACCCACATCCCGAGCCGCACGTTGGCAAAGGTCAGCAGCATGCTGACCGGGCCGAGCCGGAAGCGACCCATCGCCGGGGAGACGGCCGCGCCCGACAGCCCGACGGCCAGGAACGTCGTCAGCCGCGGGCCGCCGCGCGGCATCAGCGACTCGAGCTCGGCGGTCGTGCACTCCTGCGCGCGCCAGAGCCCGTTCGCCTCCTCGGGCCAGAACGTGCGCACGTGGTCGGGGGAGAACGTGACGCTGATCGCCGGGATGCCGTAGTGGGTACGCACCTCCCGCCCGGTCACCGTCGCCGCCGCGCAGACGGTCAGCGGCGTCCCACCCGGCCCGGTCGCGCGGCTGCTCAGCTCCGAGAGCGAGGGCTCGGGCCGCCGGTCGTCGACCTGGCCGTCGCCGTTGGCGTACGCCCGCACCTCGACACCGCGCGCGGAGGAGCTCCACGGCAGGCGGTACGTCGCGAAGCCGAGCCGCAGCTTGCCCCGGTAGAAGGCCGCCAGCGACCAGGCCTCGGGCGAGAGCAGGACGTGCACGAGCAGGAGCGCGCCGACCACCACCGCCCACGGCACCCACGCGCCGTCCCACGGCCCGGTGCGGACCGCGGTCAGCGCCCAGCGGCTGGCCAGGAGGAGCAGCAGCAGCGCGAACAGGATCCCGCCGACCACCGGGGCGATCCTGGCCAGCGGCTTGCGCAGCAGTCGGAGCACGGCCGACGCGGAGCCGACCGCTGCGACCACCGTGGCCAGGGTGCTCCAGAGGTCGTGGAAGACGACCGGGCGCCAGAAGAGCCAGAGCATCGCGGGCAGCACCACGAGCAGCACGAGCAGCAGGGCGCCGAGGGCGAGGCCGCCGTACCCGGCGTACTTGAGGCCGAGCAGCCAGGCGCCACCCAGGCCGCGGCGCTGCTCGGTCGCCTTGGCCGCGCCCACCCACAGCACGAGGAGGACGAGACCGAAGCCGAACGCCGCGAGCACCGGCCCGCCGAGCCGGTCGGGCTGGACGAGGCAGGTGTCGGCGCGGTCCCACGAGAGCGTGCCGGGCTCGTGCCACTTCCGGCAGCCCAGGCCGACGTACCAGCGGTAGAACCACCCCAGCGGCTGGCTGACCGCGAACAGCAGGCCGAGCAGCACCGCGGCGTTGACCGCCATGCCGGTGAGCACCGTGGCCACGGCGGCGGGCGAGCGCCGCGCCCGCGCCTGCGCGCCGGGGTCCGCCGGCGCCGCGGCCGCCCCACGTGGAGTGTTGGAGAGCAGGTAGCCCAGGTTGGCCCGGAGGTGCTCCTCCTCGGGTGAGACCTGGATGCCGCCCTGGGCCCACGGGCGCGGGAAGGACGCGGGCGGCGGGGCGGCCGGGGCCAGGTCGGCGCAGCGGGCCACGCTCCAGGCGCCGGTCATGTACGAGCCGCCACTGACCGAGGTCACGTCGTGAACGGTGTCCCAGCCCGGGCCGGAGTCGCGCTCGAGGGCCTGCAGCGCGCCGAGCGAGATCGAGGCGGCGCGGACCCCGCCGCCGGAGAAGGCCAGCCCCACCTCCACCTCGTCGCCGGAGCGCGGCGTGAAGCCCACCGGCCCCTCCGGCGCGGTGCCGGTGCCGGCGAGGACGCGGCGGATCCACCGCGGGGTGAGCACGACCGTGGCCAGACCGCCGATCGCGTAGCCGGCCGCGAGCAGGACCACCACCCACTTGCCCCACGCGCACACCGCGGCCAGCTGCCAGCCGCCCGACCACGTGCCGTCGAGCGGCCCGCCGTCGATCGCGAGCCACAGGCCGAGGTCCTCGACGAGGTCGAGGGCACCGGCGGCGAGGGCCGCGGCGGCCACCGGTACGGCGAGCCGTCGGGTCGAGGCGGTGCGGTAGCCGCGGCCCAGCCGCCAGCAGAGCAGCGCGAGCAGCGGCGCCCAGCACAGGATGAACAGCACGTCCCACCGCAGCGCGGGGACGACGTCCGCAGCGGCGTAGGAACCGGCCCACGCCGACGCGGCCTGCGCGGTGCCCATCAGCTCGAGCCCGAGGATTCCCGGCTCCGAGCCCGGCGGCAGGTCGGCACGCGGGGCGGTGAGCACGGCACCCACCGCCAGCACGATCCCCAGCGCAACCAGTCCGACCGACACACCCGGGCCGGAACCCCGGTCGTGCTGGTCGCCTGCCTCCCCGACGTCCGCCATGGCGTCACCTCCGAGACGACGCGGTCGCCGACCGCGTTGGCCCCCATGGTGGCCCTCCGCGGCCCGGCGCGCCATGGTGTGCGGGGGTCAGGACAAGACCGGTCGCCCGGGCCGGGGCGGGACGTCGTGCGAGGATGCGCGCGTGCTGCGCATCCTCGCCCCCCGTCCGGGTGGCGACACCGTCGTCGAGATCGGTGGTCATCCATGAGCCGTCCCCTCGTCGCCGGGATCGATTCCTCGACGCAGTCCTGCAAGGTGGTCGTGCGCGACGCCGAGACCGGGGCGCTGGTCCGTCAGGGCAGGGCCCCCCATCCCGACGGCACCGAGGTCGACCCCGAGGCCTGGTGGGTCGCGCTGCAGTCGGCGGTCGCGGAGGCCGGCGGGCTGGACGACGTCGCAGCGGTGGCTGTGGGCGGGCAGCAGCACGGCATGGTGTGCCTCGACGAGGACGGCCGCGTCGTCCGCCCCGCCCTGCTCTGGAACGACACCCGGTCCGCCGGCGCGGCCCGCGACCTCGTCGCGGAGCTCGGCGGCGGGGAGGCGGGCAGGGCCGCCTGGGCCGAGGCCGTCGGGCTCGTCCCCGTGGCGTCGTTCACGGTGACCAAGCTGCGGTGGCTGGCCGAGCACGAGCCCGAGCACGCGAGCGCCACCGCCGCGGTCTGCCTGCCCCACGACTGGCTGACCTGGCGCCTCTCGGGCAGCACCCGCCTGGCCGACCTGGCCACCGACCGCAGCGACGCCAGCGGCACCGGCTACTTCTCGGCGGTGTCGGGGGACTACCGCACCGACCTGCTCGAGCGGGCGCTCGGCCACGTGCCCGCCCTGCCGCGGGTCCTCGGGCCCCACGACCCGGCCGGCCACCTGCCGTCGGGTGCGGTGCTGGGCCCGGGGGCTGGCGACAACGCCGCCGCCGCGCTGGGCCTCGGCGCCGGCGAGGGCGACGTGGTCGTCTCGATCGGCACCTCGGGGGTCGTCAGCGCGGTCACCTCCACGCCGGTCGCCGACGTGTCCGGCACCGTGGCCGGGTTCGCGGACGCCACGGGGCGCCACCTGCCGCTCATCGCCACCCTCAACGCCGCGCGCGTCCTCGACGCCGCCGGCCGGCTGCTCGGCGTCGACCACGCGGAGCTGGCGCGGCTCGCGCTCGAGGCGCCGCCGGGGGCCGGCGGCCTGGTGCTGGTGCCCTACCTCGAGGGCGAGCGCACCCCCGACCGGCCCGAGGCGACCGGGTCGCTGCACGGCCTCACCCTGGTCACCGCCCGGCCGCCGACCCTGGCTCGGGCCTTCGTGGAGGGAGTCTTCCTCGGCCTCGCCGACGGCCTGGACGCGGTGGTCGCCCAGGGCGTGCGCCCCGAGCGGGTGCTGCTCGTGGGTGGTGCGGTGGCATCGGAGGCCGTGCGCGCAGTGGCGCCGTCGGTGCTCGGGCTCCCCGTCGACGTCCCCGAGCCGGGGGAGTACGTCGCGGACGGCGCCTGCCGCCAGGCCGCCTGGGTGCTCGACGGCGGCGCAGAACCGCCCGGGTGGGCCGTCGGGGAGACCCGGCGCTACGACGCCGAGCCGCAGCCCGGGGTGCGCGAGCGCTACGCCCGAGCCCGCGAGCTCCACCTGGATCGTCTGGACTGATCCGAACTGGCCGTGGTTGCCACCGCCACGAGACGACCGACACAACGAACCGAGGAGCCTCGATGACCTCCGACCAGCGCACCCTCTCGGTCGGGATGGTGGGCTACGCCTTCATGGGCGCGGCACACTCCCAGGCCTGGCGCAACGCACCCCGCTTCTTCGACCTGCCGCTGCGACCGCGGATGACCGCCGTCGCCGGACGTGACCGCACGCGGGTGACGGCGGCGGCCGAGCGTCTGGGCTGGGAGTCCACGGAGACCTCCTGGCAGGCGCTGGTCGCCCGTGACGACATCGACCTCGTCGACGTCTGCACCCCCGGCGACACCCATGCCGAGATCGCCATCGCCGCCCTCGAGGCCGGCAAGCACGTGCTGTGCGAGAAGCCGCTGGCCAACAGCGTCGCGGAGGCCGAGGCGATGGCGGCCGCGGCCGACCGCGCCCGCGCCTCCGGCGTCCGCTCGATGGTCGGCTTCACCTACCGCCGGGTGCCGGCCATCGGCCTCGCCCGCCGGTTGGTTCAGGAGGGCCGTATCGGCGAGGTCCGCCACGTCCGCGCGCAGTACCTCCAGGACTGGATCGTCGACCCCGAGGCTCCGCTGTCGTGGCGGCTCGACAAGTCCCAGGCCGGGTCCGGCGCGCTCGGTGACATCGGCGCGCACATCGTCGACCTCACCCAGTTCATCACCGGCGACTCGATCGCGTCGGTCTCGGGAGCCCTCGAGACCTTCGTGAAGGAGCGGCCGCTGTCAGCGGAGCACTCCGGCCTCTCGGGGACCGCCGACTCCGAGCGCGGGCCGGTCACCGTCGACGACGCGGCGATGTTCCTCGCCCGCTTCCGCAGCGGGGCCGTGGGGGTCTTCGAGGCCACCCGCTTCGCGACCGGTCGCAAGAACGCGATCCGGATCGAGCTCAACGGGTCGCGGGGCAGCGTGGCCTTCGACTTCGAGGACATGAACGTCCTCCACTTCTACGACCGGGAGGAGCCGGCCGCCACGGCCGGGTTCCGGCGGATCCTGGTCACCGAGCCGGAGCACCCCTACGTGGCCGCCTGGTGGCCCCCGGGGCACCTGATCGGCTACGAGCACGGCTTCACCCACCAGGTCGTCGACCTGGTGAACGACATCGCTGCCGGTGCCGACCCGACCCCGTCGTTCGCGGACGGGCTGGCCGTCCAGCGCGTGCTGGCGGCGGTCGAGACCAGCGCCGACACGCGCTCCTGGCAGGAGATCCCCTGACGGCCGGAACGCTGCTGCGCCGTGCCTTCCCCCAGCGGGATGATGGTGTCTCCCGCGGGCGCGTTCGTGAGCCCCAGTGAACGGGAGGCCCCGCCGGCCCGCGTGCCGTCGTCGTGGACGTAGGCCGGGCGGTGCCGACCACGTACGCACGTGCCACGTGCCCGTGCTCGTCCTCGCCGCACGCACGACGGTCGCGGATGGGTTGCGAGCGCGAGCTTGGCGGTCTCGATGACGGAGGCAACTGGCTGCTGGCAGCGCAGGTTCTCGGGCGGGGTTGCCACGTTCGTCCCGCGTGTCGAGGACGAGGGAGACTCGCTCGGTCGCGGCGCGACCTCGTCGCTCGACTCCGGGGTGCAGGCCGTCAGGGTGGTGAACCCCCCGCGCGAGGGAAGCAGCCGGACCTCGGCCTGGTCGAACCTTCCGGCAGGCCCTCGCCGCGCTGGAGCGATAGGTGCACATGCACCTATCGCTCCAGCACGCCACGACCCTGTGGCCGGCCTCGTCTCGCGTCCTGCGCGGCGGCTCGAACGGGAGACGCCCCCCTGTGAATGAGTCAGAGCCCTCCTCGTCCAGGGAGGAGGTCGCGGCAGGCGGAGGGAGGCGGGGGAGCTGGCCACCGCGTAGTCGACCAGCCCGGGCGCCGGGCAGCCTCAGGGCGCGGACAGGTCGAGCACGACGTCCGCGCGGTCGGCCGCGGCGGTGACCAGGGCCGCGTTGGGCTCGTCGACGCGGGTGACCCAGGCCTCGGCCTCGGCCGGGGACTTGCCGAAGGCGACGTGGCGGGCGAGCAGGCGCGCGCGGCGTAGGTCCTCGTCGAGGCGCAGGTGCCAGACGGCGTCGAGCTGGGCCCGCACCGCGCGCCACTCCGGGGAGTCGAGCAGCAGGTAGTTGCCCTCGGTGACGACCAGGCCGACGTCGGGCGGCACCGCGATCGCCCCGGCCAACGGCTGCTCGAGGTCACGCTCGAAGGCGGGTGCCAGCACGTCGTGGTCGGGCTGCGCCCGCAGGCGGGCGAGGAGCGCGGCGTACCCCCAGGCGTCGAAGGTCTCCGGCGCGCCCTTGCGGTCCCGCAGCCCGCGCCGCTCGAGCTCGACGTCGGCGAGGTGGAAGCCGTCCATGGGGACGTGGCCGGCCCCGTACGACGTGGCGAGGTGCGCGGCGAGGGTCGACTTGCCGGCGCCCGGGGCGCCGGTGACACCGATCAGGAACCGGCCGGACCCGGCGGCCGGCAGGAGGTCGGCGACCTCGTGCCAGTCCGGCGAGACGGCGACCGCACGAGGCACGCTCAGGCCTTGACCCGCTCGGACGTCGGGTCGTACATCGGCCGCAACGACACCTCGACCGGGTGCCGGGTGCCGGCGACGTCGACCTCCCACGTGCCGGCGCGCAGCCAGTCGGGAGTCACGGGCACGCCACCGCCGGAGACCATGGCCAGGCCGACGGCGCCGCCCAGCGTCCAGCCGTACGACGCGGCCCGCACGTAGCCGACGAGCTCGCCGTCGCGGTAGACGGTCTCTGCGTGGTAGAGCAGCGGCTCGGGATCGAGCACCCGCAGCTGCACCAGCCGCTGGCCCATCCCGCCCGCCGCCGCGTTGGCCTCCTTGCGCGCGAGCACCGCCTCGCGCCCGACGAAGCCGCCCGGCTTGTCGAGCGCCAGCGCGAAGCCGAGGCCGGCCTCGAGCGGGCAGTCGGTGTTGTCGATGTCGTGGCCGAAGTCGCGGTAGGCCTTCTCCATCCGCAGCGACGCGAGCGCCTTGAGGCCGACCGGCCGGATGCCGTGCGGCGCCCCGGCCGCGAGCAGGGCGTCGTACACGTGGAGGGCGTGGTCGGCCGGCACGTAGAGCTCGTAGCCGAGCTCGCCGAGGTAGGTGATCCGCACGCACAGCACCTCGGCGCCGGCCACGTCGATCCACCGGGCGGCGCGGAAGGGGAACGCCTCGTTCGACACGTCGGCCCCGGTGACCGCGGCCAGCACCTCGCGCGACAGCGGCCCCTGCACGTTGAGCTGGGCGTGGTCGGCGGTCACGTCGGTCACCGTCACGTCGCTGGCGTGGGCGGTGACGTAGCGGTCGAGCCAGGCCAGCGCGTGGCCGTGCGCGGTGTCGGAGACGACCACCCAGAAGTCGTCGTCGCCGAGCTTGGTGACCGTCAGGTCGCCCTCGATGCGGCCGTCGTCGTCGAGCCACTGGGTGTAGGTGATCATGCCGGTCTCGGCGGTGACCGCGCCGGCCGAGACCCGGTCGAGCACCTCGGCGGCGTCGGAGCCCTGCACCCGCAGCTTGGCCATGAAGCTCATGTCCATGAGGCCGACGCCCTCGCGGACGGCGTGGTGCTCGGCCTTCCACTCCTCGAACCACGGCGCCTGGCCCCACGTCGGCTCGGCGACCGGGTGGACGCCGTCGCCGGCGAACCAGTCCGCGACCTCCCACCCGGAGACCTCGCGCAGGTAGCCGCCGTGCCCGACCAGCCGGTCGTGCACCGGGGAGAGGAGCCGGTTGCGGGCGGTGCGCAGCTGCTTGCCGGGCGTGTGCGCGGCGTACACGGTGCCGAGGATCTCGGTGGTCCGCGCGGCGCGGTAGTCGTCGTCGGCCTGCCACGGCCGGAACCGGTCGACGTTGAAGCCCGTGACGTCGACGTCGGGCCGGCCGGTCGTGATCCAGTGCGCCATCACGCGGCCGAGGCCGCCGGCGGAGAGCACGCCGACGGAGTTCATGCCGGCGGCCACGAAGTAGTTGCGGATGCCGGGTGCCTGGCCCACCGCCGGCGCCAGGTCGGGGGTGAACGACTCGGGGCCGCAGAAGAAGGTGCGGACGCCGACCTCGAGGGTGACCGGCACGCGCGCCATCGCCTTCTCGAGGAACGGGCTCATCCGGTCCCAGTCGGGCGGGATCTTGCCGAAGGAGAAGTCGCGCGGGACGCCCTCGACCTTCCACGGCGCGGCCTTCGGCTCGAAGAGCCCGACCATCATGCCGCCGCCCTCCTCGCGGTAGTAGCCGTAGGAGGCGGGGTCCTCGAAGATCGGGGCGTTCGGGTCCATGCCCTCGATCTCGTCGGTGATCAGGTAGTAGTGCTCGGCCGACTGGTTGGGGATCACCAGGCCGTTGCGGGCCCCGAGCTCGCGGGCCCACATGCCCGCGCAGTTCACGACGTGCTCGGCCTCGACGGTCTCGCCGGTCGAGGTGCGGACGCCGGTCACCGCACCGCCCTCGGTGAGCACGTCCTCGACGCTCACCCCCTCGACGACGCGTACGCCGAGCCGGCGGGCGCCCTTGGCCAGCGCGGTCGTCAGGTCGACCGGGTTGACCCGGCCGTCGCCGGGCACGTGGAAGCCCGCGACCAGGTCGTCGGTCCTCGCCCAGGGGAACAGGTCGGACATCTCGCGCGGCGAGATCTCCTCGACCTCGAGGCCGAGGTGGCGCTGGAAGGTGGCGACGCGCCGGTACTCCTCGAGCCGGTCGTGGTCGGCGGCCGCCTCGATCAGCCCGACCGGCTTGAAGCCGGTGGCCTGGCCGGTCTCCTCCTCCAGCTGCGCGTAGAGCTCGCGGGAGTAGAGGCGGATCTTCGTCGAGGTCTCGGAGAACGAGCCGAAGCAGGTCATCAGCCCGGCCGCGTGCCACGTCGTGCCCGAGGTGAGGCGGTCGCGCTCGAGCAGGACGACGTCGGTCCAGCCCGCGTGGGCGAGGTGGTAGGCGATCGAGCAGCCGATCACGCCGCCGCCGACGATGACGACGCGGGCTCGGTCGGGCAGGGCAGGAGGAGTCACCGGCCCAACCTACTGCTCGCTGACCCGCGAGTCAGGAGGGCCGGAGGGTTCCGCTCCCACGTGGTGGCGGGCGTATCAGGCGGCCCGCGCTGGTCTCTGCCCCTGCATATGCACGCAACCGGGGGAGACCGCATGTCCACGACCGTTCCTGTCCGTCCGCCCGTCCCCGAGCTGCGCACCGCCGGCTCCGTCCTGCCCGCGGCCCGCCCGCAGACGCCGTTCCTGCGCCTCGACCTCGACGTCGCCGTCGCGCGCTACCGCCGGCTCGCGGCCGCGCTCCCGGGGACGGCGGTCCACTACGCGGTGAAGGCCAACCCGGACCCGGGGCTGCTCGCCCGCCTGCACGCGGCCGGGAGCCGGTTCGACGTGGCCAGCCCCGCGGAGGTCCTCGCCGCGCTGGCGGCCGGTGCCGCGCCCGGCGACCTCGTCTACTCCAACCCGGTCAAGCGGCGCACCGACATCGAGCTCGCTCACCTCCACGGCGTGCGGCTGTTCGTCGTCGACACCTTGGAGGAGACCGACAAGGTCGCCGCGGCCGCGCCGGGCTCCGCCGTGCTCTGCCGCCTGGTGACCCCCGGCGAGGGCTCCGACTGGCCGCTGTCGCGCAAGTACGGCTGCTCGACCGCCCAGGCCGTCGACGTGCTGACCCACGCCCTGACCCTTGGCCTCGACGCAGCCGGGGTCTCCTTCCACGTCGGGTCGCAGCAGCGCGACCCCGGGGCGTGGGCGGCGCCGATCGCGGCGAGCGCCCGGGTCTTCGACCAGGTCCGCGCGCGGGGCGGCCGGCCGCACCTGCTCGACCTGGGGGGCGGCTTCCCGGCCCGGCTCGTGGGCGGCTGCCCACCGCCCGAGGAGTACGGCGCCACGATCGGCCGTCTGCTCGACCAGCACTTCGGGGCCCGACGCCCGGACACCCTCGTCGAGCCCGGCCGCGGCGTCGTCGCCGAGGCGGGGGTGCTCACCACCGAGGTGATCGGCGTGGTGCGCCGGGGCGAGGTGCGCTGGGTGTTCCTCGACGCCGGCGTCTTCACCGGTCTGGTGGAGACGCTCGAGGAGGCCATCCGCTACCCGCTGGAGACCGACCGCGACGGCGGTCCGACCGGCCCGTGCGTGGTGGCCGGCCCGACCTGCGACAGCGCCGACGTGCTCTACCAGGACACGATGGTCGACCTCCCGCTCGACCTCGCCGAGGGCGACCGCGTGCGGCTGCTCGGCGCGGGCGCCTACACCAGCTGCTACTCGACGGTCGGCTTCAACGGGTTCCCGCCGCTGGTGACCCATGTGGTCCCGTGAGCGCGCCCGCCGTCCGCCGCCACCTCGCGTCGTACGCCCTGGCCTCGGTGGCGCTGTCGCTGCCCTGGCCGCTGCTGCTCCTCCTGACCTGGGAGCGGTACGGCGACGCACCGCACGGCGCCCTCGTCGTCGGGGCGGTCGGTGCCGCGCGGATGGTGCCCTACGTGCTGCTGTCGTGGCTCGTGGGCTCGCTCGGCGACCGGGTCCGGCGCGAGCGGCTGCTGGCCGCGACGCTGGTGCTCCGGCTCGCGTGCCTCGCCGTCGTCGCACTCGGCGTCGCGTCGGGGCACCTGCTGGCGGCGGTCGTCGCGGCCGCACTGGCGATCGCCTGCGGGACGCCGGCCTACCCGGCCGTGGCCGCCGCGATGCCGCAGCTCGCCGGAGCGGGGAGCCGCCGCGCCACCGAGGCCCTGGTGACGACCGAGGTCGCCGCCTGGGTGGTCGGCCCGGCGCTCGGCGGCCTGATGCTGACGCCGTGGGGCCGGCCGTGGGCCCCGACGCTTGCCGTCGCGCTGACGCTGCTGGCGATCGCGGCCGCCTGGGGCGTGCCGCTGCCCGGGCCCGCGACCGACCGGCGAACCCGCGAGGCCGTGACCGGCATGGTCCGCACGGTGCGGACCACCCCCGTCGTGGTCGCGGCGCTCGCCTGTGGTGGGCTCGTGAACGTGGTGGTGACCGCGACCGCCGTCCTGCTGCTGCCGTTGACCCAGCACGCGTGGGGCCAGTCGGCCTCCGGGTTCGGGGTGGCCACCGCCTGCCTGGGCTTCGGGGCGCTCGGGGCGCCGCTGCTGTGGTGGGTCCGGGGACCGGCCGGGTCCCGCGGCCGCTGGGGGCTGGCGCTGCTCGGCGCCCTGCTGGCGTGGGTGGCGCTCTCGCCGCTGCCAGCCGCGGCGCTGCCGGTCCTGGCGGTGGTGGGCGCCCTCGCGGTGATGGTCGAGTGCGCGGTCACCGAGACGCTCCAGGCCGAGGTCCCCGACGAGCACCGAGCCGGTGTGCTCGGCGTGGCCGACACCGTGATGGTCGCGGGGGCGATGGTGGGGTCGTTCGTGGCGCCGCTGCTGGCCGCCCGGCTCGGCTCGCGGGGAGCACTCCTGGTCGCCGGAGCGGGCTGCCTGGTCGTGCTGCTGCCGGTCGTGCTGCGCTCCGTGGCGCGCCGCCGCGTGGAGCTGGCGGACGAAACGAGTTCGCACCCGCGACAGGCCCGACCTACTCTTGAGCGCGTATGACGAACGCACCTGACTTCAACCTCGACGCCGAGCTCGCCGCGACCCGTGCCTGGGAGGCGGCCGACGACCTCGACGAGTTCGTCGACCCCGATGACCTCGACGACACCGACGCCGACTCGCCGGACGACTTCGTCTCGGGGTACGCCGACCAGCCCGACCCCGAGGAGCTCACCACCGGTGAGCTCGACCTCGCCGAGCGCCACGAGCTGCGCCGGGTCGCCGGCCTGCGCACCGACCTCGAGGACATCACCGAGGTCGAGTACCGCCAGCTCCGACTCGAGCGGGTGGTGCTGGTCGGCGTGTGGACGTCGGCGGCCGTCTCGGACGCCGAGAACTCGATGGCCGAGCTCGCGCTGCTCGCCGAGACCGCCGGCTCGGAGGTGCTCGACGCGATCTACCAGCGGCGGCAGAAGCCCGACCCCGCGACGTACATCGGGCGCGGCAAGGTCGACGGCCTGCGCGAGATCGTGCAGGCCACCGGCGCGGACACCGTGATCTGCGACGGCGAGCTCGCGCCCAGCCAGCTGCGCAACCTCGAGGACCGGCTCAAGGTCAAGGTCGTCGACCGGACCGCGCTGATCCTGGACATCTTCGCCCAGCACGCGAAGTCCAAGGAGGGCCAGGCGCAGGTCGAGCTGGCGCAGCTGAGCTACATGAAGCAGCGCCTGCGCGGCTGGGGCGGCAACCTGTCCCGCCAGGCCGGTGGCCGGGTCGGCGCGGACGGTGGCGGCATCGGTGGCCGCGGCCCCGGTGAGACCAAGATCGAGACCGACCGGCGCCGGATCAACACCAAGATCGCCAAGCTCCGCCGCGAGCTGCGCGAGATGAAGGGCACCCGCGACACCAAGCGCCAGGAGCGCCGTCGCCACCGGATCCCGAGCGTCTCGATCGCGGGCTACACCAACGCCGGCAAGTCCTCGCTGCTCAACCGGCTCACCGGCGCGGGCGTGCTGGTCGAGGACGCGCTCTTCGCCACCCTCGACCCGACCACCCGCCGCACCCAGACCACCGACGGCCGCATCTACACGATGAGCGACACCGTCGGCTTCGTGCGCCACCTGCCCCACCAGCTCGTCGAGGCGTTCCGCTCGACGCTCGAGGAGGTCGCCGACAGCGACCTGATCCTCCACGTCGTCGACGGCTCCCACCCGGACCCCGAGGGCCAGATCGCCGCGGTGCGCGAGGTGTTCGCCGAGATCGGCGCCGACCAGGTGCCCGAGCTGGTCGTGATCAACAAGGCCGACCTCGCCGACCCGATGGTGATCGCACGGCTCAAGCAGCGCGAGCCCCACTGCGTCGTGGTCAGCGCCCGCACCGGCGAGGGCATCGCCGACGCGCTCGCCGTCGTCGAGGGCGAGCTGCCACGGCCCAAGGTCGAGTTCAGCGCGCTGCTGCCCTACGAGCGCGGCGACCTCATCAACCGCCTCCACCAGCACGGCGAGATCGCCTCGCTCGAGCACACCGCCGACGGGACCCTCGTCACCGGCCGCGCGAACGAGGACCTCGCCGGCGAGCTCGCGGCGTACGCCACCACCTGACGCCCGCGACGGATCCGGAGCCCGGCCGTGTTGCGTTGTGACGCGCCCTGCGCCACATCCCGTCGCTGGGTCGAGCTCGTTGTGGCACACCGTGTGTCATTTCCGCGGACGGGCTCCCATGGGAACTGACACACCTTGTGTCACTACGGCGGACGTGGCCTTCCGGGACCGACGCACCCCGCGACCTCGATGCGTCAGGCGGCGACCGGCGTCGTCTGGAGCTCCGGCTCCTGCTCGGCCAGCGCCACCCGGCGGCCGAGGATCCCGAACGCGAACGCGATCGGCAGCACCACGTTGCCCAGGGACGTGATCGCCGTGATCACGAGCACGAGCGGGAAGGTGAACGCGAGCAGCCAGGCCGGCAGCCGCAGGCCGCGCCGGAGCAGCACGATGCCGAGGAAGCTCGAGCCCAGCATCGTGAGGAGCATGATCGGCACCGAGGCGAGGAAGACGACCTCGAGGAGCCCGTCGTTCATCGCCCCCCACTGGGCCCAGTACTCCGCGGCCACCGCCACGCAGGCGAGCGTGTAGCCGGTCAGCGCCACCCGCCACGCCCACTTCTCCACACCGACCGGCTGCCGCCGGCGTCGTACGACGAACGCGCACAGCGTGAAGGCCACGAAGACCGGCAGCCAGAGCTTGCCGTAGGTCAGGTAGACCGCGTCGGGCGAGGCCCAGTCGAGCAGGGGCCGCAGCGCGTCGCCGGCAGGCTCCGCCCAGAACGCGGTGAGTGGCAGGTCGAGGTCGGCCTTGCCGTCCTCGGTCTGGTGCCGCGCGAGCGCGTGCAGCTGCCCCACGACCAGGGCCACCCACGCCATCACCCACGCCAGGCGGCCGATCCGCCGCTGTGCTTCCCTCGACTCGAACATCGGTTCCTCCTGGTCCGCGGGGCCCTGCCGGCTCCGTCGGTACGACGCTAGGAACCCGCGGCCCCCGCGTCGTCGGCCCGGGGGTGGCACTGCTTCTCCACCCCTGGTACGACGCCACCGGGGCTGCGACAGCCGTAGCCTCGTCCCGTGGAGACCCGCCTCTCGCGCTCCGACGTGCTCGTGCCCGCGGGCCTGTTCGCCCTCGGCGCGCTCGAGCTGTCGCAGCTGCGTGTCGACGGCTGGGCCGTGGGGATCGTGATCGAGGCGGTCGCCGCGCTCCTGCTGGTCTGGCGGCGGAGGGTCACCCTGCTCGCCTGCTCGGCGGCCGGGCTGGTGCTGATGGTGATGCCCTGGGTAGGGCCGGCCATGGACGAGCCGGCCACGCCGATCCTCTTCGTCTTCCTGATCTGCTACTCGCTCGGGCGCTGGATCGAGGACCTGCGTGGGCTGGTCGGCATCGGGATCCTGCTCGCGATGACCCTGGTCAACTACGTCGGGGTGGATGCGCGTGACCACGACATCACCGACGTGGTGTTCGTGGCTGCGCTGTCGCTGCCGCCGTGGTTCTTCGGCCGGATGATGCGGCGTCTCGCCGTCCAGTCCGAGCAGCTGGCGCGCCAGGCGGAGCTGCTGCGCGAGGAGGCCGTGCGCGCCGAGCGCGACCGGATCGCCCGGGAGCTGCACGACGTCATCGCCCACTCGCTGAGCGCGATGGTGGTGCAGACGGCGGCTGCCGAGGACCTCGTGCGCACCGACCCCGACCGGGCCGCCGGCCTCCTGGCGAGCGTCGCGGCCACCGGCCGCGAGGCGCTGACCGAGACCGGCCGCCTGCTGCACCTGATCCGCGACGACGCCGACGAGCTCGGCCTGCGCCCCGCGCCCGGGCTCCGCGAGGTGCCGCGGCTGGTCGAGGAGTTCCGGGCCGGCGGGCTCGACGTCGCCGCCGCGCTCGACCTGCCCGACGGGCCGGTGCCCGCGGCGGTCGACGTCTCGTCGTACCGCGTGGTGCAGGAGGCGCTCACCAACGCGCTCAAGTACGCCGACGGGCCGGTCGACCTGCGGATCGACAGCTCCGCCGGCGAGCTGCGGATCACCTGCGCCAACCGTGCCGGCGCGGCGCGGGCGGACGGCGCGGGGCTGGGGCTGCAGGGGATGGCCGAGCGCGTGGCGGTGCTCGGCGGCACGCTCCGGCACGGGCTCAGCGACCGGGCCTTCTCCCTCGACGTGGCGATCCCGCTGGGGGAGGCCGCACCGTGACCCGGGTGGTGGTCGCCGACGACCAGGAGCTGGTGCGCTCGGGGCTGCAACTGGTGCTGGAGGCCCGCGGCTGCGAGGTGGTCGGGGTCGCCGGCGACGGGCGCGAGGCCGTCGCGGTGGTGACCGCGACCGAGCCCGACGTCGTGCTCATGGACATCCGGATGCCTGAGCTCGACGGCATCGCCGCCACCCGCGAGCTCACCGCGGCCGGTTCGCCGAGCCGGGTGCTGGTGCTCACGACGTACGACCTCGACCGCTACGTGTACGACGCGCTGGCGGCCGGTGCCGCCGGCTTCCTGCTCAAGGCGACGCCGCCCGACCGCCTGGTCGAGGGGATCCGCACGGTGTGCGCGGGGGAGTCGCTGCTCTCGCCGGTGCTGACGCAGCGGCTCATCGAGTCCTACCTCCGCCACCCCCCGGCCGACGGCGCCGTCGCGGTGGTCGAGACCCTCACCGGTCGTGAGCGGCAGGTGCTGGTGCTGGTCGCGCGCGGCCTCTCCAACGACCAGATCGCCGCCGAGCTGGTCGTGGCGGAGTCGACGGTGAAGACCCACGTCAACCGGCTGCTGGCCAAGCTCGGCCTGACCACCCGGGTGCAGGCCGTGGTGCTCGCGTGGGAGCTCGGGCTGGTCCGGCGCGAGCCTGCCTGACGGCCCGGGTCAGGCGGGGCGCAGCGTCGCCACGCAGGCCAGCAGCCCGCCGCCCGCGACGCAGAGCCAGAAGGTGCGGACGCCGGCGGTCAGCCCGTCGACCGGGTAGGGGGAGGACCACCCGAGCAGCGAGCCCACGACCAGGGGCGCGAACACCGCCAGCACGACCAGGGCGGCAACGAGGGACCCCGGCGCCGACCGGTCGAGCCGCGAGGCCACGCCGGCGGTGCCGACCGCGGCGAGCACGAGGGCGGCGCCCATGAGCCACCAGCCGTCGCGCTGCACCGGCACGTCACCGGGCCGGAGCAGCACGATCGCCGACCACACGGTCAGCGGCACGAGCGCGGCACCGCAGCGGACCGCCAGCCGCCAGCGGGCTCGGGGCGTGACGGTGGTGACCGGGGCCGCGTCCTCGTCGAAGACGAACGCCCCGCCGGCCGCGCAGCACCCGAGCACGGCGGGGAGCAGGCCCGCGGTGGTCGAGGGCCAGCGGGCGATGGCCGCGGCGATCACGACGGCGGCCGCGCAGCACCCGAGGAGGGCGACCCACGGGACCGCCCTCCTCAGGTACCACCACGGGGCGCTCATGCGCCCTCGTCGACCTTCCACGGGACCGGGTCGGAGGTCTGGTTGTGGTCGGGGCCGGTGGTCATCGCGAGGCCCAGGGAGCACAGGCCGACGAGGGTGACCGCGATGATCGCGTTGCGCAGCCGGGGCGTCCGTGCCGTGGTGTCGCGCCAGACGGCGACCAGCCAGGCGGCGGCACACAGGCAGAGCTGGTAGCCGAGGTAGAACGCCGGGTTGCCCTGGAGCAGGGTGGCGGTACCGTCCGGGTTCGTGCCGGTGTGGAACGACGCCCACGGGACGAACAGCCGCACCCACGAGTGCGGGCCCTCGCCGGCGACGCCCTGCAGCACCATCTCGAAGGCCGCGAGGCCGACGATGACCACCGCGGTGGCCCCGGGGAAGTGCAGCCACCGGCCGGAGACCACGCCGAGCAACGCACCGCCGAGGCACGAGACCGGGCCGAGCCCCACGACCAGGCACCACACCTGCCAGTCCGGCATGGTGGCGAACCACCACTCCTGCGGCGTGGTGTCCTGCTGGGCGATCAGCGCGAGGTAGACCACGCACCACACGACCCCGGCCGCGAACGGCACCAGGCAGGCCAGCGCCAGCGCCGTCGTACGCCGGGCCTGGCTGCCGGGGGCGGTGCCCACGGCCTCTTCCGCCGACTCTGTGGAGCGGGCGAGGCGCGCCGTCGCGACCAGGCTGGAGAGCCCGATGAAGAAGGCGCCGATGACGAGGCCACTGAGCAGGTCGGTGACCGCGGGGTTGTCGTTGAGGCCGAACGACAGACCGAGCGCGAGGAAGGCGAGCACCACGCCGATGACGAAGGCGGGGTGGCGGGCCAGCCGGCGCGCCTCGATGCCGGCCATGGCGCGGACGTCCGCGGACCCGGACGTGGGCAGGTCGAGACTGGTCATGGTGACTCCTGGGTGTGTGGGTGCCCGAGAGGTCGGGTGAGAAGGGTTCAGGTCAGGGCCCGGGCGGCGTCGGCGCCGAGCATGAGCAGGTAGGCGTCCTCGAGCGTGGGCTCGACGGGCAGGGCGTCGGGCGGGGGTGGCCCGCCGACGACGTGGTGCTTGCCCGACCCCGTGCGCCAGCTGACGACGGCGTCGGGTGCGGGGTGGTCGGCCTGCCACACCTGGCCGGCCGCCGAGGCGACCAGCTCGGTGACGGGGCCGTCGAAGCGGACGCTGCCGCCGACGAGGACCACCACGCGCTCGCAGAGCGCCGCGACGTCCTCGGTCTGGTGGGTGGAGAGCAGCACGGCCGACTCGCTCGCGACGACCGAGAGGGTACGACGCAGCTCGGCGCGCTGGGCGGGGTCGAGGCCGGTGGTCGGCTCGTCGAGGACGAGCAGGCGCGGCTCGCCGAGCAGCGCCTGGGCCAGTCCCACGCGGCGGCGCTGGCCGCCGGAGAGCTTGCCGACCTTCTTGCCCGCGAGGTCGGCGAGGCCGACCAGGTCGAGCACGCGGCGTACCTCGCGGGTGCGGCGCCGGCGGTCGTTCCACTCCTTGAGCACCGCGACGTACTCCACGAAGCCGAAGGTGGTCATGTCGCTGGGGAAGCCGAGCTCCTGCGGCAGGTAGCCGAGCTCACGCCGGATCGCGGTGATCTCGTGGTGGGAGCGCAGCGGGTCGCGGCCCAGGAGCCGGACCGTGCCACGATCGGCGGCGATCGAGGTGGCCACGATCCGCAGCAGCGTCGTCTTGCCGGCGCCGTTGGGGCCGAGCAGACCCGTGACGCCGCAGCCGAAGTCGAGGTCGATGCCCTCGAGGGCCCGGGTGCGGCCGTAGGACTTGCCGACGCCGGTCAGCTCGATGGCGTTCACAGCACGGCTCCGATCCGGCGGTCGAGCCGCGCGCGGACGACCAGGTAGGTCGTGGCGGCGAGGGCGATCGCGAGGTAGACCAGCTGCTGCGAGGACTCGACCGGCCAGGTCGCCGGCAGCTGGCGCAGCGAGAACAGCACGACCCCGCTCCACGCGATCGCCACCGCGGATGCCCCGGCGCGCGGCCCGACCAGGCTGGAGACGGCGAGGGTGATCGGCACCAGCGCCAGGGCCGGCCCGAGCCACGCGGTGGCGATCCACTCCGGGCCGGGCAGGGTGAGGCCGAGCAGGAAGGCGAAGGGCAGCACGGTCACCAGCACCGCCAGGGTGCGCACGAGCACGAGCCGGGTCCGGCCGTAGGGCGAGGTGGCGATCAGGCCCTCGAGCGGGTCGGACCGGCCGCCGTACGTGGCCGCGACCCCGAGCACCGGCACCAGGGGCGCGACCAGCAGGAACGGCGCGATCCCACCGGGACCCGCGACGAGGGCGGCGAGCGTGGCGAAGCCCAGCGCCAGCAGACCGCTCACCAGCCACGACGTGCGCAGTGCGGCGGTCGCCGCGAGCAGGATCGACGTCGGCTCGGAGAGGCCGAGCCGCTGGGCCAGCCGCAGCGCGAGCGGCAGCGGCGGGCGGTCGATCTCGTCGCGCACGGCGTCCCACGTCAGGGCCAGGGGGCGCGGGTCGACGTGGGCCCGGATCGCGCCGCGGCACGCGGCGCAGTGCACGAGGTGCTGCTCGACCGAGAGCGCCTCGACGCCGTCGAGGGCGCCGCCGACGTAGGCGGCGAGCAGGTCGTCGTCGGCGTGCCAGGTGGTCGGTGCGGTCATCGCCATCCCTCCCGCAGGGCCGTCTCGGCCAGGGCTCCGCGCAGCTGGCCCTTGGCCCGGTGCAGCCGCGTCTTGACGGTGTTCTCCCGGACCCCGAGCAGCCGGCCCGCCTCGCGGGTGGTCAGCCCGTCGAGCACGACGGCCTGCACGACCGCCCGGAACTCCGGCGACAGCCGGCGCAGGGCGCCCGCGAGGTCGCCGTACTCGACACCGAGCAGGACCTCCTCCTCGGCGCCCGGGCTCCGGCCCAGCGCCGGTGCCTCCCAGTCGTCGACCAGCAGCACGTCCTTGCGGCTGCGCAGCCGCGACACGAGGCGGCGGAAGGCGATCCCCCAGAGCCAGGCCGCGACCTCCCCCTCGCCTCGGAACCGCCGGGCGTCCTTCCAGAGGGCGACCCAGGTGTCCTGCACGACCTCCAGCACGAGCTCGTGGTCGTGGCAGCGGCGCATCAGGCGGGCGTACAGCCAGGCCGAGTGCGCGTCGTAGAGCTCTCGGAGGGCAGCACCGTCCCCCTCCGCCACGGCGGCGAGCAGGGCGGCGTCGCCGCCGTGCTGCTCCGTGCCGTCCGGTGCCGCCCTCATGCTCGTACTGTCGCACCGCGGGCCCGGAATGGTTCCCGCTCGCGACCGGGTATTTTCCGGCCAGGTCACGCCTCGGTCACGATCGTCGAGCCCGGCGTCATGACGCCGCCCGGCGACCGATCATCTCTGCGTGACATCTCGGGGGTACGCCGTCGCGCGCGGCGGCACGGCACTGGCGGTGCTCGGGGCGGTGCTGGGGGCACTGCTCGTCACCGTCGGCGTCGTGCGGCACGCGTCGGGGGCCCCGGGTGACCGCTGCGACCGGTTCGCGGCCGAGGCGGCGGCCCGGGCCCGGGAGGTCACCGGCACCGGCGAGCGGGTCGTCGTCATCGGCGACTCGTGGTCGGCCGGCCTCGGCCTCGACGACCCGGGCGACTCGTGGCCCTCGCGGCTCCCGGGCAGCGTGCACGTGGCGGGCTTCTCCGGCTCGGGGTTCAGCGCGCTCGCCAGCGAGTGCGGGGCCGGGGTCTCGTTCGCCGCTCGCGCCGGCCAGGTCCTCCGCGGGGGTGCGGACCTCGTCGTCGTCGAGGGCGGGCTCAACGACCACGACCGCCCGGACGCCGAGATCCGGGCCGGGTTCGCCCGGCTGATGGCCGTCGTCGAGGCGTCCGGGCGGCCGGTCGTCGTGGTCGGCCCGCCCGCCGCGCCCGCGCGGGCCGGCTCGGTGCCCCGGGTCGACGCCCTCCTCGCCGACCTCGCGGAGCGCCACGGCGCGGCGTACGTCTCGACGGTGGGGTGGCACCTCGACTACCTCGACGACGGCCTCCACCTCACCGAGGCCGGCCACCGCGAGTTCGGCGACCTCGTGGCCGACCAGATCACGCTGACCCGCCGTTAGTTAACGGCGGGTCGGCTATCGGACGGGTGACCCGCCGTTAGTTGACGGCGGGTCAGCGCGTGACGAGGCGGAGGGCGAGGCGGGGGCAGACCTGCACGGCCTCGCGGGCGTCGGCGAGGAGGTCCTCGGTGACGGGTCCGCGCACGATCGGGTAGCCCCACTCGTCGAGGTCGACGAGCTCGGGCAGCACCTCGTGGCACAGGCCGCGGGCGCGGCAGGCCGGCCAGTCGACACGGAGGTCGCGGGGGGCGGCGGTCACGACGCCACCTCCTCGGCGTGGACGACGTGCAGCGGCGTGCGTTCGGAGCAGCCGCCGCGGGCGTGCACGTCGACCTCGTCGGCGAAGGTCGCGAGCAGCGAGCGGACCAGCCGCACGGTGCCGTCGGGGTGGGCGCACGCGCCGCGCCGCTCGACGGTCGCGGCCAGCCCGAGCGCCCGGTCGGTGCCGCCCTGCCCGTCACGGACGTCGGCCACCGCCCGGGCCAGGGCCGGGAGTCCGTTGAGGCAGGGTCCGCACCGCCGGGCGCTCTGGCCCGCGAGGTAGTCGGTGATCCGGGCGGTCAGCACCACCGGGCAGGTGCCCTCCGGGGCGGTCAGCACCACGCCGGCGCCGAGGGAGGCGCCGAGCGCGCGCAGGCCGGTGACCGAGATCCGCGCGTTGGCGAGCGTCTCGGCGGTCACCCAGGTGCCGTGGAAGCCGCCGAGCAGCGCCGGTCGCCCGAGGTCGCCGGGTCGCAGCAGGTCGCGGAACCGCGCGCCGTACGCCACCTCGCGTACGAGCGGCCGGGTGCCGGGGCGGCTCAGCGTGAGCAAGGTGGTGCCGGGCTCGTCGGCCGTGCCGAGTGCGGCGTACGACGTGGGGCCGGCGAGGGCGAGCAGCCCCACCCGGGCCCAGGTCTCGGCGTTGCTGAGCAGCGTGGGACGTCCGCGGTGGCCCGAGACCGCCTCGGGCTGCCACGCGGTGACGGGCAGCCCCGGGCGGCCGGCCATCAGCTCGAGCACCGCCCGGGCCTGCCCGGCGACGAAGCGGGGCTCGGCGACGTGGGTGTGCACCGTCGGCAGGTCGCGGCGCTCGGCCAGTGCGGTGCGCATCGCCTCCGCGGCCGCCGGGCGGTCACCCGGCAGCACGACGTGGAGCTCGCGCGACCGCAGCGCCCGGGCCGTGACGGCCGCGCCGTCGAGCACCAGGTGCGGGCGGGTGGCGGCGAGCGCGGCGTCCTTGCTGCTCGCCGGCTCGCCCTCGCTGAGGTTGACCACGACGACCGGGCGCCGGCCGTGCCGGCTGTTGCGCCGGGCCGCCGCGAGCTTGGTCGCGAACGGGAACGCCGCCCCGCCGCGGCCGCGCAGCGCGACCCCCTCGACCAGGGCCTCCAGGGTCTCGGCGTCGAGGCGGGGCAGGTCGCCGTGCTGCACGCGGTGGGCGGCGAGGGAGGGGCCCTCCTCGGTGCCGGCCAGCAGGGCCGGGCCCTCCTCGACGACGGGGGTCAGCGGGTGGAACAGCGTGGTCATCGCAGGACTCCGAGGGGTCGGGTGTCGGACAGGTCGGGCTCGGGCTGCCGCCACGGCCGGTCGAGCACCAGGCGCACGAGACGCCACGCGGCGGCGGCACCGACCGCCGCCGCGCAGCCCACGGCGGCGGCCCACCACGCCCCGCCGAGGTCGGTGCCGATCCCGATGCCGTGCGCCAGCGAGATCACCCAGAGGGGGTAGGAGGCCAGGTGCAGCAGCCGCCAGCCGCGGTGGCTCATGTGGGTGCGCAGCATGCTGGTCACCACGATGACCAGCATCAGGTCGAGGGCGACCGCGCCGAGGCCCAGCCAGAGCGGCTGGTACGTCGCGCCGAACGGCCAGAACGCCTGCCACCAGCGGATGTCGACGTAGGTGTCGACGACCGCCGAGGCCACGTGGCCCGCGAGCAGGACGACCGCGAGCAGCGCGGCGTTGCGGTGCAGCGACTGGGTGACGAAGCGCGGGATCCCGCGCGCCGGCCGTCCGCCGATCGAGGCGATGCCGAGCACGGTGGTGAGGGTGAGCAGCACCAGCACGACCACGCCGGTTCCGCGGTTGAGGTACCAGAGCAGGGGACCGTCGGTCATGACGCCTCCGGGGTCGCGGTCGGGGCAGGGGCGGGGGAGGGGACGGCGTCGGCGGGCCAGCCGCCGAGCAGGACGACGCTGCCGTCGGCGGCGACCAGGCGGGCCGGCACCGTGCGCTCGGTGAGCCACGCGTCGGCGTCGTGGCCGAGCACGACCGCGGCGGTGGTCGCGGTGTTGGCCCCGGTCGCGGTCGGCGCCACGGCGGTCACGGTGCGCCAGACCTCGGTGGCCGGGCGACCGGTGCGCGGGTCGACGACGTGGTGTCGCTCGACGCCGTCGGCGGTCCAGCGCCGCACCCGCGTGCTCGAGGTGGCCAGGCCGCCCTCGGTGATCGCGACGATCGTGTCCGGGCCCTGCCCGGGGCGCTCGGAGACCGCCACCTGCCACGGGCCGCCGTCGGGGGTGGCGATCCGCAGGTCGCCGCCGAGGCTGACCAGCGCGGGGCAGCCGAGCTCCTCCTCGATGGCGTGCGCCGCGACGTCGGCCGCCCACGCCTTGCCGGTGGCGCCGAGGTCGAGCGCGGTGCCGAGCGGCACGCGGATGCGGCCCTCGGTGTCGAGGCCGATCGCCCGCCAGGCGTCGGTGTCGGGGACCGGCGCCTCCTCGATGCCGGGGACGTCGCCGCGGCGCGCCAGCTCGTCGAAGTCGCGGTCGTAGCCCAGCGTGACCAGCGGTCGTCCGAGCAGCGGGTGCACCAGCCCGTCGGTCGCCGCGGCCGCGCCGCAGGCCGCATCGACGGCGGCCACCAGCAGGGGGTCGACGGTGGTCCAGCGGCCGGGGCGCCGGTTGGCCCGGGCGAGGTCGGAGTCGTCGCGGAACCGGCTGCAGGTGGCGTCGACGTCGGCCACGACGCGCTGCACGAGGGCGAGCACCGGGGCGAGGTCGGAGGGACGGCGGACGGCGACGTGGCCGTAGCTGCCGAAGGCGTCGAACCGGCGGTGCAGGGCCGGGCCGACGCCGGTCACGGAGCCGGTGGTGGTGGAGCCGGTGGTGGATCCGGTCATCGTCACGAGCCGCTGCTGGGCGCCGGCGGGGGAGCCGGGGCAGGTGCGGGTGCGGGGGCGGGAGCGGGCGCCGGGGCGGGCCCGCCGGAGCCACCCGAGCCGCCGGAGCTGGTGCCGGTCGACCCGGTCCAGCCCGAGGTGCCCGAGGAGGTCGTGCCGCCGTACGTCGTGCCGGTGCTGCCGGTGACGTAGCGCGTCGTCACCCGGGTGACCTGCGGCCGGTCCTTCCACACGATCCGGCGCTCCGGCTTGACCTTGCGCTGGGCCGCGGCCGGCTGGGGGGCCTGGGCGCCGGCCCCGTCGGTGGTCGCACCCTGGTCGGCCGCCTGCTCCTGCGCCGCCAGCCCGGCCAGCCACCCGGTCGCCGTGACGGCGGCGACGCCGCCCACGGTGGTGATCGCGGTGACGACGGCTCGGTAGCGGTTGCGGGTCCTGCGGGTGTAGGTCATGCCGCTCAGCGTGCGCCGCTGCTCGGCAAGGCCGCCTCATCGCAACGTCAAGTCCACGTTAGGGGAACCCTTGACGTTGATTTGACCTTGCCACGAGGCGCCGACAACACCCGGCGACCCACGGTGGGGGACATGAACCTCAAGTCGATCCTCGCCGTCATCGTCGCGGTGCTCGCAGGCACCATCGGCGGAGCGGCCGCCTACTCCGTCGCGACCCCGAGCAGCGCCTCGGGCCCGACCCCCACGTCGACCTCGCTCCAGCCTGCCGCCGAGACCCAGGACGTCGCGGCGCAGGTGCAGAAGGTCGTCAAGCTGCGCCCCTGCAAGAAGCCCGCCGAGCGGGTCGGCAAGAAGTGCGTCACCGACGTGACCCGCACCGTCGTGGTGCCGGGCCAGGCCCGCAGCGGCTCGGTCGCCCCGGCGCCGGCCTCGGGCGCGTCGACCTCGGGCAGCTCCACCCCGGGCGACGACGACCAGTACGACGACGACAGCAGCACCCCCGCCGGCTCGGACGACCAGGGTGACGACGACCAGTACGACGACCAGGGCGACGACTCCGGCGACGACGAGGCCGACGACCAGGACGACGACCAGGACGAGCCGGGCGACGACGACTCCGGCGAGACCGAGAGCCCCGAGGTCGAGGACTGAGGGACGACGTCCTCGACGACGCCGTCGGGCTCGTGATGTCAGACGCGCGCGACCGGCAGCAGCACCTCGACGACGGTCCCGCGACCGCCCGGCCCCGCGACCACGTCCAGCGACCCGCCGCACCCCTCGGCGGTGCGCCGGGCGATGTCGAGGCCGAGGCCGGTGGACCCGGTCCGGCGTCCTCCCCCGTGGGGCGTCGGGCCGGGGCCGTCGTCGGTCACCGACAGGTGGGCCACCCCGTCGAGCCGCACCAGCCGCACCCGGAAGCCCACGGGCTCGGGGGTGTGGGCGAAGACGTTGTCGAGCAGCACGTCGAGCAGGTCGGCCAGGTCGTCGGGCGCCACGGGGACGGTCACGGGCTCCTCCGGCAGCGACACCTCGAGCGGACGCTGCTGGTCGTCGGCCAGCGCGGCCCAGAAGGCGATGCGGCCGCCGACCACCTCGGTCGCGTCGCACGACGCCGCGAGCGCGGTGCGCACCGGACGGCGTGCCTCGCGCACGATCGCGTCGATGCTGCGCTGCAGCACGCCGATGTGCTGGCCGAGCCGGGCCGCGACCTCGGGGTCGTCCACCTGTTCGGCGTCGAGGCGCAACGCGGTGACCGGCGTCCGCAGGCGGTGGGAGAGGTCGGCGACGGCGGCGCGCTCCTGGGCGAGCAGCTCGCCGGTGCGCTCGGCGAGGCCGTTGAGCGCGCGGGCCAGCTCCTCGGTCTCCTCGGTGCCGGTGACCTCGGCCCGGGCCGCGAGGTCGCCCTCGCGCAACCGGTGGGCCGTGCCGGCCACCTCGAGCAGGGGCTCGCTGATCCGCCGGCCGAACCACGCCGCGATCACCGCCGCGATGCCGAGCAGCACGAGGCCGAGCGCGATGATGCCGAGCCACGCCTCGACCACGCCCTGGCGCAGTGTCTCGGGCGGCACGCTGGTGCGCACGACCGTGGTCTCCCCGTCGGCGCCGGTCACCGGGATGTAGACCCGACCGCCGTCACCGTCGACGACCGTGAACGCCTCGCCACGCGCGCGGCGCACCTCCGGGTCGGTGGTGGCGAGCGGCGGCCCGACGACCTTGCCGCTCGGCAGCACCACGCTGGTCTCCGCGTCGCCGAGCCGCGAGACCGTGCTCCGGAGGACGTCGGTGCCGACGTCGCTCGCCACCAGGATCGCCACGCTGCGCGCCTCCTGGTCGGCATCCGCCATCGCACGGTCCTCGGCCAGCGTGCGCACCAGCAGGCAGAGCGGGATCACGAAGGCCACCACGATGGTGGACGTCGTGCCGAGGACCAGCCATGAGATCCGCCGCCGCACGGGACCGGACCTCAGGCGCTTCCGCTGTCGGAGGCGTCGGGGTCGACCAGCTTGACGCCCACGCCGCGCACGACGTGCAGGTAGCGGGGCTCGGCGGCGGTCTCCCCGAGCTTGCGGCGCAGCCAGGACAGGTGGACGTCGACGGAGCGCTCGGACCCGCCGTACGCCTGCTGCCAGACCTCCGAGAGCAGCTCGCGCTTGGTGACCACCTCGCCCGCCCGGGAGGCGAGGACCTGCAGCAGGTCGAACTCCTTGCGCGCCAGCTCCAGCGGCTCGCCGGCCAGGGTGACGGTGCGGGTGCGCTCGTCGATGACGAGGTCGCCGACCCGCAGCGGTGCGACGGACTCGCCGGCGACCGCTCCGCTGCGGCGCAGCACGGCGCGGATGCGCGCCGCGACCTGGTCGGTGCCGAAGGGCTTGATGACGTAGTCGTCGGCGCCGCTGTCGAGCGCGGTGACCATGGTCGGGTCGTCGTCGCGGGCGGTGATCACGATGATCGGGACCTGCGAGGCGGCGCGGATCATCGAGATCAGCGCCAGCCCGTCGACGTCCGGCAGACCGAGGTCGAGGAGCACGACCTGCGGCTCGTCGCGGAGCACCTGCTCGAGGCCGGCCATGCCGGTGGGCGCGGTCGCGACCGCGTGGCCCCGCTCGGTGAGGCCGCGCTGGCAGGCGCCACGGATGGCCGCGTCGTCCTCGACGACCAGGATGCTGGTCATGTCCGCACCGTAACCGGCCGTGCCCTGCCGCCGGTGGAGCATCGGAGATGATGACACCGTGAATCGCCGCACGTTCGTGGTCGCCGCCCTGGCCTGGGTCCTCGTGGTGACCCTGGGCTCCGGGCTGGTCTGGGCCGTGATCTCGAGCGCGGGCCAGGACACGGGGATCACCGGACAGCCGCTGCGCACGGGGGAGACCCCGCTGCTCGGCGTGGCCACCCAGACCACCGGCCGCCCCTCGCCCCGCCCCGGCCACGACGGGAACGACGGGCACGGCGGCGACGACCACGGGCACGACGGGCACCACGGGTCGGGTGGCGACGGCCCGGACGGCCAGCCCACCGGCGGCCAGGCCACCTCCGGCTCCGGGAACCAGGGCGGCTCGGGATCCTCCAGCCCCGGCGGGTCGGGCGGCAGCAAGACCAGCAACCCCTCGCCCGACGGACCCGCCACCGTCAGCCGGATCTGGAACGGCGCCGCCGGCTCGGTCAAGGTCGAGTGCACGGGCGCCACCATCCGTCTGGTCAGCGCGTACCCCAACGACGGCTACCGCTACGAGGTGAGCAGCAGCGGCCCCGAGCACGTCGAGGTCGAGTTCGAGAACACCTCCACCGAGCGCCAGACCAAGTTCGAGGCCACCTGCTCCTCGGGCTCCCCCGTCTTCCGCGTCGAGACCGACAGCGACTCCGGCGGCGACGACTGACCGCCGAGGTGGGAGAAATGGTCACCCGAGGTGGGAGAAATGGCGACCCGAGGTGGCAGGGATGGTCGCTGTGGGAGGCGGCGTCGGGCTGTCGGCGTCCGGGGCTAGGGTGCTCGGGTGCCCGACGCGTCCCCGCCCTCTTCGCCCTCGGGCAACCGCGTCCGCGAGGTCCTCGCGACGGCCGTCGCCGCCCTCGGCGGTGAGGAGCGGGCGGGCCAGGTGGAGATGGCCGAGGCCGTCGCCGAGGCCATGGAGTCGGGGCGCCACCTGCTCGTGCAGGCCGGCACGGGCACCGGCAAGTCGCTCGGCTACCTCGTGCCGAGCCTGCTCCACGGCCGCCGCGTCGTGGTCGCCACGGCGACGCTCGCCCTGCAGCACCAGCTGGTCGAGCGCGACCTGCCGCGGCTGGCGGAGGCGGTCGGCGGGGCCGGCGTCGACGCGAAGTACGCCGTGCTCAAGGGCCGCTCCAACTACGCCTGCCTCCACCGCATCCGCGCCGGCGTCCCCGACGACCAGGGCGCGCTGATCGAGGCGCCGGTCGGGTCCCTGGGCCAGAAGGTGCTCGAGCTGCGCGCCTGGGCCGAGGAGGAGGCCGAGAACGGCGGCACCGGCGAGCGCGACCGCGCCCCGCGCCACACCGACCGCGAGTGGCGCCAGGTCAGCGTCGGCCACCGCGACTGCCTCGGGGCGGCCCGCTGCCCCTTCGGGCAGGAGTGCTTCGTCGAGGTCGCCCGCGAGGAGGCCCACCAGAGCCACCTCGTGGTCACCAACCACTCCCTGCTCGCGATCGACGCGATCGAGGGCGTCCCGATGATCCCCGACTACGACGTCGTGGTGATCGACGAGGCCCACGAGCTCGTCGCCCGGGTCACCCAGGCCGCGACCGACGAGCTCGCGGTCGCCGACGTCGAGCGCGCGGCCCGGCGCTCGCAGCGCCACGTCGACGGCGACGAGGCCGACCGCCTCGCCGAGTCCGCCGACGCCCTTGCCGACGCGGTGGCGATGGCCTCGCCGGGGCGCTTCGACACCGTCCCCGACCAGCTCGCGGAGGCGCTGGCGCTGGTGCGCGACGCGGCGCGCACCTGCCTCTCGGCGTACCCCCGTGACAGCGACGGTGAGGCCGACGCCGGCAAGACCCAGGCCAAGGGCTCGGTGCAGGAGGTCTTCACGACCGCCGAGCGGATGGCCAAGGACGCCGAGTCCGACGTGATGTGGCTCTCCGAGGGCGGCGACCGGTTCCCGCCGCGGCTGTGCGTGGCGCCGCTCGAGGTGTGGGGCCCGATGCGCGAGAAGCTGCTCAGCGACAAGACCGTGGTGATGACGTCGGCGACGCTGATGCTGGGCGGCGACTTCAGCGCGGTCGCGTCGTCGGTCGGGCTCAAGCCGTCGGAGCGCGTGGTCCACGGCGAGACCGTCGGCGAGGACGTGCCGGACGACGCCCTGCCGTGGGTCGGCCTCGACGTCGGCTCGCCGTTCGACTACGGCCAGCAGGCCATCCTGTACGTCGCGCGGCACCTGCCGCCGCCGGGCCGCGACGGCCTCGGCCCGGCCCAGGTCGACGAGATCGTCGACCTCGTCGACGCCGTCGAGGGCCGCACGCTCGGGCTCTTCTCCTCGCGCCGCGCGGCTGAGGCGGCGGCCGAGGTGGTGCGCGAGCGGCTGCCCCACCTGACCACCCTCGCCCAGGGCGACGCCCAGCTGCCCGAGCTCGCCAAGCAGTTCGTCGAGGACCCCCACACCTGCCTCTTCGGCACGCTCAGCCTGTGGCAGGGTCTCGACGTGCCCGGGGAGACCTGCCAGCTGGTGATCATCGACCGGATCCCGTTCCCGCGCCCCGACGACCCGCTGATGTCGGCGCGCCAGCGCGCGGTCGAGAAGGCCGGCGGCAACGGCTTCATGCAGGTCGCCGCCACCCACGCCGCGCTGCTGCTCGCCCAGGGTGCCGGCCGCCTGATCCGCACCACCACCGACCGCGGCGTCGTCGCCGTGCTCGACCCGCGCCTGGCCACCGCGCGCTACGGCGGGTTCCTCAAGGCCGGCCTGCCGCCGATGTGGGCGACGACCGACCCTGCGCTCGTGCGCAAGGCCCTCGGTCGGCTGGCCGGCGGCTAGAGCCGCGAGCGTCCGTCGTACCCCCCGGCCGGCCCGCCGACGCCGAGGAACTCCCCGACCGTCGGCGCCACGTCGACCGTGTGTGCCCGCGCCGAGGACGTCGTGCCCGCCCGCACCGCGCGGTGCCCGCCCGAGACGAAGAACGGGATCGGGTACGTCGCCGGGTGGCCGTGGTTGCCCGGGACCGGGTTGCCGGTGACGTCGGGCTCGCTGAACCGCCACCCGGCCCGGCACCACACCAGCACGTCGCCCGCCTCGGGCCCGAGCCGCAATGACTCCTCGCGCCGGTCGTGGGTGACCAGCACGCCCTCGACCGACGAGGCCACGTCGCGCATGCGGGTGACCGCCTCGTCGCGGAGCGCCGCCGGGCCGGTCCAGTAGAGGAGGTCCGCGCCGCCGTTGTCCGCGACCGCGACCCTGCCGGCCAGCACCGGGTCGGCCTCGAGCGCCGGCGTCAGGCTGACCACCCGGCCGGGGCGCGACCAGTCCATCGCGTGGTCGGCGAGCAGGACGAGCAGCGAGTGCTCCCACCGGCCGGAGTCGTGCAGCAGCTGCACCAGCCGGCCCACCTGGGCGTCGGTGTCGGCGAGCGCGAGCGTGCGCGCGAGCCGCAGGTCGCTGCCGGTCAGGTCGGCGTGCCCGAAGCGGTCGATGTCGCCGAGGTTGACGAAGACCAGGTGCGGGTCGAGGTCCTCGACCATCGCCAGCGTCGCGTCCATCGTGAAGACGTCGGGCGCGTGCCCCGACACCGGGACCAGCGGCCCCGGCTCCCAGCGGTAGGTCGCCCGCTCGCCGAAGATCCCGTAGAGGTACTCCTTGCTCAGCACCGTCCCGGTGGTCAGCCCGGCGGCGTCGGCGCGGTCGATCACCGTGCTGCTGCGCAGGTCGGTCGGCCGGTCGAGGGTGCGCACCGCGCCGGCCGCGCGGTCGTACACCTCGTTGGCCGGTACGCCGGTCCGGTCGGGCCGCAGCCCGGCCATCATCATCACGTGGTTGGGGATGGTCTCCATCACCGGCAGCGACGTCGCCCGCGGGAAGTTGCGGCCGGCCGCCCGCAGGTCCGCGAGGCGCGGCGTGAGCGTCGGGGTGATCTCGTCGGGGCGGCAGCCGTCGACGACCACGACGTACGCCCGCCGCACCGTGGACCGCGCGACGGGGGCCGTTGCCGCCGACGACCGCGCGCCGGCGGCGGCCGAGAAGATCAGCCCTGCGCCGCCCGCGGTCAGCAGGGTCCGGCGGCTCGTGCGCCGGGCGTCGGGCGCCATCAGGCCCCACCCACCGGCGCGTCGACCTGCGTCACCCGGCCGGTGCGCGACGCGGTCGCCCACGACGTCGACCAGGTGATGGTCGCGTCGCGGTCGGCCCGGTCGCTGATCACCCACCAGTCCATCTGCGCCCGCTCGGGGGTCAGGTCGAGCACCGAGAAGCCGTGGTTGTCGAAGTCGAGGTACCGCACGTGCCGGTTGGCGAGCTTGATCGCCTCCTCGACCGCGACGCTCGTGGTGCGCGCGGGCGAGCCGGTGATGTCCTTGAGGTTGTTGGACGTGACCGACGTGCAGACGAGCTCGACACCGGCCGAGTCGCCGAGCGGCCAGGTCGCGGGGTCGAGGGGCAGCTCGCAGGCCCACGCGGAGTGGATGTCGCCGGTGACGAACACGGCGTCCTTGATGCCGTGGTCGCGGATGTGCTCGAGCACGCGGCGCCGGTCGGCGGTGTAGCCGTCCCACTGGTCGGGGTTGTAAGGCAGCCCGTCGCGCGGGAGCAGGCCGGTGACGTCGTTGACCGGGTCGAGCAGGTCGTGCGGCACCGTGCCGAAGTCGACCGGCGCGATCATCACCGGGTTGCCGACCACCTTCCACTGCGCGTGCCGGCGCGACAGCGAGTCCTCCAGCCAGCGCAGCTGCTGCTCACCGGTGATCGTGCGGTCGGGGTCGCCGAGCGCCGGGTCGGCCGGCGGCACCGGGAAGCCGACCGCCGAGGCCACCTGCGCGTCACGGTAGGAGCGCAGGTCGAGCATGCTGATCTCCGCCAGCCGGCCGAAGGTCAGCCGCCGGAAGAGCCGGTCGCCGTCGCCGAGCCGGGCCGTGCCGTCCATCCGCACCGGCATCCACTCGTCGTACGCCCGGTGCGCGCGGGCGCGCCGCCGGCGGTAGCTGCCCTCGTCGTCGCTGTGGTTCTCCGCCCCGTCGCGCCACTGGTCGTTGGCGACCTCGTGGTCGTCCCACGTCACGATCCAGGGGTACGCCGCGTGCAGGCGCTGCAGGTCGGGGTCGGTCTTGTACTGCGCGTGGCGGCGCCGGTAGTCCGACAGCGACACCATCTCGTGGGGCGGGTCGTGCGGCCGGATGTCGGTGTCGGCCGTCCCGTAGCCGTACTCGCCCGGGCCGTACTCGTAGACGTAGTCGCCGAGGTGCAGCACCGCGTGCAGGTCGTCGCGCGCCGCCAGTCCGCGGTAGGGGCTGAACCACCCGGCCTGCCAGTTGGAGCACGACACGACGCCGAAGCGCAGGTGGTCGGGCATGGCGTCGGGCGCCGGGGCGGTGCGGGTGCGGCCGGTGCGGCTGGTCGCGCCCCCGCAGCGGAAGCGGTAGTGGTACCAGGTCGCCGGCGCCAGGCCGCCGACGTCGACCTTGACGGTGTGGTCGCGGTCGGGGCCGGTCTCCACCACGCCCCGCCGTACGACGTGGCGGAACGCGGCGTCGCGGGCCACCTCCCAGGTCACCCGCACCCGCGGGCCCTCGCCCGAGCCGGGCTGCGCCGCCGCGGTCGGGGTCACCCGGGTCCACAGCAGCACGGCGCGGGGCAAAGGATCGCCGGAGGCCACGCCGTGCGCGAAGACCGGGGCGGAGCGGGAGGGCCTCCCGGCTGTCGGGCGCGCCGCGGCGGGAGCGCCTCGCGCGGGAGCGCCTGCGGCGAGGCCGGCGGCGCCGGCGAGCGCGGCGCCGGCCGCCCCCGAGGCGAGCACGGTGCGGCGGTCCAGGGTCGGGTGGGAGGGAGTCACGCCCGGCCAACGAGCGGCCCGGGCCCGAGGTGACGACCTGGCCGGTGTGACCCCGGGATGTTCAGCCCGGGGTCACCGACCGTCCATCAGGGCACGAGCACCTCGACGCTCGCGGAACTGGTCAGGCCGTCGTCCTGCGGGGTGCCGTTGCACGAGAAGTTGGTGCCCTGGTTGCAGCGGAACCGGGTGCTGGCGTTGACCAGGGTGACGTCGACCGACGTGACCACGTCGTCGCCGAAGGCCACCTCGGTGTCGGCGTTGCCGTTGGCGTCGAGGGCGACCAGCTCGGGCGTGTGGCTGCCGTCGTTGCCGTTCACCGTCACCACGGCGGCCGAGCCGCGTGTCGTGTCGGGCAGGTTGATGCTCACGGCGAGGGTCGCCCCCGAGGTCGTGCCCTGGGTCCGGAACCTCAGCGTGGCGGCCGTCAGGTGGTCGAGCGTCCCGCTCGGCGAGGAGGCCTGCCCGTCGGACAGCCCTGCGTTGAAGTCGGGCGTCACCTCCGGGTAGGCCTGCGCCGTGCCCTCGTCGTACGCCGTCTGCGCGAACAGGTTGGCCGCGCTGAAGCGCGCGAACTCGTCGCGCAGCGAGCTGCCCTTGCCGTTCAGCACCTTCTGGATCGCCTGCACGCCGTAGCGGTCGGTGCCGCTGCCGACGCTGTCGGCGGCCTGCCAGATGCGGAGCAGCAGCACCGGCATCCCGCCCTTGAGCGAGGGGTTCTTCTCGGTGAGGTAGCGGAACCAGATCCAGCCGCCGTAGACCTCGATGTCAGCGGCGGAGTCAAGAGGGATGTCGGGTTGGGTCAAAGGGCTGCTGGCGAGGTACTGCTTGTTGTCGTTGACAGCGTCGTAGACCTCGTCCTCGGCCCACGCGGCGCTCGCCTCCATGAACCAGTCGTCCTCGAGGAAGTCGTAGGCAAACTGGACTGCGTGGTAGTACTCGTGTGCTGCGGTCACCTGCAGATTTTCGAGAGGTGTGTTCTGGGGGAATTGGCTCGACTTGTAATCGTTGTCGAGCACGCAGAAGGCCCACACCGAGTGGTTGCTCGGGCTGGGGAAGTACTTGGCGTCGCTGTCGCAGTAGCCGTAGAGCCCGAACTGCCCGACATCGCGCAGGTAGATGTCGGTCTTGTTGTTGCCGCCGCGGCCGTGGTCGCTCTTGGGCGCGCGGTAGCCGGCCTTGACGTAGTGGCGGTGCACGCCGTCGACGTTGCCGATCACCTTGTCGACGTAGTCGGGGCGCCCGTTCTTGTCCCCATCCTTCTTGCTGACCTCGCTCGGTGTCCAGTGCACGCAGATCCGTGGCGTGCAGGCCTTCCGCTTGGCAGCGGGCCTGGCCAGGAGTGCGTCGGCGGCGGCGCGGTCGGCCCCGGTCAGCTGGCCGCGCAGGGCCCACAGGTCACGCAGCGCGAGCGTCGCGTCGGCCGGGCCGGACGCGGCCCCGCCGGAGCGGTCGGTGGCCGGGGTGCCGTCGAACAGCGCCTGCGCCCGGGCCAGTGCCTGCTGCGCCGGCGTCGGTACGTCGGGTCGGTCGGCGGCCTGGGCGGCGGGGCCGGCGCCGGCGACGAGCGCCAGGCCGAGGCCGAGGGCGACGGCCGACAGGGCGGCGGTGAGGCGTGTGGCGCGGTGTTGGCGGGGCGAGGGCATCCGGTCTCCTGACTCGTGGACGCCTGATTCAACCGCCCCGCGCCGACACGGCGCCAGCCGACCCCCGGGTCGTGACCGGAAGGTGATCCGGGGTCGGGCCGGTCAGACGCGCCGCAGGACCGCCGTCACCTTGCCGAGGATGGTCGCGTGGGTGCCGTCGATCGGCTCGTAGGAGTCGTTGTGCGGCAGCAGCCAGACCTGCCCGGCCTTGCGCTGGAAGGTCTTCACGGTGGCCTCGCCGTCGATCATCGCGGCCACGATCTCGCCGTTCTCGGCGGTCGGCTGCTGGCGGATCACGACGTAGTCGCCGTCGCAGATCGCCGCGTCGACCATCGAGTCGCCCCGCACCTCGAGCAGGAACAGCTGCCCGTCGCCGACGAGCTGCTTGGGCAGCGGGAACACGTCTTCCACCCGCTCCTCGGCCAGGATCGGCCCGCCGGCGGCAATGCGCCCCACGACGGGGACGTACGACGCCGCGGGCATCGCGTCGCCCACGCCGGTCTCGTCGTACGCCGACTCCTCGGCGCTGCCGACCGCCCGCCGGCTCGCGGCGGCGTCGGGCAGGAAGACCTGCAGCGCGCGCGGGCGGTGGGGGTCGCGCTTGAGGTAGCCCTTCTGCTCCAGCGTCTTGAGCTGGTGGGCCACGCTCGAGGAGCTGGTCAGCCCGACCGCCTCGCCGATCTCGCGCATGCTGGGCGGGTAGCCGCGGGTGTCGAGCGAGTCCTTGATGTGGGCCAGGATCCGCTGCTGGCGCGGCGTCAGCCCCGTGGCGTCGGCCGGCCCGTCGGGCAGTTCGGTCACGGTCTTCTTCGCCATCGGCTGATGCCTCCCGGTCGGCTGTGCAGGGTCCACGGCTGGTCCCCTCAACCTAGTGGCGGGACGCAGTCGATTTCAAACACCTGTTCGAACGGCGTGTCGGGGCGCGTCACGCCGGCAGCGACAGGTCGCGGTGGCGCAGCGCTGCGCCGGCGGCCGCCGCGACGACGCCGGTGACGAGCGCCAGCAGCACCAGCGGCACGACCTCGACCGGCACCGCCGGCACGTTCGGCACGTGGGTGAACGGCGAGAGGTCGCAGACCCAGGCCGGCAGCCCCAGCGAGGGGCCGAACATCGGCCCGACCATGACGACCAGCACGAACAGCAGCCACGACAGCCCGACGGCGATCCGCGGCACGACCAGCACCACCAGTGCGACGACCGCCCCCAGCGCGGCGATCGCCGGCAGCTGCACGAGAGCGGCGGCGAGCAGGTCGCCGGCCAGCTCGGCGCCGCCGCCGACCGCCGCGGCACCGGTCGCCGCCATCGCGCCGGCGAAGACCAGCATCAGCAGCGCCGCCCCGACCAGGGCGTTCACGGCGTACGCACCCAGCCAGCGCAGGCGCGAGACGCTGCCCGCGAGCACCGGCTCGAGCACGCCCTGCGACTCGTCGTGGTGCAGCCGCACCAGGAGCGCGACGACGTACCCCGCCACGGCCGTGCCGGCGATCTGCACCATCGAGGCCCAGTACGCGCCCAGCACGTCGACGTCGCCGCCGAAGGTCTCGTACCACTCCGCCGCGTCGCCGGTCAGGCCCTGCACCTGTTCGCTCAGGGCGCCGAAGACGAGGCCGAAGCCGAGCATCGCGACGGCCCACCCCACCAGCGCGGACCGCTGCAGCCGCCACACCAGCCCGGTGGGGCTGAGCAGCGCGTGGCTCGCGTGCGCCGCGCCGGTGCGCTCGGGCCAGAGACCGCTGCCGACGTCGCGGCGGCCGCAGAGGACGACGCCGACCCCGACCAGCGCCGCGGCCACCAGCACCGCGAGCCCGACCGGCCACCACGAGTCGCCGCCGTACGGCCGCACCTGCTGGCCCCAGCCGATCGGCGACAGCCACGCCGGCCACGCGCTGGTGACGCGGAGGGCGGCGGAGTCCACGGTGCCGAGCATGTTGCCCAGCGCCGCGAGCAGGAACGAGACGCCCAGCACCGCGCTCGCCGTCCCGGTCGCGCCGCGGGTCGTCGAGGACAGCTGCACGGTGATCGCCGCGACGCCCGTGAAGACGAGGCCGACCAGCGCCACCGAGGCGCCGGCGGCCATCGACCCGGCGACCGGCTGCCCCGCCACGACCATGGCCAGTCCGAGCAGCGGCGCCAGCACGACGTCCGCCGCTGCCGCAACGAGGACCGCGGCGGCCAGCGAGGCGTACCGGCCGACGACACCGGAGGCCAGCACCTCCTCGCGCCCGAGCTCCTCGGCCTGCCGCGTGTGCCGCACGACCGTCAGCACGCTCAGCACGGCGGCGAGGACCATAAGCGTCAGCCCGTCGCGGTGCATCGTGTAGCCGCCCACGCTGGGGCCGGTGACCAGGCCGAGCACCCGCATGCCCGGGTTCTCGACGACGATCAGGGTGTCGGGGACGAGCAGCTCGGGGTGCCGGGTGTAGCTGTCCTCGAACATCGCCGTGGTGGCCGCGAGGAAGGCGGCCATGCCGAGCAGCCATGCTGGCAGCACGAACCGGTCGCGGCGCAGGGCGAGCCGGACCAGGCGCGGCGTACCGGTGAAGCCGTTCACGGCTGCGCCCCCACCTCGGTCGGCTCGGTGTCGTAGTGGCGCAGGAAGAGCTCCTCCAGCGTGGGCGGCGATGTCGTCAGCGCGGTGACGTCCTGCACGACCAGCCGCGCGAGCACGTGGTTGAGCTCGGCGGGGTCGACGCTGAACTCCGCGTGGCCGTCGTGGACCTGCGCGTCGTGGACGCCGGGCCACGTGGTGACGCAGGGGAGCGGGTGCCGCGTGTCGACGGCGACCGAGGTGCGGGTCAGGTGGCGCAGCTCCTCGAACGTGCCGGACTCCGCGGCCCGGCCGTCGCGGATGATCGTCACCCGGTCGCAGAGCGCCTCCACCTCGGAGAGGATGTGGCTGGAGAGCAGGATGCTGCGGCCGTCCGCGCGCAGCTCGCCGACGACCTCCTGGAAGACCGCCTCCATCAGCGGGTCGAGGCCCGACGTCGGCTCGTCCAGCAGGTAGAGCTCGACGTCGGAGGCGAACGCCGCGACGAGCGCCACCTTCTGCCGGTTGCCCTTGGAGTAGGCGCGCACCTTCTTGGTCGGGTCGAGGCTGAAGCGCTCGAGCAGCTCGTCGCGCCGGGTGGTCGCGGTCGCGCCGCGCAGGCTGGCCAGCAGGTCGATCACCTCGCCGCCGGTGAGGTTGGGCCAGAGGTTCACCTCGCCGGGCACGTAGGCCAGGCGGCGGTGCAGTGTCACCGCGTCGCGCCACGGGTCGCCGTCCAGCAGGCGTACGTCGCCCGCGTCGGCGCGCAGCATCCCGAGCAGCACCCGGATGGTCGTGGTCTTGCCGGCGCCGTTGGGGCCGAGGAACCCGTGCACCTCGCCCGCCCCGACCTCGAGGTCGAGGTGGTCGAGCGCCCGGATGCGGGGGCCGAAGTCCTTCACCAGTCCACGGGTGGAGATCACTGCTGCCATCGGGCTCTCCCGTCATCCACAGGCGTGCCGGACCGACCCCTCACCTCCCATCACAACGCAGCAGGCGGGGGAGGGGCAGGGCCAAAGGGCACGACCGCGTCAGGAAGGTAGCCAGACGAACTGCGGGACCGTGCACACCGCGGCGAATCCCATCCGCTCGTAGACCGGCCGCCCCATCTCGCTGGCGTGGAGCACAGCGTCGGTGTCCCCGCGCTCGCGGCCGATCGCGACGACGGCAGCGGTGATGGCGCTGCCCAGGCCCCGCCCCCGGTGGTCCGTGACTGTCGCCACGTTGTAGACGCCGATCGTCCCTGCCTGGCGCCACCCCGTCGCGGTCGCCGCCGGTTCGCCGTCGACTGTCGCGACCACGTTCACACACCGGTCGGGGTCGAGGTGGCCGAAGACCGCCCCGAAGTCCCCGGCCAGCTCGGGCGGCATGCCGAAGCCCGCCAGCATCGTGGACACGAACGGCTCCGGCGACCGGGTCAGGTCGACCGTCGTGAGGCCGACTCCGGGGAGAGGCGGTCGGTCGACGAGGGCGGCCACCGGGAGGTGCATGCCGGGCACGTCCTCCCGCGTCCAGCCGTGCTCGACGAGGACCCTCTCCAGCGCCGGGGAGCTGGTCGAGGGGGTCGTCCACCACAACGCGGGCAACCCCCGTGCGACGTACCGCTCCAGCACGGCGCGCGCCCGGTCGGTCTCCTGGCCCGGAGCGAACCGGGCGCCGGTGATGCCGTTGAAGAGCGGGAAGGGAACCGGGGAGCAGTACGCCGCCACGTCGTCCCACGGCTCGCGCGTGAGCACCGGGAGGTCGGCGCAGCTGCCGAAGAAGTCGAGCAGGTTGTCCTCGACGGCGGCCACCCGGTGGTCTGGCATGCAGCCACCGTAGGGCGGTCAGCGACCGCGGGGACCGTCATCGGGTGGTTGACTCCCGCCATGGAGAGCGTCTGCGTCGTCACCGGGGGCGCCCGCGGCATCGGCCGCGGGATCGCCGAGCAGCTGGTCGCCCGCGGCCACGGCGTCGTGGTCACCGACGTCCAAGGGGCCATGGCCGCCGACACGGCTGCCGAGATCGGCGCGCTCGCCGGCCTCGAGCAGGACATCCGTGACGCGGCCTCGCACGCCGCCGTGGCCGAGGAGGCGAGCCGGCACGGCCGGTTGCGGGCGTGGTTCAACAACGCAGGCGTCGGCGACGACGGCCGGCTCTCGGAGAACACCGAGGAACAGGTGCGCCGCCTCGTCGAGGTCAACGTGCTCGGCACCATGTGGGGGATGCGCGCGGCGCTGGCGACGTTCGGACCCGACGGTGGCGACATCGTGAACACCGCCTCGCTGGCCGGGCTCGGCCCGGTGCCCGGCTACAGCGTGTACGCCGCCACCAAGGCCGCCGTGGTGTCGATCTCGATGTCGGTCGACGCCGAGACGCCGAAGAACGTCCGGGTGCACGCCCTGTGTCCCGACGTCGTGCAGACCGCGATGCTGGTGGAGGGGCACACCGCCGGCTCGTTGGGCACGCAGCTCGCCCACTCCGGCGGGCGGATCCTCCCGGTCGAGGAGGTCGCACGCGAGGCCGTGGACCTGCTCGGCGGCCGGCGCGTCGTCCGCTCGGTGCCCCGCCACCGGGGACTCCTCGTGCGGGCCACGGCCGTGGCGCCCTCGATCTCCCAGAAGGGGATGCCGCTGTTCGTCGCCCTGGGGCGGCGGACGCTGGCGAAGCAGGCGTAGCCGCCGTCGGTCCGGCTCGCCGGGACCACGGCCCGCTCCGCCGGTCGAGCTCGTCGGGACCACGGTCCTGACGTTCGAATCGTTCGAACATCTGTTCGGCGTGTTCCTTGATTCGTTCGAACACCTGCTCTAACGTCGCACACGTGTTCGATCGAACGTCTGCTCGACAGACAGCCCGGACCGGGTTGTCGGTGGTCGGTCCCAGACTCCCGAACGACACGGACGATCACTTCCCCAGGAGCCAACGATGAGCACCCTCACCCTCAGCCCGGCCTTCCAGCCCGCCACCGACGCGCAGCCGGTCCGCGCGCCGCGTCCGGCCCGGCCGGCGCGCCCGACCGCGCGGCCCCAGCGGCCCGCGCCGCGACCGGTGCAGGGCCAGGTCCGGCTGACCCGTCGCGGCCGACTGGTGGTGTTCCTCGGCTCGCTGTTCCTCGTGCTCGCGTTCGGCGTCGTGTGGGGCGCGGCCTCGGTCGCCGGTGAGCAGCCCGGCACCCCCGAGCCCACCCGCACCGTCGTCGTCGGCTACGGCGACACCCTGTGGGACATCGCCGACGAGGCCGCCACCGACGGCGACACCGGCGCGATGGTGGAGCGCATCGAGCGGCTCAACGCCCTCGACTCGGGGATGCTCGTTGCCGGCCAGAAGATCCGGGTGCCCCTCGACGGCTCCACCGACTGACGCCGACTGACACAGACCTCCGCCGGTCGCTTCGACCCCGGCCGGCGGATGCACGGGAAGACGGGGCGGGGCCGCTCCTGGGGAAGAGGCGGCTCCGCCCCGATTCACGTCCTGGGCCGGGTGGTACCACTGACCCGTGGAGATCCTCCCGGACCTCGTGCCCCCCGAGCCCCGCATCGTCTTCTGCGGCATGGCCTGCGCGGAGTCGACCAAGGTGCGCGAGCACTTCTTCGCCGGACCGGGCAACAACTTCTGGCAGATGCTCCACCGCAGCGGCCTGACCCCCACCGAGCTCGAGCCCGCCGACGACGTCCGGCTCCCGTCGTACGGCCTGGGGCTCACCGACGTCGTGCGCCACATCTCGACCTCCCCGCCGACCTGGGACGTCGACGAGCTGGTCGCCAAGGTCGAGCGCTGGCAGCCCGAGTGGCTGGCCTTCGCCAGCAAGACCGCGGCCCAGGGCGTCGCCAGCGCCCTCGGACTCCGCCGCCCCCAGCTCGGCGAGGCCGGGTGGGACGTCGCGGGCGCGCCGGTGTTCGTGCTGCCCGGCACCAGCGGCGCCAACCAGCGCCGCGACTACGACGGCCGCCCCGACCGGCTCTCCTGGTGGCGCGACCTGGCCGCGCTCGCCGGCGTCAACGGGTGACCCCACCCGAGGTCGTTCGAGCCCTGGCCCGAGCGGGGAGGCCGACCGACTCCTGGGTGATCGAGTCGACCGGCGTGAAGGCGACGGTCGACTCCGCGTCGCCCGCTCCGGAGTAGAACGAGAAGACGCCGTAGCAGTACAGCGTCAGCGGCCCCGCGTCCCCGCGGGTGTCCACGAGGGCCGTCGCGTTGTTCGAGCTGTAGCCGCCGGCGTTCGCCGACCAGCTCATCGCCTGGGCCGTGGTCGCTCCGTCGGACTGGCGGGCGTAGCACTGGGTCCCGGAGCCGTTGGTCGAGGTGATGATCGAGTACGCCATCAGGTACTGGCCCTCCGGCAGGCCGGGGAACGTCACGGCGATCTCGCCGTCGTACGGGCCGCTGCTCGGGATCCCGTAGCGGTAGGCGGTCGTCATCAGGTCGCGCGCGTCGTAGCCGTCCACCCGGTCGGCGCTGAGGTTGGTGACGGTGCCCTGGCCGCTGACCTTCAACGAGGGGCCCTTGCCCTTGCTCGTCAGGACGAGGGCCGGACCCTTCCGGGTGTTCTCGAGCGTGGTGGCCTTCGTGCCCGTGTTGCTCTGGCCGATCAGCAGTGGCCTGCCGTTGGCGGCGTACGCCGCGAGGTTGGCGCCGCCGACCAGGACGACGGCGGCGAGCAGGACGGTGAGCGTGCGTGACTGCGGCTTGGGGGACGGGCGCATGGGGGCTCCTCGGTGGCGGGGACGGATGTCCCGCTTCTACGCCTGCCCCGTGGTGGCCTGCCAGCCCGTCTGGACCTGCGGTGACGCCTAGGAGGCCCGCCGCCGCCCGCCCGGCGGCCGCGCCGGCCGCGGGAGCTCGGGCGGGTGCTCCCCGTCGGGAGCGTCGTCGAGCTCGTGCTCGTCGTCCTCGCCCCGGGTGATCCCGAGGCGGCGCAGGATCTGGGCCACCATGATCAACGCGACGAACAGGCAGGCCACCGCCCCGAGCGAGGCCGCGCCGAGGAAGATCCAGGCGCGGCTGTCGCCGCCCCGCGCGGTGGTCCCGAAGTCGATGGCCGACCTCACCAGGTAGCCCCACGCGATGACCGTCAGCGTGACCCCGACGGCGAGCAGGGCGACGCGCCAGTCGAACGACGCCTTCCGACGCGCTCCCGCCCGTTTTCCCCTCGCCACCCGACCATCATCACCCACGCACCACCGATGTGCGGACGGTGCGACACGCGTAGTCCGTTCGGACTATTTCTCACCGGGGTCACCGCCCCTGACCTGCGGCTTTGCGGCTCGTGTGACCTGGCTCGCAACCCACCCTGCCGAGGCGCTTGCACCGCTGTCCCGCGCGGCGTACGGTAACCACAACATCTAGTACTTACACCGGTGTAGTTATCCACATCTAGTTCACAGGTGGGATGCGGAAGCCCCACAGGTGACCGGGTGTTCTACACAGAGAGCCGCCAGTTATCCACAGCCACCACAGGCCCTCCAGGGGTCTCTGTGGCGCGCCCGGATGCCGGCAACCGACGACCGGGGGAGGAGGTCCACCGTGCACTGTCCCTACTGCCGCAGCACCGACACCCGCGTGGTCGACTCCCGGGTCGCCGACGACGGCGCCTCGATCCGCCGGCGCCGCACGTGCTCGGCCTGCTCCAAGCGGTTCACCACCATCGAGCAGATGCAGCTGACCGTGCTCAAGCGGTCGGGCGCCACGGAGCCGTTCAACCGCGAGAAGGCCGTCGCCGGCGTCCGCAAGGCCTGCAAGGGCCGCCCGGTGTCCGAGGACGACCTGGCCTGCCTCGGCCAGGCGGTCGAGGACGCGCTGCGCCTCGACGGCGCCGCCGAGGTCCCCGCGCACGAGGTCGGCCTGGCGATCCTGGGCCCCCTGCGCGAGCTCGACGAGGTCGCCTACCTCCGCTTCGCGAGCGTCTACCGCGCCTTCGAGAGCGCGGACGACTTCGAGGACGAGATCGCCATGCTGCGCGCCGAGCGCGCCACGGCGTACGTCGACGACGCACCACCACCCCAGCCCGCCGCGACGGGCTGACCACAGACCGCCCGGCGTGGGCTGTGTGGGGAAGCGCAGTCCACGCCGGGCGCACCAACGCCTTCGTTGGTGCGACCAGAGATGTCGGTGGCACGGGCCACCATGGAAGTAGTCCGGGAAGAAGCCAGATGAAGATCCGAGGGAACAGGGGAGCATTGATGACCGAGACGGTGAGTGGGGCAACCGGGACCGGCACCGGTCTGAAGATCGAGCGGGTCTTCAGCACCGAGGGTGTCCACCCCTACGACGAGATCACCTGGGAGCGGCGCGACGTCGTCCAGACCAACTGGAAGACCGGCGACACCGTCTTCGAGCAGCGCGGGGTGGAGTTCCCCGACTTCTGGTCGGTCAACGCCAGCACCATCGTCACCACCAAGTACTTCCGCGGCGCCGTCGGCACCGACGTCCGCGAGTGGAGCCTCAAGCAGCTCATCGACCGCGTCGTCAAGACCTACACCAAGGCCGGCACCGACCACGGCTACTTCCGGACCGAGGCCGACGCCGAGGTCTTCGAGCACGAGCTCACCTGGCTGCTCGCCCACCAGTACTTCTCGTTCAACTCCCCGGTCTGGTTCAACGTCGGCACCCCCTCGCCCCAGCAGGTCAGCGCCTGCTTCATCCTCTCCGTCGACGACTCGATGGACTCGATCCTCAACTGGTACAAGGAGGAGGGGTTCATCTTCAAGGGCGGCTCCGGCGCCGGCCTCAACCTCTCCCGCATCCGCTCCTCCAAGGAGCTGCTCTCCTCCGGCGGTACGGCGAGCGGCCCGGTCTCCTTCATGCGCGGCGCCGACGCCTCGGCCGGCACCATCAAGTCCGGCGGCGCCACGCGTCGCGCGGCGAAGATGGTCGTGCTCGACGTCGACCACCCCGACATCGAGGAGTTCGTGCAGACCAAGGCGCGCGAGGAGGACAAGATCCGCGCGCTGCGCGACGCCGGCTTCGACATGGACCTCGGCGGCGCCGACATCACCTCGGTGCAGTACCAGAACGCCAACAACTCCGTCCGCGTCAGCGACGAGTTCATGCGTGCGGTCGAGGACGGCACCGAGTTCGGCCTGCGTGCCCGCAAGACCCACGAGGTGATCGAGACCGTCGACGCTCGCGACCTCTTCCGCAAGATCGCCCAGGCGGCGTGGGAGTGCGCCGACCCGGGCCTGCAGTACGACGACACGATCAACGACTGGCACACCAACCCCGAGACCGGCCGCATCACCGCGTCCAACCCCTGCTCGGAGTACATGTCGCTCGACAACTCCTCGTGCAACCTGGCCTCGCTCAACCTGCTCAAGTTCCTCAAGGACGACGACACCTTCGACGGCGAGCTGTTCGCCAAGGCGGTCGAGTTCATCATCACCGCGATGGACATCTCGATCTGCTTCGCGGACTTCCCGACCGAGTCGATCGGCCAGACCACCCGCGACTACCGCCAGCTCGGCATCGGCTACGCGAACCTCGGCGCGCTGCTGATGGCGATGGGCCTCGGCTACGACTCCGACGGCGGTCGCGCCATGGCCGCCAGCATCACCTCGCTGATGACCGGCCAGTCCTACAAGCGCTCGGCCGAGCTCGCCGCGATCGTCGGCCCCTACCACGGCTACGCCCGCAACGCGGACGCCCACAACCGCGTCATGCGCAAGCACCAGGCCGCCAACGACGCCGTCCGCTCGGTGCACCTCGCCGACACGCAGGTGCACAAGCTGGCCACCCAGGCCTGGGCCGACGTGGTCAAGCTCGGCGAGACCAACGGCTTCCGCAACGCGCAGGCCTCGGTGCTCGCGCCCACCGGCACCATCGGCTTCATGATGGACTGCGACACCACCGGCATCGAGCCGGACTTCTCGCTGGTCAAGTTCAAGAAGCTGGTCGGCGGCGGCTCGATGCAGATCGTCAACCAGACGATCCCGCGGGCGCTGACCAAGCTGGGGTACGACGAAGAGTTGGTCGAGGCGATCGTCGCCTACATCGCCGAGCACGGCCACGTGATCGACGCCCCGGGCCTGAAGACCGAGCACTACGAGATCTTCGACACCGCCATGGGCGCGCGCTCGCTGGCGCCGATGGGCCACGTGCGGATGATGGCGGCCTGCCAGCCGTTCCTCTCCGGCGCGATCTCCAAGACCGTGAACCTGCCCGAGACCGCGACCGTCGAGGACATCGAGGACATCTACCTCCAGTCCTGGAAGCTCGGCCTCAAGGCGACCGCCGTCTACCGCGACAACTGCAAGGTCGGCCAGCCCCTGGCCGACGGCGGCGGCAAGGCCAAGAAGGACGCCGCCGACGCGGCGGCCGCGGTCGAGGCCGCGGAGACCAAGGTCGTGGAGAAGGTCGTCTACCAGCCGACCCGCAAGCGCCTGCCGAAGTCGCGCACCTCGCGCACCACGTCGTTCACCGTCGGCGGTGCCGAGGGCTACATGACCTCGGGCGCCCACGACGACGGCGAGCTCGGTGAGGTCTTCCTCAAGCTGGGCAAGCAGGGCTCGACCCTGGCCGGCGTGATGGACGCCTTCTCGATCGCGGTCTCGATCGGCCTGCAGTACGGCGTCCCGCTGGAGACCTACGTCTCGAAGTTCACCAACCTCCGCTTCGAGCCCGCCGGCCTCACCGACGACCCCGACGTGCGGATGGCGCAGTCGATCATGGACTACATCTTCCGCCGCCTCGCCCTCGACTACCTGCCCTACGAGTCCCGCCAGGCCCTGGGCATCTACTCGGCCGACGAGCGCCAGCGCTACCTCGAGACCGGCTCCTACGAGCCCGTCGAGGAGACCGGCTCCCCGTCCGAGCTCATGGACTCGACCGCCACCACCCCGACGGTCGAGCCCGTCGAGGCCGAGCTCGTGGAGACCAAGGACACCCACGGCGGCGACCAGCGCGAGGTCCCCGCCCACGCCGCGAAGGAGGCGCACACCTCCGCCGAGCTCCTGGAGAAGATCACCGGCACCGCCGTCGACTCCCCGCTCTGCTTCACCTGCGGCACCAAGATGCGCCCCGCCGGCTCCTGCTACGTCTGCGAGGGCTGCGGCAGCACCAGCGGCTGCAGCTGAGTTCGTCACCGAGCCAGGGAGGACGGCGACACGCCGTCGCCGTCCTCCGCCGCCTGTCGGCGGAGACCCCTAACCTGGGCACAGGGGGTCGCCACCACGAGGAGAAGAGGCACCAGTGGGCGCAACAGCTCTGCCGATCACGGGCAATGCGGAGCCGCCAGCATTCCGGTTCATCGACCTCTTTGCGGGCATCGGGGGATGCCGCCTGGCGTTCGAGGCTGCGGGAGGTCGCTGCGTCTTCACGTCCGAGTGGAACAAGTTCGCGCAGCTCACCTACCGCACGAACTTCCCAGACGATGAAGGGAGTGACCACGTCTTCGCCGGCGACATCACGCAGGTGGCCGTCGATGAGATCCCCGACCACGACGTGCTGGTGGCGGGCTTCCCGTGTCAGCCGTTCAGCATCGCCGGGGTGTCGAAGAAGAACGCGCTCGGTCGCCCGCACGGCTTCCTAGATCCGACCCAAGGAACGCTCTTCTTCGACGTCGCCCGCATCATCGAGCAGAAGCGCCCTCGGGCCTTCATGCTCGAGAACGTTCGGAACCTGCAGTCGCACGACAAGGGCAACACCTTCCGGGTGATCAAGGAGCGGCTCGAGTCCCTCGACTACGAGTTTCACTTCCGTGTGCTCGACGCGAGCGCAGTGGTTCCGCAGGGACGACGCCGCATCTTCATGGTCGGTTTCGATCGTGGGCAGTACCCGAACGGTTCCGGGTTCGACTTCAGTGCGCTCGAGCTCCCGAAGCTCAGCCCGACGATGGAGAGCGTGCTGCACAGCGAGGACGGATCGGAGATCCCCGAGCCTCCGTACACGGACGACTTCGGGATCGCCGCCCAGCGGTACACGCTGACGCCGAAGCTCTGGGCCTACCTGCAGAACTACAAGATCAAGCACCGCACCGCCGGCAACGGGTTCGGATTCGGGCTGGTCACGCGGAACGACGTGGCCAGGACGCTGTCGGCCCGCTACTACAAGGACGGCTCGGAGATCCTGGTCGACCGGGGGCCTGACGCCATCCCGCGTCGTCTCACCCCGCGTGAGTGTGCACGCCTCATGGGATTCCCGGAGGCTTTCGAGATCCCTGTCAGCGACACGCAGGCGTACAAGCAGTTCGGCAACAGCGTCGTGGTGCCGGTGGTGACGGCCGTTGCGCAGCACATGGCCCCGGTCATCAAGACCCGGTCGCGCGAGATCGCCGTCGCGGGCTAGCAAGCCACTGGGAACCTCAGGGCAGGACACCAGAGGCAACAGCGCGGGCCTGACGTTCCGAGGCAATGGTGATGAAGTCTCTGACGGTCGTGAGCCGAGGAGCCAGCGCCCCGCCGTAAGTCGCACGGACGGGCGACGGGACAACGACCGCAACGTCCTTGGCCTCCATCGCCGTGACGACATCCAGGTTCAACCCACGATCCATGGTCACCAGATACCGGGTTTGTGACTGCCTGCCCTCGCCAACCACTTGGCGCCAGCGCTCCTTGGTGGTCGTCTTCGCCGCCAGCTGGGTCTGCAGATCGGCTGGCGCGCGCAGGCCGGGAAAGAGGAAGTCGGGCTTGGAGCCGTCCTCGAGCCGGACTTGAGTCTCGTAGCGGAGGCCCGTCGCATCCAACATTGCGGCGATGTGCGACTCGAAGCTCTTCCCAGCGCGCGAGAACCGTGCGTTCTTGAGCCTGGTCGCCACGGCGAAGAAGATGTCGATGTCGATCACGTCCCTGTGCGCGAACTCCGCGTCGAGCAGGGGCTGCACGACCTGTCTCTCGTACGCGAAGTACAGATCGTTCGTCGTGGTGACCCAGTCGAAGAGCGCCTGGTCCGGGTCGACCGTGGGATCGGACGTGAGGGTCAGATCTCGGCACAGGGCGGCGAACTGCGCAACCGGCGGCATGGGTAGCCGGCCGCCGAATTGGTCCACCAGTCTCGGCAGAAGATCTTCGTGTTCGACAGTCGGTGAGATTCCCAGGGTCTGTAGCAGGTCGGCGTCATCGAGGTCGAGGTTCCCGTCGTCAGCCGCTTCGAGGTCGAACAGGTCGAACTGCAGCGACCGCACCGGGGTCACTCCGGCAGGCCGATCGAGCTGTGTGCCGAAGAGCTGGTTGAGCCTGACCGCAGCCGACGTGTCCGGTGCAGCGACGACCACCATCACGGAGCCCGTGGTGAGCCTCCCCACCCAGCACCAGTCACCGGCCTGCATCGCCTCCATGGGCTGGCAGCCCGAGGGGTAGTACAACCGCCATTCCGGAGAACGGTTCTGTTGGTGCTCACGGGCGTCGTAGAGCGTGATGGTGGAGCGGTCTTCAAGCACTTCGTCAGCATTGAAGTAGAGGTAGTGACAGCTGAACTGAGTCCGACTCCTGCCCAGAAGGTCGAGCACCGGGCCGCCGGCAGCCAACTCGTGCCCGCGAGAAACTTGTGCACTGGCCGCCTCGGTGGCGCTGAGCTTCTTTGCCCCGACGCCGTCGAAGTGGTCCCGGAGTCGAGCATCCATTCCAGCCCCCTGGCACTTGTCCGCCTACCCCATGTGGACGGTCGTCTCCGCAACCCTAGTAGCCGAACACGTGGACACTGAGGACATCAATCTCACGTCGCGGATCGCCGAAGAAGGCACCAAGGCGACGTGACACCAGCTGGTACGGCTTCTCGCGTGGGCTTCCGTCAGCCCGCCAGTTGTTGACCGGGACGATGAGGAAGAGGTGCTGAGCGTCCGGCGCGATGTGCGCCTTCCACAGGTCCTTGAGGTCGTGGTTGTTCGTCGTCGTTCCTCCGCGTTCCACCTCTGCCAGAATTCCTCGGGATCCCCCGAGGTCGAAGTAGAAGTCCGGGCGGGCCTGTGTCACGAAGCCACTCTGCGGAGTCAGTACGACCTCCTCCTGGAAGCCCATCTGATCCTTGAGCAGCGAAGAGAAGTGGTCCTGGATCGCCTTGCTGGGAGCGCCGTGGATGTGCAGCGCCTTGATCGACTCTGCAGTCTGCTGAATGTGCGCAGCAAGCGTGTTGGCCAGCTCGTCCACGCGATGAAGTTCAGCCAAGTCAGCTGTGGACAGTCGCAGGCGAGTCCATCTCTTGTGCGGCACGCGGGCAGCTTGCCTCAACTCCTATCGGTAAGCTACCGCGCCAAGAGGATTGGTGAAGTCAGGACACAAGCTCTCGATACGCGGCCTCGATCCTGGTGGCGGCCAGTTGGGGGTCTTCGTGCTCCCAGACCCTGATCACTGACCATCCTGCTGACTCGAGCAGCCGATTGGTGTCTTCATCTCGAGCACGATTCGCGCCGATCTTCCAGCGCCACCACTCGTCATTCGCCTTGGGTTGGACATGATGAACTGGACACCCGTGCCAGAAGCAGCCGTCGATGTAGATAGCCAGCCTCGCCCGCGTGAACGCGATGTCGATCGTGCGTCTGTTGTTGCCCGGCACCTTCACCTGTAAGCGGTACCGCAATCCCCGCCTGTACAACTCCCTGCGGATCGCCATCTCAGGCTGGGTATCTCGCCTCGACAGGACCGACATGCGAGCGGACAGATCGGCGCTCGGGCGGACTCGATGTGGCTCGGGACGACTCTTCACGGCCCCAGTCTGGCTGGTGGACGAAGATGTCAGCATCGCCCCACTCTTAGCCGAGGTGGTCTCCGTCGTCCAACCTGGTCGAGCGCACACGAGGCGGACTGCCTCGGACTGCTGCAGGGCTTGGGGTGAGACGCTCGGAGAAGCTTGCGTCACCGTGGATCGCCGCCACGACGGAGGCGCAAACCCTTGCGCATTACGCCATTTCGTTTCCCCCATCAACTAGCGTTACGCAGGCCGGGTTCTTAGTTGATTGAGTGCGTGGGGGAGCCGTTGTGTCGCATAGTTCAGGTCCCTCGCGTGCCCGAACGACAAGTTGGCGTCGAGAGCAGGGGTGACATGACGAGCGAGGCAGTCGCGATGATGCGACAGTTCTTGATGGATCGGATGACGAGACAGCGAGAACAACTCGGCGAAGCAGCGGCAAGTCTCCGACGTTTCGTCAACGACCCGGCAGCTCTCGACGCCGCCATTGCTGCCATCCAAGCAGACATCGATGAAAATTCTCTTCTCGATTCTCCTGCAGGCGTCGCGGACCGCTCTCTGCTCCTCAACGTCCAGATGGCGCCTTGGTACTCGGGTCCAGAGGCCGGGGATCTGTACTGGCCCACTCTCAGGGAACGCCTGGAGTCGGGACACATGACGGATGTTGTGCCGGACATCGACCGCGCGTCGACCAAGGTGGTCGCACAGTTGTCCAACCCCAACATTCACAACCTCAAGAAGTTGGGTCTTGTCCTCGGCTATGTGCAATCCGGCAAGACGGCCAACTTCACCGCGGTCATGGCGAAGGCGGCCGACCGTGGATTCGGACTGTTCATTGTCCTATCTGGAATCCACAACAACCTGCGCCAGCAGACCCAGGTCCGCATAGCAAAGGATCTGGGGCTCGCGAGTGGTCGCTGGGTTTCTCTGACGACGTCCGATGGCGACTTCGTGAACGACCCGCGTCACAGCGGGGCCTCCCAGCTCCGGCCGGATCGCCCAGTCGTGATGGTGATCAAGAAGAACCAACACCGCTTGCAGGGCCTGAAGGCTTGGCTCGAGGAGACACCGATCGAGGTGCGTCGCCGAACGCCCGTCCTCCTGCTCGATGACGAAGCCGATCAGGCCACTCCCAACAGCGCCAGAGGGCGCAGCGAACGTTCGGCGATCAGCAAGTTGACCAAGGACATCTGGTCGCTGATCCCTACCGGCTCCTACGTGGGCTACACAGCCACGCCGTTCGCCAACATCTTCATGGATCCGAACGATGACGAGGGTCTGTATCCCGCGCACTTCATCATCGACCTGCCCCAGCCTGACGCATATTTCGGGGCCGAGCGGCTGTTCGGGCGAGAGCCACTCGACAACGACCATGAGCCGGAGTCAGGGCTCGACATGGTCCGCGACATCCCGGACGCCGAAGCAGCGACACTTCGGCCGCCCACTTCTCGAGAGAACCGGGAGACCTGGAGAGCCGAGATCCCGCCCTCGCTGAAGGAGGCGGTGCGGTGGTTTGTCGTTGCCACGGCTATCAGGCGCGCGCGTGGGCAGGATGATCACAGTTCGATGCTCGTGCACACCACGCACTACGCGCATCCACACTTCGTGATGCGAGAGGTGATCAGCAATTACCGGAACGCGCTGGTTTCAGGCTGGAGAACTGGCCGAGAGAGGGGCCTGAGAGAGTCCTACGAATCTGAGGCGAACCGAGCGTCCACTGTTGCGACCGAGCCGCTCCCAAGCTGGAGCGAAGCTCTCCCGCACATCGCTCAGGTCTTGGATGACCTCCGCGTCATAGTCGACAACGGATCATCCGTGGATCGGTTGAACTACGACAGGGTGGGGCCGGACGGACAACCGGTCAAAGAGGTGGTCATCGCCGTCGGCGGCGGAACACTTTCCCGGGGTCTGACCTTGGAAGGACTCGTCGTCTCCTACTTCACAAGGACGTCCAACACCTACGACACCCTCCTGCAGATGGGGCGCTGGTTTGGCTACCGCCCGGGTTACGAAGACCTGCCGCGACTCTGGCTGCAAGGGTCACTTGCTGACGACTACCGGTTTCTGGCACTCGTGGAGGCGGAGATTCGCCAAGACATCCGGGACATGGAGAAGCAGAAGATCACGCCGCGTGAGCTTGGGGTGCGTGTGCGGCAGCACCCCGGCCGGCTCGCCATCGTGGCTCGCAACAAGATGGGTGCGGCGCAACTCGTCCGGGTGTCGTACGCAGGTGAGCGGCTGCAGACCTTCATATTCGATCGAAGTGTTGCGGTAGCAAGGGAGAACTTCGAGGCCACGAGGGATTTCCTCGCCGCTTGTCGCCGAGCGGCCGAGCTTGCGCACTCGACCAAGCCGCCTCGGTGGCGGTTCAGGGATGTTCCTGCTTCATCCCTCTTGTCGTACCTGCGCCGGTTCTCGGTACATCCCGATCAGTCGTCCATGAGAACCGACTACATCACGGGCTGGATCGAGGAGGCGGTTGCGCAGTCCCTGTGGAACGTCACCGTCATCGGATCCGGACAAACGACAACGCGAGCGGACGGGTCGAAGGTCGAGCTGGGCTCCTTGGACCTAGGGCTTGGCAGTGACGTCCCAGCAGTCAACCGTTCGCCTCTGAAGGACTCGGGCCAGGGCAGGTGGAACATCAAGGCGCTTCTGACCCACACGGACTGGTTTGCCGATCTCGATGCCTCCGAAGTGTCGGAGATGACACGCCAGAACAAGACGCCCCGCGAGATCCGCCGGGCTCTGGCTTCTGGGCGAGGGCAAGTTCTCATCTACGTTGTCAGCAAATCGTCGATACCGCTGTCCGAAGCCTCCGAACGCAGCAGGGTTCCGATGAACGCACCCGAGCACCTGATCGGCTTGGGGTTGATCTTCCCGGAGGTTGCAGAGCCTACGGCTGACGGTACGTACTACGCGGTCAAGCCTGACTGGCAGCCGGAACTCGAACCTGACGACATCGATGAGATACCTCCGGACAACGAGGGTGACGCAGAAGCCGTTGTTGGTGCTGCCGCCGCAATGGATGAGGACGTTCGGTGACCACAGTCGCTGAGCATCTGGCTCTGTTGCGCTCGGGTCGTCTGCCTGAGCAAGACGGCCAGATGTTGACGCGTGAGATCAACGTTGAGGTGGACGCGGGTGTGGTCATGGTTGCGCTTGATAGTGACGGTCGAAGTCACCTCCTTGTTCCGATGGGTCGAGACCCCGTGATCCCGGACCGGGCAAGTCGGGGCGTTGCAGTTGACGAGCGCAAGTTGACAACTGCAAGCGGCGCGACGCGATTCGTGGATCTGGCATGCCTCGAGAGGAGGCTCGAGGGTCCGTTCGAGCAGCTGCTCGAGGATGTGGCCGGCCGCCTCCGTGCCTCTGGTTCGCAGCCGAACCTCACCATCCTGCAAGCCCTCGAGGACTGGAGAGCCCTGCTGCGCGTCGCCCTGCACGGCCTCTCGCGTGACGTTCTGCTGGGGCTCATCGGCGAACTGGAAGTGATGACTCGCATGGCGGCTCACCACCCGCGGGCCGCAATAGATGGGTGGCGGGGGCCCCTGGGTTCGAGTCACGACTTCGTTCTCGGAGGGCGTTCCCTCGAGGTGAAAGCAACCTCGGCGGTCTCCGCATCATCGGTGCGGATCTCAAATCTTGATCAGCTCGATCCTTCATTCGTAGAGCAGTTGCATCTTGCCGTTGTGCACCTGCGCGAGTCAGCGGAAGCCCCTGACCTGGATGAACGCATTGACGACCTCATCGGCCTCGGCGTGCCGGCCGCCAAGTTGCTGACTCTTCTCGAATCAGCAGGGTATGTGCGCGGAATGGATCTTGGTATGCCCACCAGGTACGCGGTGAGGAGCATCCGCTTGTGGCGTGTGGACGATGGGTTCCCCGGGCTCCATCAAGGTGTAGTGCCCCCTGAGACGCTCAGCGCGATCGAGAATGTCGAGTACGACCTGCTGCTTCCCGGTCTGCCATCACCTCTGCCACAGGCCGAGGCCGATGCCGTACTGAATAGCTGGGGAGCGCCGTCATGAGCGAAGAAGACCTGCACGAAGCACTCAAGCCGGTTCAGCAGTACCTCCGGTCCTCGGACATCAACGTCAATACGGTGCTTGCGGCCCACATGCGCGCGTTGGGGTTGGTTCCCAACGGCGATGCATGGCAGCTGGCGCGGAGTGCCCTGAGAGCCGGGGCATCGTTCGCAGACGCCGCGCTGGCGGGTGCAGGCGACGGCGCGGTTGTGCCAGTGCCCAACGGGGAGGCGCCCGGTCGTCCAAAGAAGCGCCGGCCTCTCACGGCGGCCACTGAGCTGACGAGGGCGCGCACCGTGGCCGGTCCCATGGACTGGTACCCCCAGCGCTTTGACCCGGGCGCAATCCAAGGGGATGGTGCCAAGAAGTTGCTTGGCACGCCGCATGTCTCGATGGAGGAAATGCTGGTCCGGGAAACGGCTCAGAACAGCTGGGATGCACGAACGGGCGAGCGGCCCGTTGAGTTCGTTCTGAACGTACGAGAACTGTCCCAAGACGCGATCGACTGTCTTGCGACTGATGTGTTCACTGGTGAAGCACCGGGAACCGATCTCAGGCGTGCGCTGGACGAGGACGACTTGTGGGCCATCGAGATCTCGGACCGCGGCACGGTGGGGTTGGGCGGTCCCGTGCGCAACGACCTGACTATTCCGGAGGGGAGTGTCACCCACTTCATCGATCTCATCTTCAACATCGGAGCCACCAAGAACGACCCCACGTCTGGTGGTACCTACGGCTTCGGGAAGTCGATCGCCTACATGGTCAGCGAGCTTGGGGCCGTTCTGGTCTGGTCGCGGTGCCGCACGGATGCTGGTGTCGAGGACAGGCTGATTGCTTCCGCGATCGGCGAAGTGTTCGACATGGGTGGGGGTCGTTACACGGGTCGCCATTGGTGGGGGCGGGTGGTGGATCAGCGGCCCGAGCCGCTGATCGGTGAACGCGCTCGCGAACTTGCCGAGCGTGTCTTCTCGAAGAAGTTCGTCGGCGGGGAGCTCGGGACGAGCCTGCTGATCCTCGAACCACGCCTCGGACTGCCCGGCCCTACCGACGATGCTGACGTGCTGGTCGACTCGGTTCTCTGGAACCTTTGGCCGAAGTTGCTGCCGGACACAGACGGCACCAGGGCGATGGAAATCGGCGTCCAGAGCAATGGTGTTGAAGTTCCGATTCCCAACCCAGCCGATCACCCGATACTCGCGGGATATGTCGCATGCCTGCAGGCTGTGCGTGCCGAGCAGGAGGGGCGTGAGCCTCCCCAGGCGCTCTTCAAGACCGAAGTCGTCGAGATCAAGCGCTACAACGAGGTTCTCGGGCACCTCGGACTCATCAAGTTTCCCGCGTCGTCTTTGGGCTCCTCCGATGGAGACGACCAACGCAGTCCCAGTCGCTCGGTCGCGCTGATGCGGCACGGAGCTGAATTGGTAGTCCGGCACATGGAGCGTCAAGCATTGAGTGAGAGCGGATTCCAGTGGGCAGGAGTGTTCAAGCCGGTGGCGGCGCTCGACGGGACGTTCGCCGCGTCAGAGCCCCCGGCTCACGACGACTGGTCACCGACCTCGCTCACCAACAAGGTACAGAGAAGCCAGGTGCGTCTTGCCCTGGAACGCATCCGCAAAGAGGCTGACGCCTTCGTTGCACCCTCGACTGACACCCCCGTCCGCGGTGAGTCCCTTTCGACCGCTGCTGTGGGTGACATGCTTTCGTCATTCATGGGTGGCGTCATTGGGTCTGCCCCGTCCACTAGACGTGGGTCAGGCGGGGGCGGTGCGAGGAGTTCACGCCCCTCTGTCGCGGTGGAGCCCGTCGAATGGGCGGCCGCTGATCGGCCCGGTTGGACGCGGACAACCCTCAGGGTCTCTGTTGCGGGGGGTGACCCGACTGGGACGGCAGTTGCGCTCAAGGTGCGAGTCGGCACTGATGGACGCACTGAGAAGGGGCCACAACCGGACTACATACGTGAGCTGGGGTGGAATGGATCGGAGGCCACGGAATCCTCAACAATGATCAAGCCGGGGATGCCCCAGACGTATGTCTTCGAGTCGAGAGATGACATCGCGATCGACGTGACTTCCGTGGTCGCGAATGGTGCCGGCGCATGACCGCCAGACGACTCTTTCCCCACCGCGTCATTGGGGAAGACGACGTTGCCTGGGATGCTTGGTGGTACGAGCGTGACGGCATCAGGATGCCGTTGCCAACCCTGCTGCCGGGTTGGGATTACTCGCGTGCAGAGTCGTTCGGCGTCACCATCACGATCGATGGCGCGGCCGTTCTCGAGTCCACGGGCCTGCATTCGCTGTCGCTTCTCAAGCTGGCGCTGCTTGTAGATTGCCCCGCGAGCGGACGGAGATACTGCGCCACTGAACGACTCACTGAGGACCCTTCGCAGCAGATGGAGCTCTCGGTGGACCTTCCGCCGGGTGAGGTCGCCGACAAGTTGGAGCTCAGCGTCCACCTGGTGCTCGCCACCGACACGGCCTCGCGCCCGCGGATCGCCTCTGTCGCAGGCGCACGCCTGGGCAGCAGCCCCAAGTTCATCCTCACTCTGGAGGGGGAGTCGAGTCGGTTCCCGACAGACTCGGTTTCTTTCGCGGACGTCGGCTTGGAGCCGGCGCCGTGGACACTCTCGACCTCCTTCGTCGAGCTCGACGACTCGTTCATGGGCGCCGTACGCCTGCTCATCAACGAAGCGCATCCATTGGGAGTGGAGCTGCTTAGCGGCTACCCCGATGGCTCGGCTTCCGAGCGCTTGAAGATCGACGTACTGAGGATGCTCGTCTCGATCACCTGTCATCAGGTGCCGGACGGCCGTGACGAGTTCGATGACGACTCCGTGGGCGGTGTCGTGAGTCGCATGTGCGAACTCTTCCTGAACAGAAGTCTCCAAGAGGCATCCGCCTTGTTCCGCGAGGAGCCACTTAGATTTGAGCGTCTCTGTTACCAGGCGGTGGCTCAATGAAGCTCTCATATCCCCGACTCCCACGGGCGATTGCAGACGCTGAGGCTGATCGAGTGGTCTCTGCCTACACGAGCGGCGGACTCGAGGCCGTGCAGTCACTCGTTCAGTTCGACCATCACCGCAAGAGGCCTGTGTCTTCGGGGCGAATCGCCAGGCCGGACGAAGTCCGCAAGGTGCGTGAGGGCGTTCTACCCGACGTGCTCCCGTGGTTGGAGCGCGGATACGTGGGGAGCTCGGAGGACAAGGCTGCCTTCGACAACGCACTCGGGGCCGCCTTGCACCGCGAGCTGAGCATCGTGCCAAGCGATGCCGCACACGAGGAGACTTGGAGCTTCCTCACCATCATCGTGTTCCCGGATCTCGCGGCAGTGCGCTTCTCGTCCCTGCACCGAGATCGCCTCATTGGCACAGGGCGAAACACCCTCCGTCGATCGTGGCAACGGCAAGAGGTGTTGGGGTCCCTGCTTCAGCAGGGCGACCCAAGAATGCGCGAAGACGAGCTAGTGGGGCTCTTCGAGCGAACTGCCATGGTACGAAACCGCCCCTTGGCTCGACAGGCGGTGAGTGCGGTGCTCGAGCGTCCAGGACGAGGACGAACGGAGTGGGCGAGAGAGTTCTACAAGGCCGTCGCCTTCCAGACCGGCGCACGCCTGCTGGACGTGCTTGATGACGCCGCCATCCAGGATGTGATCCGGCAAGCGGTTGACGCCGCCTCCCGACCAGTCGAACGTCCGTCCTCCTGATTCGTTGTATCTGCGCCAGCGAGTCTTACTGACGTGCGACGTACCTGCCAATATCGAGAGCGGGAGAGGCGGACCATGGTCAGAGTCGTTCCTGATCGGCCGACGTCTACTACGGCGTCGGAACAGCAGGTCTGGGATTGGTTGCGCGCCGGGCTCGATCCGGACGACATGCTGCTCGCCAACCTGCGCCTCACCGACGAGGACAAGGACCACGAGGCCGATCTCGTCGTGCTGCTGCCCGACGTCGGCATAGTGGTCGTCGAGGTCAAGGGCGGGAGCGTCTGGTGCGACGAGAGCGGGTGGTGGCAGAGGTCGAGGGGGCGCGACAAGAAGATCGATCCCGTCACCCAGGTGCGCACCACGAAGTACGCGATCCGTGACTACGTCGCGCGCGATCCGCGGTGGGGCAGGCGCAACCACGTCGCGTGGGGGCACGCGGTGGTCGCGCCGTACTCCGACTTCCCCGACGACTGGTCGACGCCCGACTGCCCGCGCTGGTCGCTGCACGGCCGGCGCGACCAGGCCGACCTCGTCGAGCGGATCCGCGAGAACGCCCGCAGGGCGGCGCAGGGCAAGCCGGCGCCGACGTACGACGACGTCGATCTGATCGTCGAGATCCTTGCCGGCCGCCTGCCCACGTCGTACGACGTGAACGCGGAGGCCGCGGAGCGGGCGGCGGTGGCGGACCGCCTGACCCAGGAGCAGGCGACGATCCTGCAGGTGACGCGCCTGCTGCGCCGGGTCGAGGTGCGTGGAGGAGCCGGCAGCGGCAAGACGGTGCTGGCGCTCCAGCAGGCCAAGGAGCTCACGCGCGGGCGTGGCGAGCGCAGGGCGGAGCGGGTGGCGCTGCTGTGCTACTCGATCGGGCTGGCGGAGTACCTCAAGCGGCAGGTGGCGGGCTGGCACCGCAAGGAGCGGCCGGCGTTCGTGGGGACCTTCGAGGAGTTCGGCCGGCAGTGGGGCGTCGAGGGCGGCTCCCGCGAGGACAGCGCGTTCTGGGAGGAGACGCTGCCGCGCCTGATGGGCGAGCTCGCGGCCGAGCTGCCGGACGGCAAGAAGTACGACTCCATCGTCGTCGACGAGGCGCAGGACTTCGCCGACAGCTGGTGGCGGCCGGTGCTGGGCGCGCTGCGCGACGAGGAGGAGGGCGGGCTCTACGTCTACTCCGACGAGAACCAGCGCATCTTCGCCCGGTTCGGCCGCCCGCCCGTCGCGCTGGTGCCGCTGGTCCTCGACCACAACCTCCGCAACACCCGACAGATCCACGGCAGCTTCGGCCCGCTCGCGCCGAGCCGGATGTACGCCCGCGGCGGCGACGGGCGCGAGGTGCGGTTTGTCGCGTGCACGGCGGACGACGCCATCCAGGTGGCGGACGACGAGGTGGTGGCACTGCTCGACGAAGGCTGGGACCCGGCCAACGTCGCGCTGCTGACCACCGGCCACCGGCACCCCGAGCAGCAGGCGCAGACCGAGCGGCACGGTCACCTGGGGTACTGGCGGTCCTTCTGGGAGGGCGACGACGTCTTCTACGGGCACGTGCTCGGCAGCAAGGGCCTCGAGCGCGCGGCCGTCGTGCTGTGCCTCAACGAGCGCGAGCCGCGCGACCGCGCGCGCGAGCGGCTGTACGTCGGGATGTCGCGCGCGACCGACGTGCTCGTGGTGGTGGGCGACCGGGCGTTCGTGCGGGAAGTCGGGGGGCACGAGGTGGCGAAGCGGCTCGGGATCGACTCATGAGCCGACCACGATGGGTGTGCGACTACTGCGGGACCACCGGCACCGTGCCGCCCGGGGAGGTCGTCGACAGCGTGCAGTGCCCGACCTGCGGTGAGCCCGTGGTCCCCCTGGACTGACCGTCCAGACCGACGCCCCCCGGGTGTCGGTGGTGGCGCCTAGCGTGGTCTGCGAAGGGGGTCGAGAGATTGAGTCGAGAGCACGAGGGATTCATCGGCGGGCCGGACGAGCACGACGAGGCGTGGACGGCATTCCGGCAGAGGTTGGCCGACCGGCTGGCGGGGATGGCCGAGGACGACGTGTTGCTCGTCCAATTGGCGACCGGTGTCGACGACGACGAGTTGGGCGGTGAGTCGCCGTATGTCCACGTCACTGCGCTGAAAGGGGAAGTGCTGCACGCCGAGGTGTCGAGCAGCTACAGCCTCGACGAGCGCTTCATGCTGACCGACGAGGCGGCGGCGCAGGTCGTGGCGCTGGGGTGGACGCACCCGGACGACGACCAGGTGGACAGCATCGACTTCGAGGCCGACCTGCCGCAGGGCATGGCCGACCTGCTCGCGGTGAATACCGTGCGGGTGCTGCGCGAGGTCTTCGGGTGCCTGCACCCGGCGTTCCTCGAAGCGCAGGGGCTCGAGCCCGCTCCGGCAGTGGTGCCGGTGCCCCCGCAGGCGGTCGAGCAGGACGTCGTGATGCCGCGTGGCGCTGCACACCTGCAGGAGCTCGTCGACGCGGCGCTCGAGGTGCTGTTCGACAGCCCGGCTCGCCACGACGAGGACGGCGACCTGCCGATCACGTGCGGCTCGTCAATGGTCTACGTGCGCGTCCACCAGGAGCTGCCGACGGTGGAGGTGTTCGCGCACCTGGTGCTCGACGTCCAGGACCTGGCCCGGGCTGCGCAGGAGGTGGCGCGGCTCAACAGGCGCTCGCCGCACGACCAGTTCCTCCTGCGCAACGGCTTCATCGAGATGCGCACGGCGGTGCTCGCCGTACCGTTCTGCGCCGAGCAGCTGCGCAACGTCGTGCAGCGGTTCTGCGGCTTCGCCGACCAGGTCGCGCTCGAGCTGGCCGAGCTCGTCGGCGGGCGGCGCTTCCTCGACGAGGAGGCGCCCGCGCCGGTCCACCCGGCGACCGAGCCGGGGATGGTCGTGCTGCTCGAGCTGCTGCACGCCGGCGACGTGCACCCCGCCACCGTGGCCGGTCTCTTCGCCGACGACCGGCGCGACCTGGTGCGCCAGATCGTGCGCGTGCGCCGTGGCCAGCAGGGGCTCGACGGTCACGACGAGGAGGTCGTGCTCGACCACCTGCGCGGCGCCCTGCGGCTGGTCGCCGACCGCGAGGCCGGCGTCGTCGACTCAGCGTCCCGTCGCCGGCGGACGCTGCCGAGCCGGCAGCTGTCGCTGCTCACCGACGGGGACCTCGGGCAGGGCACGTTGGAGACCGGGCTCGCCTGAGAGTGGGCGAGACCCTTGCCGCGGAGGACGCTCGGGATCCATCTAGACCGAGGACCGCCATCGTCTCCACCGTTGCCTGGTGAGCCACGCCGTTCGAGATCAGCCCGGTGCGCCACGCCTGGTGGGTGCCCGAGGAGCTTGGTGACGGCTTGGTGACGCCGGGCCGAGCAGGCTGACGCTGTACGTGGGACGAGCGCACCGGATCCGGCAAGCACGTCTGGCCGCGATTGAACTGCAGTGCGGCGGCAAGCGGCTCGGCGGCGAGGTGCAGGTAGCGCGGGGGTGTCGTGGCCGGTCAAGATCCAGTGCTGAGTGCTGAACCACAGCACGAGGAGAGACCAACCAGTCGGCTCTCCTCCTACGCGTTCGGAGCCTACTTCGCGATCGGTCTGGGCATGGTCGCCACGCTCGTGTTCTCGGTCTCGACCGAGCCCGACTGGGAAGTGGTGGCCACGTCGGTGATGTTCGCCGCCGCCTCCCTCGCAGCAGGCGCCCTGCTGGGGCTGCTCTTCGGGGTTCCGCGGAGCCTCGGCATCGAATCGGAGGAAGCCCGTCGCTCGGGTGGCGTCGCCCAAGCCACGCTGCCGAGCATCGGTGCCAACACCAACCTCGAGCAGATCTCGGACTGGCTCACCAAGATCATCGTCGGCGTCAGCCTCACACAGCTGGCCAGCATTCGCTCCGCTGCCTCGGACCTCTTCAACTTCATGGCTCCTGTCCTCGGAGGACCACCGACCGGAGCCGCGTTTGCAGGCACGATCACGGTCTACTTCTCGGTCGTGGGGTTCTTGAGCGGGTGGCTCTACGCAAGGCTGCGCCTCGGGATCGCCATGAGCTCAGCAGATGCATGGCTTGCGCTTGCTCACCGTGCCGACCGCGCAGGCGACCGCGAGACCGCGCAGCGGGCCATGGAGGCTGCCAGCACGAGCGTTGCCCTCGCGGCCTCCTCGGCGGAAGCGCCGATCGCTGCCGAAGCAGACATCGAGAGCCTCGCCGCGCAGTATGAGGAGATCCGGAACACCATGACTGGCAGCCCGCGTCGGACAGCGCGCATGGAAGACGTCGTGAGGAGGACGCGATCGCTGGCGCAACGCGGGCGGTTCAGCGTGCAGGACATCAGTGGGCTCTTTGCCACTGGAACGGAGGGCCGGAGGATCGTCGCGTTGGCGCTCATGGAGGGGAACACCGACTACGCGGACGTGGCCGCGGTTGCCAGCGCGATCAGGCAGCCAAAGTCCGCGTTCGAGCAGTACCACGCCCTCTACGTCGCCAATCTCCTGGTGTCGACGCTCGGCACGGACGAACGGGCCGTGCTCCGTCAGGCTCTCGAGGATCCGGCTGCGATTCAGCTCTGGAGCGGTGACACTAGTCGAGCGAGCCTCCACCACCGGATCATGTCGAGGCTCATCGCATCCCCCGGCAACGCCGACTGACGGCGGCTCAGCAGAAGCGGTCCTCGGGCTCCGCGCCCGTGAGCGGGGCGAGGTCCTGCCCGGGTTCCGCGCCCGGGATCGGGCCGCGGTGCAGACCTGATCCTCCGGGCTGAGGGAGGCGAGCGGTCCAGTCCGGTGCTCGAGTGGGCCCATGACGACCACGAAGGGCACGTCAGTACCGCCGTACGCCCGCGACGTGGGGGAGGTGGCGGCCGAGCAGGGGTCGGACCTCGAGCAGGGACTGAGCGCGGCCGCGGCGAGCCAGCGACTGGCCGACGTCGGGGCCAACGAGCTGCAGAGCGAGCCGCCGCCGTCACTGGTGAAGGTGGCGGTCGGGCAGCTGATCAACCCGATGAACATCATGCTGATCGCGGTGGTGGTGATCAGCGTGGTGATCGGGCAGCTGTCGACGGCGGTGATCGTGGGGCTGCTGATCGTGCTCAACGTCGCGCTCGGCACGCGCCAGGAGCTCAAGGCGCGGGCGAGCGTGGACGCGCTGGCCAACCTGCAGGTGCCGCAGGCGAAGGTGGTGCGTGACGGTTCGCTGGCCATGCTGCCGGCGGTGGAGATCGTCCCGGGCGACCTGGTGCAGCTCGAGGCGGGCGACGTCGTACCGGCCGACGGGCGGATCGTGCGCAGCGCGACGCTGGAGGTGCAGGAGGCGGCGCTGACCGGGGAGAGCGCGCCGGTGCCCAAGGACGCCGGGACGCTGGCGCACGAGGACGTCGCGATCGGCGACCGGGTCAACATGCTCTTCCAGAACACCTCGGTCACCCGCGGTACGGCGAGCATGGTGGTGACCGCGACCGGCATGGGCACCGAGATGGGGCAGATCGCGACGATGCTGTCGTCGGTCACGCGCACGAAGTCCCCGCTGCAGCAGGAGCTCGACGGGCTGACCAAGGTGCTCGGCATCATCGCCTGGAGCGCGGTCGCGTTCATCGTCGTGGTCGGGCTGGCTCGGGGGATGGACGGCACCGACCTGCTGCTGCTCGGCACCGCGATGGCGATCTCGGCGATCCCGACCGGCCTGCCGGCGTTCGTCTCCGGGATGCTGTCGATGGGCGCCAAGCAGCTCGCCGACGCCAAGGCCGTGGTCAAGAACCTCACCGACGTCGAGACCCTCGGCGCCACCAGCGCGATCAACACCGACAAGACCGGCACGCTCACGCTGAACCAGATGATGGTCTCGACGCTCTACAGCGCGGGGTCGTGGTTCACGGTCGAGGGCGAGGGCTACCGCAAGTCGGGCGCCATCCTGAGCGTGGCCGGTACGCCGGTCCCCGACTTCACCCGGCTGGACCTCGGGCTGGCGCTCGACAGCGACGCCACCGTCGCGGACGACGGCGCGGTGGTCGGCGACCCGACCGAGGCCGCCCTCGTCGTCCTGGCCGCCAAGCTCGGGGTCGATGCCGAGGAGACGCGGCGGAGCTACCCGCGGATCGCCGAGGTGCCGTTCGACTCGGAGTACAAGTTCATGGCGACCTTCCACCGGGTCACCGTCGACGGCGCGGAGCACCTGATCGAGCTGGTCAAGGGTGCTCCGGACGTCGTGCTGGCGCGGTGCAGCACCTCGGGCGGGGCGCTGAGCACCAGCCAGGTCCCGATCGAGGAGACCCGCGCCGGCATCGAGGAGGCCAACGCCCGGATGGGCGGCAAGGGTCTGCGGGTGCTCGCGTTCGCCGCGCGGGTGATCGACCCCGAGCTCGAGACGACCATGACCAGCGACCCGATGGCGATGACCCACGAGCTGTCGTTCGTCGCACTCGCCGGCATCATCGACCCGCTGCGCAGCGAGGCCCGTGACGCCGTACGCATCGCACTCGCCGCCGGCATCGACGTCCGCATGATCACCGGCGACCACACCGTGACCGCCAACGCGATCGGCGAGCAGCTTGGCCTCGGCCCCGGCGCGATCACCGGCACCGACCTGCAGAAGCTCACCGACGACGAGCTCGCCGCGCGGCTGCCCGAGCTGCACGTCTTCGGCCGGGTCAGTCCGGAGGACAAGCTGCGCCTGGCCCGCGTCATGCAGGAGCAGGGCCTGATCGTGGCGATGACCGGCGACGCGGTGAACGACGCCGCCGCCCTCAAGCAGGCCGACATCGGCGTCGCGATGGGCACCGGCAGCGAGGTCTCGCAGCAGGCGGCCCGGATGATCCTCACCGACGACAACTTCGGCACCCTCGTGCACGCGGTCGAGCTCGGCCGGCGGGTGTACGCGAAGGTGGTCAGCTACGTCCGCTTCCAGATGACCCAGCTGCTCGGCCTGGTCATGCTGTTCATCGCCGCGACGGCCTTCGACGTCAACGAGGGGGTCGCGATGACGCCGTCGATGGTGCTCTACCTGCTGTTCTTCGTCACGGTGGCCGGGGTGATCGTGATCTCGGTCGACCCCGGCGACCCCGACGTGATGAGCCTGCCGCCGCGCGACCCGAAGCTGCCGATCACCCACCGCGGCGCCGTCCTCACGTGGCTGCTGTACGCCGCGGTGCTGTTCGTCGCGGCCTTCCTCCCACTGGTCGCGGGGCCGGACGAGCCGAGCACCGAGCACCCGACCGCGGCGGTGACGATGACCTTCCTCGTGATGGGGCTGGGCACGGTCTTCAACGCGATCACCAACCGCCGCGACCCCACGAGCGGGCTGACCGAGCCGCTCTTCCAGGCGGTCGCGATCTCGGCGTTCCCGGTGGTGATGCTGATCCTGGCGACCGAGCTGCCCGGTCTCAGCGAGGCGCTGGGCGCCCAGGAGCTCACCGGCAACGAGTGGCTGGCGTGCTTCGGGCTGGCCGCGCTGCTCCCGCTGGTGGTCGAGGTCAGCAAGTGGGGGCGTCGGCGGCGCGCCTGACCGGTGCTCTCATGCCCGGCGTGCTCCGCGGGGCGTGAGCAGGAAGGGAGTGCCGACCCGTCGCATGCCGGGCAGGTCGACGAAGGTCATCGCCACGAGTCCGGGTCCCTCGGGCGCGGCGCGGATCTCGTCGCGCACCAGGCGCCAGGGCCACGGGGAGTCGTGGGCGTAGGAGATGACGAGCGCCGGCCGGCCGTCGGCCAGCGACGGCGCCTGCGCCAGGCGCATCGGCAGGGTCTCGACCAGGTGGCCGTCACGGCGTACGAGGTTGGCTCCCTCGATGTCGCCGGCAGCGGTGTGCCAGAACCGCTTGCCGTACCACCGGGGCAGGCCCAGCAGGCCGAGGCCCGCCGGGGCGATGCGGGCGAGCGGGGCGACGAACGACGCCTCGAGGTCGCCGGCGGAGTCGTGCAGCACCGCATCGGTCTCCGGCGGCCGCAGGTCGGACCACTGCCGCCGCAGTGTCAGGAGGCTGGTCGCCGTCGGGACGACGAGCTCCGGCCGGTGCGGCGGCCGTACGTCGGTGTCCGGTGCGGGGAAGGTGCTCGCGAAGCGCTCGGCGAGGGCGGTGATCGTGAGCGACGGGTTCACGCCGAGGTTGGCGGGGATCACGCTGGCGTCGGCGATGTACAGGCCCGGGTGGCCGAAGACCTCGTGGCTCGCGTCCACGACGCCCTCCGTGGCCTCGCGGCCCATGACCGCGCCGCCGAGGACGTGTGCCGTCACCGAGAGCCCGCCGAGGGACTCGCCGAGCAGGTTGAGCGGACGCCCGCCGGACGCCTCGGCGAAGGCCCGCGTGACCGCGTTGGCGACCGGGAGGTTGCTCGGCGGCCGGGTGCCGCCGGTCATCCGGGAGCGCAGCGCGCGGCGCCACGGCTGCCACGGCGAGCGCCGCAGGTCGAGCGCCAGCTCGCTGTCGTGGCGCTGCATCGTGGTCAGCACGGTCAGCCGCCGGAGGAAGTCGCGCGCCCCCACCAGCCGGGCCTGCGCCAGCGGGTGCCGGAACAGCGACCCGATCACCCGCCCTGCGCGGCGGGCCCGCCGGTCGTCGTCGACCATCGGACCGAGCTGGGCCCGCATGTGCCACCCGCCGATGTAGCGGTTCTGGGTGATGTGGGTGCGGGCGTCGGGGTGGAAGTGGCTGGAGATCGTGGGTCCGTCGGAGAGGTCCTGTCCGGACGGCTGCAGCACCGCGGTCAGCGCCTCCGAGTTGGTGCGGACGTGCCGGCCGAGCTCCTGCGAGACCTGCGGCAGGGTGCCGAGCTCGTCGCGGCAGCGCAGCAGCAGCTCGACGGTGCCCAGCACGCCGCCGGCCAGCACCACACGGCGCGCAGTCGTGGTCCGACCACGCCCTCGGCGCCAGGGGTGCCGCGTCTCCACGACCCAGCCGGCGCCCCACGGGCGCAGCGCGGTGACCTCCGACTCGGCGCGGATCTCGACGCCCCGCCTCTCGGCCAGGTGGAGGTAGTTGCGGGTGAGCTCGTTCTTCGCGCCGTACGGGCAGCCGAGCAGGCACTCGCCGCACAGTCGGCATCCGGTGCGAGCAGGCCCCTCGCCGTCGAAGAACGGGTCGGGCTCGGTGACCCCCGGCCTGCCGAAGTGGATCGCCGTCGGCACCGGCCCGAAGGTCTCCCCGGCTCCGACCGCCACGGCGGCCTCGTGCAGGTAGGTGTCCATCCGGCCCTGGTGGGCGCACGTCACCCGGCCGAGCATCCGGGCGGCCCGCCCGAGGTGCGGCGCCAGCGCCTCGCGGTCGATGCCGAGCCGGCGGAGGGCGGGCGCGTCGTAGAAGTCGTCACCGGGCTCCAGCAGCACGCCGGCCCAGACGATGGAGCCGCCGCCCACGCCGGTGCCGCCGATGATCGCCATGTGCCGGAAGATCCGCTGCCAGAAGAAGCCACGGAGCCCGACCCCGGGCTGCCAGAGGTACGCCCTCGGGTCCCGCCGCGCGCGCAGCAGGTCGTCGTCGCTGAGCCGCCGTCCCTTCTCGAGGACGGTCACCGCGTGCCCGGCCTCGGCCAGGCGCAGCGCGGTCACCGCACCGCCGAACCCGCTGCCGACCACGACGACGTCGGCGTCCCATCCCTCCGTAGGGCGCTGCACAGCCCCAACCTAGTGGCGCTCCGCGCCCTGCGTGGGTGTGGTCTGGGCGTGACCCGTCACCTCAGGCCCGCGCGAGGGCACGCACCTCCCGCTCGATGGCGGGCCGCATCTCGAGGTCCGGGTCGAGGATGAGCCGGTGCAGGAGCAGCCCGTCCAGCATGGCCATGAGGGCGCGGCTGGCCAGGACGGGGTCGGGGATGCCGATGGCAGCCAGCATCTGCTCGGTCCACCCCTGGAACCGGCGGTGTCCCTGCCGCAGCCGTTCGCCCATCTCGGGGTCGGAGGCCAGCTCGAGGAACAGCGCGTAGCGGGCACGGGTGCGGACGGCGTGCGGCTCGATCTGCAGCTCGACCATGCCGCACAGGCCGTCGAGGAAGCCGTCGAGGCCCTGGTCCGAGGGGACCGCAGCGGGATCAAGCTCCTCGAGCTCGCGCTCGACGATCCAGTCGATGACGCCGACCTGCAACGCCCGGCGGGTGCGGAACCAGTTCGAGGTCGAGCCCGGCGGGAGGCCGGCTCGCTGGTCGACGCGGGCGTGGGTGAGGGCGCGCACGCCGTCGGCGCCGACGAGCTCGACGGCCGCCTCGAGTGCGCGCTCCCTCGTTCCCGGGGGCATGGACACCTCCTGGTCCGGCTCTTACTATGAACGTAGTATTTCACGTCGTACGTCAGGGGTCGCCATGGACACGCCCGAGCCGCACCACATTCGTCCCGCGAACCAGGCGACGTGGTCGCCACCGATGCCGGAGGCCGCCGGCTTCGAGCACCTCGTCGTCGAGACACCGGGTCTGCGCAGCCACGTCGCCGCGATGGGTGAGGGAGACCCGGTCGTGCTGCTGCACGGGTTCCCGCAGCACTGGTGGCAGTGGCGCGAGGTCGCTCCCGTGATCGCCGCGGAGGGCCACCGCGTCTACTGTCCCGACCTGCGGGGTGCTGGGTGGACCGTGGCTGACGACCCGCGCGTCGAGCGCGAGACCCGCCTGCGCGACCTCCTGGCGCTGTACGACGCCCTCGGCATCGAGCGCGCCCACCTCCTCTCCCACGACATGGGCGCGATCACCGCGATCCAGCTGACCTACGACCACCCCGAGCGGGTCCGCGCAGCAGTGCAGCTCTCGGTGCCGCCGTTCTTCATGAGCTTCAGCCCGAGGTCGATGCCGGGCTTCCGGCACCTGCCGGCGTTCATCTGGCACGAGCCGGGCGCGTCGCTACGCGGCACCTTCTCCGAGGCGTACGTCGCCCACCCGCTGCCGGAGGAGACCATCGACGCCCACCTCGCCCCGATGGCGCTGCCCGCCATCGACGGCGCCGTGCGCCCGCTCACCCGCGGCATGATCCTGCGCGAGGCCAGGCGGATGGCCGGTGGCACCTACCGCCGCAAGCGGCTCACCGTGCCCACCCTCGTCGTGCTCGGCCGGAAGGACCGCCCGTGGACCGAGGACCTCATGGCGCGCACCTGCCGCAAGCCGGAGCGGTACGCCGACCGCCTGGAGTTCGCCTACGTCGACGACGCCGCGCACTTCATCACCGACGACGCCCCCGAGGCGGTCGCCCGGCTGGCCCTCGACTGGTTCGCCCGAGCGGCCTGACCGCCGGGCGCCCGACGCTCACCCGAGCAGACCGGCCGTCCGCATCCAGGACGTCGTGGACGCCGACGATGCCGCGGGCCCCGAGCACCTGCTCGTCCCTGGTCAGGCGGTGTGCGTGACGAAGGCGTCCGGACCCGGGTAGGTCACGCCCTCGTGCCCGTCCTTCCAGCGCACGACGTACGGCGGCGCGCCATCCTCACCGCGTACCTCGAGGATCTCCCCCTCGCGGGGGGACTGACCCACCGTGCGGCCCTCCACCACCAGGTGATCGCCGACCTTGGCCTGCATCGCGGCACCCCTTCCGTCTCCCGGCTCGGTGAGATCCACGATCGTCCTCTCGGCCGGCTGCCACAAGACCCGCTGGGCATCTGCGTGGTCACCGGGGTCGCCGCTGGGCCGGCGGCCGTGACCTCAGGCGGGCAGGAGCCGCCGGCCCGAGATGTCGTGCGGGGTGATCCGGACATGGAAGCTGTGCTCGCCCTCTGCCCAGGCGTGCGGCCGATCCTCGTCGCCGGCCGGGAGGTCGGCGTCGTCGACGTGGACGGCATCACCCCGCACCAACACGCTCCAGCCCGACTGGTTGAAGTCGTCGACGTCGTCGATCTGGAAGGACGCGGAGCCGGAGCGCAGATGATGAGCCAGGGTCGACTGCGAGGAGATCTGGATGAGGACGGTGCCCTGGTCGAGCACGTAGTTCACCGGCAGCACCACGGGTCCCAGGTCGTCGCAGTAGGCCACCCTGCCCACCCGGTGGCTGGCGAGGAGCTCGAGGCACTCCGCCTTGCTCATCTCCTTGAGATGGCTCGGGAACCAGCGCTCGTCCGGGCACACGGTGATCCCTCCTCTGCTCGTCTCCAGAGTTGCGCGACGCCGGCGTCGACACAACCCCGACCGTGACGATGCCTCACGCCGGCGGAAGGACGAGGGCGGCGTTCGCGCCCCGTGCGCTGTCAACCCATCACCGACGAGGGCGCGTCGGTCGGCACCTCGCGCAGCCGCGAGAACGTGCCGAGGTCGATCGGGTGGCCGGTGTGCGCACCGGTGACGACGACGGGGTCGGTGTCGTGGTCGTGGCCGGACTCGACGGCCTCGACCAGCTCTCGCATCAACCGGCCGACCACGGGGGCGTTCTTGAACTGGTTGCCGCTGGTGCCCATCGCGACGTAGAAGCCCGGCTCGGCGGTGCGGTCGTAGATCGGGGTCCAGTCGGAGGCGACGTCGTAGACGCCGACGATGCCGCGGGGCCGGGTGGGGACGGCGAGGTCGGGCATCCGGCGGGCGGCGCGGGTGAGCTGGGCGGTGAAGACCGCTACGGTCGGGTGGTCGCCGGCAGCGTCGGGGTCGTCGAGCCAGTGGAGCGGGTCGCAGGCGGGTTCGGTGCCGCCGACGAGGAGGGCGTCGCCCTCGGCGGCGCGGGCGTAGGTGCCGAGGTCGAGGTCGGCGACCGCGACGCCGGGGCCGCCGGCGTTGAAGCCGGGGGGAGCGACGACGTGGTGGACCTCCTGGCGCAGCGGGCGTGTGGCGACGCCGAAGTCGTGGCCGGTGCCGGCCATCTCGTTGATGCGGGCGGACCACGGGCCGGCGGCGTTGACGACGACCGGTGCCTCGAGGGTGTCGCCGGACTCGAGGGTGATCCGCCAGTCGTCGCCCGCGCGGGAGACGGCGGTGACGAGGCGGTGCAGCAGGTAGCGGGCGCCGTGCGCCTGCGCCGCCGTACCGAGGTTGTGGGCGGCCAGCTGGGGGTCGGTGACGTAGCCGGCGTCCGCAGTGAACAACCCGGAGACGTGGCCGTGCGCGTCGGCGAAGAACTCCTCGGAGTCGACCGGCTTGGGCGGGCCGTACGAGCCGGGGTCGAGGTGCGGCAGGTGGCGCGCGAGCTCGGCGCCGTCCCAGCGCTCCCACGGGACGCCAGCGCGGTCGAACAGCGCGGTCGTCGCGTCGTACGTCGCGTCCCCGGCGCCGAGGACGGCCATCCCGGTCTGCTCGAAGCGGGCGAGGCCCGCCGGGTCGTCGTGGCCGAGGTGCTCGGCCCAGGAACGCCAGCCGTGCAGCGACTCCCACGCCATCGCGACGCCCGACCACGTCGAGTAGTTGAACCGCACGATCGCGCTCGAGGCGCTGGTCGAGCCGTGGCCGATCCCGCCGGCCTTGTCCACGACGACGACCCGGCGACCGGAGCGGGCCAGCTCGAGCGCGATCGACGACCCGATCACGCCGGCCCCGATGACCACCACGTCGGCACTCAGGCTCATGTCCGCAACCTACGACGTCGAGACCACCAGAATGTCGGTGAACCGATCCGGCGTCTCGGTGGAACAGAGAGATTGTGACCGTCGACCAGGACCCCCGCGCCGACCGCGACCTCCTCCGGGAGATCGCGGCCGGCGACCGTGGCGCCCTGCACACGCTCTTCGCCCGGCACCAGCCCTGGCTGGCCGCACGCGTGCGGCAGCGGTGCAGCGACCCCGAGGTCGTGGCCGAGGTCGTCAACGACACGTTCCTGGTCGTCTGGCAGAAGCCCAGGTCGTACAAGGGCGACGGCGAGGTCGCGGCGTGGCTCTGGGGGATCGCCATCCGCACCCTGCTCCACCGCCTCCGCCCGCGGAAGCCGGTGGTCGAGCGGCTGGTGCGGCTCCGCCAGGAGCCCGAGCCGTCGGCCGAGGAGGCCGTGCTGCTCGCCGTCGAGCACGGCGACGTGGGCGACGCGCTGCAGCGGCTCTCGCCCGAGCTGCTCGCGGTCGTCCAGGCCACGGTGCTCGACGGACTGACCACGCGTGAGGCCGCGGCGCTGCTCGGGATCCCGAGCGGCACCGTCAAGAGCCGGATGAGCCGGGCCCGGCTCGAGCTGAGGGAGGCACTGCTGTGAGCACGACCGAGTGGCACGCCGACGAGGCCCACGTGGCCGCCTACCTGGCGGGCCGGGCACCCCGGGCCGTCGCCGTCTCCCTGGAGGCCCACCTCCTCCACTGCGCCCGCTGCCGGGAGCAGGTCGCCCTGGGCACGCGCGACGACGAGACGGCGGTGGCCTGGGCCCGGCTCACCGACGCCGTCGACCGCCCCTCGCCGTCCGTCGTACGCCGTCTGGCCGGCGGTCGCGGATGGGCCCGCTCGGTGGCGGCGACGCCGCTGATGGTGCGGGCCGCCGCGGTGGCCGTGCTGCTGGTCGGCGTGGTCCCGCTGGCCACCGCGCTGGCGGCCGGCTCGGCCGGGCTGGTGACCCTCCTCGTGCTGGCCCCGCTCGCGCCGATGGCCGCGGTGGTCGTCTCCTACCGGCAGGTCGCTGATCCCGCGGGGGAGATCAGCGGGGCCACCCCGAGCGCCGGACTGCGCCTGGTCGCGGCCCGCGCGCTCGTGGTGGGCGCGGTCGCCCTGCCGCTCGCGCTCGGCGTGCTGCTCGTGGTCGACCGCCTGGTCCAGGACGTGCCGCTCGCGCTCGCGCTCGGCTGGTGCCTGCCCGGGGTGGCGATGGCGGCGCTGGTGCTGCTCGCCGGCACCACCCGGGTCGACCCGGTGTGGGTGGCCGCCGGGCTCGCGGCGAGCTGGGCGCTCGTCGTCGGCGTGGTCGTGACCGTGCGTCGCAGCCTGCGCCCCGAGCTCCTCGCCGACGTGCTCGCCTCGCCCACCGCCCAGGTGGTCGCGCTCGCGGTCGCCGCTGCCGCCCTGCTGCTCACCGTCGCCCGCCGCGACGCCGTCGCCTACCGGAGGACCTCATGATCGCCACCACCACGACCACCGCCCTGCACGTCGAGGGCGTGGTGAAGACGTTCGGCCGCACCCGCGCCGTCGACGGCGTCTCGCTCACCGAGGCGCAGGGCGTGATCGGCCTGCTCGGCCCCAACGGCGCCGGCAAGACCACGCTGCTGCGGATGCTCGCCACGGTGCTGGCGCCCGACGCCGGCGACCTGCGCGTGCTCGGCCTCGACCCCGCGCGCGCCGACGAGCGGGTCGAGATCCGCCGCCGGCTGGGCTACCTGCCGCAGAACCCCGGCCTCTACCCGGGCTTCACGCCGTTCGACCTCGTCGACTACGTCGCGATCCTCAAGGAGCACACCGACCCGACGTGGCGACGCGACGAGACCCGGAGGGTGCTCGAGGCGGTCGGGCTCGAGGACGTCATGCACCGCAAGATCCGCACCCTCTCCGGGGGCATGAAGCAGCGGGTAGCGCTCGCCGCCGCGATGCTCGGCAGCCCCGAGCTGCTCGTGCTCGACGAGCCCGCCACCGGGCTCGACCCCGAGCAGCGCCTCCAGCTGCGCTCGCTGCTGTCGGCCTCGCGCACCGTGGTCATGTCGACCCACAACATCTCCGAGGTCGCGGCGCTCTGCCAGCGGGTGTACGTCGTGTTCCACGGCGCCGTCCACTTCTCCGGGTCGCCGGCCGACCTGGCCGGCCTGGCCGCGGAACGCGTCTGGGAGGACGACCAGCAGGATCCCCGCGCGATCCGCAGCTGGCTCACCGCCACCGGCACCTTCCGGCACCTCGGCGACCCGCCCGCGGGCGCCGCGGTCGTCGACCCGACGCTCGACGACGGCTACCTGCTGCTGGCCCGGCGCCAGCCGGGCCGGTGAACGCCTGGCTGGCCCCGACTGCCCGCGCCACCTCGTGGGGTGCGCTCGCGGTCGTGGGCCTGGCGGTGGCCGCGCTCGGCGCCGGCGCGGCGTACGACGGACGCTGGCCGGGCGGCCTGCTGGGCGTCATGGCGGGCGTGCTCGCCGCGGCCGTGGTGACGGGCCTGCGCGACCCGGCCGAGAACCTGCTCGCCGCCGTACCGACCTCGGCCGCCGTGCGCCGGGCCCGCCGCCTCGCGCTGCTGCTGCCCGTGGCGGCCGTGGTGTGGGTGGCGTACCTCTGGCCGGGGCACGACCTCGTGCCCGGGCTCGGGTGGCCGCTCGGCCCGGCCGCTGCGCTGGTCGCCACCGGCGTCGCGGTGTGCGCCTGGGCGCCCGCCGGCCGTGGCGTCGCGGCCGGCGTCGCCGCACCACTCCTCTGGGTCGCCGCGGCCCGCGTGGTCGGCGACACCGACGGCCTGGCCGGCGACGTGCTGCTCGCCTGGCAGGCCCACCCCTGGACCGTGACCGCCGCGGCGACCGCCGCTCTGATGACTGCGAGAGATCGATGACCACCTCCCTGATCACCCCGGTGCGGCCCGGCTCGACCGGTGCCGCCACCGTCCAGCTCGCCCTGGTCGAGGGGCGCCGGATGCTGCGCAACCCCGCGCCGTGGCTCGGCCTCCTCCTGTCGATCCTGTACGCCGCCAACCTCGACGGCAGCTGGGCCAGCGGCCGCTACGAAGGCCTGCCCGTGTCCATCGCGCCCCTGATGCTCGGGATCTCGGTGGCCGCTGTCGGCGCGTTCGCCCGCGAGCGGGTTCCGGTGGCCGACGACGCCCCGCTGGGGGCGTCCCGCCGCAACCTGGCCCGACTGCTGGGCGGTCTCACCCTCGTGGCCCTCACGGCCGCCGTCGTCGTCGGGGCGGCGACGTGGCTCCGTGTGACGGACGGCCTGGCTCTCGGTGACGAGCCCGGTGCGACCGCCCACGCCCACTTCTCGGCTCCTGAGCTGCTGCAGCCGGTGCTGCTCGCGGCGTTCGCGGTCGCCCTGGGGGCCGCGGCCGTCCACGTGGTGCGGCAGCCGCTGGTCGCCGCGATCGGCCTCTTCGTCTACTGGTTCCTGATCAGCACCTACTGGCTCTTCAACGGTGCGGTGCTGCGCTGGCTGACGCCGCTCCAGGTGCAGCCGGTGTACGTCGAGGTCGGCCCGCCCGACACCGACCCCACGACCTTCCCGTACGACTGGCTGCTCGCGCAGCCGGGGGACTACCAGGACTACTGGGCCCGCCTCGTCGTCTCCCCGTCGCTGGCGGCGTCGCACGACCTCTACCTGGTCGCGCTGACCGCGCTGCTCGCCGCGGTCGTGCTGCCCGGGCCGTGGCGCCGGTGGCTCGTGGCCGGTGGGCTGACGCTGGCTGCGCTCGCGGTCGGCCTGCAGATGACGGTGACGCCGTGAACAGGTCCGCCGCGCTCGCCCTTCCGGCCGCCCTGCTCGTCCCGGTGCTCGCGCTGGGCGCCTGGAGCGGGCCGAGCGACGACGACGGCGAGACGTCGTACGAGCTGGCCGACGCCGGTGCGGTGAGCGACCCCGTGCCCGTCGTCGTCGACACCGACCTCGGCGGCGACGACCTCGCCGCGCTGGCCCTCCTGCTGCGCCACCCCGAGGTGCGGGTGGAGGCGATCACGATCGCCGGCACCGGGCTGGTCGGCTGCGACCCGGGCGTCGACGTCGTGGCCGACCTGCTGACCGCGCTCGACCAGGAGCCGGTCCCGGTCGCCTGCGGCCGGGAGGAGGCCGGCCCGGGTGCGCTGTCGATGCCGGTGGGGTGGCGGGAGACCGCGGCGCGGGGCTCGGGCATCCCGCGGGCCGGCTCGACCCTCGAGCCGTCGAGCGTGGCGGCGCCCGAGCTGATCGGCCGGCTCGCGACCCGGCACCCCGGGCTGGTCGTGGTCGCGCTCGGCCCGCTGACCAACCTCGCCGACCTGGCCGGCACCTCGCCCCGGGCCTTCCAGCACCTCGCCGGCATCCGCGCGATGGGCGGCTCGCTCGACGGACCTGTCGTCGACGGTGTCGCCGAGTGGAACGCCGCGGCCGACCCCGCGTCGTTCGACGCCGTGCTCTCGGCGGCGGGCGTGCCCCTGACCCTCGTGCCGGAGGACGCCGTCCCCGACGGCACGCCTCCGCAGCTCTCCGCGCCGCTCGTCAGGGACGTGGCGGCCGAGGTCGACTACCCCCGTTGGTGGGACCTCGCCACGGCCGCGTCGCTGGTGTCGCCCTACAGCGGCACGGTCCGGCCCGGCGCCTGGCGACTCGACCCCGCCGCGCCCGGCCGGCTGGTGCGCACGGGCTCGGGTGGCGTGGACGTCGTCGTCGAGCTCGACGAGGGTTACCTCGAGGAGGAGTACGCCAGCGTCTTCGTGCCCGCCTGAGGCGTCGGACCCGCTTCCCGGCGCGCGCTGCGGGTGTGGCTCCTGCCGGTCGGGCAAGACTGGTGGCAGCACAGCTTCGGGGACACGGGGGAAGAGCGATGCAGGTGGTGACACTGCCGGGGGACGACGAGCTCGCGCTGGTGATGCTGCGGCCGGGCCACGACGGGGTGGACCTCGGCGTGCCGTGCGGCTCGGCGTCGACGGCGTCGAGCAGGCCAGGAAGGAGGTCGACCGGATCGTGCGGCAGCGCCGGCGGTCCTTCGCCTGGTGCCGCTGCTGCCGCGGACTGACGCCGCCGGAGCTGACCCACGAGCGCGGCTACTGCATGGGCTGCGCCGCCGCGACCCAGGGCACCGTCTACTGACCTGAGGCCGTCGCGGGCTCCCACGCGATGTCGGGCAGGCCGGTGAGCAGGGCGGCCACGACGCGGTGGCGGCCGTGGCGGATCTCGCGCTGCTCGAGGTCGAGCACCACCGGCTCGCGGAAGTCGCCGTCCCGGGCCAGCGCGCGACGCAGCTCGTCGACGACGTACAGCTCGACCGGATCGGAGACGAACGCCGCGGTCGTCTCGGCCCAGGTCGGCAAGGGCTCGGTCACCGCGAAGTCGCGCGTAAGCTGTCGCAAGGTCATCCGCCCCGTGGTCATGACGTCACGCTAGGAGCGACCACCGACAGTGCCGTGGTCCCGACCGGCTCGACCGACGGGTCAGAGCGGGGGGCCGAGGGGCTCGATCTCGGAGGCGGGGCGCCGGGGCCGGACGGGGTCGGTGGTGGCCGGGGGTGGAGCGCTGACCGGTGGTGTGAAGCGCCCCGAGGCGCGCACGCCGAGGCTGACGCCCCAGCCCACGACGGCGACGAGGGCCATCATCGTGCCGATGAACGCCAGCGCGATCGCGACCAGCCAGAGCAGGGAGCCGCCGTCGCCGTCGGACGGCCAGGCGACGGCGAGGAAGCCGATCCCGGTCACGCCGAGCGCGAGCCCGCCGTAGAAGCAGACCCGCAGGGTCTCGTTGGCCTCGTTCGCGTCGTGGTCCACCACTGCCCCCTCGTGCTCGACCGTGGGAGCAGGCTAGCGGAAGAATTGTTCTGGACCAGTGGTTTCAACCCGGACCGCCCCGGGTAGACAGCCCGCCGGGAGCAAGACGGGGGAGTATCGGGAGGGAACCCTTGTCTACGCACCACACGTCGGTCATGTCTGCCGACCGCCGGATCCTCGCGCGCCCGCCGGGCGCGCCGCCTGCGCCGTCCGAGGGGTCGACCTCGTACGACGGGTAGCCGACATGGATGCACAGGCTCTGCAGCGCAGCTGGGACAAGGTGACGAGGTACGGCGACGAGGTCGCGCTGTACTTCTACTCGCACATCTTCGTCTCCCACCCCCAGGTGCGCCCCATGTTCCCGCTCTCGATGGCGGGGCAGCGCGACAAGTTCGTGAGCGCGCTCGGCCGGATCGTGAGCCACGCCCACCAGATCGAGGGTGACGCCGACTTCCTGCGCCATCTCGGCCGCGACCACCGCAAGTACGCCGTGGTGGCCGCGCACTACGACGCGGTCGGCGCCTCGCTGGTCGCGACGCTCCAGCACTTCCTCGGCGACGAGTGGGACGAGGAGCTCGCGGCGGCGTGGGCGGCGGCCTACCAGGTCATCGCCCGGATCATGGTCGAGTCGGCGGAGAACTCCTCCGAGACCACCCCCGACGCCTGGGACGCCGACGTGGTCGCGGTCGAGCGGCGCACCATGGACCTCACCCTGCTGACGGTGCGACCGCGGCAGCGCTACGAGTTCCGGCCCGGCCAGTCGGTCTCGATGGAGATCCCGCAGCGCCCGCGGCAGTGGCGGTACTTCAGCCCGGCCAACGCACCGCGCGCGGACGGCTCGCTCGACCTGCACGTCCAGCAGATCGACGGCGGCCAGGTCAGCACGTCGGTGGTGCGCAAGCTCGCGGTCGGTGACACCGTGCGGCTCGGCGCACCGGTCGGCGAGCGGCTGACGCGGCGTACCGGCGACCGGGGCGACCTGCTCATGGTCGCCGGCGGCACCGGCCTCGCGCCGCTGCGCGCCGTCGTCGAGCAGATCGACCAGGAGTGGCAGCGCACCGGCACCGCCCCGCGGGTCCACCTGCTGCACGGCGTCCGGATGCCGTGGCACCTCTACGACCGGCCGCACCTGCGCGAGCTGGCGGCGACCCGGCCGTGGTTCGACTACACCGAGGTCGTCTCCGACGACCCGTCCTACCCGGGCACACGCGGGCGGGTCGGCTCGGTCGCCGCCCGCCAGGCGCTCTACGGGCGTACGGCGATGGTGTGCGGCGGCCCGCAGATGGTCGCGCACACGCTGGAGCAGCTCACCGCTGCCGGCATGCGCCCCGAGGACATCAAGTACGAGCACTTCTACTACGCCGCGGCCGACGAGCACACCGGCCCGGCGGCACTGACCAGGTCAGGAGACATGCGATGACGACCACCGACCACCGCCACGCCACCCACCACCAGCGGCCCGAGGACATCCGCGACCAGACGTTCTTCCGCCGGCTGCGCGGGCTCGACGCGGACGAGGTCTACGACTACCTCGACCTGGTGGCCGACCAGGTGCGGGCCACCGAGCACGAGCTCGGCGAGCTCCGGGCCGAGAACGAGCGCCTGCAGGCGGAGGTGCGGCGCCTGCGGACCGAGCTCGACGAGCACCAGGACGTCGGCGAGCGCGTCAACGACCAGGTCGTCCAGCTCTTCAGCCAGGCCCAGCTCGTCGCCGAGCAGATGGTCGAGGACGTCAGCCGCGATGCCCGCGAGCGGATCGGCCAGGCCCGCGCCCACGAGCGCAAGATCGTCGAGGAGGCGATGAGCGCGGCCGGCGAGCAGGTGCGCTCCTACGCGCGCAGCGCCCAGGCGCAGATGGAGTCGGTGATGGCGTCCTTCGCCAGCGAGGTCGACCGGCTCGGCGACGCGCGGCTCTCCGACGAGGAGCACACCGCCCGCGCGGCGCGCGAGGACGACCCGCTCTTCGGCAAGCTGGACGGCTGGCAGGTCGACCGCCGCAACGGGCACCTCCCGGGTTCCCTCGGCTCCTCCTGACCCGTGCGCACCCTCGACCACACCGCTCCCGCAGACGCGGGGCGGACCTCCGCGCCCGCGCGGGCCCTCCGCGCACGCCGCCCCGGCGTCGTGGCCGGGTTCGTCGCGGTGGCGGTCGCGCTCGCCGCGAGCCAGCCGCTGCCGGTGCTGGTCGCGCTGACCGTGGTGGTCGTGCTGCTGGCGATGGGGATCGGGATCCACCGCCTCGCTGCACCCCGCGCCCGCCTGGCGCGTCGTACGACGTCGGTCCGGGCCGTGGGCGTCCCGGGGCCTCCGGCCCGGACCGGCGGAGCACCCGAGGCAGCGCCTCCCCGGGTGCCCGAGGTCGACCGGGCGGCGGCCGAGGAGTTCCTCGAGCTCTTCCACGCCGAGAACCCGCAGGCCGGCCCGCCGGCACCGCGGATCGCGGCGGTGAGGCGAGAGATCGACGCGACCGGCAGCTACTGGCACACCCCCGAGGAGCTGGCCTTCGGCGCGCGGGTCGCCTGGCGCAACAACGCGCGCTGCATCGGCCGCCTGTACTGGCACAGCCTCCAGGTGCGCGACCGGCGCACGGTCTCCGACGCGGCCGGCGTGGCCGCGGAGTGCGTCGAGCACCTGCTGGCCGCCGACAACGGCGGCCGGATCCGGCCGGTGATCACCGTCTTCGCCCCGGACACGCCGTACCGGCCCGCTCCACGGATCTGGAGCGAGCAGCTGATCCGGTACGCCGGGTACGAGCGCGCCGACGGGACCGTCCTCGGCGACCCCCGCAACCGTCACCTCACCAGCGAGCTGGTGCGGCGCGGCTGGCGACCGCCCGAGCCGCGCGGCGCCTTCGACGTGCTGCCGCTCGTCGTGGAGACCGCGGAGGAGGGGGTACGGATGTTCCCGCTGCCGCCGGCGGCGGTGCGCGAGGTCGAGCTCGAGCACCCCGACCTGCCGTGGTTCGCCCACCTCGGCCTGCGCTGGCACGCCCTGCCGGTGATCAGCAACATGCGGCTGCTGATCGGCGGCGTCTCGTACCCGGCGGCGCCGTTCAACGGCTGGTACATGGGCACCGAGATCGGCGCCCGCAACCTCGCCGACTCCGACCGCTACGACCTCGTGCCGACCGTCGCGGCGCGGATGGGCCTCGACACCTCGAGCGAGGCGACGCTGTGGCGCGACCAGGCGCTGGTCGAGATCAACCGCGCGGTGCTCCACTCGTTCGCGCGCGACGGCGTGACGATCACCGACCACCACACGGAGTCGCAGCGGTTCCTCACCCACCTGGCCAAGGAGGAGCGGTCGGGCCGCCGTTGCCCGGCCGACTGGAGCTGGATCGTGCCGCCGCTCTCCGGCTCACAGACACCGGTCTTCCACCGCTACTACGACACCGACGACCTCGTGCCCAACTTCGTCTCCGACGCCGACGCCGTGTACCGCGCGATGGCGGGGGGTCCGCCGGCGTTCGGCTGAGGGCTCAGACCAGCCCGTGCTCGTAGGCGTACGCCGCCGCGGCGGTCCGGGAGTCGACGTCGAGCTTGCCGAAGATGTTCGAGAGGTGGCGGGCGACGGTCTTCTCGCTGAGCACGAGCTCGCCGGCGATCTGGGCGTTGCTGCGCCCCGAGGCCACGAGCCGCAGCACCTCGACCTCGCGGGCGGTGAGGCCGCCGGGGAGGGCGGCGGGTTCGAGCAGCCGGGCGACCGCGTCGGCGTCGGGGCGGGCGCCGAGGTCGCGGAAGGTGGCCAGCGCGGCGGTCAGCTCGGTGCGCGCCGAGCCGTCGTCGCCGAGCGCGGTGAGCGCCCGGCCGACCAGGGTGCGCACGCGGGCGACCTCGTAGGGGCACTCGACCCGCGCCCACAGCTGGCGCGCCCTGCGCAGGTAGGGGAGCGCGCCGGCGGCGTCGCCCGCCGCCAGCTCCAGGGCGCCGGCCGCCTGCGCGGCCGAGGCCAGCAGCCCAGGTGAGCCGACGCCGGCGGCGACCCGGCCGAGGTCGGCGACGACGGGCCGGGCGTCATCGATCGCGCCCACCTCGAGCAGCACGTGCGTGGCGGCCGGCAGCACCCGGCACTTGCCGATGGGGTCCTGCGTCTCGGCGACCAGGCGGCGTACGGCGGCTGCCGCTGCTTCGCGCGACCCCTGCGCGAGCCAGAGCAGCGCCAGCCCGGGCTGGGGGTCGAAGCCGTGCTCGCCGGCCCGCTGGTACGACGCCTCGGCGGCCGCGAGGTCGCCCTGCAGGCGAAAGACGTCGCCGCGCTCGCCCTCGGTCTGGCCGATCGCGTCGAGCGAGCCGACCAGCCGGTAGCGGTCGGCCGCCCGCGCGAACTCGTCGAGCGCCTCCGCCCACGCCCCGCGCTGCCGCATCACCTGTCCGCGGTGCAGCGAGCTCTGCCCGGTGAAGGCGACCAGCCCGGGCTGCGAGGCGCACCAGCGGTGCAGCGCCGAGGTCCACTCCGCCACGCGGCCGTACTCGACGACCTCCTGGCACCCCTCGATCGCGATGCAGTAGACGTTGCCGAAGACCTCCGGCGACACCTCGCCGGCCGCGACCGCCGCCATCGCCTCGTCGAGCCGGGCGAGTCCCTCGGCCGCCCGGCCGGAGTAGATGCGGATCCGCCCGCTGGCGCACAGCCCGAGCGCGAGCAGGTCGGGGTCGCCGTGGCGGCGCCCCTCGTCGGCCGTCGCATCGGCGAGCGCGGCGGCGGCCTCCCACTCCCCGGCGCCCAGCGCGACGTACATCTGCAGGAAGCAGACGTAGCCGGCCTGCGCAGGCTCCGGGCCGAGCTCCTCCAGGCAGTGTTCGGCCCTCGTCGTCCAGCCGGCCGCGAGCGACGGCTCGCCCGTCGTGCCGAAGATCATCGCGAGGTGGAAGGCGCACAGCAGCGCCGCACCCGCGTCGCCGCTCTCCCGGCAGAGCCGGAACGCCCGCTGGTAGTGCTCGACCGCCTGGTCGCGCCGCCCGACGAGGTACGCCGACTCGGCCGCGCCGCACAGGTCGACGACGTCCATCTGCTCGACGTCCACGCCCGACCACGAGCCGAGCGCGGCGGCCCAGTCGCCGTGCTCGAACTCGGCACGGGCCTGGGCCAGGTCGTCGAGCACCCCCATCGCGGGAACCTCCTGCCGGGAGGCTACCCGCGTCACGCCGGCACGGCTGCAGGCCGCTGCTTCGCGCGGGCCACGATCCGGTCGACGACGTACGCCGCGTCGCGGCCGGCGCCGTGGATCAGCATCGAGGTGAACGCCCACTGGAACGACAGCCCGCAGAAGAACAGGCCTGGCGCGCCGTCGACGACGCCGCGGTACTCGCGCGGCCAGCCGTCGTCGCCGAAGACCGGGAGGTCGACCCAGCCGAACGCCTGCCGGAAGCCGGTGGCCCACACGACCGACGTGCAGTCGACGACCGTGCCGTCGTCGAGCACCGGCAGTCCGTCGCGCCCGCCGGCGAAGCGCGCCTCGTGGCGCACCACCCCGCGCTCGGCGAGGTCGGCGCGCTTGACCCGCAGCATCGGTCCGCCGTGCGCCCGGATGCTCGCCATCTCCTTGCGGCCGACGGGTGTGCGGCGGGTGAGCACGTGTGTCCAGGCGAAGACCAGGGCGGGGAACACGAAGCGCGCCGTGCGCGCGTTGAGCCGCGGCGGGATCTCGCCGCAGTCGCGGCCGACCAGCGTGGTCGGCCGGGTCTCCGCGAGCTCGTGGGCGATGTCGGTGCCCGAGTGCGAGGCGCCCACCACGAGCACCGGCCCGTCACCGAGCTGGCCCGGGCGGCGGTACTCGCTCGAGTGCAGCTGCAGGATCGACGGGTCGAGCTGGTCGGCGCCCGCGGGCACGTGCGGCGTGCGGCCGAAGGTGCCGGTCGCGATCACCACGTTGTCGCACCGGAGCGGCCCGGTCGACGTGGTGACGACGTACCCGTCGCCGTCGTCGGCGGCCGCGACCCGGTCGACGCCGACGCCGAGGCGCACGGGCAGGTCGAAGCGGTGGGCGTAGGCCTCGAGGTAGTCGGCGACGTCGTCCTTGCCCGGGTAGGACGTGGCCGGCGCGGGGAACGGCATGCCGGGCAGCGCGTCGTACTTCGCGGGTGAGTAGAGCTTCAGCGTGTCCCACTGCTGGCGCCAGCCGTCGCCGATGCGCTGGTGGCGGTCGAGGACGACGCAGTCCCGGCCGCGCCGGGTGAGGTGGTACGCCGTGGCGAGGCCGGCCTGCCCGGCTCCGACGATGACGGTCTCGACGTGGTCGCTGTCGTGGTGCATGGCGTTCCTCCGTGGTGCGGTCCGGTGTGCGGTCCGCTCACGCTAGGAACGCAGGCACCCCCTCCGCGTCGGGCAGGAGACGCAACGGGAGAAGGTCACCCGTGGGTGGAATTACCCAGGCCCGGCGCCCTCCTGGTGAAGGGCGCCGGGCCGGGTGTGCCGGTCAGGCTGCTCCGGTCAGCCCAGCTTCCAGAGCGCGCCCGGACCGAACAGCGGTGCGGTCACGTAGACGTCGCCGTCCCACGTCGCGTCGACGCCACCCGGGATCGGCAGCTGGTCCTTCGCGAGCTCGACCATCCGCGGCCACGGCACGCCGCGCTTCTTCACCTGGAAGAGGCCGCCGATCTCAGCGCCCGGCACGCCGAGCTCGAGCTGGAACCAGCTCATCTTCGACAGCTCCAGGGCGTACACGCCGTCGTCGGCACGGGCCAGGTCGATGATCGACGTCAGCCCGTCCTTGAACCGCTTGCACGCGCCTCGCCACGGGTGCTCGGGGTCGCAGGTCGCGTCGACGGTGCCGGGCTTGATCTTCCAGATCTGCGACGTGCCGGGCGTCGCCGGGAAGCCACGCAGTTCACCGACGTACCAGTAACCGTCGCTGCCGACGCTCACCGACGTGGCGACCGCCTCCGAGGGGATCGGCGTGCCGGCGGGCGGCAGCGGACCACCCTGCTCGGGCGGCAGCTCGGGCAGGCCCTCGGGCACCTCGACCACGCGCGGCTTGAGCCGGGCGACCGTCTCGATGTGCCCGCTGCTGGGCCACACCCGCAGCAGGTCGTTGCCGGCCGCGTCGGCGACCAGCACCGTGCCGTCCCACAGCGCCTGGACGCCGAAGGGGTTGCTGTCCTCCGGGAAGCCCTCGAGGTCGTAGGGGTCGGGGTCGGTGGCCTGGTACGCCGCGATGTCGGCGACCGCGACCGGGTGGTCCCACCCGGGGCGCCACTTGAACAGCGTCGCGGCGTCGGCCGGGGTGACGTCGACCCGCTCGCTGCGCAGGGCCATCGTCTTCCCCGACGCTGCCTCCTCGGGCGGCGGGCCGCCGCCGGTGAGCAGGTACACGGTCCGGTTCGGCCCGGCCGAGATCGCCGGGGCGAAGTCGCCGCCGAGGGTGCCGAGGGTGTACTTGTGGGCGGTCCCGTCGGCGTGCTCGACGACGAGGCTGAAGCTGCCGTCGCTCTCGGTGACGAGCGTCTTGCCGTGGCCCAGCGCGTCGACGCCGCGCGGCCCGTTGAGGTCGATGACGGGGTGCGGTGTGTCACCGGCAGGTGTGCCGGCGACGGCCGGTGTCGCCAGGGTCGCCGCAGCGAGCGCGAGCCCGGCTCCGGCGGCGGTGATGGTGAGTGCTCTGAGTCTGACCATGCCGGTCCCTCCATGTCAGCGGTGTGTCGGACTCCTGCCTAACCCGGCGGCGCGCCGTACCGCATCCCCCGCGTTGGGGCTGTCCTCGTCCGTGGCGGACGATGTGGGCGCGCTCGGGCCGGTGCTCGGATGTCCCGATGACCACCACCGCGCCTCGGGAGGCGGAGGGCGCCGTCGCGCGGATGAGCGTGCCCACGCTCACCGCGATGGTCGTCGGCGGCATGGTCGGCGCGGGGGTGTTCTCGCTGCCGGCGCGCTTCGGCGTGGCGACCGGGATCCTCGGCTCGCTGATCGCCTGGGCGGTCGCCGGCACCGGCATGCTGATGCTGGCCTTCGTCTTCCAGAACCTCGCGATCCGCAAGCCCGACCTCGACTCCGGAGTCTTCATCTACGCCAAGGCGGGCTTCGGCGACTACGCCGGCTTCAACTCCGCGTTCGGCTTCTGGGCGAGCTCGGTGGCGGGCAACACCTTCTACTGGGTGTTCATCGGCGCCACGCTCGGCACGTTCTTCGACGGCTTCGGGGACGGCGACACCGTGCTGGCCGTCGCGCTCGGCACGGCCGGCGTGTGGTTCTTCCACTACCTGATCGCCCGGGGCGTCCGCGACGCCGCGGTGATCAACCGGATCGTCACCGTCTGCAAGATCCTGCCGATCCTGGTCTTCATCGTCGTGCTCTTCGCGAACTTCGACGCCGACGTCTTCGCCGACAACTGGTTGGCCACCGGGTACGGCGACCTCGGCAGCCTCGACGAGCAGGTCCGCAACACCATGCTGATCACGACGTTCGTCTTCATCGGCATCGAGGGCGCCAGCGTCTACTCCCGCTACGCCAAGCGGCGCGAGGACGTCGGGCGGGCCACGGTGCTGGGCTTCCTGAGCGTGCTCTCGATCTTCGCGCTGGTGACGCTGTCGAGCTACTCCGTGGTGCCGCAGCCCGACCTGGCCGCGACGCGGCAGCCCTCGATGGTCGGGGTCTTCGAGTCGGTCGTGGGCGACTGGGGCGAGTGGTTCATCAGCATCGCCGTGATCGTCTCGGTGCTCGGCGCCTACCTCGCGTGGACGCTGATGGCTGCCGAGGTGATGTTCATCCCGGCGCGCGCCGACGACTTCCCCGAGTTCCTCGGCCGCGAGAACGACGCCGGCACCCCGATCACCGCGCTGGTCGTCACCTCGCTCGGCGTGCAGGCCCTGCTCGCGCTGACGCTCTTCGTCACCGACGCGCTCGACTTCCTGCTCGACCTCGCGACCAGCTTGTCGCTGCTGCCCTACCTGCTCGCCGCGGCGTACGCCCTCAAGCTGGGGCTGGTCGGCGAGACCTACGAGGACGTCCCGCGCTCGGTGCGGCGCAAGGAGACGGTCGTGGCGGGCGCCGCCACGGCGTACACCCTCTTCCTGTTCGACGCCGCCGGCATGAAGTTCGTGCTGCTGGCGACGCTGATCCTCGCGCCCGCCACCATGCTGTACGTCAAGGCACGCAGCGAGCACGACCGGCAGATCTTCACGCCCGCCGAGATCGGACTCTTCGTCCTGATCGCGATCGGTGCCGTCATCGGCGGCGTGGGCCTCTGGACCGGCAGGATCGCCCTGTGACCACTGGACCGCAGAGAGGACCGCGATGAACGACGTCTCCGCCACCTACGGCGTGCACTCCGAGGTCGGACGGCTCCGCAAGGTGCTGGTCTGCCGTCCGGGGCTGGCCCACCTGCGGCTCACGCCGACCAACAGCGACGAGCTGCTCTTCGACGACGTGATGTGGGTCGAGAACGCCCAGCGCGACCACGCCGACTTCGTCAACAAGCTCACCCAGCGCGGCGTCGAGGTGGTCGAGCTGCACGACCTGCTGGCCGACACCCTGGACCTGCCGGGTGCCCGCGACTGGTTGCTCGACCGCAAGATCGTGCCCAACCGGGTCGGCCCCGGCCTCGTCGACACCACCCGCGCCTACCTCGAGACCCTCGACAGCCGCCGGCTCGCGGAGTACCTGATCGGCGGCCTCGCCACCCAGGACCTCCCCGAGGACTACCGCGTCCCCTACCTCGCGCTGGCCCGCGAGTCGACCGGCGCGCGCGAGTACCTGCTGCCGCCGCTGCCCAACACCCTCTACACCCGCGACACCACGTGCTGGCTCTACGGCGGGCTGACCATGAACCCGCTCTACTGGCCGGCGCGCAAGGACGAGACGCTGATCTACAAGGCGATCTACCAGCACCACCCGGAGTACGTCGGATCCACGGTCTGGTGGGGCGACCCCGAGCAGGAGTGGGGCCAGGCGTCGTTCGAGGGCGGCGACATCATGCCGGTCGGCAACGGTGTGGTGCTGATGGGCATGAGCGAGCGCACCTCGCGGCAGGCGATCACCCAGGTGGCGTCCGCCCTGTTCGCGAAGGGAGCGGCCGAGCGCGTGGTGGTCGCGGGCATGCCGCGGCTGCGGGCCGCGATGCACCTCGACACGGTGTTCACCTTCGCCGACCGCGACATCGTCACGCTCTACCCGACGATCATGGACGCGGTGCACACCTTCACGCTGGTGCCCTCCGACAAGGCGCCCGGCCTCGAGGTGATCGACGAGGGCTCCACGCCGTTCGTCGACGTCGTCGCGCGTTCGCTCGGACTCGACTCGCTGCGCGTGATCGAGACCGGCGGTGACGTCTACCAGTCCGAGCGCCAGCAGTGGGACAGCGGCAACAACGCGGTCGCGCTCGAGCCGGGCGTCGTGTTCACCTACGACCGCAACACCCTCACCAACACGCTGCTGCGCAAGGCCGGCGTCGAGGTGATCACGATCGTGGGCGCCGAGCTCGGGCGCGGACGCGGTGGGGGCCACTGCATGACCTGTCCGATCATCCGTGACGAAGTGGAGTTCTGATGAAGATGCTGAGGGTGCTCGCGGTCGGCATGGCCCTCGCGGCCACGCTGGCGGTGTCCGGGTGTGGCGACGACAGTGACGAGGCCTCTGACGACGGTGCGAGCAGCGCCGGCAGCGCCAGCGACAGCGTCGGCACCGGCACGGTGCCGACCACCGCGGACCTCGAGGGGATGACCTACAAGTCCACGAGCGTCACCGGCCACGACCTGGTCTCCGGCACGACGGTCAAGCTCGCCTTCGAGGCCGACACGATGTCGGTGGGCGCGGGCTGCAACGGCATGGGAGGGCCCTTCGCCGTGGACAGCGGAACGCTCGCGTGGACCGGCGAGCCGCACTCGACGATGATGGCCTGCTCCGACGAGCTGACCGCCCAGGACGACTGGCTGCGCCAGGCCTTCAGCGACGGGTGGGACGCCACCACCGACGGCTCCACGCTCACCCTCACCCAGGGCGACGTGACCATGGAGCTCGCGATGGTGGAGTAGGCACCACAGCCCGCGGGACGTCCACAGGGGCCTCCCGGGACGCCGTTGTCCACAGGTCGCCGTCGAGGCCGTGGCGCCGCGGGGCCGCGCGGGCGACAGTGGCGCGCATGCCGAAGTCGAGGAAGCGTCGCCGCCCCCGTCCGCCCACGCCGCCGCGCCGGTCACCAGCCCGGTCGCCTGCCGGGCCGCCTGCCGGGTCGCCCGCCGGGCCACCGGGGCGAGCCCGCCACGCCGACCTCCCGCAGGTCGTGGACGTCCTCGAGGCCGACGCCGTCGAGGCCGCCGGCGACGCCGCGAAGGCGCTGCGCATCATGGCGAGGCGCCCGTTGATGGCCGACGGTCGGCCGTTCTGGCGACCGTGGCGGATCGCCTACCTGCAGCAGCTCTGCGAGCTCGACCCGGTGCCGGGGTGGGTCGTGTCGCGGTGGATCCTCGCCCAGGCCACGCAGTCGTTGCGCCACGGCGACGTGCGTCGTGCGCTCACGCGCGTGGTCGAGCTGCGCGGTGGCGTCGACCGGCTGCCCGGGCTCGACGCCGCCGACGCGGAGGCCAAGGTGGTCGACCACGACTGGGTCTTCCGCCAGCTGCTGCTCTTCGAGACGGGGGCGCTCGGGTCGTTCCTGCGCGGGTCGGCCTCGCCCGCGCTGCTGCAGCGCGCGGACCGGGTCGAGGAGTGGGCCCGGGCGCCGATGGGTGCCTACCGGCTGCGGCGCCGTACCCCGGCGACGGTGGTGTGGGACGACGTCGCCACCGGGGCCGAGGTCGTGGTGCCCAACACCGGCTGCTCCCTGCTGGTCCTGCCGGGCGAGCACGTGATCGGGCGCCTGGTGCCGGCGGGGGCCGGCCAGATGTTCGAGTCGGCCCCGTTGGTCGTTCCGGAGCAGGTCGCCCAGCGGGTCGCGACCGAGCCCGCCTCCTGGTTCGAGGCGCTCCGCGCCGAGCGCGACGAGAGGGGCTCGTGCGCCGTCGTGACGTCCGGGCACCAGACAGCGGTGGTGACCGACGTCCGGATGGAGCTCTGGGTGACGATCCTGTTCCCCGGGGCCGGCCGACCCTGGTGGACGTTCCCGACACCGGAGGAGATCGTCGACACCGTGCTCGGCGAGGCGGCCGAGGAGCGGCGGCGCACGTCCCCACCGGGCCACGACGAGGTCGACCTCTGGCCGTGCCTGGCGGCGGCGCTCCTCGAGCCGGGCGTGGGGCCGGCCCTCGCGGCGCGCGCCCGGGGTGAGGACGCCGAGGCCGTGGCCCACCTCGCCGAGGTGCTGGCCGAGCCTGCAGGGGAGGTGTGCCGCCGCGCGATGACCCCGCGTGCCGACGCCGCGTGACGGCGTCGCTGCTCGCGTCGTCGCACGCCTGCTGCCGTCAGCAGTCGATCGCGCCCAGCCGGGCCAGCCCCTCGCGGTCGCCGGGGCCGTAGGTCGTGAGGCCGACGTTGTCCTCGTTCATCAGCTCGCGCGGGTCGTGCACGTGGTCGAGGCCGACCACGTGGCCGAACTCGTGGTCGACGATCGCCTGCTGCTCGGCCATGTCGCCGTCGTCGGTGAAGACGTCGGTGTCGAGCACGACGATGCCGGTGACGTACTCGAGGTGGTCGGGCGAGACCTTGAGGGCCGAGCTGCCGCCGACCCCCGCGATGTTGCCGGCGAGCTCGCCGAACTCGTCCTCGTCGGCCCAGGCCACGAGCACCGGCCGTCGGATGCCGAAGCCGTTGCCGCGGGTGAAGTCGCGGTCCTCCGTCGTCCCGAGGTTGTCGAACCGGAGACCGGTCGCCCCCTCGGTGTGCTCGATCGCGGTATCGACGAGCTCCTCCCAGTGGTCGGGGGCGCCCTGGGTGTTGACGACGATCTGGATCGGGCGGCACGGGTCGTAGCCGACGGGGTCGTCGGTGCCGGGCTGGGTCATCGAGAACTTGAAGTGGCCGACCCCCATCGGCACGTCGGGCACCCGCCCGAGGCGTTCGCCGCCGAACCCGAACAGCGCCCGCAGCCGCTGCATCTCGTGGCTCGGTGACACCAGCACCACCCCGCCCAGCACCAGTGCCGTGACCAGGAGCCCGGGGAGCACACCGCTGGACGGGCGACGCTGCCGCCGGCTGCGCGGCTGCTGCCCCGCCGGCAACGCCCCCAGGCCGTGGTCGCGGTCGAGGTCGTCGAGCTCGGCCATCAGGCGCTCGAGCTCGCGACGTCGCCGGCGCTGGTCACGACGGCTCCCGCGCCCGGACGGGTCCGGGTGGTCTGGACGTTCGGAGGCCACGGCCCATGATCCCCTGCGGCTCCAACCCCGTAGCGAAGATCAGTAGAAATACAGACGACAGCCCCGTACGCCGCGGGGCACGCTGTCTGCATGAACCAGACCACCCGCGTGCGCCCCTCGCGTCGTGGCTGGGACGCCCTGAGCCCCGACGAGAAGCGCTACCGCCTGGCAGAGCTCCGCCGCCGCCAGCAGGCCCAGGTCGAGTCCGAGCTGCGTCTCCTGTCGGTCATCCGCTGATGCTGCTCAGCTCGTCGACCCGTCGCGCCGGCTGCGTCGTCCTCCCTCGGCCGGCCAGTCCCGGTAGCCGCCGTCCTCAGCGGTAGTGAGGGGGCGGGGCCGAGCCGGACCACCGGATCCTCTTCTACTGCTGTGCCGCCGTGGCGGCCGCCCGAGCCCGCCGACTGACCTCGGTCAGCCATGCCCGATTACCGCCGCTGGCGGGATCCGCGAAGTAGTCGCACCCGTGGTCGCCGAGGAACTCCTCCAGGTCGGCCTCCGAGAGCCGCACCCGTAGCAGGCCATCGATCTCCGAGGAGAGCGTGCGTGCTCGCATCGGCTCGCGGGTGAGGAAGGCTTCGAGTGCTGCCCACTCGTCGGTGCACTCGTCGGGCCAGTCCTGGTGGAGGTAGGCGCCGACGACGAGGTCGAGGGCCGGGGTCTCGACGGGCCGCCCGTTCACTGCGGTCCGTGCGGGTGATCGGCCTGCAAGACATGGTCGCGAAGAGCCGCCAGCCACGCCACGTAGTCACCGTCGAACCGCGACGGGTAGTACGCGCAGCCCTGCTGGAGGAGGTACTCCTTCATCTCACCGCTCGTGCGGTACATCTTGAGCGTTTCGACGATGTCGCTGACAAGACTTTCGCTCATCTCCGGCTCGTCAGCCACGAAGGCGTCGGCGGCCCCGAGATCGTCGCCGCAGTCGAGCGCGTAGTCCTGGTGGAAGTAGGCGCCCATCAGATGCCCGACGCCCGGACTCGTCACCCGTCACCACCGATCGGTTCGTTGATGACTTGCTGCCGGACAGAGGCCAGCCACGAGGCCCACGGGATGCCCGGTCGATACGGACTGCGGCGTGCCAGTACCCACGCCTCGACCTCAGCTTCCGAGCCGTGCTCGGCCAGGACCGCCTCGATGTCCTCCGCAAGCCGAGCCGCCAGGTCGGGCTCCATCTCGATGAACGCCTTGACCGTGGCCCGATCGTCTCCGAAGTCCTCGGCGTAGTCCTCGTGGAAGTAGCCCGTGAGCAGGAGGTCGAGTGCCGGCGTATGCATGAGGACTCCTATCGCAACAAGTAGGCAGTGTGGGGTCTGAAGCCCTCGGCGAACCCAGCATCGCGTCGAAGAACGACCCGAATGAATGTGCCTGGGCTGATGCTGCCCGACTGGGCAGCAATGCGACCTGCCACGAACCCGCAGTCGCCTTCCAACTCTATGGTCGAACCATTGCCGCTCATCCACTTCTGAACCCGAGGCTGGTTCATCCCGATCACCTGGTTGATTGCCCTGACGGCCTGATGTTCGCTGTCGAAGGATGACGCGGCGTCCAAGTCCGGCCTCTTGCTCAGCCGTTCGAGGAGTTGTGCATCTGTCTTGCCGATGTGCCTTTCCATCAGGTGACTTCCCGCGCTGTCCCAGGCACGGATGCGACGCCATGCCGACGACGAAAGGTCGATGGCGCCCCGCTCGCCGCGGAGGGCGATGCGGGCGGTGAGGTACTTGACGAAGCGGGCGCGGCGCAAAGCCAGGGCCTCGCGGACGGCGCGGAGGGCGGCGGTGGCCGAGGAGGTCAAGGAGCAGAAGAGGGCGATGACGGCGGCGAAGCGGGGGTAGCGGGCGGCGATCTTCGCGGCGGTGGCGGAGCCGGCGGCGCCCGCGCCGGTGCCGCCGGTGATGACCCCGGCAGCGATCGAGATCAGGGCGCCTTCGACGGCGATCTCCATGAGCTCGGCGAGGAGCGCCAGGAGCTCCTCGCGGCGGGCCTCGACGTTGGCGGCGAAGGAGTCGCAGGCGTCGCCGAGGGCGGCAAACTGGGTGGCGAGGTCGGTGGTGCCGGCCGCGACGTCGGCGACGGCGTCCAGGGCGAGGGGGATCTCGGGGGAGAGCTGCCCCTCGAGCCCGCGGGTGGCTGTGTCGGCGTAGTCGGCGAGGCGGGCGAGCCCGTCGCCGGCGTGGCGCCAGGTGTTCGCCGCGGCGCGCAGGGCGTCGGTGTCGGCCGACGGCCAGAAGATGCCCTCGAGCTGGTCGAGCAGCCACTCCTGGGCCGGTGCCAGCGAGGTGGCGTCGCCGCCGAGTGAGGTCGGCGGCGTGGCGCGCAGCACCGAGGCGTAGCTGCCCGGCGCGAGGGTGCCGCCCTCGTAGACGACGGCGCCGGGGATGATCGAGGCCTGCTCGGCCGCGTGGTGCCGCGACAGCGAGGCCTCGGTGAGGTGGCCGAGCGTGGCGAGCGCGATGACGAGGTCGGCGTACCCGGCCAGCGCTTCCCAGGCCGCCCCGTCGTACGCCGCGGCGAAGTCGGCCGCGACCGCGTCGTGGCCGGCCATGCCGGCGTACCTGCCGAGCGCCCCGACCACCCCGTCGTACTGCATCGCGGCCACGGCGTTGGCCTCCGCGAACGCGGTCGCGGCGGTGGCGTACCCGCCGCCGTCGATCATCAGCCGCACGGCTCCACCTCCCGAGTGGTGTCGGGTCCAACCTGCCCGCCCGGGGCTGCCCGCAACGGGCCGAGGACCAATCTGTGGAGAACTTCCTTGGACGGTCGCGCGCGGGCCGACCCTCAGGCGGACGCCGGGATCAGGTCGTCGAGGGGGAGCGGGACGAGGTCGACGTCGTTCGCCCGGTGCACCACCTCGACCGCGACGCCCGCGGTGCGGGCGGCGGCGGTGAGCCCCTCGGCCCACGCGCGGTCGTCGGCGGTGACGCCGTCACGGCCGGGTCGGGTGCGCAGGAACGCGAACCGCGTGCCCGGGAACTCCTCGGCGAGGTGCTCGACGAGCGCAGTGAACCCGGCGAGCGACTCCTCGTCGGGCGGGTCGAGCGCCTCGGTGATCTCGGTGACGGTGGGCACCGGGCGGTCGTCGGGGCCGATGAGGAGCATCCAGACGCTGTGCCCCGCGAAGCCCAGCGGCTCCATGAGGCGGCGCCAGGTCTGCTCGAGGTCGGCCTGGGTGCGGATGACGGGTCGGAAGAGGTTGTCGTCTGTCATGGAGGGAGCCTGCGCTGCCGACCCGGGTCGGCGCGAACGGTTCTCCACAGGGGGTGGGTGCGGGAGGGTCCGGCGGGGAGTTCTCCACAGATCTCCGGAGGGGCGGTGATTCCGGGCCCGATCCCGGGGAGGCTGGGCGCAGCACGCATCCGGAGGAACCATGCGACCCCAACCCGACTGTCTCGGCCACCTCGACGTCTCGCCGCCCCTCAACGCGGCGGAGGCGACGTACCTGCGCACGTTGCGACCACCGCTCGACCCCGACGACGTCGGCAGCGCGCTCGGGCGACCGGCGTCGGGCTGCTGCTGGACCGTCTGCCGTGAGGGCTGTTGCCTGCTGCTCGACGAGGTCACGAGGAACGGTGACGAGGTGGCCTGGCTGCGGTGGATCATCAGCCACCTGCTCAAGCGCGGTGCCGACGCCGCGCGGTCGCGGAACCTGCGGTTCGACCGGTTCACCTTCGACCACACGGTGAGTGGTGTGGTGGTCGGGAGCCGCGGGCGCGGTGAGCTCTTCGCCCTGACTGTGCGCGCGAACCGTGTCAGCGAACGGCTCCTGACCGCCACGCCGCAGGCACGGCCGAGCGGGCGGCACGGCGCGCGCGCCGTGGTGATCGACCTCGCGACCCGCCGGCCGACGCGCCGCTGAGGTGGTGTCGGTGCAGGCGGTTAGCGTCCCGCCATGGACCTGCGCGACGCCTTCGCCCTGGCCGAGCACCTGCTCGAGGAGCACGGACTGACCGGCTGGCAGGTGGCGTACGACGGCGCGAAGCGGCGGGCGGGCGTGTGCCGGTTCCAGCATCGGGTGCTGGGCCTGAGCGCGCCGCTGACGCAGCTGCACGACGAGGCGGAGGTCCGCGACACGATCCTCCACGAGATCGCGCACGCGCTCGTGGGGCCGCGGCACGGGCACGACGAGGTGTGGCGACGCGCCGCGCGCGCCATCGGCTGCTCGGGGGCGCGTTGCGTGCCCGCGGACGCACCGCGGGTCGCGCCCGACTGGCTCGGGGTCTGCCCGGCCGGGCACACGATCGGGCGGCACCGCCGGCCCGAGCGGGTGATGGCGTGCGGGGCGTGCTGCTCGGGCTTCGACCTGGCCCACGTCTTCACCTGGACCCACCGCGGCCGTCCGGCGCGGATGCACCCCAACTACGAGGCGGAGCTCGCCGGGGCCCGGGCAGGTCGCGGGGTGCTGCGGCTCGGCGTCGGGGCGCGCGGCCGGGTGACGGTCGAGGGCCCTTACCGCGGTCACGTCGGGGTGGTGCTCAAGCGCGGCCGGACCTGCTACCACCTGCGTTGCGGGCGGACGGTGCTCCGCGTGCCGTTCGCCTGGGTCGAGCCGGTCTGAGGACTCGCTGGCCGCAGGCGGCTCGCGGGACATCCACAGGCAGGGCTCGGGACACCGTCGTCCACAGGGAACGCGGCTGAAGACGGATCCTGTCGGCGGCCGCGCCGAGCGTGGAGGCATGACCGAAGCCACCTCCTCGCTGCCGCACCCGCTGCTGCAGTGCGCCAGCGCGCTCGAGGCGGCCGTCGACCGGGCGGCCGTGAGCGACCCGGCGTACCTCTCGACCGACGAGAAGGCCGACCTGCTCGTGCGGTTGACGCGGCTGGGCGGGCGGATCGAGGGGCTGCGGCTCGGCACGCTGGCGGTGTCGGGCGACGTCGCGGAGCAGGCCGGCGCACGGTCGGCCGGCGCCTGGCTGGCCGGCGAGACGCACGCCGACACCTCCGCCGGGCGACGGTGGCAGCGGCTGGCCGACGGTCTCGACCGGCACCCGCTCGTCGGGGAGGCGCTGCGCGACGGCCGGCTCGACGTCGCCCACGCCGAGGCGGTGCTGAGCTCGCTCGACGACCTGCCGGCCGACCTCGACCCCGAGGTCCGGGAGGCGGCGGCGCGCCGCCTGGTCGCGGACGCGGTGGTGTTCGAGCCGCGGCGGCTGCGCGTGCTGGGCCGACGGATCCTGGAGCTGGTCGCCCCCGGCGTGGCCGACGACCACGAACGACGCCTCCTCGAGCGACAGGAGCGGCGGGCGCGCCGGCGGATGCGGATCACGGTCCACGACCTCGGCGACGGCCTGAGCCGGGCGGTCGTCGACCTCCCGACCTCGGTGATGGACCGCTGGATGGCGCAGCTGCAGGCCCTCTCATCGCCGCGCCGCGAGAGCAGCGACGGCTCGCCGGATGCCGGGGGCCGGCGCGACCCGGCGACCGGTGAACGCCTTTCGTACCCACGGAGACTGGCGCACGCTTTCTGCGCGATGCTCGAGGCGCGGCCCGGTGCCGCGTTGCCGCAGCACGGCGGGGACGCGACGACGCTGATGGTCATGCTCGACCTGGACACCCTGGTCGCGGGGCTCGGTGTCGCCGAGCTCTCCTCGGGGTCGTCGATCTCGGCGGGCGAGGCGCGCCGACTCGCCTGCAACGCGGCGCTGGTGCCCGTGGTGCTCGGCGGCGACTCGCAACCGCTCGACCTCGGGCGGTCGCGGCGGCTGTACAGCCCCCCGCAGCGCAAGGCGATGGCCGTGCGTGATCGCCACTGCCGAGCGCTCGGGTGCGACGTGCCTGCTGCGTGGTGCGAGGCCCACCACCTCCACCCGTGGTCGCGGGGAGGACTCACCGACCTGGCCGACGGCGTGCTGTTCTGCAGCTTCCACCACCACTGCGCCCACGACCCGGCGTACGACCTTGTCCGCCGCGCGGACGGCGACATCGAGTTCCACCGGCGGACGTGAGGTGTGCGGACCCCGCCGTCGGTGGAGATCAGGGGGTCGGCCGGTTCACCGGTCCCTCGGCGCCTGCCCACCGGCGGACGCGCTTCTCGGCCGCGGCTCCGTCCCACTCACGGTCGCGGTCGGCGAGGGGATGGTCCTGGAACGCGGTGACGGCCATCGTGTGCTCGCCCCTGTGAGGGGTCTGTCGGGTCCGGGGGCCCGGCAGCAGCTCGGGTACGCGGGCCCGGCTCGCGGGGCCCGGCTCGGGCTCGGCGGGGTAGCGTGACGTGTCGAGGCACGGTCTGGGGAAGGGTCGGTGTGGGCGAGCTCGTCGTCGTCATGGGCGTCAGCGGGTCGGGGAAGTCGACGGTCGGCGCCGCCCTGGCACAGCGGCTTCGGGTGCCGTACGCCGATGCCGACGACCTGCACTCCCCGGGCAACGTCGCCAAGATGGCGGCCGGTGAGCCGCTCGACGACGACGACCGCTACCCCTGGCTCGAGGAGGTCGGGCACTGGCTGGGGGACCACCCCGACGGCGGGGTGATGAGCTGCTCGGCGCTCAAGCGCCGCTACCGCGACCAGCTGCGGCGACACGTGCCGGGTGACCAGCTCGGGTTCGTCCACCTCGAGGCGTCGCCCGAGGTCATCCGGCGTCGCCAGGCCTCGCGGCCGGGGCACTTCATGCCCGGTTCGCTGCTCGACTCGCAGCTCTCGACCCTCGAGCCGCTCGGTCCCGGCGAGCGCGGGTTCGCGGTCGACGTCGCGCAGGGCGTCGACGCCTGCGTCGAGGCGTGTGTGCGCGGCCTGGCCGCGCTCGCCGACACTCCGTCCGGCGCACCCGCCTCCGACCACGGCGGGGAGAACCGATGACTCGCCTGGTGCTCTGAGCCCGACCCTTGGACCTGACGCCGACCCTTGGCACCTCTCCGGGCACTACTCGCGGGTCGCCGTGCTCCGGGCGCCGTTTCATTGCGGCCGAATCCCGGCCACGGGGAGGGTCGTGGCGCTAGCGTGCCTTCCGTGAGCACGCCCGACCGACGGGCTCGGGACAAGGACCGCGACGCCGCCATCGAGGTCGTCGAGGCCGCCTGGGCCGACGGCCAGATCGTCCAGGTCGACCGTGACAAGCGGGTCGAGGAGCTGCTCCGCGCGCAGACGCTGCAGGAGATCGACCTGCTGGTGCGCGACCTGCAGCCACCGGCGAGCCAGGCGACTTCCGCGACCCCGGTCGCCTCACACTCCGTGACCTCGCCCAATACCTCGGACGCCTCGGCGCCTGCGGGCGGCGGGTTCCAGGTGCGGTACGGCAGTTCCGCGGACACGCCGGACCTCGAGGAGGTCGTCGCCGCCGCTGCCTCGATGAAGACGGTGAGGACGTCCCCGAGGATGATCGGGCTGGTTGTGGGTCTCGTTGTCGTCGGCGTCGTGGCAGCTGTCATCGCGGGCGTCGTCGCCCTCGTCGGCAACGTGCGTGGAGCCGTGGACACGGCGACCGATTCCGCGTCGGCCATGGCCTCGACGACCCCGCTGCCCGGAGAGTCGCCCGAGGTCGGCGTCAACCTGTTCACCGCCGACGGCTACGACGAGCTGCTCACCGACCTCGGCCGCGACGTCGGGTCGACGGAGTCGTTCGAGGTGGTGCTCTACCCGACGTACGCCGTCGTCTACGTCCCCGTGGACGCCACGAGCGGGCGCAGCGCTCTCTACTACTGGAACGGCACCCTCGACGACCTCGACTCGAGGACCACGTCGACCGAGGAACGTTTCGACCTGCGTGACGTGGACATCGACGTCGTCACCGAGCTGGTGAGCCGGGTGCGCGGCAAGGTCGAGGACCCCACCTCGTGGTACGCCATCGTCCACGCACCCGGCTCCCAGGAGGGCGCGGCGATCTGGGCCTACGCCTCCAACGACTACCAGGAGACCGCGTACGTCGGCGCCACGCCGCAGGGCCGGATCGTCTACGACTCGACGAAGCAGTGAGCCGCTGAGTCGGCCCCGCCACGCCGCGGCTTGACCGCCGGGGCAGGCTCGGAGCATGCGCCCTTACCTGGTCACCGGTCTGATGACCGCCGCGGCAGCTGCCGCCGGCGGCGCGGGCACCACGCCCGACTCCGCGTGGTACCGCTCGCTCGACAAGCCGTCGTGGCAACCGCCGCCGGCCGCCTTCCCGCTGGTGTGGACGCCGCTGTACGGGCTGATCGCCTACGGCACCGGGCGACTCGTGGCGTCCGACCCCGAGCACCGCGCCGGACTGCTCGCCCTCACCGGCGCCGACCTCGCTGCGAATGCAGGCTGGTGCTGGGCCTTCTTCCGCGGCGAGTCGACGACCAACGGGCTGCGGGCCATCGCGGTCCTGAACGCGCTCAACGTCGGCCTGCTCGGCGCGGCCGCGCGCCGCGACCGGCGTGCAGCCGCGGCGATCGCGCCGTACGTCGCGTGGACCGGGTTCGCGACCGCCCTCAACGCCGCGATCTGGCGACGCAACCGGCCCGCCACGCGCTGACAGGTCGGCTCCGGGTCGCGTTGTCCACAGGTCGCGCCTGACCCTCTGGCGCGGCCGGGCGGGCTTTGCCTACGGTTCGCGTGGTCGGGGTTTCTCCCGGCTACGTCTCGGGAAGAAGGCCGACATGGTGCTGCGTGCGTGCCTCGGGGCAGGTGCCCTCGCGCTACTGCTGGCGACGAGCGGCTGCTCCGACGACCCGCAACCCCGCGTCGAACCGACCGCGGACTCGCCCGCCCCCTCGCCGTCCGAGACCACCTCGGCCGAGCCAGCGGCGTGGGAGGTCAAGTCGAAGGCTGGGGCGGTTGCCTTTGCGCAGCATTGGATCGATCTCTTCAACAGCATGCTCGACTCCGGCGATCCCGAGGCGTTTCTCAAGGCGAGCCACTCCAAGTGCGGCATCTGCCAAGACTTCGCTGAACGGATCGAGGGAATCCATTCAAGTGGTGGGTTCTATGAGGGTGATGACTGGCGGGTCCTGCAGGTAGCGCAGCCGAAGCTCTGGCGGTCGAACGCGATTGTCCCGATGACAATTCGTGAGGGAGCGGAGCGCTATCGGGAGTCACCCTCGGATGAGGTCGTCCGCCATAGAGCCATGACAGCTACTTGGTCAGTGCAGTTGACCCGTGAGAGAGATGCGTGGTTGGTAACCGACTTCCGGGTCGTCGAATGACTCGACTTGTGTTTGCCTTGACTGTGGCTGCGTGCTGCCTCGGTGTTCCCGCATGGGGGGCAGGAGAAGCCCACTGCGATGCAGCAGTGTCTTCCTCTTCTTCGGTCTGGCATGCGATGTCGGTCTGTTCCCAACACGCGTCGACGGAGACACAGGACGAGCAAGTTCAAGCTGCCAGCGTGACCTACAGCTTCGAACCCATGTGTGTTCGAGGCGAGGGGGGCTCCAAGGACGGGTTCTACGGCTGCGGAGACCAGGCGCGCTGCGGCAACCGTGGCCATCTCTACTACGTACTGGCCATCTACCCAGACGGAACTTCTGCGCCATCGGGTGAAGTCTGCCTCGAGCCCTCCGAAGCACCCGGCGTCGTCCCGCTGACGCAGGGCGACGTCCTCCGGGCGTTCCGGCGGATCCCCGTGCCGGCCTCGGAGGTGGTGGTGCAGCCGCCGGGCGGGGAGACGCTGGTCAACCTCGACACGGTGTTCTCCACCCGCGCCGACCGGTTCACCCGGACCGTGGGCCTGCTGGGCCGCCAGGTCGAGCTGGAGATCTGGCCGACCTCGTTCCGGTGGGTGAACGGGGACGGTTCGGCGCAGACCACCGACTGGCCGGGGGAACCATGGGTGCACGGCGCGGAGGTGAGCGACCTGATCACCCACCGCTACCGGCACGCGGACAAGACCCTCGTGGCGCGGGTCGACACGACCTGGACGGCGCGTTACCGCGTCAACGGTGGGGAGTGGCGCGACGTCGGTGGCACGGTGACGATCACGGGCGAGCCCTACGACCTCGCGGTGCGCTCCGCGTCGCCGGCCCTCACCGGCTGAGGTCGAAGAGGTACCGCGAGGTCGGGACGAGGTCGAGGTCGCGGTCCGCGCCGATCGTGGCCACGCTCTCCATCAGCCGGGCCATCCGGCGGGTGAGCTCGGCGTCGTCGCCACCGCTGCCGTAGAAGGCGTGGGTGTCGGTGACCGCCTCGACCGGGAACAGCTCCTCCACGACCGCGTCGACCACCGGGGCGGTCGCGGAGAGCGGGCGGAGCACGACGTTCTGCAGGTAGCCGAACGTCGCCTGGGTGTCGATCGCGACCTGCGTGTGGGGGCCGAGCCAGCGACGCAGCCACTCGTCGCGGTCGAGGGAGTCGGGCCGCCGGAGCACGGCCACGTTGGCCAGTGCAGCCGCACGCGAGCCGTCCCACGACTCCGGCGGGTCGAGCGGGCGGCGTTCGTCGACGAGGTAGGTCCACGGAGCTCCCAGAGTGTCGAGGACGCCGACGACCGCGGGCACCGCCTCGGGGTCCGCCCACGCCGACAGCACCGCCGTCAGCTCGACGGGGAGGTGCTGGAGCCGCAGCACCCCGGCCACGGCTTCGTCCGCGACGTTGACCTGCAGCCGCACCACGCCTGCCTCCGCCAGCGCGTCGTGCACGGACGCGTCCAGCCAGCGGGCCGGCGCCTCGTCCGCGACCAGCGCCACCACCTTGGCGGGCGCGGTCACCCCTCGAGCACCGCGCGGTAGACCTCCACCGTCTTCTCCGCGATCGCCGGCCAGCCGAACGACGCCACTGCCCGCTCGCGGCCCGCGCGGCCCATCGCGTCGGCGCGGGCCGGGTCGGCGACGACCTCGTTGAGGGCCGCGGCGAAGTCGGCGACGTACTGCTCGGGGTCGAGCGGCGTCCCCGTCCCGTCGGTGGCCTGCTCGATCGGCACCAGCAGCCCGGTCTCGCCCGGCACCACGACCTCCGGGATCCCACCGGTCGCGGTCGCCACGACGGCGGTCTGGCAGGCCATCGCCTCGAGGTTCACGATGCCGAGGGGTTCGTAGACCGACGGGCACGCGAACGCCGTCGCGGCGGTCAGCAGGGCGACCACGTCGGCGCGGGGCAGCATCTCGCGGATCCAGACGACGCCGGTCCGCGAGGCCGCGAGGTCGGCGGCGAGCTGCTCGACCTCGGCCTCGATCTCAGGAGTGTCGGGGGCGCCCGCGCACAGCACGACCTGCACCTCCGGCGGCAGCGCCGCACACGAGCGCAGGAACAGCGGGAGCCCCTTCTGCCGCGTGATCCGGCCGACGAACACGACCGAAGGACGGTCGGGGTCGACTCCCAGCGCGCGCACGCGGTCGGGGTCGACGACCGGCGACCAGGTGTCGGGGTCGATGCCGTTGTGGACGACGTGCACGCGGGCGGGGTCGATCTCGGGGTAGGAGCGCAGCACGTCGTCGCGCATCGCGCCCGAGACCGCGATCACCGCCGACGCGGCGAGGTACGACGTCCGCTCGACCCACGAGGAGAGCCGGTAGCCGCCGCCGAGCTGCTCGGCCTTCCACGGCCGCATCGGCTCGAGCGAGTGCGCGCTGACCACGTGCGGCACGCCGTAGAGCACCGAGGCGACGTGGCCGGCGAAGTTCGCGTACCAGGTGTGCGAGTGCACCACGTCCGCGCCGTCGCAGCCCGCGGCGATCGCCAGGTCGACGCCCAGGGTGCGCAGCGCGGCGTTCGCGCCGGCCAGCTCCGCCGGCTCGGCGTACGACGCGGTGAGCGGCTCGTCCCGCGGCGCACCGAACGCGTGCACCCGGGCCTCGAGGTCGCCGCGGGCCCGGAGCGCCCGGACGAGCTCGGCGACGTGCACGCCGGCGCCTCCGTAGATCTCGGGTGGGTACTCCTTGCTCAGCACGTCGATTCGCACCCTCTGAACCTAGCCGCGTGGGACGTGCTCTCGACAGGCCCGACCACCGGATGGAAGCCTGCACCCATGAGCCGCAGCCCGCGTCGCAACGTGCTCGCCATCGTCCTGGCCGGAGGGGAGGGCAAGCGGCTGATGCCGTTGACGGCCGACCGGGCCAAGCCGGCGGTGCCGTTCGCCGGGATCTACCGGCTGATCGACTTCGCACTGTCCAACGTCGTCAACTCCGGCTACCTCAAGGTCGTCGTGCTGACGCAGTACAAGTCCCACAGCCTCGACCGCCACGTGACCCAGACCTGGCGGATGTCGACGATGCTGGGCAACTACGTGGCCCCGGTGCCGGCGCAGCAGCGGCTCGGGAAGCGCTGGTACCTCGGCAGCGCCGACGCGATCTTCCAGTCGCTCAACCTGCTCAGGGACGAGCGGCCCGACTACGTCGTGGTCGTCGGCGCCGACCACGTCTACCGCATGGACTTCTCGCAGATGGTCGAGCAGCACGTCGAGTCCGGGGCCGGCTGCACCGTCGCCGCGATCCGCCAGCCGATCGGGCTCGCCGACCAGTTCGGCGTCATCGACGTCCGCCCCGAGGACCCCCGCCGCATCCGCGACTTCCTCGAGAAGCCGACCGACCCCGTCGGCCTGCCCGACAGCCCGCACGAGGTGCTGGCCTCGATGGGCAACTACGTCTTCGACGCCGACGCCCTGGTCGACGCGGTCACCCGCGACGCGACCACCGACGGCTCGCGGCACGACATGGGCGGCGACATCGTCCCCGCGTTCGTCCGGCGCGACGACGCGGCCGTCTACGACTACCAGGACAACGACGTCCCCGGCTCGAGCGACCGCGACCGCGGCTACTGGCGCGACGTCGGGACCCTCGGCTCCTACTACGCAGCCCACATGGACGTGGTCTCCCCGCTGCCGATCTTCAACCTCTACAACTTCGCCTGGCCGATCTTCACCTCCTACGGCCCGCAGCCCCCCGCGAAGCTGGTCCAGGGCGAGGGTGGCAAGACCGCGGAGGTCGGCGACGCCGTGCTGTCGCCCGGGGTGGTCGTCAGCGGCGGCAAGGTGCACCGCTCGGTCCTCTCGCCGGCGGTGTACGTCGAGGACGACGCCGAGGTCAGCGACTCGGTGCTGCTCAACGGGGTCCGGGTCGGGGCCGGAGCGGTCGTGCGCAACGCGATCATCGACAAGGAGGTCGTGGTGCCGGCCGGCGCCCGGATCGGGGTCGACATCGAGGAGGACCTCGCCCGCGGCTTCGTCGTCGAGGACGGCCTGACCGTGCTCGGCAAGCAGCAGATCGTCCCCGACCTGCACCACCTCCCGGCCTGACGGAACCACCACCGGGCGGCTACCGTCCGAACCACCATGCGCCCCCTTCTCGGACTCCTGCTCGCCGCAGCCCTCCTGCTCTCCGGCTGCGGCGGTGGCGACGGCACGGCCGGCGAGCCCACCTCGGCCGCCACCTCTGCCCCCTCCCCGACGGCACCGTCGTCGAGCACCGAGGCGCCGCCCGAGGGCGGCACCGACGCGGGGGCCACGCTGCTCGCGCTGATCTCGCAGAGCAACGTCGGCGGTGAGGTGTCCACGAGGGCCGTGCCGCTCGACTCCGCGGACGCCGTGGCGGAGTTCAGCGCCCAGTTCGAGGGGAGCCAGATGAGCGAGTCGCTGCAGCAGGCGCTGAGCGTGGCCACGGTTCCCGACGGCCAGCAGCTGATGGGCGCGGTGATCGCGGTCGGCTGCACGACGCCCGGGAACGCCACCGTGACCCGCGCCGACGACGGGTCGATCGTGGTGACCGCCCAGGGCGGCGGGAAGTCGACGCAGGAGTGCCTGGTCCCGGTCACCACCGTCGCCCTGGTCGCGGTGCCGCAGGCCGACGCCTGACGCCGGTCCGGGTCCGGGGTCGCGGTCAGCGGCGTCCGACGACCGGCAGGTGGACGACCGTGTCGTCGAGCACCACCGCGCCCGGCGTCCGGCTCGCCATGCCCACGAACGTGTCGCTCACCGGGCTGGCCAGCAGGTAGAGCGTCTGGCCTGCGGGCACGTCGACCGCCACGGACGGCAGCGCGACCCGGCGCCGCTCGCCCGCCACGGGCTGGACCGCCCGCAGCGGAAGCACGTTGTCCTGCACCAGGTGGGCGTCGGCGGGGCTGGTGCCGACGGCGAGGCCGTAGAAGGCGCGATTCTCGACGCCGAGCGCGGTCAGGGTGCCCGTGAGGTACGGCGTGCCCGCGACCCGGATCGGCCCCTCGGCCACGGCGTAGGGGACCGGGGCACCCGCAGCCTCGGTGGTCGCGACCGTGCCGATGTCGATGGCGGTGTCGGCCCGCACGGACCCGACGGTCGTGCAGGTGCTCGCGGGCGTGGCGAGGTGGTAGGCGCCGTAGCCCCGCAGGCCGGCGTCGCGCCCGCGCAGCTGCTCGTCGAAGAACCGGATCGTCAGGTCCGTGAAGTCACCGCCCGCGAGCTCCGCGCTGCACGGGTCGGAGGTCACGTCGACGCCCTGCGGCAGCACCGCGGGCAGCACGTGGCCGCCGTTGTAGGCGACGAAGATGCTGTGCCGACGTGCCGCGGGGGTCAGCGCGTGCTGCCAGTTCGCGAGCCCCTGCTGGAGCGGGAACAGCGAGTCGGTCGTGCCCTGGCCCAGCAGCACCGGGATGTCGAGGCGCCGGCCGTGCTCGACGTGCCACTTCGGGCCGTTCTTCCGGAAGAACGCGACGAGGTCCTCCGTGCCGGGTACGGAGCCGTCGGGCAGGGTGCCCGTGGCCGCGCCCTCGACCAGGCCCTGGTACACCGACTCCGGCAGCGCCTGGCTCGGCAGCGCGGCGGCGCTCAGCGCCAGCGCCCACGCGGTGCGCACCACGTCCTGCGGGGCCAGCGACTGCCGCAGGTCGTACCAGGTGATCTCCGGCGCGAGCACGTCGAGCACAGGGCTGCCGCGGGTGCGCAGGCTCTCGAAGGCGGCCAGGAACTGGTACCCGCCCCCGTAGCTCCCGCCGATCGCCCCCATGACGGGATCGCCGGGGCCGTCCTGCTGCACCCACGGCAGCCGGCTGATGAGCGCGACCAGGGCGCGGACGTCGTGGCCCTCGTACGCCGGGTTCTCGACGTGGGCCTTGCCTCCGCTCTCCCCGAAGCCGCGCTGGTCGAAGGAAAGGACGCCGTAGCCGGCGTCGAGCCACCGCGCGAACGCCGCGGGGTCCGTCGTCCGCGACCCGCCCCACCCGTGGCCGTGGACCACGATCGGCACCCGGTGGGTCCGGTCGGCGCCGGCCGGGCGGAACACCGTGAAGCAGATCGCCACCGGCTCGGTGGAGCCCGGCTCGGGCACGCTGTCGATGCACCCGTCGGTCACCGCCACCCCGCCGGCGACCGTCGCCGCGGCGGCGGTCGGGGCGGGCGTGTCGGTGGCGGTGACCGGCGCCGCGGCCGCAGGCGCCGCCAGCCCGGTCGAGGTGAGGAGCGCCCCGAGGGCGAGCACGAACCGCGACGTCATGCCTGCACAACCGACGCACCCCGGGAAGGTCACGCGGTTGCGGGGCGCGAACCTCGGGCGCGGCTAGGGTCGCGGCGTGGAGCGGGCCCAGAACACCTTCGTCGAGGGCGACAACCTCGAGGTGCTGCACGCCCTGCCGCCGGGCTCGGTCGACCTGGTCTACATCGACCCGCCCTACAACACCGGCAACGACTTCGCCTACCGCGACGACTTCCGCGACGGGGCCGGGCAGGGCAGCCAGGCCACCCGCCACGTCGCCTGGGTGGCGATGATGCGGCCCCGGCTCGAGGCCGCGCGGGCGGTGATGGCCGACGGTGCCGCGATCTTCGTCAGCATCGACGACCACGAGGTCGCCCACCTGCGGCTGCTGATGGACGAGGTGTTCGGCGAGGCCAACCTCCTCGCCCAGGTGGTGGTGAACCTCAACCCCAAGGGCCGCCAGCTGGGCCGGGGCTTCGCGACCAGCCACGAGTACCTGCTCGTCTACGCCCGCGACGCGGTCCGCTGCGTGCTCGACGCCAGCACCCACGAGACCGTCGACCCGGGCGACTTCCCGCTCGTGGCCGACGACGGTCGCCGCTACCGGCACCTGCCGCTGCGCAACACCAACAAGAAGTTCAACCCCACGACGGCGCGCACCCTGCACTTCGCGGTCTGGGGCGATCCTGCGACTGGCCGGGTCTCGACCACGCCGTTCCCGGGTGCCCAGGAGATCGAGCCGGTCTTCGGCGACGGGTCCCCGGCCGTGTGGCGCTGGAGCCGGCCCCGCATCGACGAGCGCCCCGACGACCTCGTCTGCCGGGTGGTCCGGGGGACGACGGGGGAGCGGGTCGACGTCTTCCAGCGCGACTGGCTGCACCGCGACACCCCCGGTGGTCGCCGCAAGAAGCTGCGCACCATCTGGCTCGCCGAGGAGGTCGGCTCCACCGACACCGCGGTCGCCGAGCTCAAGGCGCTGGTCGGGCACGTCTTCGAGTCTCCGAAGCCCACCGGGCTGCTGCGGCGGGTGCTGGGCACGATGCCCGACGACGCCCGGGTGCTCGACTTCTTCGCCGGCAGCGGTACGACGGGCCACGCGGTCGCCCTCGCCAACGCCGAGGACGGCGGCAGGCGCCACTGCCTGAGCGTCAACAGCGCCGAGCCGACGCGCGAGGGTTCCAACGCCCGCGCGGCCGGGTTGCTCACGGTCGCCGACATCACCCGGGCCCGGCTGCGCGCGGTCGCCGCGAGCGTCGGCGGCGGGTTCGAGGAGGCCTCAGTCGTCGCGGGCCGGCTCGTGCCGCTCGACCTGGTCGGCGAGGGTGTCGGCGAGGGTGTCGGTGACGGGGTGGGCGAGCCGGTCGAGCAGCAGCCGTAGCGGCGGCCACGCATCGCGCCCGCGCCGCGCCACGGCGTACGCCCGCAGTCGCGTGCCCTGCCCGGCGACCTCGCGGACGCGCACGCCGGCGAAGTCCCGCCCCAGGGGCAGCAGCGCCGACCCCGCGCCGCCGGCGACGAGCTCGGCGACGAGGTCGAGGCTGTCGATGCGGTGCTCGACGCGCGGCGTGAAGCCGGCCAGCGAGGCCAGGGTCCGCAGCGCCTCCTCGTCGGCGGTGTGGCGCGAGTTCACGATCCAGGTCGAGTCGGCGAGCGTGGCGAGGTCGATCGGGCCGTCGCCCTGCCCGTCGACGCGCACCGCGACCCCCCACGGTGCCGACCACAGCGGGCGTACGACGAGGTCGAGCGTCGGCGCCAGCGGCGAGAGGTCGTAGTCGTAGACCAGCGCCAGGTCGAGGTCGTCGTGCGCGAGGAGGTCGAAGGCCTCGAGCGGCTCGTACTCGTGCAGCAGCACGCGGACGGCCGGGTGCGTGCTCGCGAGCTCCTGCACCACCGGCAGCAGCGAGCGCACCATCGCGGTGGCGAAGCCGCCGACCCTCACCGTGCCCGCGGGGTCCGCGCCCGGGTCGAGGTCGAGCCGCGCCGCGTCGACGGCGGCGAGGATCGTCACCGCGTGGTCGGCGAGCCGGCGCCCCGCGGGCGTCAGCCGGACCCGGCGACCGTCGGGCTCGAGCAGGGGCGTGCCGACCTCGCGGGCCAGCGCCGCGAGCTGGGCGGAGACCGCCGAGGTGCTCAGCCCCAGCTCGGCGGCGACCTCGTGCATCGACCCGAGCCGGGACAGCTCGAGCAGCAGGCGGAGACGCCGGACGTCCATGGCGATACTGTCCACGATCTGCGGACGGTGTGTCCATGTTTCTGACGTGGACGCGGACGGTCGCCCGGGTCTCTACTGGAGTCATGACCGCGCTCACCACCCCGGACGCTCCGGCGACCACGACCCCGCACCGGTTCTCCGGACCGCGCACGGGTGCGTCGATGGCGCTGGTCTCCATGCTCTCCGTCCAGCTCGGGATCGCCGTCGCGGTCGGGCTGATCGACGACGTCGGCGCGGTCGGCGCGGCGTGGCTGCGCCTGGCCTGGGCCGGCGTCCTGCTGCTGGTGCTGGTCCGCCCCCGGCCCTCGCAGTTCACCCGCAGCTCGTTCGGGGCGGCCGTGGCGCTCGGCGTCGCGACCGCCGCGGTGACGCTGCTGTTCATGGGCGCCGTCGCCCGGCTCCCGATGGGCACCGCGAGCGCGCTGGAGTTCCTCGGGCCGCTCGGCGTGGCCGTGGTGCGCGGGCACGGCGCGGGGCGCCGGTGGGCGTTCGTCGCCGCGGTCGGGGTGCTGCTGCTGACCGAGCCGTGGAGCGGGGGCGCCGACCCGGTCGGCGTGGCCTTCGCCCTCGGCGCGGCCGCCTGCTGGGCGGCGTACATCCTGCTCACCCAGCGCGTCGGCGACGAGGTCGCCGGCCTCGCCGGGCTGGCGGTCTCGATGCCCGTCGCCGGTCTCGTGGCGACCGTCGTCCTGCCGGTCGTCGAGGGTCCCTCGGTCGTCGACCGGATCACCCCCGAGCTGCTGCTGGTCGGCCTGGGGCTGGCGATCCTGCTGCCGGTGGTGCCCTTCACCCTCGAGCTGCTGGCGCTGCGGCGGCTGACCACCGCGGCGTTCGGCACGCTGATGAGCCTGGAGCCGGCGTTCGCGCTGCTGATCGGCCTTGTGGTGCTCGGGCAGGTGCCGGACACGCTGGCCGTCGTCGGCATCGGGTTCGTGGTGGCGGCGGGCGTCGGGGCGGAGCGCACCGGCGCGCGGACCCTCCCCGAGGAGGACCTGCCGTTCGCCCGTCCCCAGACGGGCTAGACCATGGGGGCATGAGCTCTCCGCGCACGTCGCCCCCCTCGTCCGCACCCACTGCCCTCGTCACCGGCGCCTCCAGCGGCATCGGCGAGGAGACCGCCCGGCGGCTGCGGGCCGCCGGCTTCGAGGTGTACGCCGCCGCGCGCCGGGTCGAGCGGATGGCGGGTCTCGAGGCCGACGGCATCCACGTCCACCGCATGGACGTCACCGACGAGGAGTCGATGAGCGCCGGCGTGCAGCGGATCCTCGACGAGCAGGGGCGGATCGACGTCCTGGTCAACAACGCCGGCTACGGCTCGTACGGCGCTGTCGAGGACGTGCCGATCGACGAGGCGCGGCGGCAGTTCGAGGTGAACCTCTTCGGCCTGGCCCGGCTGGTGCAGCTGGTCCTGCCGACGATGCGCGAGCAGCGCTCGGGGCGGATCGTGAACATCTCCTCGATCGGGGCGGTCTACTACGAGCCGTTCGGCGCCTGGTACCACGCGACCAAGTTCGCGCTCGACGGCTTCAGCGACAGCCTGCGGGTCGAGCTGGCGCCGTTCGGCGTGCAGGTGGTGCTCGTGCACCCGGCCGGGGTGGTCACCGAGTGGAACACGATCGCGCGCGAGAGCCTGGTCGAGCGCAGCGCCGGCGGGGTGTACGCCGCGTCCGCGAGGAACGCCGCGCGGGTGATGGCGAGCGTCGACAACCCGCGGGCGTCCAGCGGCCCCGACGTGGTCGCGAAGAAGATCGTCAAGGCGGCGACGGCCCGCCGTCCGCACTCGCGCTACGCGGTCGGCAAGGGCGCGAGGACGATCATGACCTCACGTCGGGTGCTGCCCGACCGCGCGATGGACGCCGTGCTCTCCCGGATGTACCTGCGCGACTGAGGAGGCGACCACTAGGCGCCCCGGACGCCGGCGGCCTTCTCGAGCGCGGCGACCTCGTCGTCGAGGAAGCCGAGCAGGCGCTGCAGGTGGGGCACCGTGCGCCGGCAGCCGGTCAGGCCGAAGCACATCTTGCCGTCGTACGACGTGCAGGTGATGTTGAGCGCCATCCCGTTGATCGGGATCGACAGCGGGTAGGTGCCGAGCAGCTCCGCACCGTTCCAGTAGTGGGTGGTGCGCGGGCCCGGGACGTTGCTGATGATGAGGTTGTACGGCGGGCGGACGATCCCCTGCATCCGGAGCAGGGGCGTGAGGATCGCCGGGGCCTGGCCGATCGCGCTCATGGCGAGGATCTGCGTCGGCGTCATCGACGACAGCGCCTCCTTGCCCTCCTTCATCGAGCGGTGGATCGACTCGAGGCGGTCGGCGGGGTCGGGCTGGTCGGTGGCCAGCTGCACCATCACCGAGCCGACCGCGTTGCCGCCCTCGGCCGAGGCGACGCCGGCCTGCTTGGCGTTGAGGCCGACCGGCACCATCGCCACCAGCGGAGTCTCGGGCAGAACGTCGAGCTCGAGCAGGTAGCTGCGCATGGCGCCCGCGCACATCGCCAGCACGACGTCGTTGATCGTGGTGCCACTGGCCTTGCCGATGCCGCGCAGGCGCTCGACCGGCCAGTCCTGCGCGGCGAAGCGGCGCGAGCCGGTGATCGACTGGTTGAGGATCGTGCGCGGCGCGTGGAGGGAGACGCTCGAGGTCTCGTTGCGGACGCCGGCCCGCAGGGTCTTGATCAGCGCGCCGGGCATGCCGGCGGCCTCGGCGGTGATGCCCAGCGCGGTGTGGAAGGCCGACACGGGGACGTCGGCCAGGGAGCGCTCTGTCTCCTCGTTCGCCCTGCGGCTCGCCGTACCGGCGCGGCTGCCGGGCTGGACGCCCCACATCGCGGGCATGCCGCGCTTGTCGGAGTCGGTGGTGAGCACGCTCTGCAGCAGCCGCATCGCCGAGACGCCGTCCACGAGGGCGTGGTGGATCTTGGTGTACATCGCGACCCGTCCGTCGCGCAGGCCCTCGATCACGTGCGCCTCCCACAGCGGGCGCTCCCACGCCAGCCGGGTGCTGTGCAGCCGCGAGCAGAGCTCGAGCAGCTCGCGCACCCGCCCCGGCTGGGGCAGCGCGCTGTGGCGCACGTGGTGCTCGATGTCGAACTGCTCGTCGGGCTTCCAGACCAGCTGGCCGGCCGTGCGCGGCGAGCGGTAGGGGTGCTTGATGAACAGCGGGGCGATCTCGTCGACGTCGCGCATGGCGTCGTACATCTCCCGCACGTAGCCGCGGCCCGCGCCCTCGGGCTTCCTGAACAGCTGCAGGCCGCCGACGTGCATCGGCATGTTGCGGTTCTCCGCCAGCAGGAACGCCGCCGAGGTCGGGTCGATCGGGGTGGCCACGGGGCCTCCTGTCCTGCCCTTGCGGGCGCTGCGGTCCCCGTGATCCTCCCGGGTCCGGGCGGGGGTCTCAAGGGGAACGACGAACTGCGGCGGCGGGTTCCGACGCGCCCTGGTGTCGCCGACGGCCCGCCCGGCGTCCACAGGCCGGCTCCGGAGCAGCCTCGTCCACAGGCCCGGCTCCACGCCCCTCGCAGCGTCCCCTCCGCTCCCTAGCGTCCTCCTCGTGCCGGACCTCCCGGCACGACGACGAACGGGGAACGGACATGCAGATGAGGCTGAAGGCGTGCCTGCGGCACTACGGAGCGGGCGTGGCGGTGGCCGGGGCGGCGCTCGTCGCGGCCGGTATCGGGACGGCGGTCGCGGTCGAGCCGGAGGCGGCCACCACGGCGCCGCCGGACGACACCATCGTCAGCATCATCGGCGACCGGGCGAACGGCTTCGGGATCGAGTACTACGACGGCAGCGCGATCTACCCGCCGACCGGCTCGGAGGCCCGGGCCGAGTGCGGCGAGTACGACCAGCGGCTGGCCCGGGTGCGGTGCCGCACGGACGTCCGCACGTGGTACCGCGACCTCACCGACTTCAAGGTCGCGCTCGACTGGGCGCACGCGTCGTGACCGCCCGGGCGCCGGGGGTCTCGGGCCTCGCCCCGCCCCCGGCTCCCGGTGCGAGCGTTCTGGCAGGATCGGCCCATGGAGGCCGCTCCGCTCGACCGCGCCTGGCGACGGAGCCGGGTCTCGGTGCGGGCGCGGGTGGCGCGGACGCGCGCGAAGACCTGGCAGATCGCGCAGTGCGCGGTCGCCGCCGGGGTGGCGTGGTGGCTCGCGGCCGGGGTCTTCGACCACCCGACGCCCTTCTTCGCCCCCATCGCCGCGGTGGTCAGCCTGGGCACGTCCTACGGGCAGCGGCTGCGGCGGGTCGCGGAGGTGACGATCGGGGTGGCCCTGGGGGTCTTCATCGGCGACGCGCTGGTGCAGTGGGTCGGGGTGGGCCCCTGGCAGCTCACGATGATCGTGGCGCTGGCGATGTCCGTCGCGTTCCTGCTCGACGGGGGCCAGCTCCTGGTGACCCAGGCGGCCGTGCAGTCGATCGTGGTCGCGGCGCTGGTGCCGGGCCCCGACCAGGCCTTCCTGCGCTGGACCGACGCGCTGATCGGCGGCGCGGTCGCGCTGGTCGCGGCCACGCTGGTCCCCGCCGCGCCGCTGCGCCGGCCGCGCGAGCAGGCCGCCGTCGTGGTCGGCAAGATCGCGGACCTCCTGCGTGCTGCCTCCGACGTGATGGCGAACGGCGAGGCCGAGCCGGCGCTCGACCTGCTGGCCGACGCCCGGTCGACCGACTACCTGATCCGTGAGCTGCAGGTCGCCGCGGACGAGGGCATGGCGGTGGTCGCCTCGAGCCCGTTCCGGATCCGGCACCGCCCGGGCATCCGGAAGATGGCCGAGCTCGTCGAGCCTCTCGACCGGGCGCTGCGCAGCACCCGCGTGCTGGTGCGGCAGACGGCGGTCGCGGCCTACCACCGGCGACCGGTGCCGCCGGCCTACGCCGTGCTCTGCGACGAGCTCGCGGCCGCAGCCACCGTGGTCGGCCAGGAGCTGGCGGCCAACCGGATGGCGGAGGTCGCCCGGGAGCCGCTGCTGGTGGTGGGCGCGGCGACCGGACGGGTCGACCGCACCGAGATCCTCTCGGCCGAGGTGATCCTGGCCCAGATCCGCTCGGTCGTGGCCGACCTGCTGCTGCTCACCGGGCTCGACGAGCTCGAGGCCACCGACGCGCTGCCGCCCCCGCCGCGGGCGTGAGCGGGGTCGCGCGGTGGTGAGGCCGGTCGGTGTCGTGGCGCGGGAGGACGGCGACCTGCGGCGCTGGGTGCTGCACGTCGACCTCGACCAGTTCATCGCCGCGGTCGAGGTGCTGCGCCACCCCGAGCTCGAGGGCCTGCCCGTCGTGGTCGGGGGACGCGGCGACCCGACCGAGCGCGGGGTGGTGTCGACGGCGTCGTACGCCGCCCGCGAGTTCGGCGTCGGCTCCGGGATGCCGCTGCGGGTCGCGGCCCGCAAGTGCCCGGAGGCGGTGTTCCTGCCGGTCGACGCACCGGCGTACGAGGAGGCCTCGCGGCAGGTCATGGACACGCTGCGCGGCCTCACCTGGTCGGGTCGACCCGTCGTGGTCGAGGTGCTCGGCTGGGACGAGGCCTTCCTGGCCGCCGGCGAGACCGGGCCGACCGGGCCCGGCGGGCCGGCCGGAGGGGAGGCCGTGGCGGAGGGGGTGGGGGGAGGCCCTCCCGGGCAGCACGACCCGCTCGACTTCGCCGCCACCATCCGCGAGGAGGTCCTCGCCGCGACGGGGCTCCACTGCTCGGTCGGAATCGGCGACAACAAGCTCCGCGCCAAGATCGCCACCGACTTCGGCAAGCCGCGCGGCAGCTTCGTGCTCACCGACGACAACTGGTTCGAGGTGATGGGCGACCGGCCGACCGAGGCCCTGTGGGGGATCGGCCGCAAGACGGCCAGGAAGCTCGCCGACCTCGGCATCCACACCGTCCGCGAGCTCGCGACCTCGGACGCCCGCGAGCTCGCGGCGAGCCTGGGGCCGACGATGGGCCCCTGGTACCACCGGGTCGGCCGCGGCGTGGACACCAGCCCGGTCGACGCCACGCCCTACGTCCCGCGGGCCCACGGGCGCGAGGAGACCTTCCAGGCCGACCTCGAGCAGTGGGCCGACGTCGAGGCAGCGGTCGACCGGCTGGCCCGGGCCGTGGTCGTGGACATCGACCGCGAGGGTAGGCCGGCACAGCGGGTCGGGATCAAGGTGCGCTACCGGCCGTTCTTCACCGTCACCCGCAGCCTCACCCTGCCGGGTCCGACGAGCGACCCCGACACGGTGGCGGCGGCCGCGGTCAGCCTACTGGGGCGGGTCGAGCGCGACCGTCCGGTGCGCCTGCTCGGCGTGCGGCTCGAGATGACCGAGCCCGACGGCGGCTACCCCCGCTGAGCCCCGGGGGCGGGCGGGCCGGCCACCACGCCGGCCGCCGCGGGCCAGCCACCGTCCAGGGAGTCGCGCAGCTCCCCGACCACGGCGTCGACCACGGCGACCAGGTCGCCGTCGTGGGCGGCCGCCACCGCCCGCTGCCGCTGGTACGACGCGCCCCGGCGCGGGATGTCGGCGACCGCGCGCAGCTCCGGCTCGCAGTCCAGGCGCCGGGCGACGGGCGACAGCCGCTCGAGCAGGTCGTCGAGGTCGTCGGTGACCAGGCGCTCGTGGCACCGGTCGTCGACGATCACCACGGCCTCGAGCCCGTAGCGGGCCGCGCGCCACTTGTTCTCCTGCACGTGCCAGGGCGGCAGCGTCAGCAGGGTCTCGCCGGCGGCGAGCCGCTGGTCGAGGTCGACCACCAGGCAGTGCATGAGCGCGGTCAGCGGCGCCAGCTCCTCGAAGGTCGAGATCCCGTCGCAGGCACGGTTCTCGATCGTGCCGAGGCGGCCGGAGGGCCGGATGTCCCAGCGGATGTCGTGGAGGTCCTCGATGATCCCGGTGGTGACCTGGTCGTGCACGAAGCGCTCGTACTCCGCCCAGGTCTCGAACTGGAAGGGCAGCCCGGCGGTCGGCAGCTGCTGGAACATCATGGCCCGGTTCGACGCGTAGCCGGTGTCCACGCCCGCCCAGACCGGCGAGGACGCGGAGAGCGCCTGCAGGTGGGGGTACTGGTTGAGCAGCGACGACAGCACCGGCATCACCCGGTCGACCTCGGGCATGCCGACGTGCACGTGCACACCCCAGATCAGCATCTGCCGGCCCCACCACTGGGTGCGCTTGATCAGCTCCTCGTAGCGGTGGCCCGGGGTCAGCTGCTGGTGGGTCCACTCCGCGAAGGGGTGCGTCCCGGCGCAGTAGAGGTCGACGCCGAGCTCGTGGGCGGCCGGTGCCACGACGTCCAGCGTCGACCGCAGGTCCGCCATCGCCTCGCCGACGCTGCCGCAGATCCCGCTGACCACCTCGACGGTGTTGCGCAGCAGCTCCTGGTGCAGCTTGCCCGGGTCGGGCAGCCGGGGGAGCACCGTGTCGAAGAGCGCGGCCGCGCAGTTCGCCAGGTCGCGGGTGTCGCGGTCCACGAGGGCGAACTCCCACTCGATCCCCAGGGTGGGCCGGGGCGAGGCGCGGAACTCGATCTGCACACCACGAGCCTCGCACAGGCCCCCACGACGACCCAGTGCTGGTCCTGACACCATCGTCCCCATGCAGGACGGCCGCGAGCTCAACCTCACCCTCGACTTCTGCCTGCGGGTGGGTGAGCTGCTCCTCTCCTCGGGGGCCGGGGCAGCCGACGTGACCGCGACGATGCGCTCGCTCGCGTGGCACCTCGGGGTCCGCCACGCCGACATCGACGTCACGTTCACGTCGTTGTCGATGAGCTACCAGCCCAACCCGGAGGACCCGCTCGTCCTCCAGGTCCGCACGGTCAAGCAGCGCGACATCGACTACGAGGACCTCACCCTCGTCGACCACCTCGTGCGCGACGTGCTCCACGACGAGGCCGACCTCCACGAGGCACGCGCCCGCCTGGCGCAGATCGTCTCCTCGGGCCACACCCTCCCGCGATGGGCGGTCACGCTCGGGTGGGGAATGATGGCGGGCGGCTTCGCCGTCCAGCTCGGCGGCTCGGCCACCGTGGTGGCCGGCGCCTTCCTCGCCGCGGTCTGCATCGACCGGCTCCAGCTGGTGATGGCGCGCCGGCGGCTGCCGATCTTCTACCGCCAGGTCGCCGGGGGCGCCGTGGCCACGCTCATCGCGGTCGCCGCCGCCCTGACCCCGCTCGACGTCGACACCTCGCAGGTCGTCACGGCGAACATCGTCATGCTGCTGGCCGGCGTCGGCTTCATGGGCGGGCTGCAGGACGCCCTGTCGGGCTTCTACCTGACCGCCGGGGCGCGGCTGACCGAGGCGCTGCTCGCCACCGCCGGCATCATCGCGGGCGTCACCGGGGGCCTCACCGTCGCCGACGTGGCCGGGGTCGAGATCGGCCGTGTCGAGCCGGGTGCCGTCTCGCTGGAGAGCATCCCGGTGGCGGTGGCCGGCGGCGCGGTGTGCGCCGCCGCGTTCGCGTTCGCCTCCTACGCGCCGCGCCGGATCATCGCACCGATCGCGCTGGTCGCCGGCGTCGCGCTCGCCGTCGCGGAGACCCTGACCGTGCAGGGCTTCGACCGCGCATGGTCGGTGGCCATGGCGGCCCTGTTCGTCGGCCTGGTCAGCTACACCGTGGCCGGGCGGATGCGGGTGCCCCCGCTGGTCGTGGTGGTCTCGGCCGTGGTGCCGATGCTGCCGGGCCTCTCGATCTACCGCGGCCTCACCCTGATCGGCGAGGGCAAGCGGCACACGGCGGAGGGCCTGCTCGCCATGGCGACCGCCGCCTCGGTGGCGATCGCCCTCGCCGCTGGCGTGATCCTCGGCGAGTACATCGCCCAGCCGCTCAAGCGCGAGGCCCGGCGGCTCCCGCAGCGCCTGGCCGGACCGCGCCTGGTCGGCCCGCTGCGCGAGTCACGCCGCCGGGGGCGCTGAGTCCGCCCGCTCGCGGGTCAGTCGACGAGGTCGAGCCAGGCCAGCGGCACCCGCCCGTCGTACGGCGGGTCCCCGGCCACCATGGCCGTGCGCAGCGTCTCGCACGAGGCGACCGCCTGCGCGACGACCTCGTCGGGGTAGCCGTACGCCACCCGGTGCGCGGCGAACTCGTCCTCGTCGTCGACCCACACCCGCCCCGTGGTGCCGCGCACCACGTCGAGGTCGAGGTCCACGGCCCGCAGCACCTCGCCGTCCCACGTCGGCGGCGTGGTCACGTCGACGTAGACCTCGACCGGCGCGCCCAGCGACTCCCAGTACGGCGCGCCCCGGCCGTGGAAGGTCGCCAGCCAGCCCCGCGACTCCGCGGGCCCCGGCGCCGGGACCAGGCCGACCTGCCGGTTGGGGGCGACGTACGTCGCGCCGGGCCGCGCCATCGCGGTGCCCGGTGTGATCCCGAGCCAGTCGCCGTGCTCGTCGGAGCCGAGCAGCACCGCGTCGAACTCCCAGTGGGCGCGGCCGCCCCACTTCTCCATCGCGACGCGGACGCGTGAGCCGGCGGCAGGGGGCACGCAGCCGTTCTACCAGCCCGCGCCCCGGCCGCGCGGGAGCCGAGGTCTCAGACCGGCTTGGCCGGCAGCCAGCGCTTCGAGACCGTCGCCACGACGTCCTGGTAGCGCGACCCGGTCAGCCGCGCGAAGTGGTGCAGCGCGTGCGCGTCGAGCCCGACCAGCACCCGCGCCTTGTTGCCGGTGATGCCGCCGACGATGATCTCGGCCGCCTTCTCCGGAGACATCGTGGCCAGCTTCTCGTCGAAGAGCCTGGCGGTCGCCTCCTTGTCCTCCTGCGAGGAGACCCGGGCGTTGCGGGCGATCGCGGTCTTGATGCCGCCGGGGTGCACGGCGGTCACCCCGACCGGGTGACCGGCGATCAGCATCTCCTCGCGCAGCGCCTCGGTCATGCCGCGCACGGCGTACTTGGTGGCGTTGTACAGGCTCTGCCCCGGCATCGAGATCAGCCCGAAGAGCGAGGAGATGTTGACGACGTGTCCCTCGCCCGAGGCGATGAGGTGCGGCAGGAACTCCTTGGTGCCGTGCACGACGCCCCAGAAGTTCACCCCGACGATCCAGTCCATGTCGGCGTACTCGAGGTCGGTGAAGTCCCCGGTCAGCGCGACGCCGGCGTTGTTGACGACCACGTTCACCCGGCCGAAGTGGTCGGCGACGGTCTCGGCGTACGCCGCGAACGCCGCGCGGTCGGCCACGTCGAGGTGGTCGGCACGGGCCTCGCGGACGCCGGCGTTCTTCACCAGGTCGACGGTCTCGGCCAGGCCGGCGTCGTCGACGTCGGAGACCGCGAGCAGCGCGCCCTTCGCGGCCAGGTCGAGGGCGAGCGCCCGCCCGATGCCGGAGCCGGCGCCGGTGATCACCACGACCTTGTCGGACAGGTTCTTCATGCCGGGATCCTCTCGGGGGTGGTGGCCGGCGTCGAGACCTCGTACGCCGCCGGGTCGAAGCGGCTCAGCAGCCGCCGGAACGCGAAGGTCGCCCGCGGCCAGAGCACCGTGTTGCGGCCGTGCGCGTCGAGGTACCAGCTCGCGCAGCCGCCGGTGTTCCACACCGTGCGCCGCATCCGCCGCTGCAGGGCGTCGTTCCAGCGGGCCTGGGCAGCGGCGCGCGGCTCGACGGCGGCCCAGCCGGCCGCGCGCATCGTGCGCACCGCGTCGCGCAGGTAGGCCACCTGCGACTCGATCATGAACACCATGCTCGAGTGACCCAGGCCGGTGTTGGGGCCGACGAGCACGAAGAGGTTCGGGAAGCCGTGCACCGTCGTGCCCTTGTAGGCGTTCATGCCGGTCCCGGCCCAGGTGTCGGCCAGGCTGGCCCCGCCGCGGCCGTGGATCCGCTCGGCGATGGGCAGGTCGGTCGTGTGGAACCCGGTGGCCACGACGATGACGTCGACGGGTCGCTCGGTGCCGTCGGCGGTGACGATGCCCGTCGGCGTGACCCGCGTGATCGCGTCGGTGACGAGCTCGACGTCGTCCGCGGCGACGGCGGGGTAGTAGGCGTTGGAGATCAGGATCCGCTTGCAGCCGATCTCGAACTCCGGGGTGAGCCTCGCGCGCAGGTCGGGGTCGGAGACCGCCTTGTGGAGGTTGGCGAGCGCCATCCTCCGCGCCGGGGCGAGCAGCCCGGGTCGCCGCGTGAAGCCGGGCACGTAGGTCTCGCGGCCCCAGTAGATCGCCGTGCGGTAGAGCTTCTGCAGGCCCGGGACGTGGCGGAACGCCAGCCGTTCGAGCCGGGTGTAGCGCCGGTCGTGGCGCGGCATCACGTAGGGCGCGGTGCGCTGGTAGACGTCGAGGTGCGCGGCGACCTTCTGCAGCTCCGGCACGATCTGGATCGCCGAGGCACCGGTGCCGATCACCGCGACCCGCGTGCCGGCGAGGTCGACGTCGTGGTCCCAGCGGGCGGAGTGGAAGAGGTGGCCGCCGAACTCCTCGATCCCCTCGATGTCGGGCAGCCGGGGCTCCGAGAGCCCGCCGGCGCCGACCACGAGGGTCTGCGAGGTGACGGTGCCGGCCGAGGTCACCGTGGTCCACGTCCGGGTCGCGTCGTCCCACGACGCGGACTCGACCACGGTGTCGAAGGCGAACCGGTCGAGCACGCCCGACTCGCGGGCGACCCGGCGCAGGTAGGCCTGGATCTCCGGCTGCGGCGAGAACGACATCGACCAGTCGGGGTTGGGGGCGAAGGAGAACGAGTAGAGCTGGCTGGGCACGTCGCAGGCGGCGCCGGGGTAGGTGTTGTCGCGCCAGGTGCCGCCGACGTCCGGGCCCTTCTCGACGACGAGGAAGTCGCCCTCGCCGTCCTCGTCGAGCTTGATCGCCGTGCACAGCCCGGCGAAGCCGGCGCCGACCACGAGGTGGCGCACGTCCGCGGGGAGCGAGGACTCCATGGCGGCGACCGTACTGGCGTTATTGAACAAGTGTCAATAAACTCCGACCCGTGACCACGGACACACCGCGCACCCGGCTCTCGCCGGAGGCCCGTCGCGCGCAGCTGCTCGACCTCGGCGTCAGCCTGCTCGCGACCCGCTCGCTCGACGAGCTGACCATCGACGTGCTCGCCGAGGAGGCCGGCATCTCGCGCGGGCTGCTCTACCACTACTTCGGCGGCAAGCGGGAGTTCCGCGAGGCGGTCGTCCGCCGCGCCATCGACGACCTCGTCGCGCAGACCGCGCCGGCGGAGTCCGCCGACCCCCTCGAGCGGCTGGTGGAGTCGATGCGGGTGTACGTCGACTACGTGGCGGCCAACTTCGAGGGCTACACCTCGATCGTGCGGGCCGCGGCCGGCGGCAACGACACCCTGCGCGGCCTCTACGAGGAGGCCCGCACCGCCCTCACCGACCGGATCTTCACCGAGGGCGCCCAGGGCGACCTGGTCCCCGACACCCCGGCCGCGCGGCTGGCGGTGCGGGGATGGTCGGCGATGGCCGAGGAGCTCGTGCTCACCTGGGTCGCCGAGCCGGGCGAGGTCACGCGCGACCAGCTCGTCGAGGCCCTCGCCGCCTCGCTGCCGGCGGTGGTCGAGCTCCTGCACTGACGGACCCTCGGGTCAGCGGGGCAGGTGCACCGCGACCGTGGTGTCGCCGGGCGCGCTGGTCAGCTCGACCCTGCCGCCGTGGGCGGAGACGATCGCCTCGACCAGCGAGAGGCCCAGGCCGGTGCCGGTGGTACCCGGGGCCAGCGCACCCGCGGTGCCGCGGGTGCGGGAGGCGCTGCCGCGGCTGAACCGCTCGAAGGCCCGCAGGTGGTCGCCGTCGAGCAGGTCGGGCGGGAACCCCGGGCCGTCGTCGTGCACCGCGAAGCCGTCGGGCAGCGCCCGCACCGTCACCGTGGTGCCCGCGGGCGTGTGCCGCCGGGCGTTGGCCAGGAGGTTGCTCACCACCTGGTGCAGCCGCACCCGGTCGCCGGTCACCTCGACCGCCTCGTCGGGCAGCTCGAGCCGCCACTGGTGGTCGGGGGAGACGACCCGCGCGTCCGAGACCGCCTCGAGCAGCAGGCGCGTCAGGTCGACCGGCTCGCGGTGCAGCGGCTGGGCCGCGTCGAGGCGGGCCAGCAGCAGCAGGTCCTCCACCAGGCGGGTCATCCGCGCCGACTCCTCGTCGACCTTCGCCAGGGCGGTCTCGGCGGCCGCGGCGTCGTCGGGGCGGCGCCGGGCCAGCTCGGTGTAGCCCGCGATCGTGGCGAGCGGCGTGCGCAGCTCGTGCGAGGCGTCGGCGACGAACTGCCGGACCTGCTGCTCGCTGCGGTGCCGCGCGTCCAGCGAGGTCTCCACGTGCGCCAGCATCGTGTTGAGCGCCGCGCCCACCTGACCGACCTCGGTGCGCTCGTCGGTCAGCCGCTCGGGCACCCGGGGGGCCAGGTCGACCTCGCCGGAGCCGAGCGGGAGCGTGGCCACCTCGTGGGCCGTCGTCGCCACCTCGCGCAGCGGCCGCAGCTGGCGTCGTACGACGACGGTCCCGGCGACCGCGGCGATCACGACGCCGAGCAGGGTGAGCAGGAGCTCCCAGAGCAGCAGCTGCTCGAGCACCTCGTGCGTGTCCGAGGTGGGCAGGCCGACCGCGACCACGGTCCGGGTCGAGCGCAGCACGCGGAACTCGCCGTACCCCCCGAGGGTGACGGTGTGCGCCCGGCCGTCGACGGGCACGTCCTGCAGCCGGGCGATCTCGTCCTGCGTGAGTGCGGGGGTCTGGACCCGGCCGCCCCGGTCGCCGGCGAGCACGTTGCCGGAGCCCGTGCCGTCGTTGTAGAGGTAGGCCGTCACGGTGCCGACGCCCTGCCCGCGCACGTCGTCGGGCTCCCCGTGCTCCCCGCTCTCGTCGTCGCCGTCGGGGTCGGGGAGCGGCACGGGCTGCCCGGTGACCGGTGGGGAGTTCTCCGCCCGCATCAGCGCGGCTCGCACGTCGTCGTCGAGCTGGCCCATCAGGTAGGACCGCGTGGCCAGCGCCGCGAAGGCCCCGATCAGCACCGACACGAGCGCGACCAGCGCCACCGCGGTGACCACGAGGCGCGCGGTGAGGGAGCGGGGCCAGGTCACCGGTCCCCGTCCGCCGGCGCGTCGGTGGCGGGCTTGAGCACGTAGCCGGCGCCGCGCATGGTGTGGATCATCGGCTCGCGCCCGGCGTCGACCTTCTTGCGCAGGTAGGAGATGTAGAGCTCGACCACGTTGGCCTGGCCGCCGAAGTCGTAGTGCCAGACCCGGTCGAGGATCTGCGCCTTGCTCAGCACCCGCCGCGGGTTGCGCATCAGGAAGCGCAGCAGCTCGAACTCGGTCGCGGTCAGCGTGATCTCCTCGCCCGCGCGCCGCACCTCGTGGCTGTCCTCGTCGAGCTCGAGGTCGCCCACCACCAGCACGTTGGACGCCTGGGCCTGGCGCGCGCCGGCCCGGCGCAGCAGCCCGCGCAGGCGGGCGACGACCTCCTCGAGGGAGAACGGCTTGGTCACGTAGTCGTCGCCACCGGCCGTGAGCCCGGCGATCCGGTCCTCCACGGCGTCGCGCGCGGTCAGGAACAGCACCGGGACGTCGGGGTCGGTGCTGCGCAGGCGGCGCATCACCTCGAGCCCGTCGAAGTCGGGCAGCATCACGTCGAGCACCACGGCGTCGGGGCGGAAGTCCCGCGCGGTCGAGACCGCCTTGGACCCCGTGTGCGCCGCCTGGACCTCCCAGCCCTCGTAGCGCAGCGCCATGGTGATCAGCTCGGCGAGGTTCTCCTCGTCGTCCACCACCAGGACGCGGGGCGGCGTCCCGTCGGCGCGCGTCAACGTCATGACCACCAGTCTGGACGGGTTTGCTGTGGGTTTCCTGTGGACGCTCTGTGCGCGGCACGGGAAAACCGGAACGACGCGCCGTGGGCCGCTCCGGCACAATGGCCCGCGTCGTGTCCGAGTCCCCTGCGCCCCCCAGCCCCGACGGGCACAGCCCCGACGGGCTGCGCATCACCTACCCGCCCGAGCTGCCGGTCACCCAGCGCCGCGACGACATCGCGGCCGCGATCCGCGACCACCAGGTGGTCATCGTGGCCGGCGAGACCGGGTCGGGGAAGACCACGCAGCTCCCCAAGATCTGCCTCGAGCTCGGCCGCGGCACGCGTCGCGACGGCACCGGGGGCCTGATCGGGCACACCCAGCCCCGGCGGATCGCCGCCCGCTCGGTGGCCGAGCGGATCGCCAGCGAGCTCGGCACCGAGCTCGGCGACCTCGTCGGCTACCAGGTCCGCTTCACCGCCCGCACCTCCCGGTCGAGCCGGCTCAAGCTGATGACCGATGGCATCCTGCTCGCCGAGCTCCAGCGCGACCGCCAGCTGCGCAAGTACGACACGATCATCATCGACGAGGCCCACGAGCGGAGCCTCAACATCGACTTCCTGCTCGGCTACCTCAAGCGGCTGCTGCCGCGCCGGCCCGACCTCAAGCTGGTCATCACCTCGGCGACCATCGACCCCGAGCGCTTCGCCCGCCACTTCGCCGACCGCCGCGGCCGCCCCGCGCCGATCATCGAGGTGTCCGGACGCACCTACCCGGTCGAGGTGCGCTACCGGCCGCTGATCGACCTGCCCGAGGAGGACGAGGAGGGCGAGGCGGTCGTCCGCGACCAGACCGAGGCGATCGTCGAGGCGGTCAAGGAGCTCTCGGCCGAGGGGTCGGGCGACATCCTGGTCTTCCTGCCGGGCGAGCGCGAGATCCGCGACACCGCCGAGGCGCTCGAGTCGGCGTACGGCCTCGACCGGGCGCACGGCGGCGGGCGGAGGTCGGTCGACCTCGAGGTGCTGCCGCTCTACTCGCGGCTCTCGGCCGCCGAGCAGCACCGGGTCTTCTCCCCCCACGGCGGGCGCCGCGTCGTGCTGGCCACCAACGTCGCCGAGACCTCGCTGACCGTCCCGGGCATCCGGTACGTCGTGGACACCGGCGTCGCGCGCATCTCGCGCTACTCGGTGCGCACCAAGGTGCAGCGGCTGCCGATCGAGCCGGTCAGCCAGGCCTCGGCCAACCAGCGCTCGGGCCGCTGCGGCCGCGTCGCCGCGGGCGTGGCGATCCGGCTCTACTCCGAGGAGGACTACCTCAGCCGCCCGGAGTTCACCGACCCGGAGATCCTGCGCACCAACCTCGCCAGCGTGATCCTCCAGATGGCCTCGCTGGGCCTCGGCGACCTCGCCCGGTTCCCCTTCGTCGAGCCGCCCGACCGCCGCAACGTGCAGGCCGGCCACCAGCTTCTCGAGGAGCTCGGCGCCCTCGGCCACGACGGCCGCCTGACCGCCACCGGGCGTCGCCTGGCCCGGCTGCCGATCGACCCGCGGCTGGCGCGGATGGTGCTCGAGGCCGAGCGGCGCGGCTGCGTGCGCGAGGTGATCGTGATCGCGGCCGCGCTGTCGTTGCAGGACCCGCGCGAGCGGCCGGCCGAGCAGAAGCCGCAGGCCGACCAGAAGCACGCGCGCTTCCGGGCCGAGGGCAGCGACTTCCTGACCTGGCTCAACCTGTGGCGCTACCTGCGCGAGCAGCAGCGCGAGCTCAGCGGCAGCGCCTTCCGCCGGATGTGCCGCGCGGAGTTCCTCAACTACCTCCGGGTCCGGGAGTGGCAGGACTTCGAGTCGCAGCTGCGCCAGGTGTGCAAGGAGATGCACGTCGAGGTCGGCCGGCCCGCCGACGTCCCGGACGCCGACGGCATCCACCAGAGCCTGCTGGCCGGGCTGCTCTCCCACGTCGGGATGCTGGAGGAGCGGGGCAAGAGCGCTCCCGGCGAGCGGCGCGGCCAGCGCGAGTACCTCGGCGCCCGCGGCGCCCGGTTCGCGATCTTCCCCGGCAGCGGCCTGCACCGGAAGAACCCGCCGTTCCTCATGGCCGGCGAGCTCGTCGAGACCAGTCGGCTCTGGGCGCGGCAGAACGCCGCGATCAGGCCCGAGTGGGCCGAGGAGGTCGGGGCCCACCTGGTGAAGCGCACCTACTCGGAGCCGCACTGGTCGCTCAAGCGGGCCGCGGTGATGGCCCACGAGCGGGTCACCCTGTACGGCGTCCCGCTGGTCGCGGACCGCCTGGTGCAGTTCGGCCGGATCGACCCGCCGCTGGCCCGCGAGCTCTTCATCCGGCACGCGCTGGTGTACGGCGAGTGGCGCAGCCGGCACCGGTTCCTCGAGACCAACCGCCGGCTGCTCGAGGAGGCCGAGGAGCTCGAGCACCGCGCCCGGCGCCGCGACATCGTGGTCGACGAGCACGCGCTCTTCGACTTCTACGACGCGCGCGTCGGCGCCGACGTGGTCAGCGGCGCGCACTTCGACCAGTGGTGGAAGCAGCAGCGCCACCGCACGCCCGACCTGCTCACCTTCGACCCGGAGATGCTCACCAACGCCGCGGCCGGCGAGATCCGCGAGGCCGACTACCCGACCGCGTGGCAGTCCGGCGACACCGGTCCGGGCGAGGGGCTGACCTTCCCGATCAGCTACCACTTCGAGCCGGGCTCGGCCGACGACGGCCTCACCATCGAGGTGCCGGTCGCCACGCTCAACCGGGTCGAGGCCGACGACTTCTCCTGGAACGTGCCCGGCCTGCGCGAGGAGCTGGTGACCAGCCTGATCCGCAGCCTGCCCAAGAACCTCCGGGTCAGCTTCGTCCCCGCACCCAACAAGGCCCGCGAGTTCCTGGCCGCCGTCCCGCCGGGGGAGGAGCCGCTGCTCGACGCGCTGGAGCGCTACCTGCGCTCGACCACCGGCGTCGTGGTGCCGCGCGAGGCCTGGGACTGGTCGAAGGTCCCTGAGCACCTGCGCCCCACCTACCGCGTGGTCGACGACGCCGGCCGGGAGCAGGCCCGGGGCAAGGACCTCGAGGCCCTCAAGGCGCCGCTGCGGCCGCGCTTCGAGCAGGCCATGGCCGACGTGGCCGCCGACAGCGGCCTGTCGCGCACGGGGGAGACCACGTGGGCCTTCGGCCGGCTCGAGGAGTCGTTCGTGCGCACCCGCGCCGGCACCGAGGTGCGCGGCCACCCGGCGCTCGACGACGAGGGCGAGACCGTCGGCCTGGTGGTGACCGGCACGACCGACGAGGCCGAGGCGCGGCACCGCCTCGGCGTGGCCCGGCTGCTGCTGCTGGCGCTCGACCGGACCGGGGACGACCCGACGCGCGCCGTGCTCGACTCCCTCACCAACGCCGAGAAGCTCGGCCTCGCCGGCTCGCCGTACGCCTCGGTGGGCGACCTCATCGCCGACTGCCGCCGCGCCGTGGCCCTCGCCGCCGTCGACGCCCGGCCACCGGTGCGCGACCCGGAGGCGTTCGACGCGCTGGTCGCCGCCGTGCGGACCGACCACGCGGCGCAGGTGCGCACCGTGCTCGGCGACGTGCTCGCGGTGCTCGCCGACTGGCGCACGGCCGAGCGCGCCCTGGCCGGACGCGCCGAGCTCGCCACCCTGCCGGCGCTGACCGACATGAAGGCGCAGGTCGACCGGCTCGTGCACCGGGGCTTCGTGGCCGAGGCCGGGCCGACCGTGCTGAGGCGGATCCCGGTGCACCTGCGGGCGGTCGTGCAGCGGCGTGCCCGTCTCGACGAGGGCGGCGCGGCGGTGGCCCGTGACCGGCAGCTGATGGCCCAGGTCGCCGACCTGCAGGAGGCCTACCTGCACGCCGTCGACGCGCTGCCTGCCGGCCGCCCGCCGGGCGCCGCGCTGCGGCGGCTGCGCTGGATGCTCGAGGAGTACCGGGTCTCGCTGTTCGCCCAGCAGCTCGGCACGGCGTACCCCGTCAGCGACCAGCGGCTGCGCAAGGTCCTCGCCGAGGCCACGTGATCCCGGCTCCCCGCTTCCCGGCCGACCGGCACGTAGCCTGACCGGGTGACCAGCGACGCTCCCCGGCCGCACCACCGGCCGATGACCCCGGGCGCCTCCTTCTTCGAGGCCGTCCTGGCCGAGAACGACCCCGCCCTGGTCAGCGAGGCCGCCGACCGCGCCGCCACCCTGCTGGTGCGCGGCGCCCGCGACAGCGGCGATGCCCAGGTGGCCGACCGGCTGGTGCACCTCGCGGAGTCCGAGGGCATCGAGACCATCGCCGAGGTGTGGTCGGGCTCGCCCGCCGACTCGCTGGCCGGCTGCCTGTGGCGCCTCTACCTGCTGCGCTCCTGGGTGTACGCCGACCCCGTCGGCGTGGCGCGCCAGTTCGAGGCCGGCCGCGCCGGGGCCCAGGTGGCCCGCGTGGTGGCGGGCGTCGCCGACCCGCCGGGCCCTGACGAGCTCCGGGCGATGGTCGACCAGGTGCTCGCCGGCATCGCCACCGGGGACTTCGCCGACGTGCTGTTCCGCGCCGCCGCGTTCGCGCGCGTCGTCGCCACCGGCCGCGCCTCGCTGCCCTCGCCCACCGAGGCCGAGGTCGCCCGGATGCTGGCGCTCGCCGAGCAGCTCGAGGCCGCCGGCCACCTCGAGCTCGGCGGCCACCTCGCCTGACCCGGCGAGCCCGTCGGAACGGGCGCGGCGTTCCTGTGGGTTTCGGCCTTGGGTCTGCCCTGCCGTCCCGTAGAATCGCCCGGGTGTGCCGGGCCGCGGCAGCCCCGGGTCCCAACATAAGCCGCTACGAGCGGCCACGCGCCGTGAGGCGCTCCCGGTCCGGCACACACCTTCTCTCCCCCCGGCTCACCCCGGGCCGGCGTCCGGTTCGAGCCGCTAGCCTCGCGCCATGCGCTACCTCCGCCGGACCCTCGCCGGCCTGCGGCCCCGTCGCCGGCGTGCCGCTGGTGCGGCCGAGGACCACCCGGCGACGGGGGGCGTCGACTACCGCCCGCGCGCCGACGGTCGTCCGGACCCGGGCGAGGTGGTGTGGGCGTGGGTGCCCTACGAGGAGGACGCCAGCCAGGGCAAGGACCGCCCGGTGCTCCTGCTCGCCGAGCGTGGCGACCGGCTGCTCGGGCTGATGCTCAGCAGCCAGGACCACGACCGCGATGCCGCCGACGAGGCGCGGTGGGGCCGGCACTGGATGGACGTCGGCGCCGGCGCCTGGGACCGCGAGCGACGTCCCAGCGAGGTGCGGCTCGACCGGTTGCTCGAGCTCGACCCCGCCGCCGTCCGCCGCGAGGGCGCGGCGCTGCCCCGGCCGGTGTTCGACGCTGTGATCCAGCGCGCACGCGAGTTCCACCGTCTGTGACGCGGCGGCTCGCGGTGGGTCGCCCCCGATAGGGTGGCGCCGGCGTCGAGCGTGAGGAGACCGGGACCGGTGCGGGGAGTGCGGGCAGTGAGACGTCGGCGGGCTGTCGCCGCGGCGTTGGCGACGCTGGTGGTGCTCGGGGTGACCACCGCGTGCGAGGCCGGCTCCGACGACCCGCCGCCGTCCCCCGACCCGCAGCCGTCGGCCTCCTCGGAGGCCAAGCTGACCGTGGCGGTCACCGGCACCGAGGACGAGATCGCGGCGTACACCTCCGTGATCGAGACCTTCGACTCGCTCTCCGACGACGCGGAGGTGTCGATCGAGAGCTACCCCACCGAGGCCGCCCTGATGGCGCGGCTCCGGCAGGGCGGGGCGGTGCCCGACGTCTTCCTGGCCTCGCGCGACGACCTCGCCTGGCTGCTCGAGCAGGGCGTCACCCAGCCGGTCGACCAGCTCCTCGACGAACGCGGGGTGGACTTCGGCGACGGCTACTCCCGCGACGGCCTGCAGGCCTTCAGCGTCGACAACTCGCTGCAGTGCATGCCCTACGCGATCTCGCCGATGGTCATGTACTACAACACCGACCTCGTCGACTTCGCGAAGATGGAGAAGCGCGGGCTGCCGGTGCCGAGCTCCGACCCGCCCCTGTCGTGGGGGTTCGACGTGTTCGCCGCCGCCGCCGAGTTCGCCAGCCGACCGGCGCGGGGCACCAAGGGCCTCTACGTCGACCCGACGCTGCGCGACCTGTCGCCCATGGTCTACTCCGGCGGCGGCCAGCTCTTCGACGACGACGCCGACCCCACCTCCCTCACCCTCGCGGACAGCAGCGAGTCGCTGGAGAGGTGGCTCGAGCTGCTGCGCAACCCCCAGCTCACGCTCACCCCCGAGCAGCTCCAGCGGCGCCCGGCCCTGGAGTGGTTCGAGCGCGGCAAGCTGGCGATGATCCCCGGCTACCGCGACTGGGTGCCCGAGCTGCGGCTCGTGCACGGCCTGCAGTTCGACACGATCGCCATGCCCGTGCTCGACACCTCGGCCACGGTCGGCGACGTGGTCGGGCTCTGCCTGTCCGCGGACGCCGCCAGTACTCCCGCCGCCGCTGACCTGATGGTGCACATGCTCTCGACCCCGTCGGTGCAGCGGGTCGCCCTCGAGGGCTACATCGTCCCGGCCAACCTCGAGGTCGCGCTCTCCGACGACTTCCTGCAGCCCGGCCGCCAGCCCGAGCACAGCGGGGTCTTCAACAGCGCCGTGCGCGCGATCGACTTCCCGCCCCTGATCTCCACCTGGGCACAGCTCGAGCGGCTCGTGGCCGGCGACCTGCAGGCGCTGATCGACGTGCCCGTGCTCGACGACCTCGCCGAGCGGCTGCAGGCGATCGACGAGAAGAGTCGCACCGTGCTCGACCCCGAGAGCGTCGAGCCGTCGGAGTCGGGGTCGGAGTCCGGCTCGCCCGGCAGCACCTCGGGCGACGGCCCGACCAGCGCCGCGACGACCGGCTAGCCAGCACGACGACCGGGCTACGGGGCCTCGGGTGCGTCGTCGTCGGGATCCTCGGCCAGGTCCTCGACGTCGGCCACGGCCTCGGTCCGGGCGTCGGCGACGGTCAGCGCGTCGGCCTCCAGCACCGCCGCCACGAGCAGGGGGCCGACCAGCTCGACCTGCCACGGCCGCGCGCCCAGCCCGGTCAGCAGCTCGGCCACCCCGGCCCCGAGAGCCTCCGGCTCGCGGGTGCGCGGGGGAGCCCAGAGCACCCGGCGCAGGGAGTCGGGGGTGAGCAGGTTCTCGGCCGGCACGCCGACGCGCTCGGACAGCGCGGACACCGCTGCCCGGGCCAGCGTGAGGCGCCGGGCCGCGACGGGATCCTTCTCCGCCCAGGCCCGGGCCACCGGCGGTCCGTCGGTGCGTGGGGAGCGGGTGGGCAGGTCGCGCTCGGGCATCTCGGCGACCCGGGTCAGCGCCGCCACCCAGCGGCTCGCGTAGCGCTCGGCGCCGCGGCCGTGGAAGCCGCGGGTGCCGAGCAGGGTCGCCTTGTCGAGGGGCCGGTCGTTGGCCCGGTCGCCGGACAGCACCGTGGCGGCGGTGATGATCGCCGAGTCGGGCAGGATCCGTCCGGGGGTCACGTCGCGGCGCTCGGCGATCTCGTCGCGGGTCTCCCACAGCTCGCGCACGGCGCCGAGGGCCCGGCGGCCGCGCACCTTGTGCAGTCCCGACGTACGGCGCCACGCGTCGACGCGCGGGGACGGGCGGAAGCTCCGCATGGCGTCGAACTCCTGCGCAGCCCACTCGGCCTTGCCGGCGGCCTCGAGCTCGGCCGCGAGGCACGCGCGCAGCTCGACCAGCACCTCCACGTCGAGCGCGGCGTACTCGAGCCACGGCTTGGGCAGCGGCCGGGTGGACCAGTCGACGGCGGAGTGCTCCTTGGCCAGGCGGGCGCCGAGCAGGGTCTCGACGAGCGTGGCGAGCCCGACCCGGGGATAGCCGAGCAGCCGCCCGGCGAGCTCGGTGTCGAAGAGCCGCGCGGGGGTCAGCCCGACCTCGGCGAGGCAGGGGAGGTCCTGGGTGGCGGCGTGCAGGATCCACTCGGCGTCGCCGATGGCCTCCTGCAGCGGCGCCATGGAGTCGAACGCGATCGGGTCGACGAGGTGGGTGCCGCTGCCCTCGCGCCGCAGCTGGATCAGGTAGGCGCGCGAGGAGTAGCGGTAGCCCGAGGCGCGCTCGGCGTCGATCGCCACGGGCCCCGTGCCCGCCGCGACGGCGGCGCAGACCTCGGCCAGCCCGGCCGCCGTCTCCACGACGTCGGGCAGCCCGTCGCGCAGCTCGAGCAGCGGCTTCGGGGGCGTCTCGACCTCGACCTCGGCCTCGGCGGCGTCGGCGGGCTCCGCGGGGTCGGGTGTGGTGGGCTCGTCGCTGGTGGTCACGGCCTCATCGCCCCGAGCCGCGCTGCCCGCGTCGGCTCGGCATCGCGGTCACACCTTCGGGCACCGGCGGCAGGCCGGCGGCGGTGCACAGCAGCTCGCCCCAGGCCTCGACGTGCGCGGCGATGTCGGGCACGGCCAGGGCGGCGTCCTCGTCGACGACGGGGGTCCATGACGCCCTGACCTCGATCTGCGCCGTGCCGGCCTCGTCGGCCATCCCGCCGAAGCTCTCGGTGGCCACCCGGGTGACGGTGCCCGACGCGGCGGTGAACGCCGCGCCGTGCGCGTCGAGGGCCTCGACCAGCCACGACCACGCCACCGCGGCCAGCATCGGGTCGGTGATCAGCTCGAGCTCGATCTCCGCTCGGGCGTAGCCGACGATGCGGAAGGTGCCGTTCCAGGCGTCGTTCCCGGCGGGGTCGTGCAGCAGGATGATCCGCCCGGTGCCGACATCGGTGTCGTCGACGGTGACGTCCGCGGACAGGGCGGCGGCGTGCGGTGCGATCCGTTGCGGGGCGGGCATCTCCTCGCACAGCACCTCGGGCCGCAGGCGGGCGGCGTGCAGGCGCGCCACGGCCTCGCGGAACTCCGGAGGGTGGGAGTCCGCGCCCGTCCCCGGGTGCGTCTCCTGACGGACCACCATGCCCCCACAGTAGGTCGCGCCGCTCCCGCCGATGTGCGAACACGCCGACCGACCTGCGACGCTTCGCCCATGGACAGCGGTTCGAGCGGCGCCCCGGCCGCGGGTGCTCTCCGCGACAGCGCGTTCCTCGCCGCGGCCCGCGGGGAGCGGCCCTCCCACACCCCGGTGTGGTTCATGCGCCAGGCCGGACGCTCGCTGCCCGAGTACCTGCGGGTCCGCGAGGGCGTCGGGATGCTCGAGTCGTGCATGGACCCCGAGCTGGTGGTGGAGATCACGATGCAGCCGGTCCGCCGGTACGGCGTGGACGCCGCCATCTTCTTCTCCGACATCGTGCTGCCCCTCAAGGCGGTCGGCGTCGACCTCGACATCAAGCCCGGGGTCGGCCCGGTGGTCGCCGACCCGGTGCGCACGCTCGAGGACGTCGCGGCGATCCCCGACCTCACCCCCGAGCACGTCCCGTTCATCACCGAGGCGGTGCGCGGCCTGGTCGGTGAGCTCGGCAGCACGCCGCTGATCGGCTTCGCCGGCGCGCCGTTCACGGTCGCCTCCTACCTCGTCGAGGGCGGCCCCTCCAAGGAGCACGCCCTCACCAAGGCGATGATGTTCGGCGCCCCCGACGTCTGGGACGCGCTGATGCGCAAGATCGCGGGCATCGCCGCCACCTACCTCGAGGTGCAGGTCGCGGCGGGTGCCTCCGCCGTCCAGCTCTTCGACTCGTGGGCCGGCGCGCTCACGCCGGCCGACTACGCCGCGTCGGTGATGCCCCACTCCGCGGCGGTGCTGGAGCGGGCGGGCGCGCTCGGCGTCCCGCGGATCCACTTCGGTGTCGGGACGAGCAACCTGCTGGGGCTGATGGGCGAGGCCGGCGCCGACGTCGTCGGTGTCGACTGGCGGATGCCGCTCGCCGACGCCGTCCCGCTGGTCGGCGACCGCGCGGTGCAGGGCAACCTCGACCCGACGCTGGTCTTCGCGCCCACCGAGGTGATGACCGCCCGTGCCGCGGAGGTGCTCGCGGCCGGGCGCGCGGCGAAGGGCCACGTCTTCAACCTCGGTCACGGCGTGATCCCCTCGACCGACCCCGACCAGCTCGCGCGGCTCACCGAGTTCGTCCAGGCCTGGCGCCCGCGCGACTGACCCCCTACGGGGCAGGCGCCGGGGTCTGCGCGGCGGCCCGGTGCCGGCGCTGGACGCTGCGGGTGACCAGCCAGACCGGCACGCCCACCAGCAGGAGCAGCACCAGGAACGGCAGCAGGGTGCCGACGGCCTCCGCGGCGCCGCTGGCGGCGGTGGTGAAGGCGTTCCAGCCGCGGGAGAGGCCGGCGACGAAGCCGCTGTCGTCGTCCGACTTCTTCGCCACCGGCTCCTGCTTGGTCCGCTCGAGGAAGATCGTGATCGTCGACAGCGTGGTCTGGTCGGCGAGGTAGGCCTGCTGCGACTTCAGCGAGTCGAGCTCGGCCTGGCGGCGGGTCAGCTCGGACTCGATCGCGACGATCGTCCGGATGCTCCGCGCCCGGGCCAGCAGCGCCTCGACCCGCTGCAGGCTCTCCTCCTGGGCACGCACGCGCACGTCGGTGTCGATCACCTGGGTGGTCACGTCCTCCGACGACCGCTTCGCGGTGCGCAGGCCGGCGACCTTCTCCAGCTCGTCCATGGCCGCGCCGAACTCCGCGCTCGGCACCCGCACCACGAGCCGCGACCGCACCATCGCGCCGTCGTCGTCGGTGTCGGACTGCTCGTCGGTCACCTCGCCGCGGTGCCCGTCGACGACCTGCTGGACGTCGAAGCGGGTCTCGTCGACGTCGTCGGACTCGTAGCTCACGGTTCCGGTGGAGATCACCGCCCGCGTCTGCACCGGCGGCCGGGCGGCCTCGCCCCCGCCGGACAACGTCGCGTCGCCGTCGGAGGAGAAGTCGTCGCTGCCGGCGGCAGCGGCCTCGCGCTGCCCCGACGCGGGTGCGGGCGCTCCACCCGCCACGTTGTCCTCCACGCTGGCCGCGGGAGCGTCCGCGGCGCCGGCGTCCTCCGAGCTGGACGCCTGGTCCGAGGACCCGGAGCAGGCGGCGGCCATCAGCAGGACGCCGAGGATCAGGGGGACGAGCGCCGACAGGCTGAGGCGGCGGGTGCGCGAGCTGGTCATGCGCATGGGACGGCGGGAGGCCGTCGCCGGTTCCCGCCGGTCAGGACCGCTGGGCCTCGGCCTTCTTCGCCGCCTTCTTGGTGGCCGACGTGCGGGACGTCTGCTTGGCGGGCTTCAGCCGCACCCGCATGGGGGCGCTCCCGGTCCCGCCCTTGACCTCGAGGTAGTCCTGCGCCTTGGCCAGGGTGCTCAGCTTCGCCGAACCGTAGTTGCGCGGGTCGAAGGAGGCGTTGACCTTGGCCAGGTAGTTGCCGACCGTCGACATCGAGGCCCAGCCGTCGTCGCCCGACGTCTGGTTCACCGCCCGGGTGAGCAGGCGGCGCAGGTCGGGCAGCGGCGGAGGGGCGGGCTCGTCGCTGCCCGCGTCGTCGTCGGACTCGGCCGGGCCGCTGCCGATCACCTCGAGGTAGATGAACGTGTCGCAGGCCGCGCGGAACGACTCCGGTGTCTTGCGCTGGCCGAGGCCGTAGACCGTCACCCCCGACTCGCGCAGGCGCGTCGCGAGCCGCGTGAAGTCGCTGTCGCTGGAGACGATCGCGAACGCGTCGAGCCGCCCGGTGTAGAGCAGGTCCATCGCGTCGATGATCAGCGCCGAGTCGGTGCTGTTCTTCCCGGTCGTGTAGGCGAACTGCTGCACCGGCTGGATCGCGTGCCGGTTGAGCTCGGCCTTCCACTTCACCAGGTTCTGCGTCGTCCAGTCGCCGTAGGCCCGCTTGACCGTGGGCACGCCGTACCGCGCGAGCTCCTCGAGGAGGGCGTCGGCGTGGCGGGCGGAGGTGTTGTCGGCGTCGATCAGGACGGCGAGGCGGGCGTCGGCTGGCTCTGGCACAGGCCCCATCATGGCGGACGCAGGGTCGTCGGCAAGGATGGGCGCCGTGAGCACCCCGGACCCGCGGCCGCGCGCCGTCGTCGTCGGCGGTGGCATCGGCGGCCTCGTCGCGGCGTACCTGCTGGGGGAGACCCACGACGTGCTGCTGCTGGAGGGGTCGGCGCAGGTCGGCGGGAAGCTCCGGCTCGGCGAGGTCGCCGGCCTGACCGTCGACGTGGGCGCCGAGGCCGTGCTCAACCGCCGGCCCGAGGGAGTGGCGCTCGCCCGCGAGCTCGGGCTCGACGTGGTGCACCCGGCCAGCACGGCCACGGCCGTCTGGAGCCGGGGCGAGCTGCGGCCGATGCCCCGCACGCTGATGGGGGTGCCGCTCGACGTCGACGCCCTCGAGGCCTCCGGCCTGGTCTCCGAGGCGGGCCTGGCCGCGGTGCGCGCCGAGCCCGGGCTCGACCTGGCTCCGCTGACCGGCGACGTGTCGGTCGGCGACCTGGTCGCGGCGCGCCTCGGGGACGAGGTCGTCGACCTGCTCGTCGAGCCGCTGCTCGGCGGGGTGTACGCCGGACATGCGCGGCTGCTGTCGGTGCGGGCGACCGTGCCGCAGCTGGCCGCGATGGCCGAGCGCGGCTCGCTGGTCGCCGGGGCCGCGGCGTTACCGACCTCGGACGTCCCCGTCTTCGCCTCGCTGGCCGGTGGCATGGGCCGGCTCCCCGGCGTGCTGGCCGCCTCGGGGCGGTTCGAGGTGCGCACCGGCGCGACCGTGCGCGGCCTGCGCCGCACGGCTGCCGGCTTCGAGCTCGTGGTCGGGCCGACCCCGAGCGAGGAGCTGCTGACCGCCGACGCCGTGGTGCTGGCCACCCCGGCGGCCCCCACCTCGCGGCTGCTCACCGACGTCGCCCCCCTGGCCTCCGCCGAACTGGCCGGCATCGAGCACGCCTCCTCCGCCGTGGTGACCTTCGCGGTGCGGGCGGCCGACGCCCCCGACCTCGCCGCCACCCCGCTCTCCGGATTCCTGGTGCCGCCGGTCGAGGGCCGGCGGATCAAGGCCTCGACGTTCTCCTTCTCCAAGTGGGCGTGGGTCCGCGAGCTGGGCCGGTCGGGCGGTGACGACGTGCTGGTCTTCCGCACCTCGCTGGGCCGGCACCGCGAGGAGGCATCGCTGCAGGCCTCCGACGAGGAGCTCGTCGCCTGGTCTCTGGCCGACCTGGCCGACGCCGTCGGGCTCACCGCCACCCCGCTCGACACCCACGTGCAGCGCTGGGGCGGCGGCCTGCCGCAGTACGCCGTCGGCCACCTCGACCTCGTCGAGCGCGTGCGCCACGAGGTGGGCACCGTGCCGGGCCTCGCGGTCTGCGGTGCGGCGTACGACGGCGTCGGCATCCCGGCGGTGATCGCCTCCGCCCGCCGCGCGGTCGAGCGGGTGAGCGCGGGGCGGTCCGGCGCTCAGCTCCCGCCGCGGCCCTCCAGCAACTCGTAGACGGCGTCGCCGCGCTCGTGGGAACCCAGCCCGCGGGTGACGTACGCCGCGGCGTACCCGCTGCGCAGCGACCACCAGGCCGAGCAGCCGCCCGCGCCGCCCATGCCGAGGTCGTCGTCGTCGCGCTGGAGGCCGAGCGTCCAGGTCACCTCGCGCCCGATCACGCGGTCGGTGCCGGTGGCCTGCGGGGCGAGGTACTCCCGGTGCAGGTCGGGTCCGAGCAGCCGCGCCACCGGCCCGCCGTCCGGCACCAGGTCGGCGTAGCAGCGGGCCAGCCCGCGGGCCGAGGCGTGCATCCCGATCGCCGGGAAGCTCGTCGTCCGCCAGCGCCGCGAGTTGAGCACCGCCGGGTCGAGCAGCCCGGGTGGGCGCGACAGCGCCGGGCCCCACCGTGGGTCGTCGAGGTAGCCGGCCGGCCAGTCCGCGGCCACGGGCACCACGTCCGCCACCCGCCCGAGGTCGGGTTCCCGCACCCGCAGGTGCGCGTCCCAGCCGTGGGCCGCCGCGATCGCGGCGAAGCGGTCGGCGAGGTCCTCGCCGGTCGCGGCGCGCACCAGCGCCGCGCACAGGTGGCCGTACGTGAGGGCGTGCTCCGCGACCGCCGTCCCCGGCTCGTGATCGGGCGCGGCGCCGGCGAGCAGCGCCGTCAGCCCGTCCTCGTCGTCGAAGGCCAGGTCCGCGGCCGCCTCCGGGAAGCACGGCAGCCCCGCCCGGTGCGACAGCAGGTGGCGCACCGTGGTGGCCTCCTTGCCGCGCACGCCGTACGCCGGCCACACCTCGGCGACCCGCTGGTCGAGCCCGAGCGCCCCCTCGGCGACGACCGACAGCACGGCCAGGGCGGCGAACGGCTTGGCCACCGAGTAGGTCATCACCAGCGTGTCGGGCGACCACGGGGAGCTGCCGTCGGTGGTCCCGACGCAGTGCTCCACGACCTCCTCGGCCCCGTCGGCACCGTCAGCCGCCCGCACCACGCACACCGCGCCGCCGGGCTCGCGGCCGTCGGCGGCGAGGTCGTCGAGCACCGCGGCCAGCTCGGCGGACAGCTCGGAGGCAGGGAGAGGACGGGCCACGGGCACAGACTAGGAGACCTCTCTCAGGTGGGCCTCAGGTCGACAGGCAGAATGGCAGCATGTCCAGCAAGGGAGCCAGGGCCCGCGAGATCAACGCGACCATCCGCTACACGATGTGGTCGGTGTTCCGTCTCGCGACACCGCTCGGCGAGGCCGACCGCACCACCGAGGCGACCGAGGTCGAGGAGCTCGTCGAGGCGCTCGACAAGGACGACGTGGTCGTCCGCGGGTTCTACGACGTCAGCGGGCTCCGGGCCGACGCCGACGTGATGGTGTGGTGGCACGCCGAGACCTCCGAGCAGCTCCAGGACGCCTACCACCGGCTCCGCCGCACGGCCTTCGGCAGCCGCCTCGAGCCGGTCTGGTCGCAGCTCGCGCTGCACCGGCCCGCGGAGTTCAACAAGAGCCACGTGCCGGCCTTCCTCTCCGACGAGGAGCCCAAGGCGCACGTCTGCGTCTACCCGTTCGTCCGCTCCTACGAGTGGTACCTGCTCGCGGACGACGAGCGCCGTGCGCTGCTCGCCGAGCACGGCCAGATGGCGCGCGACTACAAGGACGTCCGCGCCAACACGGTGGCCAGCTTCGCGCTCGGCGACTACGAGTGGATCCTCGCCTTCGAGGCCGACGAGCTCTACCGCATCGTCGACCTGATGCGGCACCTGCGCGGCTCCGGCGCCCGGCGCCACGTCCGCGAGGAGGTGCCGTTCTACACCGGCGCGCGCGCCTCGGTGGCCGACCTCGTGGACCGCCTCCCGTGACCCCCACCCGCCCGGCTGCCCTGCTGGCGGCGGCCGCCTTGGTGCTCGCACCCGTGCTCGCCGGCTGCTCCGACGGCGGCGACGAGCCGGCGGCCGTCTCCTCCTCGAGCTCGGCCCCGGTGAAGCCGACCGAGGCGCCCGTGCCCGACGGCACCGTGCGCACCGCCAGCCCGGTGGTCGTCGTCGACGTCGGCGACGGGCCCGTGATGTGTCCGGCCCGCGACGCGAAGGCCTCGAACACCTGCCAGCCGAGCATCCCGATCGAGGGCTGGGACTGGTCGGAGCAGCAGGACGTCAGCAAGGCGGCCGGCACCAAGGTCGGCCAGTACGTCGTGACCGGCACCTACGACGGCTCGACGTTCACCGCGGAGAAGTCGGTGCCGGCCTCGAAGGCGCCGACCGACGACGCGACCCACGCCGCGCCGCCGCCGCTGCGGCAGTACTCCGAGACCGACATCCTCGACATCGCCGACGACGTGTCGGGCCTGCCGGGCGTCACCGGCGTCGTGCCTCTCAAGGACGGCCAGGTGCTCGTCGACGTCGTGTACGACGACGGCACGCTCCAGGACTGGGCGAACACGACGTACGGCGAGAACGTCGTGGTCGTCTCCTCCACCCTCGTCGACGCCGGCTGACGCTGCCCGCCCCTGGTGGGCGACGGCTCAGCCCACCTCGTGGTTGGCGAGGAACAGGCGGCCGGGGTCGACGGTGTCGCGGACGGCGCGCAGCCGCTCCCACGTCTCGGGGGCGAAGCCCGACGCGGCCCGGCCGCCGTTGTCGGTGAAGTTGAGGAACCGACGCTCCTGCGCCCACGGCGACAGCGCGTCGACCAGCCGCTCGCCCGCGGCCAGGCCAGCGGTCGCTGCCTCCGGCGTGGGTGCCGGCGCGATCGCGAACACGGCGTACGCCCCGGGCAGGTGGTCCACGGCTCCGCCGCCGGGCGCCGGGGTGGCCAGCGCACCGCCGAGCTGGCGGAGCTCGGCGAACATCAGCCCGCTGGCCGTTCCGGGCCCCACCTGCGCCAGGAACGCGTCCACGGCCGTGTCGTCGAGCGAGGAGAGGACCGTGTGCTCGCTGACCGCGGGGACCGGCGCGGGCGGGTCCATGTGGACGGCGGTCAGGCCGGCGGCCGGCATCCGGGCGAAGGTGTCCATCTCCGGGGCCAGCGCGCGCAGGGGCGCGAGCAGCTCCGAGGCCCGGTCGTCGTCCTCCAGAACCGCGCCGTCGACGATCACCAGGTGCCGCCCGCTGAGGAACGGCGGCAGCTCGGGCAGCGGCGGGAAGCTCATCACGCGCAGCGACGTGGTCACGGTGTCCGGGACGTCGCGGGTCCAGGCCGCCCACGCCGGCACGACCTCCGGCGCGCGCTCGCGGTCCCACAGCAGCATCCCGCCGACGAGGTCGGTGACCGGGAGCAGGTCCATCTCGAGCGCGGTCGCCACGCCGAAGCTGCCGCCGCCACCGCGCACCGCCCAGAACACCTCGGCGTTCTCGTGGGCGTCGGCGCGCAGCAGGGTGCCGTCGGCGGTGACCAGCTCGACCGCCCGGAGGGAGCCCGAGCCCAGGCCGTGCTTCCTCGCATAGAACGAGAGCCCGCCGCCCAGCAGGTAGCCGGCCACGGCCACGTCGGGGGCGCTGCCGTGCAGCGCGGTCAGGCCGTACGGCGCGGCCGCGGCGACGACCTCGTGCCACTGGGTGCCGCCGACGACGCGCGCGGTCCGGTCGACGGCGTCGACGGAGACGCCCGTGAGCTCGGAGAGGCGGAGCAGCACGACGTCGTCCATCGGGACGCCGGCGAGGGGGCCGGCGCCGTGCCCGGTGCTCTGCGGGGCCACCCGGAGGCCGGCCGCACCAGCGGCGCGGACGACGTCGACGACCTGCTCGACGCTGCGGGGGACGGCGACGGCGGCCGGTCGCTGGTCGACGGCGAGGTTCCAGGGCAGGCGCAGCTCGTCGTACCCGGGGTCGCCCGGCAGGTGGACGTCGGGCAGGCCGCGCAGGGCGTCGGCGGAGTGGGTGGGGGTGGTGGTCATGGAGCGTCCTTCGTGGGTGTGCGTGCCGGTGGGGGCATCGGTGGGTGCAGGTGTCCCGAGGAGGGGCTGGAGGGCGAGGAGCATGCCGGGCACCCCGAGACCGGGGCGTTCCTCGACCTCGACGACCGGCCGGGCGCCGGTGGCGTCCAGCCGCTCGGTGAGCACGTCGACCACGTCGGCGAGGGCCGCCCGGTCGGTGGTCAGCACCCGGAGGCCCGCCAGGTCGGCGAGGCCGTGCGGTGCCAGCTGCTCCTCGAGGAGGCAGACGGCGAGGGCCAGCTGCGCGGCCGGGTCGTCCTCGTGGAGGAGGCGACCGGCCTCGTCCAGGGGCCCGACGGCCCCGTTGAGGGAGCCGTGGGGGGAGGAGGTGCTCGTGCTCACGGGCCCCAGCCTCCGGCGCGGAGCGCGCTGGCACCATCCCGAGCCCGTGGGGAGTTCGCGGGTGTCTGGACTGGTGGTCTGATCCACCCAGAAATGTGGGATGGCTGCACTTCCGGGTCTCTTCCAGACTGGTCGCGTGGCCACCCCTGCCCTGACCGCCGAACGGGTCCGCCGCGACGTCGAGGTCGTCGCGCGCGCCGGTCTCGACCTCGAGGACTTCCTCGCCGAGGCCGTCGAGTCGGTGCAGCGTGCGGTGCCCTGGGTCGGCGCCTGCATGGCCACCCACGACCCGGGCACGCTCATCCTCACCAGCGCCCGGAAGTTCGGCTACCTCCGGGGCCGCGACGGCCACGACCACGAGTTCGGGATCATCGAGTACGGCGACGTCGAGGCGACCGCCTTCACCGAGATGGCGCGCGCCGAGGTCCCGGCAGCCGGCGTCCACCTCGTGACGCACGGCGACGTCGAGCGCTCGGGCCGGATGAGCCGCTTCATGGTGCCGCGCTTCGGGTTCGGCGACGAGGCCCGCCTGGTCTTCCGCGACGGCCGCGACGTGTGGGGTGCGATGGCGCTGTTCCGCGGCCCCGACGACACGCCGTTCGACACCGCCGAGATCGACCTGCTGTCCTCCCTCTCACGCGACTTCGCCCTCGGTGTGCGGGCCGGCCTGCTCGCGCGGATGGCCGACGCCCGACCGGCGGCGGCACCGACCGGCCCGGCCGTCGTGATCGTCGGGGCGGATGACCAGGTCGTGCAGATCAGCCTCGGTGCGGAGCAGCGGATCGCCGAGCTCGCGGTCTCCGACGCCACCGGTGACCCGCTCAGCCCGCTCTCCGCCCTGGTCGGCGCGGCCCGCCGGTACGCCCGCGGGGAGACCGACGTGCTGCCGCGCAGCCGGGTGCGCGCGCAGAGCGGCGCGTGGCTGGTGCTGCACGCGTCGGTGCTGAGCGGCACCGGTGCGCGCGCCGGCGACGTGGTGCTCACCATCGAGGAGGCCCGGCCCCCGGAGATCGTGTCGCTGGTCGTCGCCGCCTTCGGCCTCACCCAGCGCGAGCGCGACGTCACCCAGCTCGTGCTCCAGGGCGTCGACACCAAGGAGATCGCCGCGACGCTGCACGTCTCGGCGTACACCGTGCAGGACCACCTCAAGTCGGTCTTCGACAAGGCGGGTGTCCGCAGCCGCCGTGAGCTGATCGCGCGGGTCTACTTCGACCAGTACCTGCCGCGCATGAACTCCGAGCTCACGCCGTCCGGCTGGTTCGGCGGCTGAGGAGCGCCTCGGGTCACGGGTTGCACCCGGGCAGCGACCCGGGTCGGCCGGGACGGCGTCCGGTCCGGCGGTGCGGGCGACGTCCCCGGTGAAGGTCCCGAACGCGTCGGTGTTCACCGCCGCGGTGTGCAGCACCAGCCCGCCGTGCCCACCCGGTGCCCGGGCCAGCACGTGCGTCTTGTCGTGCTTCGTCGCGACGACGGCCGAGCGGTGGCGGTCGCGCTCGTCTCAGACATGGGCGGGCGGGTCCTGGAGCGCGGGACTGGGGGCGGTGACGGGGCCGGCCGGCCGCCACTCGAGGTGGCGGTCGAGCTCGAGCAGCTGCGTCGACCCGGGCGGGAGCGCCAGCAGCTGCAGCCAGCCGTTGCCGACGGCCTGGTGCAGGGCGACGTGCCGCAGCACGATCTCCGCGACCGCCCCGGGGTCGGCCACCACCACGACGAGGTGGCGCGCCGGCAGGTGTCGCAGGGCGCCGGTGTCACCGGGGCCGCCCGTCGGGTCGGTGCTCGCGACGGCCTGCCACGGCAGGCCGCTGCGCAGGTCGCCGTGCGCACCGGTGATCACGCCGACGTCGCCGACGACGTTGTGGGTGGTCTTGTCCCCGGCGCCGAGGAGCTCGGGGGCACTCGCGGCGGCGTAGTACTGCGCGTTGATCCACTGGGTGACCAGCGCCGGGCCGGTGAGCACCTGCTCGAGGGCCGCGTGGTCGGGGTCGAGGTCCGCGTCGTAGGAGTGCAGGAACGCCGTGCCGCCGAGATCGAGGCTGCGGGTCAGCGAGCGGGGACCGACGACCAGCGCCAGGTTGCCAGCGAGACCCCACTCCGGCATGGGCTCCGACCAGTCCGCTGCCCGGTCCTCGACGGTCGACCGTCCTGCGGGCAGGAGCGCCCGGCGCTCGACTGCCGCTGCCCGGCCGGCCTCGCGGAGCTCGGCCTGCACCTCGACCAGGGCCGGAGGGCCCGTCACGCCCGCGGGGTCGAGGAGCGTCACGTCGTCGGTGGTGGTGTCGTGGAGCGCGGCCACGAACGTCGTCGTGTCGTCCACCGCAAGGTCCCGCTCCGCGAGTGCCTGACGGACGAGCGGGTCGTTGAGAGCCGCAGCGACGAGGGCGGCGTTGCGGGCGCCGGAGTGGCCCCCGCAGGCGCCGCAGTCGTACGCCGAGGCGAAGGCGTTGTTCTCGGTGCTCGAGGCGTGGCCCACCAGCACGACCCAGGGAGCCGTGCGGCCGGCGAGCCCGGTCGTGCGCACCAGCTGGTCGGCGACCTCGATCGCCACCGGGAGCGGCAACGGGGCCGCCGGGGTGGGGACCTGCGCCGGTGAGCCGACGACGCGGCGGCTGAGCCGTCGCCAGCGGGCGGGGGCCGCGGTGGCGGCGAGCGTCGCCGCCAGTGCCGGGATCCCGCTGGTCTCGGCCCAGCCGAACGCGGCCGCCGGGTGCTGACCGATCCGGCTGACGAGGGTGTGCACGGCCGCCCGCCAGGTCAGCGGCACGACAGCGTCGGCCGTCTCCACGGTCGGCCGGAGCAGGCCCGGGCACAGGTCCTCCGAGGTCCCGTCGGCAGCACGGTGCCGCAGTGCGGCGCCGAAGAAGCCGGCGTAGCCGAAGGTCTCGTGACCGGGGCGGGCCTCGACCGCGCGTCGCACCCGCTCCGAGCGGGCGTCCAGGCACCACACGGACTGGACCCGTGCCGGGGCGGGGTCCGACGGTCGTGCCGGAAGCCCGGCCGACCCGACGAGGCCGTGCAAGAGGCCGCGCCGGGCGCCCAGGTCGAGCGCGCGCTGCCAGACCGAGACCAGGTCCGGCGCCGAGGCGGTGTCCACCGAGGCCGGCGTGGCCGGGGCATGGGGCGCCGCGGCCGGTCCGTGCGCCTCCGCGACGACCACGTCGAGCGCCGTCCGCAGGGCCAGCAGCTGCAGCACCGGGGCCTGGTCGCCGTGCTCGCGGGCGCGCCACCGGGCGTGGGCAGCCCAACCCCGCCCGCTCGCGAGCTGGGAGGCGGCGTAGGTGTAGAAGTCCCGGCCGCCCGAGATTTCCTGCACCCTCGGCCAGAGCGCGGCGAGCGCCTGTGCCGGATCCTCCGGGAGCGAGCGGGCCAGGGCGCTGGCGCCCCGCACGCCCCAGGCGCGGTCGTGGGAACGGTGTGCCGCGCTCGCTCGCCAGAGCGTCCAGGGATCGGCGCCGTGCCCCCCGGGTCGCGGCGTGGTCGCCCAGGCCCGCGCCGTCCACGCCGCTGCCTGGAGGTCGAGGCGCCGGGCCGCGAGCGGGCCGGCCGCGTCGCAGGCCCGCACCCGCAACGGGGCGCCGTCGACGTCCTGCGTGGCCAGCCGCTGAGACCCGGTGACGAGGTCCTCGGGTGCGACGCCGGCCAGGGGGTCGGCCCCGCCCCGCTCCGGCGTCCGCTCCGCAAGCGCGCGGCGCAGGTCGGCGTCGGTGATCACCCCGCGGGCGTGCAGGTCCAGGAACGTCGCGAGCCGCGGTCGTGGGTCGCGTCCGTGCACCCGGCGCACGACCCCGGCGGCGTCCTCGACCGACATCTTCTCCAGCGGCGCCAGCGGGTTGCCGGCGACGAGCGAGGTCAACGGCCAGGCGGGCCCGATGGCGAGGGCGGAGAGGTCGGCCACCAGCCCCGCCTGCCGGACCGGCAGTCCACCGAGGCCCCCACCCTCCGCAGGGACGGGCGCCGGGCGCACGGATCCCCGGGCACGTGCGCCGGGAGGCAGGAGCGTGGCCGACACCACGGTGGCCACCGCGCCGGTGCTGTGCGGGTGGACGCGGGAGGCGAGCCACGCGACGACCACCACGGTGACGGCCGCCGACCCGACCACCAGCATCCCGGCCGGCGCGGGCCCGCCACCGAACCAGGGGTGCAGCTCGCGGTCGAGGAGACCGACCGCGAACAGGTACCCGACCGCGAGCGCGACCATGCCGCCGGCGAGGGCCGCACGCCGCCCGGGGCCGGTGCGCTCGAGACGCAGGGTCTCGCCGACGCCGACGGCGGCGACCGCCGCGACCAGTACGGCCGGGAAGGCCAGGGTGACGGGGACTCCGAGCGAGGCACCGACCGCGACGCCTGCGGCGGCGGTCACCAGGGCGGCCGTGAGCACGAGCGCCACGGCCGCCGGCCGGCGTGCCTCGCGCGTCCTCACCGGACGCACGCGCGCGGCCGCGCCACCGGCGCGCAGGAACAGCCACGCCTTCCAGCAGCCGTGCCCCAGGACGTGGAGCAGGGCGACGGCAGGGAGGGCCAGGCCGAGCTGGAGGGCGACGAGCCCCATCTGGGCCGTCGTCGAGGCGGCCAGCCGCCCCTTGACGTCGGTCCGCAGCCGCATCGCCAGCATCCCGGCCGCGACCGAGGCCAGCCCGGTGGCCACCAGGATCGCGAGCGCGAAGCCCTGGCTGACCACGGGCCACCACAGCAGGCACAGCATCGCGCCGCCGTTGACGATGCCTGCGTGCAGGAGAGCGGACACGGGCGAGGGCGCCTCGGCGGTCTCGGGCAGCCAGCGGTGCGCGGGCACCAGGGCCGACCGCACGACACACCCCGAGACCAGCAGGACCGCCACCATCGGCGTGCCGGCTCCGGCGGCGTCGACGACGACGGCGCCCCACACGGCGAGATCACCGAGCAGCAGCCTCCGGAGCACCAGCCCGGAGGCCCCGCGCGCTGCGGGGTCGTCCCGGTGGGCCACCAGGCCTGCGAGCGCGAGGCCGCTCACCGTCCACCCCACGGCCGCGGTCAGCAGGCTCGTCGCGGTGACCATGACCGCGAGCCCACCGACCGCGGCCACGAGCAGCACCGCGAAACGGCCCTGGCGGCGCTGACCGCGGAGGTTCGTCGCGGCGTACCAGGCCACCAGGCATCCCAGGACGCAGACGTAGCAGAGCAGCACCGCCCGCAGCCCGGCGGTGCTGCCCGGGAGCGGCCAGGAGGAGTCGCTCCACGAGAGCGCCTGGCCACCCGCCGCCAGGAGGAGCGCGACGACGGAGGTGACGGTCAGGGCGGCCAGCCCGCGGCGGGCGTGCACGAGAGGAGACATGCGAACAGTGAAGCAGGCGAAATATTACCTGTAAATAACTTCCTGTAAAAAATCTCCGGAGTGCGGGGGTGGCTACAGTGCTGGCCATGCCAGACGACGGAACCCGGGCCTGGACCTTTCTCAGCAACCACGGCCACGTGCTGGTGGCGCTGAGCCGGGACCCCGCCGCGAGGATCCGCGACATCGCCGACACGGTCGGCATCACCGAGCGGACCGCCCAGGGGATCCTGCGCGACCTGGAGGATGCCGGGTACGTCAGCAAGGACAAGGTGGGCCGCCGCAACCTCTACCGCCTGCACGTCGACCTCCACCTGCGGCACCCCGCCGAGACGGAGACCTCGGTGCGCGAGCTGCTGGCCGTCTTCGACTGAAGGCAGGCGGCTGACGGTGCTGGACGACGTCGGTGGCGACGCGGGCAGTCCGGTGCTCCTTGTTTGCGCCCGGGGCCGCCGGGTACGACGGGGCCGCTCCCTCCGCGGCCGACGACGGTCACGGCGGCCGTCGTGACCGTACCTACTCGGGAGGGAATCCCATGTTCCAGGCAACAGCACGACCCCTGGCCTTCGTCGTGGCGCTGGCCACGATCGTGGCGCTCGGGGTGACGGCACTCGGCAGCGCCGAGGCCGGCCAGCCCGCCGCCTCCAGCTCCGAGCGCGTCGTCGCGCACAACGGGAAGGGCTCGCTGACGTCGCGCATCGTCGGGGAGACCGGGAACGGGCGCACCGTGACCGGGAGCTTCAGCCCGATCGACTTCCGGCGCGACAACGGCAAGGTCAAGGTCCGGGGTCTGCTCGAGGGCGTCATCCACGACACCGACGGCAGCACGAGCACCTTCAGCGCCATGCGCACGCTGAAGGTGAAGCGGATCAACGGTCAGTCCGTGTCAACGGCCGGTGCAGGAGCCGTTGCCCGGGGTGCGACCTGCGACGTCCTCAACCTGGTGCTCGCGCCGCTCGACCTCGACCTGCTGGGCCTCCGTGTCCACCTCGACCGGGTCCGGCTGATCGTGGACGCGGTCGCCGGGGCGGGCAACCTGCTCGGCAACCTGCTCTGCGCGGTCGTCGGCCTCCTCGACGGCGGGCTCGGCGGCCAGCTCGGCCGGCTGGCACGCGTGCTCGACCGGATCCTCGCGGTCCTGCGGGCAGGACTCTGACGCCGTGGTCGCGGCGGGGCCGGCAGCGCCGGCAGCGCCGGCTCCGGCGCGGCCCGGTCAGCCCTCGCGCGGCTCGAGCGTGAGGCTGATCGAGTTGATGCAGTAGCGGTCGCCGGTGGGGGTGCCGAAGCCGTCGGGGAAGACGTGGCCCAGGTGCGAGCCGCAATTCGCGCAGCGGACCTCGACCCGCTTCATGCCGTGGCTGGTGTCCTCGATGTACTCGATGGTGTCGCTGATCGGCTGGTAGAAGCTCGGCCAGCCGCAGCCGGAGTGGAACTTGGTGTCGGACTCGAAGAGCGTGGCCCGGCAGGCCCGGCACCGGTAGACGCCGGTCGTCTCCGTGTCGGTGTACTCGCCGGTGAAGGCGCGCTCGGTGCCGGCCTGGCGCAGCACGGCGTACTCCTCGGGCGTGAGCTCCGCACGCCACTGCTCGTCGGTCTTCTCGACGCTGTAGGACATGCCCGCAACGGTAGCCAAGCGCACCAGCGGGCCGGGCGGCGCCGCGTGACGAATCGGTGACGTCTCCGTTGAGGTGAGTGGACATCTGTTCACTCAGTGCGGGTACCGGCCCGCACCGGCGTACCGAGGGGAGTCCATGACCGCCACCGCCCCGTGGGACCGCGTCCGTCGCGCCGGGTCCCGGCTGACCACCCCCCTGCACCCCGACGACTACCTCCGCCTGGTCAACCCGCTCTGGACGGCGCGCGAGCTGCGCGGCCGCGTGGAGCGGGTGGTCCGCGAGACCGACGACGCGGCGACGCTCGTGATCCGCCCGGGGTGGGGCTGGCGCTACGACCACCGCCCCGGGCAGTACGTCGGGATCGGCGTGCAGGTCGACGGCCGGTTCCAGTGGCGGTCCTACTCCGTCAGCTCACCGCCGCGACGCTCAGGGCGCACGATCGCGATCACGGTGCGGGCCATGCCCGAGGGCCTGCTCTCGGGGCACCTGGTCAACGGCCTCGAGCCCGGCACCATCGTGCGGCTGGCGCTGCCCGAGGGCGACTTCGTGCTGCCCGACCCGCCGCCGGCGCGGATGCTCTTCCTCGTCGGGGGCTCGGGCATCACACCGGTGATGGCGATGCTGCGCACGCTCGACCGTCGCGGCACCCTGCCCGACGTCGTCCTCCACTACTCCTCGCCGACGCCCGACCGGATGATCTTCCGCGACGAGCTCGCCGCGCTCGAGGAGAGGCACGAGGGCCTGGTCGTCGACCGACGCTTCACCGACGCCGACGGCGTCCTCGACCTCGCCGACGGCGGGGCCGGGCTGGAGCGGATCTGCCCCGACTGGCGCGAGCGCGAGACCTGGGCCTGTGGCCCCGGCCCGATGCTCGACGCCGTCGCCGCGCACTTCGGGGACGCCGGGCTGGAGGACCGCCTCCACCTCGAGCGCTTCTCCCTCGACCTCGGCGGTGACGGCGGAGAGGGCGGCACCCTCACCTTCCGCACCTCCGGAAAGACCGTCGAGGCCGACGGTGCCACCACCGTGCTCGAGGCCGGCGAGTCGGTCGGCGTCGGCATGCCCTACGGCTGCCGGATGGGCATCTGCCACACCTGCACGCTCACCCTCGTCGCAGGCAGGGTCCGCGACCTGCGCAACGGCGAGCAGTACGACCAGCCCCACGAGCAGGTGCAGACCTGCGTCACCGCCGCCGTGGGCGACTGCACCTTCGACATCTGACCACCGCCCGCAACCGGGCCCGCAACCAGGGAGAGACATGGCGATCAGCGACGTCCAGGAGTACCTGCACCTCACCGACGAGGAGGTCGAGCAGCTCGGCCGCGAGCTCGACGCGATCCGCGCCGAGGTCGAGGAGTCGCGCGGCGCCGCCGACGCGGCGTACATCAACCGGTTGATCACGATCCAGCGCGGGCTCGCCGCAGCGGGACGGGTCGCGCTCCTGGCCAGCAACAGGAGGCCGGCGTGGGCGCTCGGCACGTCGCTGCTGGCGCTGGCCAAGGTGCTCGAGAACATGGAGATCGGGCACAACGTCATGCACGGCCAGTGGGACTGGATGAACGACCCCGAGATCCACTCCAGCAACTGGGAGTGGGACACCGCGCAACCGGCAGAGCAGTGGAAGCACTCGCACAACTACGTGCACCACCAGTTCACCAACGTGCTCGGCCACGACAACGACATCGGCTACGGCATCCTGCGGATGGCGCGGGAGCAGAAGTGGTCGCCGGCCAACCTCGGGCAGCCCGTCTACAACGCGCTGCTGGCGTTCCTCTTCGAGTGGGGCGTCGCGCTGCACGACCTCGACCTCGAGCGCATCCGCAAGGGCGAGAAGGACCCGCAGGAGATGAAGCGGCAGCTGCGCCAGATCTGGCGCAAGGGCCGCAACCAGGTGCTCAAGGACTACGTCGTCTACCCGGCGCTCTCCGGGCGCCACTGGAAGAGCACGCTGACCGCCAACCTCACCGCCAACGTCGCGCGCAACCTGTGGTCCTACGTGATCATCTTCTGCGGCCACTTCCCCGACGGTGCGATGCACTTCACCGAGGAGGAGATCGAGGGCGAGACCCGCGCGGAGTGGTACCTGCGGCAGGTCCTCGGCGCCGCGAACTTCGAGGGCGGCCCGTTGCTGCACGTCCTGTCGGGCAACCTCGGCTTCCAGATCGAGCACCACCTCTTCCCCGACCTGCCGAGCAACCGCTACGCCGAGATCTCGGTGCGGGTGCAGGAGCTGTGCGCCAAGTACGACCTGCCCTACACCGTCGGCCCGCTCCACCGGCAGTACGGCCAGGCGCTGCGCACGATCCTCGAGCTCTCGCTGCCCAACCGGTTCACCGCGAGCGACCAACCGGAGCCGGGCGGCCCCACGCGCGACCGCAAGCGACGCGGGGACGACGAGCGCCCGCCGCGTCGTACCGAGCTCGGCGCCTGGTCGCGGCAGGCGTCGTGACCGCGGTCGTGACCACCGTGCCGTTCGCCTGGGCCGAAGGGCTCGACTCGCTCGACGGCCGCCGGGTCACGCAGTGCGCCCTGAGCCGGATCTGCGGTGCCTGCGGACGCCCGCTGGGCCGGCCCGTGGCGTTCGTCGGGACCGAGGCCGAGGTGGGCCGCAACGCCTTCCACGCGCCGCCGCTGCACCTCGGTTGCGCCCGCGAGCTGCAGGCCCGTCGGGACGACTGGCGGCTGGTGACGACTGCCGGCTTCGAGTTCGTCCGACCGGCGCGCGAGGACGCCGACCGGCGGCCGACCTTCCAGCCGAACTCGCGCCTGTCGTAGCTCAGCGAGCGGGGTCGACCATCGTCATGCCGGCCACGGTCGTCCGGTCGAACACGGGGAGCAGGGCCGCCGCCTCGTCGAGCCCCACGGTGCGCGCGACGAGGCGCTGCGGCTGCAGGACGCCGCGCTCGATGAGCGCGATCATCGCGGGGTAGTCCGCGGCCGCCATGCCGTGGCTGCCCAGCAGGTCGAGCTCCCAGCCGATCACCCGTGACATGGGCACCCGCGGGTGACCGTCGACCGGCGGCAGCAGCCCGACCTGGACGTGGCGACCGCGCCGGCGCAGGCTGAGGATCGCGTCGGCGCAGGTCTGCTCGGCGCCCACCGCGTCCACGGCGACGTGGCTGCCGCCGTGGGTGAGCTCGGCGACCGCGGTGGGGACGTCGACGCCGTCGGCGAGCAGGGTGTGCTCGGCGCCGAGCTCGGACGCGACGGCGAGGGCCTCCGGGTTGCGGTCGACCGCGACCACCCGGGCCCCCAGCGCCCGGGCGATCATCACCGCGCTGTGCCCGACGCCGCCGGCGCCGACCACGGTCACCCACTCGCCGTCGGTGACCCGGGCCCGGCCGACCAGCGCCCGGTACGCCGTCGCGAAGCGGCAGCCGAGGGCGGCCGCGGTCGTGATGTCGACCTGCTCGGGGACGGCGACGAGGTTGGTGTCGGCCGCGTGCAGCGCGACACGCTCGGCGAAGGATCCCCCGTGGGTGAAGCCCGGCTGCTGCTGGTCGGGGCAGACCTGGGCCTCTCCCGCCGCGCACCAGCGGCACCGGCCGCACCCGCAGACGAACGGGACCGTCACCCGATCGCCGACCTGCCACCGGGTGACCTCCGCGCCGACCTCGACCACCTCGCCGGCCAGCTCGTGGCCCGGCACGTGCGGGAACGTGATGTCGTCGTCGTGCCCCGCCCAGCCGTGCCAGTCGCTGCGGCACATCCCGGTGGCCAGCACCCCCACCACGACGCCGTCCACCGGAGCGACGGGCTCGGGCACCTCCCGGACCTCCGGCACCGCGCGGGCAGAGTCGACGACGACGGCGCGCACGGTCAGAAGCCCGTGGTGCAGTACGGCGCGGGGCCGGTGTCGGCCATCGCGGTGAAGGTCTCGACCGCAGCGGGGGAGCCACCCAGGCGCCGGGCGTCGTGCAGCGTGCGCACGCCGACGCCTCCGAGGTAGAGCGAGCCGAGCACGTCGGCGGTCATCCGCACGCCGGGCTCGTCGGTGCTGGGCACGACCCCGGCGGCACCGTCGCGCACCGTGACCCGCCAGCGGCCGTCGGCGTGGCCGAGCGCGTCGCTGACCTCGACGACCACGTCGCCGTCCGCCCCCCAGGGCCGGGCCTGCAGCGCGGCGGGCACGTCGAGCACCCGCAGCCAGAGCATGTCGTTGACCTTGGTCGTCGTGACCACGCGCGGGTCGGTGACCGCCCACTCCAGCGGCCACTCCGCCGGCGCGCGCCGCCAGCGGACCCGGTGCACGAGGTCGAGGTCGGCGACGAACCGCCACAGCCGGAGGTCGACGTCGGGGGAGAGCGCCAGCAGGTCGCGGAGCTCGAGGGTGGCGCGGTCGTCGGGCCAGCCGATGTGCTTGAACACCGCGTAGCCGTCGGGTCGCCCGTCGCGGTCGAGGTGCACGACCGCGCGCATCTTGGTGTCGGGGTGTCCCTCGAACCAGTCGTAGGTGCCGGTGAGGATCATGGAGTAGAAGCTCGGCCGGTCGAGCGCACCGCGCACGGTCTCGAGGTGGCGGGCGAAGACCTGCTGCATGCTCGGCCAGGCGACCTCGGGCTCGACCAGCTCCAGCGTGCCCTCGTCGGGCGGCGAGTGCAGCGCGAACCGGTGCCGGACGTCGACCTCGACCTCGCGCAGCCGGGTGGCCGGGCCGAAGCCGAAACGACCGTAGATGGTGCCCTCGGAGACCGTCAGCACCGCGAGCGGGAAGCCGGCCGCCGCCGCGTCGCGGAGGTCGTCGGTGATCAGCCGCCGCAGCAGCCCGCGGCGTCGGTGGGTCGGGGCGACGGTGATGTCGGAGATCATGTCGACGTCGAGCAGGCGGTCGCCGCCGACGTTGATCCGCCCGGCCCAGCTGGCGTACGTCGCGACCGGCGTGTCCGGGTCGGCGAGCCCGGTGGTCGCGGGCCAGGCGCCGCGCAGCACCGCGCCGTCCGCGCGGGTGTGGTGCAGCCACAGCTCGCGCCGCTGGTCGTCGAAGCGCTGCTGGTAGAAGCCGCGCGAGACCGCCTCGCCCCAGGCGACCAGCCGCCGGTGCTCGGGCCCCTCCTCGGCGTCGACGTCGACGGTGGCGAAGGTCAGGCCCGGGTGCTCGGTCACGGGACCGACTCTAGGCAGGCGCCGGCGGTGGCCGCGACGCGGTTTCGCGCTGGTGCCGGGCGTGCCGTCTAGGGTCGGGCCATGGCGAAGGCGAGCGCAGCCGAGGTCGAGGCGGGGGGACGCGCGGTCCGGGTGTCGAGCCCGGACCGGGTGGTCTACGAGGCGACCGACCGGACGCCCGAGGTGACCAAGCTGATGGTCGCGCAGTATGTCGCGTCGGTCGAGGACGGCCTGATGCGCGCGCTCCGCGACCGACCGACGGCGCTGGAGCGCTGGCCGAGCGGCGTGCGCGAGGGCATGAAGCTGGCGACCGGACCGCAGGACCGCGACGCCGACGCGTTCTACCAGAAGCGTGTGCCGAAGGGCGCCCCCGACTACCTCGAGACCGTGGAGGTCACCTTCCCGTCGGGCCGCACCGCCGAGGAGATCTGCCCGACCGAGATCGCCGTGCCGGTGTGGTGCGCGCACATGGGCACGATCGTCTTCCACCCCTGGCCGGTGCGCCGCACCGACGTCGACCACCCCGACGAGCTGCGGATCGACCTCGACCCCCAGCCCGGCACGACGTTCGCCGACGCGGTGCGCGTGGCCGGCGTGGCCCGCGAGCTGCTCGAGGAGCTCGGGCTCGTCGGCTTCCCGAAGACCTCCGGCAACCGCGGCGTCCACATCTACGTGCGGATCGAGCCGCGCTGGGAGTTCACCGACCTGCGCCACGCCGCGATCGGGTTCGGCCGCGAGCTCGAGCGTCGCGACGGCGGCGTGACGACCGCCTGGTGGAAGGAGGAGCGCGGGGAGCGGATCTTCGTCGACTACAACCAGAACAACCGCGACCGCACCATCGCCTCGGCCTACTCGTTGCGCCCGCTGCCCGGCGCCCCGGTCTCGACACCGGTCACCTGGGACGAGCTCGCCGGCCTCACCGACCCCCGCGAGCTCAACCTCTTCACGGTGCCCGACCGGGTCGCCGACGGCGACCCGTGGGCGGCGATCGACGACACGTCGTACTCCCTCGAGCCGCTGCTGCGGCTGTGGGAGGAGCTGCCCGGCGGCGAGCTGAACTTCCCGCCCGACTACCCCAAGATGCCGGGCGAGCCCCCGCGTGTGCAGCCGTCGAAGAAGGTGGCGGCCCACTGGGACGACGACGGCAACCGGATCGAGGGGACCTGACCATGAAGGACGACGAGCCCGACCACCACGCCGGCGACCTCTGGTCGGCGTACCTCGACCACTACCGGCGGCAGATCGCCGACGGCGTCCTCGGCCTCCCCGAGGCCGAGCGCCGGCGCAGCCGGCTGCCGTCCGGCTGGTCGCCGCTCGAGCTGCTCTCGCACTGCGTGCACATGGAGCAGCGCTGGTTCGTGTGGAGCTTCCTCGGCGAGGACGTCGGCGACCCGTGGGGCGACTGGGACATCGACGACCCGTGGCGCCGGCGGGGCGACGGGCGCTGGCAGGTGGCGGACGACGTGACCGCCGAGGCGCTGGCCGAGCGCCTCGAGGCGACGGGCCGGCGTACGGCGGAGGTGCTGGCCACCCACCGGCCCGACGAGCTCGCCCGGGCGGACCAGCGCTTCGACGGCGACCCGCCCACGCTCGAGTGGATCTGCTTCCACGTGCTCCAGGAGTACGCCCGGCACGCCGGGCACCTCGACATCGTGGTCGAGCTGGCGAGCAGCAGGTAGCTGACCGCCCTCAGACGCCGGTGACGCCCTCGCCGCCGCCCGCCTGCTCGTCGAAGCTCTCGTGCTCGAGCAGGTGGAGCACGGGGACGCCGATCTTGCGGCGGGCCTGGGAGGTCCAGTCGAGGTGGAAGAACTCGGAGACCACGTGCGGCTGGGTGAGGATGATCGCCTCGCGGCCGTCGACCTCCGCGACCTTCGCGGCCAGGGCGTCAATCGGGGGCTGGGAGACGACCTCGCCCTGCGCGTTCGCGCCAGCCTTGCGCAGCGCCTCCAGGGTGTGCGCGAGCTCGGCCTTCGAGCGGTCGACGCAGTCCTGCCGGACGGCGTCGAGGTCGACGTCGCGCATCGCCATCGACGGCGAGCCGAGCACCTCACCGGCGCCGAGCGAGCCCATCGCGGCCTCGACGCGGGCGGCGGCGTCCTCCATCGGGAGCAGGACGTGGTAGGTCACGGGTTCGTCGAGCCCCTCGTGCAGGCTGCGCACCTGGGCCGCGTCGGCGGCGGTGAGCTCCTGCTCGATCAGCAGGACGACGTCGTAGTCCTGGGGTTGCTCCTCAGGCATTGCTTCCTCCGCTCCGGGCGTCGACACCCAAGATCCTAGCGAGGTCGTAGCTCACCGGCTCCTCGAGCTGGTCGTAGCCGCACGACGTGGGGTCGCGGTCGGGTCGCCACCGCTTGAAGTGCGCCGTGTGCCGGAACCGCCGGCCCTCCATGTGGTCGTACTTGACCTCCAGCACGAGCTCGGGACGCAGGGGCGTGAACGACAGGTCCTTGCCCTGGCTCCACCGGCTCTGGGTGCCGGGCACCCGATCGGGGTTGGCGATCGCCCACTCCTGCCACTTCCCCCACGGGTGCTCCTCGATCGGGCAGACGAGCGGCTGCACCTCCTGCCACAGCTCGGCGCGGCGCTTCTCGGTGAACGACGCGCTGACACCGACGTGCTGCAGCTCCCCGTCGGCGTAGAGGCCGAGCAGGAAGCTGCCGAGCAGGGGTCGCTCCGGGGTCGACGTCTTGTGCTCGCGGTAGCCCGCGACGACGACGTCGGCGGTGCGCTCGTGCTTGATCTTGAGCATGGTCCGCGCGTTCTGCTGGTACGGCGCGCCCAGCGGCTTGGCGACGACGCCGTCGAGACCGGCGCCCTCGAACTCCGCGAACCACTGCTCGGCCACCGCCGGGTCGGTCGTGGTGCGGGTCAGGTAGCAGGGTCCGTCCAGCCCCGCGAGCGCCTCCTCGAGCGCGGCGCGGCGCTCGGCGAACGGCCGGTCGACGTAGGAGGCGTCCCCGAGCGCGAGCAGGTCGAAGGCGACGAAGCCGGCGGGCGTCTGCTCGGCCAGCAGGTCCACGCGCGACTTCGCCGGGTGGATCCGCTCCTGGAGCACCTCGAACTGCAGCCGCTGCGCCCCGTCGTCCGGTGTCTGGGCCACGAAGAGCTCGCCGTCGAGCACGCACCGCTGCGGCAGCTGCTCGCGCATCGCCGCGACCACCTCGGGGAAGTAGCGGGTGAGCGGCTTGGTGTTGCGGCTGGCCAGCTCGACCTCGTCGCCGTCCTTGAACACCAGGCAGCGGAAACCGTCCCACTTCGGCTCGAAGCTCAGCCCGCCGTGCTTCGCCGGGTCGGGGATCCCCGCGACCGACTTGGCGAGCATGGGCTGGACGGGCGGCATCACGGGCAGGTCCACCTCGCTCACGCTACCGGCCGCCCGCGGGGGCGGCGGCGTACCCCAGATGGGTGACTGCCCGGCACGCCGACCCCGGTGGGCCCGCCGGGGCGGGAGGATCGGGCGGAGCACACAGCCGGGCTGGAGGTCGACGTGGTGCACGCAGAGACGGTGACGGGCACGCCCCGCGAGGGCGGGGCGTCCGAGGCCGCGGTCGACGTCGTCTTCGTCGGCGGGATGCCGCGCAGCGGCTCGACGCTGCTCGACCTGCTGATCGGGCAGCTGCCCGGTCACTGCGACGTGGGCGAGCTGTTCTACCTCTGGCAGGGCGGCGTGAAGCGCGACCAGCGCTGCTCGTGCGGCGCCCTGTTCTCGGAGTGCGACTTCTGGATCCGCGTCGGCGAGCACGCCTTCGGCGGGTGGGACCGCGTCGACGTCGACGAGGTGCTGCGCCTGCAGGCGCAGGTCGACAGCACGGCGCGCCAGCTGGTGGGTCCGCTGGCGCGGCTCTCCCGTCGGCGTCGCGAGCGCACCGAGCGCTACCTCGAGCTGACCCGGGCGGTCTACCGGGCCGTCGCCGCGGTCTCGGGCGCCGGCATCGTGGTGGACTCGACCAAGCGCCCCTCGACCGCCGCGCTCCTGGCCCGCGACCCGGGCGTGCGGCTGCGGATCGTGCACATGGTCCGCGACCCGCGCGGGGTGCTGAACTCGTGGAGCCGCGAGGTGCCGCTGCCGGAGAACTCCGGCCCCCGCAGCCACCTCAAGAAGCGGCCCGCGCGCCAGATCCTGCGGCGCTGGTGGAGCGTCAACCTGATGATCGACCGCCTCGGCCGACGCGGCGTACCGCTGCTGCGCCTGCGCTACGAGGACATGGTGAGCGACCCGCGCGAGGCGATGCGCGCGGTGATGCGCCTCTCGGGCCGCGAGGCCACCGACGAGGACCTCGCCTTCATCGGTCCCGACGGCGTCGACCGCGCCGTCAGCCACACCCCGACCGGCGGCCGGGTGCGCTTCAGCACCGGCCCGATGCCGCTGCGCCTCGACGAGAAGTGGCGCACCGAGCTGCCCGCCTCGCGGCAACGCCTGACCGTGCTCGCCTGCGGCCCGCTGATGCGGCGCTACGGCTACCGCTGATCCCCTCGGTGTCCTCGGTCTCCTAGAGTCGGGCTGTCCGCACAGGACAAGCAATCCCCGGTTGGTCTGCCGGGCGGGACTGTCCCGCCAGGCGGGCCACCGGACAAGCAATCCCCGGTTGGTCTGCCGGCAGGGCCCGCCTGACTTTGAATCAGGACTAGCGACGTAGGTTCGACTCCTACCCGGGGAGCAAGCCTCACAGAGTCTGTGCAGGTCAGAGACGGCAGGGGTCTACCCGCTGCCAGTCCAGGCCCAGCACCTCGGAGCGCCGCATCCCGCACAGCGTGAGCCGCATCCCGGCCCGGAGCCACGGCTCGGCCGCGAACCGCTCGCCCTGGCCGTAGGTGTCCGCGTGCTTGCGGAAGCCTGAGAGTTCCGCCGGGCTCACCGGAGGGCGCTGGCCGCCTCCATCTCACATCTGGGACATAAGCCACTACCACGTCGAGCGCGGCTGCGGCAGTGTGCAGGTGACGCCCTGGAGAGCTCGCGTGCCGACCCGGAGGTGGTTACCGTGCGAGTCCACGCCCCCCAAGCCCTCACCATCACTGCCGTGGCCCTGGTCTCCGTTGCGAGTTCTCTGATCGGCTCGGTCGTGTCGTCAACAGCTGCCTCCGATGACGGCTGGACGCCAGCTGTCGCGCTGACCGGGGTCCAGTCCGCCTGGGGGGATGTGTTCTGGGAGCCTTCACCCTCGGTCGCGGTCACACCGCAAGGTGCTGCACGCGTGGTGTGGGCCGCTGGCCACTCCGTCAAGACGGCGACCCGACCACCCAGTGGGCCGTGGTACCGGTCCCGGACGCTGTTTCGCTCCTCGACCGCTTCCCCTTCCGGGCCTCAGGTTGCCGTAGACGCGCGCGGTACCACCGTGGTTGCGTGGGAGCAGGGCCACAGGGTCATGGCCATGCGGCGGTCACGCGGCGCCGACTGGACTGGTCCTGTTCGTGTCGCGCGCGTTCCTCCTCGCCATGCGATCGTGAGCCACCTCGATCTCGCGGTAGGGGCTGAGGGGACAGCGTTGGTCACCTTCTGGCGTGGACGGGTGGGACGCTGCCGCAGCTGCGTCGACGACTTCACGGTGAACAAGGTCAAGGCGGTCGCCGTCGTTCGGCCACCTTCTGCGACGTGGCGTCGGCCCTTCGCACTTGCCGGTCCCTTGCAGAGGGTCCACGGCTGGTGCAACCCATCTTTGGGGCCTGGTATGTACTGCTTGGTCCGCTCTCCGGTCGGGGTCGTGTACGGAGGCGGGAATGTCATGGTCGGTTGGTCACACCCCGGATACATGCAGAAGGGGCCGGCATACGTGCGCAGCAAGCCAGCAGGAGGCGCCTGGCGTGGTCGGGTCCGGCTGACGGCGGAGGGTCACGCGGTGTCATGGACACCTCAACTGGCGGCAACGACGTGGGGACAGGTCACCGCCGCGTGGCCTCGGACCAAGGGGGTCGCGAGCAGGACCAAGCCCGTCGGCAGGGCTTGGGGCCATGTGCAGACTGTCCGTCGTCGCGGTGAGTTGCTCGGGCTAGGCGTCGATGACACCGGGACCGCGACGGTTCTCTGCGCGGGGACAAAGAGCCAGGGGACCTTCACCATGTCGCGTCCGCGTTCGGGGTCCTGGCACGACCGGACCAGAATCGGTCCGCGTGGCTGGGGTGCCACGTTGGCTGTCAACCCGACGGGCGAAGCTGTCGCCGCTTGGCAGGCCGGGGGCCATGTCCTGGCCAGCTGGCGCAACTCGAGCACACCATGGCCGAGGGCAACCATCCTTGGTTCCAAGATGGGGCCCCTCATGAATGCCTCGATCGGACCAGACGACACCGCTGTTGTCGTGTGGTACCGCTACCGGGGAGACAACCAGAGTCGCGTGGTGCTGAAGGGCAACGTCTATCCGGGTCGGCGCTGATCCACGGGCTTCGGCTCGGTGTGTCTTCCCCAGCGTTCCCCTCGCTCCTGCCCGTGCGCTACTCGCGGGAAGTGGTCCAGGTCCAGCGTTGCTCAGAACTGGGCCGCTTCGCGGTGCAGCGGGTGAGCACACACTCACTGGGCCTGATGCGCACTGCTGCGTTCCACGCTCTCGAGCGATTGCACGGGGTCGCCTGGCGGCGTGACATCAACACGTTCTATCCGCCCTTGGGTGAATCATTGGCTGGGACCTCGGCTCTGGCTGAGGCCTGGGGCAGGACTCAAGAGCCAGTGCTCTCAGGACTGACGCATGCGCGCAGCTGCACGCCGCATGGCGCGGTTGTCGTGCCAGAGATCTCCACCCCAGGGCCGTGGGCGCACAGATAGGGTCGGTCGACAGAGGTAGTCCCCGCCGGAGGAACGGGCGAGTTCGGGTCAGGTCGGTCACTCTGTGGCGACTTTGCATCAGGACCAGCGACGTAGGTTCGACTCCTACCCGGGGAGCATGGTGAACGAGCTGACTGTCGTCGTCCTCGCTGCCGGCGGTGGCACCCGGATGAAGTCCAAGACCATGAAGGTGCTGCACCCGATCGGGGGGCGGACCATGGTCGGGCACGTGCTCGCCGCGGTGCAGGAGGTGGGCCCCGACCGGGTGGTGGCGGTGGTCGGCCACCAGCGCGACGAGGTGGGCGCGCACATCCGGTCGCTGGTGCCCGACGTCGTGCTCGCGGTGCAGGAGACCCAGGACGGCACCGGGCACGCCGTCCGGGTGGCCGTCGAGGCCGCCGGTACGACGAGCGGCACCGTGCTCGTCGCGGCGGGCGACACCCCGCTGCTGCGCGGCGAGAGCCTGCGCGCGTTCGCCGAGGACCACGCGGCGTCCGGGCGCGCGGTGAGCATCCTGACCGGTGTGGTGGCCGACCCCCACGGCTACGGCCGGATCGTGCGCGACCCGGACGGGCTCGTCGCCGCGATCGTCGAGGAGAAGGACGCCGACGACGAGCAGCGGGCGATCCGCGAGATCAACAGCGGCATCCTGGCCTTCGACGCGACGTTCCTCGTCGACGCACTGCCGCGCCTGACCAACGACAACGCCAAGGGCGAGTACTACCTGACCGACACCGTCGGGCTGGCCCGCACGGCCGGCCTCGCCGTCGGGGCGCACGTGCTCGACGACGTCCGCCAGACCGAGGGCGCCAACGACCGCGTCCAGCTCGCCGACCTCGGCCGCGAGCTCAACCGCCGGATCCTCGAGCGCTGGATGCGCGACGGCGTCACCGTGATGGACCCCGCGACGACCTGGGTCGACGCCGACGTGGTGCTCGCCCCCGACGTCACCCTGCTGCCCGGCACCCAGCTGCTCGGCGCCACCGTCGTCGCCGAGGACGCCGTGGTCGGCCCCGACACGACGCTGCAGGACTGCGAGGTCGGCGAGGGCGCCCGCGTCGTGCGCACCCACGCCCAGCTCGCGGTGATCGGCGCCGGCGCGAACGTCGGGCCCTTCTCCTACCTGCGCCCCGGCACCCGCCTCGGCGCGGGCGGCAAGATCGGCGCCTTCGTCGAGACCAAGAACGCCGACATCGGCGACGGCGCCAAGGTGCCGCACCTGTCCTACGTCGGGGACGCCGAGGTCGGCGAGGGCACCAACATCGGCGCGGGCACGATCGTGGCCAACTACGACGGCGTCGACAAGCACCGCACCACGGTCGGGCGCCACGCCCGCACCGGCGCCAACAACACCTTCGTCGCCCCGGTCACGATCGGGGACGGCGCCAGCACGGCGGGCGGCACGGTCGTGCGTCGCGACGTACCGCCGGGCGCGCTCGCGGTGTCGGCCGGGACGCAGCGCAACCTCGAGCACTGGGTGTTCGCCCGGCGGGCCGGGACCGCCCAGGCCGACGCGGCGGAGCGGGCCCTCGGGGCTGCTGGGGCCGCTGGGGCGGGGGAGTCCGGCGGTGGAACGTCCGGTGGACGAGATGTGTCTCACGGGGGTCGTGGCGGAGTTGGGCAGACCGACGACGGTGGTGGAGAATCCTGATCGGACCCGACCGGCGATCGAGGAGCCACCAACCGTGAGCGGAATGAAGCGGACCACCGAGAAGAACCTGATGGTCTTCAGCGGGAGGGCTCACCCGGTCCTCTCCGAGGAGGTCGCCCACCTGCTGGGGACCGGCCTGGTGCCGCAGTCGGCGTACGAGTTCGCGAACTCCGAGATCTACGTGCGCTACGAGGAGTCCGTGCGCGGCTGCGACGCGTTCGTGATCCAGAGCCACACCGCTCCGATCAACGAGTGGATCATGGAGCACCTGATCATGGTCGACGCCCTCAAGAGGGCCTCGGCCAAGCGGATCACCGTGGTCATGCCGTTCTACGGCTATGCCCGCCAGGACAAGAAGCACCGCGGCCGCGAGCCGATCTCGGCGCGCCTGATCGCCGACCTGTTCAAGACCGCCGGCGCCGACCGGCTGATCACCGTCGACCTGCACGCCGACCAGATCCAGGGCTTCTTCGACGGCCCCGTCGACCACCTGATGGCCCTGCCGATCCTGGCCGAGTACGTCCGCGAGAAGTACGGCGACCAGCCGCTCGCCGTGGTCTCGCCGGACGCCGGCCGGATCAAGGTCGCCGAGCGCTGGTCGGCCCGCCTCGGCGGCGCGCCGCTGGCGTTCATCCACAAGACCCGCAACATCGACCGGCCCAACGAGGTCAGCGCCAACCGCGTCGTGGGCCAGGTCGACGGCCGGATCTGCGTGCTGGTCGACGACATGATCGACACCGCCGGCACGATCGTCGCCGCGGCCGAGGCCCTGATGGCCGACGGCGCCGCCGGCGTGGTCATCGCCGCCACCCACGCGCTGCTCTCGGAGCCCGCCGTCGACCGGCTCAAGAACAGCGCCGCCACCGAGATCGTGGTCACCAACACGCTGCCGCTCAGCGACGACCGGCACTTCGACAAGCTCACCTGCCTGTCGATCGCGCCGCTGCTCGCCCGCGCGATCCGTGAGGTGTTCGAGGACGGGTCCGTGACCTCCATGTTCGACGGCCACGCCTGACACGCCCTGGTCCGAGATCACGCTGACCCGCCGGCTGGGCGTCGGCGGGTCAGCGTGGGGTTCCTGCACAGGTCAGGTGACGAGGTCCGCGACCGCGTCCTCGTTCTCGGTGCGGACCCGGAGCTTGCCCACGAGCATGCCGACGGCGAAGGTCACGAAGGGCAGGAGCACGAGCACCCAGCCTGTCGTGTTGAGGCCCCACGGCTCGGCCGTCGGGTCGACCCCCTCCTTCACCGTGCCGGCGAGGAGGGCGAAGCGGGAGGCCAGGAGCCACAGACCGACGGCGAGGCCGAGGATCGAGGCGAGCGGCGCGACGATCGAGGTGAAGATCGAGACGCCCTCCCGGTGCCGCGAGAAGAACGCGATCACTGCCACCGACACCAGGATCTCGACGAAGACGATGGCCAGCACGGCGAGCCCGGAGAACCAGTAGAAGAGGTTCAGGACCGGGTCCTTGTCACCGATCCAGAAGACCAGGATGACGACCAAGGTGATCACCGAGGTCGTGACGGTTCCCGTCCAGGGCGCCCCGCGGCCGTTGACGCGGTCGAGCGAGGACGGCAGCACGCCGGCGCGACCCATCGAGTAGAAGTAGCGGGCGGCCGAGTTCTGGAAGGCCAGGAGACCGGCGAAGAGCGAGGAGATCACCAGCCAGCTCATCAGGTCGACGATCCAGGATCCGACGTACTGGTCGGCCACGCCGAACAGCACCCCCGCCGGGTTGGCCAGGGGCGTGCCGTCGACGGTCGAGAGCTCGACCGTGCGGTCGATCACCGTGGAGGAGCCGAGGCCCGTCACGATCGCGAAGGCGGTGAAGCCGAAGATGACCGTGATCATGACGACGGCCAGGTAGGTCGCCCGCGGCACGGTGCGGTGGGCGTCCTTCGACTCCTCGCCGTAGATCGCCGTTGCCTCGAAGCCGATGTAGGACGCGAACGCGAAGGCCAGCGCGATGCCTGCCGTGCTCGCCAGGCCGCCGGCGAAGATGTTGGTCGGCGAGAACGACGCCGCGAGGTCGATCCCCTCGGGCGTGTCGCCCGAGAGGAGCACGGCGAAGGCAGTCACCACGAGGGACAGCAGCTCGATGGTCATCAGGACGCCCAGGAGCTTGGCGCCGATGTCCACCGAGAGCGCGGACAGGCCCGTCACCAGCGCCCACGAGATGAGCGTCCACAGCCACCAGGGCTGATCGATGCCGAACTTGTCGTTCATCTCGCTGGAGACGAGGGCACCGAAGAACCCGTAGATGGCCAGCTGGATGGACAGGTAGGCGACGAGTGAGGTGAACGCCGAGCCGACGCCCGGGACGATTCCCAGGCCCCGTCCGACGAAGGCGAAGAAGGCGCCCGTGTTCGTGACCTTGGTCGCCATCGCGGCGTACCCGACCGAGAAGAGGAGGAGGACGAGGCCGACGACGACGTACGCACCGGGGGCGGCGGCGCCGTTGCCGAGCACGATGGCGACCGGGACGGCACCGGTCATGCCCACGAGCGGGGCCGCGGCCGCGACCACGAAGAAGACGATGCCCAGGACGCCGAGTCGTCCGTGGTGCAGCGCGGTCTCCGGAGTCTCCTGCGGCGGGGGTTGGAGCTGGGTCATGGGGTCTCTCCACGAGGGCATGGCCGGGGGTGGCGTGGCAGGGGGACGACGAGGCCGTTAGGCCCCGAATGAAAAGCAGGGTGACGTGCACCACAGGTGGACGTCAAGGGTCTGAACAAGATATTTAGGGCCCGTACGACCGTCGTTGCCATCGTCCCGCAGGCTTTTCCCGACCCTTGACCGCTCGACGGCTTGCCCGTACGTTTGGGCCCGAACGACTTGAGCATTCCCGGGGTCACCGCCCCTTGACGCGCCCGTACCGCCCGGGTCGCACCGGAGGACCACATGCCGCAGCACACTGCCGACGTCGAGGGCGTGCCCGTCGACCTGCGCCACTGGATCGGCGGCCGCAGGGTTGCCTCGGACCGGACCTTCGCCGACGTCTCGCCGATCGACGAGGTCGAGCTGGCGCAGGTGGCCGCGGGAGGCGCCGCCGAGGTCGACCTGGCCGTGGCCGCTGCCCGGGACGCGTTTCCGGCATGGGCCGCGCTGCCGGTGGCGGAGCGCTCGGAGATCCTGCGCCGCGTGGCCGACGGTGTCGAGAAGCGCGTCGAGGACCTCTCCCGCGTGGAGACCCGCGACAACGGAGCGCTCATCCGCAGCCACCGACGCGGCGTGATGCCGCGGGTCGCGATGAACTTCCGCTACTTCGCCGACTACGCCGAGCAGAGGCTCGGTCACCCCGACATGGAGGTTCGCGGCCACCGCGAGCGCATCACCTACGACCCCGCGGGCGTCGTCGCGATCATCACGCCCTGGAACGCGCCGTTGATGCTGGCCACCTGGCGGATCGGGCCGGCGCTGGCGGCCGGGAACACCGTCGTCCTGAAGCCGCCGGAGTGGGCCCCGCTGACGGCGAGCCTGCTCGCCGACATCATGGCGGAGGCGGGCGTCCCCGCCGGTGTGTTCAACGTCGTGCAGGGCACCGGGCTGGAGGCGGGGGCGCCGCTCACCGCCCATCCGGGCATCAACCGGCTGGCGTTCACCGGCTCGGTGCCGACGGCAGGAGTCATCTCGAGGGCGGCGGCGCCGAACATCGTCCCGCTGTCCTACGAGCTCGGCGGCAAGTCGCCGCTGCTCGTGTTCGAGGACTGTGACCTCGACCTCGCCGTCGACCTCGCCGTCGAGCAGTTCGACAACGCCGGACAGGTCTGTCTCGGCGCGTTCCGCATCCTCGTGCAGGAGTCGATCGCCCAGGAGTTCACCGAGCGCGTGGTGGCCAAGGCCCGGACGATCGTCCAGGGCGACCCCCGCGACGAGGCCACGGACATCAGCGCGATGGTCTCCCGTGCGCACTTCGAACGCGTTCGTGGCTTCGTCGAGCGGGCCCTGGCCGACGGCGCCCGCGCGATCCTGGGCGGCGGTCCGAACGACGACCTCGGCGGCCTCTACTTCCGTCCGACGATCCTGGTCGACGCGACCCCGGGCTGCGAGATTCTCACCGAGGAGGTGTTCGGTCCGGTGCTGACCATCCAGACCTTCGCCGACGAGGCCGAGGGCGTCGCGATGGCCAACAACACCCGGTTCGGCCTCGCCGCCACCCTGGTCACGGGCGACCGCGAGCGGGCTGAGCGGGTCTCCGCCGCGCTGGACGCCGGCACCGTGTGGGTGAACTGCTTCTTCGTCCGCGACCTCGGCGCGCCCTTCGGCGGCAACGGGAAGTCGGGGATCGGCCGCGAGGGCGGTATCTGGTCGTTCGACTTCTACACCGACATCAAGAACTCCGTCTTCAGCCCCGACGGCTGGACGAGCTGACCACCTGACACCGGAAGGACCCCGAACCCATGGGTGAAGTCGTCGGCGCCGGAATCCTGGCGCACGTCCCGACCATCATGCTGCCCGAGGAGACCCGCCGCGCGCTGAACGGCGGACGCGACTTCTCACTCGGTCCGGCGCTCGAGCAGCTCCGCGCGGACGTCTTCGAGACTCTCGACTACGACACGGTGGTCGTGCTCGACTCCCACTGGTTCACGACCGTTGAGTTCGTGGTGACCGCGCAGGACCGTCGGGCCGGTCTCTTCACCGCCGAGGAGCTGCCGCGCGGCATGTGCCGCATCCCCTACGACTGGCGTGGCGACCCCGAGCTGGCCTGGAAGATGGACGAGCTCGACCGGCAGCACTCCACGTGGGTCACGGCGATCGACGACCCGTACCTGCCCATGTACTACGCCACGCTCAACTTGTGGAAGTTCCTCGGCGAGGGCCTCGACAAGCGGTGGGTCTCGGTGAGCGTCGCCCAGACCGGTGACATGCAGGACTTCCTCCGCGCCGGCCGGGTGCTCGGTGACGCCATCGCCGGCACCGACCGCAGGGTGTTGCTGGTCGCCTCCGGAGCGTTGTCCCACACGTTCTGGAAGCTGCGCCAGCTGCGCGACCACGAGAGCGCCGACCTCGGCAGCATCCGCACGCCCGAGGCCCGCGCGGCCGACGAGGAGCGCATCGGGTGGTTCAAGGCCGGGGACCACAAACGGGTCCTGGAGACCATGCCGGAGTTCATGCCGTTCCGCCCGGAGTCGATGTTCGCGCACTACCTGATGATGATCGGCGCTCTGGGCGAGGAGGCCTGCACCGCCGCCGCGCGGCAGTACGGCGAGTACGAGAACTCGATCGGCACCGGCCAGGTCCACCTCTGGTTCGACCGGCCGGCTGACGGCTTCCCGCGGCCGAAGCCCACCCCCGTCGACCCCGACTACGTCCGCCAGACAGGCGGCCCCGACCTGCCGGCCGCCGGCTGAAGCCCGAGGACACCGATGACCCTGCGCGAGACCCGGCGCATCCTGCTCGACGGCAACCCGGTCGACGTCGTTCGTCGCGGCGAGGAGCTGGTCGCGGGCGACGGCCGCACCGTGCCGATCCCCGACGCGACGCACCTGCCCCCGGTGACGCCCTCGAAGATCGTGTGCGTGCACCTGAACTACATCTCCCGGGTGGAGGAGATGATGACGACGCTCCCGCCGGCCCCGACCTACTTCCACAAGCCGGTGTCGGCGCTCAACTCCCACGACGCGGCCGTCGTCCGTCCGGAGGGGTGCCAGTGGCTCAACTACGAGGGCGAGATCGCCATCGTGATCGGTCGCACCTGCCGCAACATCGCCCCGTCCGAGGCCGGTGACTACATCCGCGGGTTCGCGGTGGCCAACGACTACGGCCTCCACGACTTCCGCGACACCGACTCCGGGTCGATGTTGCGCGTCAAGGGGGCGGACACGTTGTGTCCCGTGGGGCCGGGGGTCGTCGAGGGCTGGGACTTCCGAGGCAAGGCCATCCGCACACTCGTCAACGGCAAGGTCCGCCAGGACGGCAACACCGACGAGATGGAGTGGGACATGCACTACCTCGTCGCCGACATCGCCCGGACGATCACGCTCCAGCCCGGCGACCTCCTGCTCTCCGGGACGCCCGCGATCTCGCGGACCGTGTACCCCGGCGACGTGGTCGAGGTCGAGGTCGAGGGGCTCGGCACCCTCCGCAACCACATCGTCTCCGGTCCCACGCCCATCCGCAGCGACGTCGGTGCGCAGCCCACGGAGTCCGAGGAGGTGCTCTCGACCGCCCAGGGTGGTGACTGGGAGTTCCGCGGGATCCGCAAGCCGCTGCCGCCGTCGCACTGACCGACGGGCGAGGGGACGCCGTGACGTCAGGGGTCGGTCGCCGGCCGCGGATCGCGGTCCCGGCGCGGTTCTCGGAGCGTGCGTCGGCGCTTCGGTACGCCGCCGAGGTGACGTCGCGGAACCTCGTCGAGGCGGTCTGGGCAGCAGGCGGTGAGCCGCTGGTGATGCACCCCCACGCGCCGGGCGGCGAGGCGGACCACGTGGAGGTCGCCGGGCGACTGGAGATGGCCGACGGCGTCCTGCTGCCCGGCGGTGGCGACCTCGCGGGCCGCTGGACCGGCCAGCCCGAGCACCCCACCCTGTACGACGTCGACGTGGAGCAGGACGCCTTCGACCTCGCGGTCGCGCGGGTCTGCCTCGAGCGCGGGATCCCGCTGCTGGCGATCTGCCGCGGCCTGCAGGTCGTCAACGCTGCACGCGGGGGCACGGTCGTGCAGGACATGGACCACGCCTACGGCGAGATGCGACACCACCGCCACCACCGCCACCACATCGAGGTCGAACCGGGATCCCTGCTGGGTCAGGTGGTCGGCCTGAAGGTCGAGGCGTCGTGCTACCACCACCAGTGCCTGGCCGAGCTCGGCAGTGGGCTGCACGTCGTGGCGCGGGCAGAGGAGGGGGTGATCGAGGCCGTCGAGCTCGGGGGATCCCCGGGCTGGTTCCTCGGCGTCCAGTGGCACCCCGAGGACACCTGGGCGGACGACCCCCAGCAGCTCGCGCTGTTCCGCGCCCTGGTCGACGCCTCCCGATGATCTCCAGGACGTCAGCCTCGCTCGGCGCGAGCTCGTCGCCACCACCTCCAGAGAAGGACCTCTCATGCAGGCTCGTCACGGATCCATGGTCACAACGCGGCCGGAGCGTTACGCCAGGCAGCTGGCCGGCCACTGGTCGGGCAAGGCCGAGGTGACGGTCGACTCCGGCGTCACGTCGATCGCCTTCGACGGCGGAAGCACCGCGGTGCCCCGGCCGGCCAGCGGCTGCCTGGAGGTCGTCGCGTCCGTGCCCGAGGGGGGCGATGTCGAGCGCTTCCGGCAGCTCGTCGCTGACCACCTGGCGCGCTTCGGCCGGCGCGACGGGCTCACCGTCACGTGGTCGGACTGAGCGGATCCGTCCCGTGACCGACGTCCGCCTGCTCCTGGTGCTGACCGAGAACGAGGCACTCACCGGCACCCACGACCCCCGCGCCCTGGTGGAGATGGCCGTCGAGGCCGAGGCACACGGCATCGACGGCGTCATGCTCAGCGAGCACGTCGTCCTCGGCCGCGACTCGGGCGCGGCCGGCGAGATGGCCAATCCCCGCGACTACGCCGCGCCCGGCAACCAGTCGCCGGACTACCCGTGGCCCAACAGTCTGGTCGTGATGTCCGCGATCGCCCAGGCCACCGAACGGCTGAGGATCGTGGCCGGCGCCGTCATCGCGCCACTGCGCCATCCGCTCCTGCTGGCCAAGGAGCTCGGCACCCTCGACCTGCTCTCCCGCGGCCGCCTCGTCGTCCTGCCGACGGTCAGCTGGAGCCGCGACGAGTACGCCGCGCTCGGCGTGCCGTTCACCGAACGGGGCAAGATCCTCGACGAGCAGCTCGACATCCTGGCCAAGGCCTGGGGTCCCTTCCCGATCCGGCACGAGGGTCGGTACTTCTCCTTCGACGACGTGTGGCTCGAGCCCGGCGCCTACACACCCCAGGGGCCTCCCATCTGGCTCGGCGGACAGGGAATGCATCCTCCGCTGATCAGGCGTCTGGTCCGCCACGGGCGAGGGTTGAACCCGTTCGGTCCGCTCACCGACGGGGACCTGGCAGTGCTCGCGTCCGCGATGCGGGGGGCGGGACGTGACCTCGATGAGCTGGAGCTCGTGGGTGGCATCCGCGGGACGTTCCGCTCGAGCGACGACCTCGCCGACCTCGGCGACGCGCTCTCCTCCCTGCCCGGGCAGCTGCGCCGTGGCTTCACGACGATCTGCTTCAAGCCCGCCATGTTCGTCCGTGACCGGGCTGGCCTTCCAGCCTTCTACGACGAGCTCACCGACCGGGTCGCTCGCATGGCCTCCACCACGGGTCGGGAGAGCTGACCGCTCACAGCCGTTCGGTCGTCTCCACGATCTTGCGCAGGAGGTTGGTGAGCAGCGTCATCTGACGAGGGGAGAGGTCCGCGACGATCTTCGACTCGATGGCGTTGAACTCCGGGTACAGCCGCTCCATCAGCGTGATGCCGGACGGCGTCAGCTCGAGGTTCACCAGCCGACGGTCGACCGTGCTCGGGATCCGCTCGACGAGACCGCGCGTCGTGAGCGTCTTGGCGACGCCGGTCAGCGTCGCCTTGCTGATGCCCACCGACTCGGCCACGTCGCGCGTCTCCATGGACTCCCAGATCCACAGGGTCCACATCACGAGGAAGCCGGTCCAGGTCAGGTCGTGGGGGCGCAGCACCTCGTTGGTCAGGTGCGTCCGGACGGCGTTCGAGGCCCGGAACATGCTGGACAGGGCGTGGGCGGAGGCGAAGTCGAGGGGCAGGTGCTCCACCCGGTCGCGGGTGGCGCGCTCGGCCTCCTCCAGCGTGTGCTTGTCCGGCATGGCGCAGAGCCTAGAGGCTGCCTCCCGAGAGGTGGGCAAGGGAACGCCCTCCGTTCCACTCGACGCCCACCTGGCGGAAGTACCCACCGATGACCTCGTCCACCTCCAGACGGGCGAGCTCCTCGGTGGGTGCCTCGAACAGCCTCAGCTCGGCGTCGCCGCGCCAGGCCTGACCTCCCTGGAACGCGCTGGCCCCCGACTCGATCAGCTCGGCGTAGGCGTCTCCCTGACCGGCGATGTCGGGGTAGACGCGATGGTGGGCCATCGGGTGGCCGTTGACGAAGCCGTTGGTGTCGGACTCCTCGCGGAGCGTCACGACCGCCTCGGCGAGCCGACGATCGGCCGCGGCGAGCGTGGCGCCGAACCTGCCGCCGGGGCCGATCTGCGGCGACGCCTGTGGGAACGCGTGCGGCCGGGTCTGCCACATCTGGCCCAGCTTCTTGGGGTAGCCCTGGTGCATGCCGCGCGCGATCGCGAAGTCCTTGTCGACCCAGATGTAGACGCAGCGGGAGTAGGTGCGGCCCTCGAACGAGCAGCGGACCACCACGAAGGCCTCCTTGTACTGCGACCGCACCGGGTCGAGCAGCTCCTCGCGGCTCGACGAGCACGACTGCCAGTCGGCCCAGATCAGCGCCACCGCGCCGGGGTCCTCGGCCGCGAGCTCCAGCGGAGCGGGCAGCAGCTCGGCGACACGGTCCGGGTCCGTGCGGTACTCCACCGTGAGCAGGTCGCCCGAGTAGTACCACGGCGGTGACGGGATCAGGGACGCCGCCCCCGAGGCCGTGCGGGGGAAGAAGAAGCCGTTCATCTGGGTCATGCGGGAGCTCCTGGCGGCAGATCGTTTGGCTCCGTACGGTAGCGCCTGCCCGGTGCGAAAGGAACCCTTGTCGTGGTCTGCATCACTCTGTATTGTTCGGAGCCAAACGATCCCCGGGAGAGCACACGTGGCGCACTTCGACACCACTGGCCTGGAGCCTGCCCAGGAACAGCTGACTGCCGACGGCATCGACGTCGTACGGCTCGGATACGCGGACATCATCGGCACCGACCGCGGTCGTGACGTCCTCGTCAACCGCTTCGCCCGCACCGTCGGCGCGGGCGTCGCCTTCTGCCGGTCGGTGTACGGCACGACGCCCCGCGGCGGGGTGGTCGACATCGACGGTGGCCTGTCCGACGGGCTGCCGGACATCCAGGCCTTCCCCGACCTGGCCACCCTCCAGGCGGTGCCGTGGGAGCCCGGCGTCGCACACTGCATCGCGGACCTCTACAACCCCGACGGCACCCCGTCGCAGGAGAGCCCGCGGTACGTGCTGCGCCAGGTGTGCGAGAAGTACGCCGAGCTCGGCTACCGCCCGGTCGTCGGCCCGGAGCTGGAGTTCTACCTGCTCGAGGAGAGCCCGACGTCCGACTCTGGCTGGAAGCGGTACGGCGAGGGCACCGGCAACGTCTACACCTCCGGGCTCAAGGGCGACCCACAGAACGTGCTGCTCAGTGCGCTCCGGCTCCTCGGCAACTACGGCCTCGAGGTCATCTCCGCCAACCACGAGTTCTCCTCGGGCCAGTTCGAGATCAACCTCTGGCACGGCGAGGCGCTCGACGCCGCCGACCGCGCGCACCGCTTCAAGATCGCGGTCAAGGAGCTCGCCCGCCAGCAGGGACACCTCGCGACGTTCATGCCCAAGCCCTTCAACGACGAGGGAGGCTCGGGCTACCACCTGCACTTCTCGATCTGGTCGGAGGAGGAGCAGGCGCTCTTCGACGACCCCGACGGCGCCGACGGCCTGTCCGACCTGCTCCGTCACGCCGTCGGCGGCATCCTCGAGCACGCGCCGGCGCTCGCCGCGGTGTCGAACCCGACCATCAACTCCTACAAGCGCTTCGGCCCCGACACGCTGGCGCCGTGGCTCATCGACTGGGGCATGGACAACCGCTCCGCGATGGTGCGGATCCCGCCCGAGCGCGGCCGGGCCTCACGCATGGAGCTGCGCCTCGGTGACGCCAGCGCCAACTCCTACCTCGCCATCGCCGGGATGCTCGCTGCCGCGCTGCTGGGCATCCAGAACAAGACCGAGGCGCCAGAGCCGCTCGTCGGCTACGGGTACGACGTGTCCCGCTCCGCGAAGCTGCCGCAGACCCTGGGCCAGGCCCTCGACGCGCTCGAGGCCGACACGGAGTTCGCCGCACTGCTCGGGGAGCCATTCGTGAAGACGTTCCTGTCCTACAAGCGCGACGAGATCGAGCGCTTCAACACGTGGATCACCGACTGGGAGTTCCACGAGTACACGTACCACATCTGAGCCACCGACCCTCCGGCTCGCCGGTCCCACGAGGAGGAACCGTGACCCGTCCTGACCCTGTACCCCTGTCCGAGGTCGACCTCTCCGACATCGACGGCTTCGCGGACCTGCGCGGGTTCGCCCAGCTCGACACCCTCCGTGCCGAGGACCCCGTGCACTGGAACCCCGAGCCGTCACCCAACCACGGGTTCTGGGCGATCACCCGGTACGACGACATCTGGACCGTCGACAAGGACTCCGACACCTTCACCTCCGAGAAGTTCGTCAACCTCGAGGAGCTCGACGACGCGCTCCTCGACAAGCGGCGCTCGCTGCTCGAGACCGACGGGGCGCGCCACCAGGCGATGCGCCGGCTGATCCAGCGGGAGTTCACGCCCCGCAACCTCATGAAGAACTACGAGGGCTTCCTGCGCCAGCTGACCCGCAACACCATCGACACGGCGTTCGAGGAGTCGGAGTTCGACTTCGTCGAGAAGATCAGCGCCGACTTCCCGATCCAGGTCCTCGCGCGGCTGCTCGACGTACCGCCGGAGGACACGCCCCAGCTGATCGCCTGGGGCAACGAGTTCGTCGGCAACACCGACCCCGACTTCACCGACCACCGCGCCGACCTCCCTGACAGCGAGGAGTACAAGCACCTGCCGTTCCGCACCCCCACGGTGCTGGAGGTCTGGGACTACGGCAACGCGCTCAAGGAGGCGCGCACCGGAGGCGACGGCACCGACCTGGTGAGCATCCTCGCCAACCGGTTGCCCGACGACGGTGTCCCGCTCTCGCCGCTCGACTTCAACCACTACTTCACGCTGCTGGTGATCGCCGGCAACGAGACCACCCGCCACGCCATCAGCAACGCCATGCTCGCCCTGATGCAGCAGCCCGACCAGCTGCGGCTCCTCCAGGAGCAGCCCGGGCTCGTCCCCAACGCCGTCGAGGAGCTGCTGCGTTGGGCCTCGCCCGTGTACCACTTCCGGCGCACCGCGACGCGCGACGTGGAGCTCGGCGGCAAGGAGATCAAGGAGGGCGACAAGGTCGTCATGTGGTTCGCTTCGGGCAACCGCGACGAGTCGGTCTTCCCCGATCCCTGGAAGCTCGACGTCACCCGTCAGAACGTCGACCACATGACGTTCGGCAAGGGCAGCCCGCACCTGTGCCTGGGCAACAACCTCGCGCGCATGGAGATCCGGCTGATGTTCGAGGAGCTGCTGCCGCGGCTCAAGGAGATCGAGCTGACCGGCGACGTCCGTCGCATCCGCTCCAACTTCGTCAACGGCATCAAGGCCTTCCCGGTCCGCGTCGTCCCGGCCTAGGCGTGCAGGCGGCCTGGTCTGCACCGCTCGGAAATTGACCACCGTGCGGCATGCCACGAGCGGCCGGACGGGTGCACCCTGACAGGTGCGGGGAGCCCGTCAGTGGAGGAGGCCGCATGAACGCGACCAGCAGCAGTGCCGATGCCGAGGTCCGCCGAGATGGGCGACCCGGGTGGCGACGCAGGACCGCGACCGCCGTCGTCGTGGCCGGGATCGTTGCCGCTGGGTCCGGTGCGCTGGCGCCTGCGGCCTCGGCGGGCGGTGGAGAGCTCGCCGGCACGTGGACGTCGACGGACCTCGACGGCAGCCACCAGACCTTGCGCATCAGGGGCGCCGGGGCACCCGTCTACGCGATGACCCTGCGTGACGACTTCACCACGGGCGTCTGTGGTGGTCCGCCGGCGAAGCTCGTCGGGCACGGCGTGACGGTCGAGGACGGGGTGTCGATGACCGGCACGCTGGTGTGCGTGCGCGGAGGCAACCCGTTGCCGCGGGAGAGGATCAGCTCCTTCTTTGCGTACGACGGGGCGAGCGACACGCTGACCGATCCCTCCGGAGTCGTCTGGGAGCGCGCCGGCTGACCGGCGCTGCCCGGGCGGCGCCTCAGCGGCGCCCGGACTCGTCCTCGACCATCCGACGGACGATGCGCCGCACCTGGGTGACTGCGGCGTCGGCGGTCGTCGCCACCTCGGCCCGGGGGCCCTCCTCGTCGAGGATCGCCTGCATCTGCTCGAGGACGGCTCGCACGCGGGCGTAGTACGCCGCCAGCATCGGCTGCAGCGTGCCGGTGGCGGCGGCGCTCGAGGCGAAGTTCCGGCTGACGCGCCAGATGTGCTGCGTGGTACGTCGTGACGTAGGCGTCAGCGCGTGGGTGAACACGAAGGTGTGCGCCCCGTCGCGATCGCCGTACCCGTTGACGAGAACCGACCAGCGGTCGACCCAGAGGCCGGGGGAGACGAAGGCGCCCTCCTCGTGCTGCTCGTGGGTGGCGTCCTCCGGCAGCTCGAGGACCTGGGCGTGCCACGGCGCCAGGCGGCTGGCGGGGAAGTGGCGTGAGAAGGTCACCGTGGTCTCGCTGACCTGCACCTCCAGGGGCGGGGGTGGCCCGTCGTCGAGCACCGGGGGAGCGATCGCCGGGTCGAGCTGTACCACGTGGGTGATGTCGGCGAAGTTGTCGCGCAGCAGTGAGGCCGCGGCGGCAGTGGTCTGGGCGTCGCCGAACGTTGTCCACTCGGGCGACCGCAGCCAGGAGGTGTCGGGCGGTGGCCGGAGGCCGGACAGGCGGGGCTCGCCGCCCCAGGCCCAGACGAAGGTGCCGTCCTCGTGCACGGGGAACGAGCGCACCGCGGCGCCGAACGGCACGTTCTCCTGCGTCGGCACCGCGACACAGCGGCCGTCCGGGGCGTAGCCGAAGCCCGTGTAGCCGGAGTAGATGTCGTCGCCCTCGAGCCGTCCGTCACTGAGAGGGACCGGCCGGTGGGCGCAGCGGTCCTCGAGCACCACCGCGGAGCCGCCCGTCGTCCGGTAGAGGACGACGCGGTGGCCCAGGAGCCGGCGGGCGAGCGGGGCGCGGCCGACCTCCTCGGAGGTGGCCACGGCGTACCAGGCGTTGAGCGGCACGTCGGTGCCGGCACGGGAGACGTCCATTGCTCCTCCTCCCCTCACGCGTCCAGCACCAGGCGCGTGCTGCGGGCGCGTGAGACGCAGACCATCATGCACTCATTGGCTTCCTGCTCCTCCTCGTCGAGCACCGAGTCGCGGTGGTCGACCTCGCCCTCGAGGACGATCTGCTCGCAGGTACCGCAGATGCCTTCGAGGCAGGAGCCGAGCACGCTGACGCCGGCGTTCCGCATGGCGTCGAAGACCGTCGTCTCCGCGGGCACCTGCAGCGTGATCCCCGAGCGCTGGAGCACGAGCTCGAAGTCGGAGTTGTCGCCGTCCTCGCGCGGCTTGGCCGAGAAGCGCTCGAGATGGAGTGCGTGGGCGGGCCAGCTCGTGCACCGCTCCTCGACCGCGGCCAGCAGGGGCTCCGGCCCGCAGCAGTACACGAGCGTGTCGTCGGCGGGCGTGCCGAGGATGGTCCCGAGATCGAGGACGCCCGCCTCCTCCTGGGGGACGAGGTGCACGCGGTCGCCGTACTTCTCGAGGTGGTCGGTGAAGGCCATCGACGCGCGGCTGCGACCGCCGTAGTGCAGCTGCCAGTCGGCGCCCGCCGCCTCGGCCTCCTCGATCATCGGCAGGATCGGCGTGATCCCGATGCCACCGGCGAGGAAGACGTAGCCCTTCGACGCCACCAGCGGGAAGTGGTTGCGGGGGCCCCGGATCGTGAGCCGGCTGCCCTCGCCCAGCGCGTGGACCGCGGCCGAGCCCCCACGGGAGTCCGGGGTCAGCAGCACGGCGACCTGGTAGGTGTCGCTCGCCGCGGGGCTGCTGCACAGGGAGTACTGGCGCACGAGGTCCGCGCCCAGGAGGAGGTCGATGTGCGCCCCGGGCGTCCACGGCGGCAGGTGGCCCGAGGCCGGGTCCGTCAAGGTCAGCAGGGAGACGCCCTCGGCAGGGTGGTCGATCCGGGAGACCGTCACCTCGGTCTCGAACTCGCTCATCAGCGTGGCGGCAGGCTGGGTCATGTCGTGTCCGCTCGGTGCAGTGGCCAGGGGCTCGGCATTGAATCGTTCGGACCCGAACAGTAGCCTTGGCGCGGGTCCCCCGTAAAGAGTTGAGGAGCTACTCGTGCGCGCTCTCGTCATCCAGCACGACCACGTGTCGCCTCCCGGGGCCGTCGGCCGGAGGCTCGAGGAGTGCGGCGTCGAGATCGTGTTCCACGAGGTGGTCCCCGAGGCGCGTCACTTCACGCCCGACGTGCGCACGGTCTTCCCGGACGTCGCCGGTTTCGACCTGGTCGTGGCCATGGGTGCGCCGTGGTCGGTGTACGACGAGGAACGCATCGGGTCCTGGGTGTCGGACGAGCTCGACCTGCTGCGCCACGCCGACGCGAGCGGTGTGCCGGTGCTCGGGATCTGCTTCGGCGGCCAGCTGGTCGCCGCGGCGCACGGGGGAGCCGTCGTACCGGCCGAGCGGGCGGAGATCGGATGGGCACCTGTCCGGACCGACGACCCGTCACTCGTCGGCGAGGGGCCGTGGTTCCAGTGGCACATGGACCGGTGGGACCTGCCCGGGGGTGCCCGCGAGATCGCCCGCAACGACGCGTCGTCCCAGGCGTTCGTGCTGCGCCGCAACCTGGCCGTGCAGTTCCATCCCGAGCTCGACGCGGCGATGCTGGACCTCTGGTTGACCAACGGCGGTGCGCAGGTCGCGCGCGCACACGGACGCGACCCCGACGAGCTCCTGGCGGAGACCGTCGAGCGGGAGCAGGCCGGACGGACGCGCGCCGCTGCTCTCGTCGACGGCTTCCTCGACCGCGTCTCGGAGCTCACCGGGCACTGATCAGGACGCGCCGGCCCCCAGCTGGATCGCGGCGACGCCGCCGACGACGAGGCCGATGCCGACGACCTGCAGCGGCGCGAGGTGCTCGCCGAAGACAACCGACCCGAGCACCGCGATCAGCGCGACGCCGATCGCCGACCAGATCGTGTAGGCGACCGCGACCGGGATGCCGCGGTTGAGCACCATCGCGAGCAGGACGAACGACATCGCGTAGCCCGCGACCACCACGACGCTGGGCACCAGGCGGCTGAAGCCGTCGGACGCCTTGAGCGCCAGCGTGCCCGTCACCTCGGAGACGATCGCCAGCCCCAGCAGCAGGTAGACGTTCACCGGTCCTCCCTCCGGACGCACGGCGGTGCGGCGTACGCCATGCACAGCCTCTCAGCCGGTGAGCTGCGCCGCGAGCCCCGCGACCACCGGACCTCTTTGTCCGCTTTCGGACGGATATTTCGGTCCGACGAGGACCAATTCACGGGTTGACCCGCGAATTGCCCCCTCCCCGGGGCCTCTCAGCGCCCCGCGACCAGGTCGTCGTAGCGGTCCTGCCAGTGGCGGCGGAGCAGGGTGGGGAGGTCGTCGCGGTCGAGGGCGCGGGCGAGGGCGTCGCGGTCGGCGTCCGAGAGCGGTACGGCGGGGAAGGTGCGGCCGAGCACGTGGGTGTAGGCCTGCCCGCGGGCGGCGGCGACAGCCGGGGCCTCGTCGAGGTAGCGCTGGAGGTAGGGGCCGACGAGCTCGAGCTGCTCGGGGTTCCAGAAGCCCTCGTTGAGCGCGGTGTACTCGCGGTTGGAGACGTCCGGGTCCTCGAGCATCCGCGCCCACGCCTCGGCCTTGGCCGAGGCGTGCGGCCGCGCGGCCAGCGCCCGCAGCGCCCCGAGCTCGCCGACGATGGTGCCGTCGCCGACCCGCTCGGCCTCGATCGCCGCGGCGTCGAGCGCGCCGAGGCCGGCGAGCCGGTGCAGCGCCAGCCAGCGCAGGGTGCCGTCGACCGCGACGCCGGTGTGGGTCTCGCGGTCGACCAGCCAGCGCTCGAGCAGCGCGGTGTCGGGCGTGGTCGACGCGAGGGCGCGGGTCAGCGCGAGCGCGACCTCGGGGTCGGGCTCGGAGGCCAGCCCGCTCTCGCAGGCCGCTGCGAGCTGCGCGAGCGCGGCGGGCACGTCGGGGGGCGCGACGTGGCGGGGGACCAGGCGCGCACGGCACCAGGCCAGCACCGCCTCGACAACGGCCGCGCGCGGCTCGCGCGCGAGGTTGCGGGTGACCAGGCCGAGGAAGTCGGACGAGCCCAGCTCGCCCTCGGCGACCAGGTCGAACGCCGTGCTCCACAGCACCGCGCGGGCGGTGTCGTCGGGCAGCGAGGCGAGGTCGCGCACCACGGCCGCCCACGACTGCTCGTCGAGGCGCACCCGCGCGTAGGTCTCGCCACCGGCGTTGGGCACCAGCACCGGCGCGTCGGGCAGCCGCACCGGCTGGGGGCTGGCCGGCACGTCGACCAGCGCGCTGTCGAGCGGCGCCAGCGTGTCGTCGTACGTCGAGACGCGGACGCGGTGCGGGCGGCTGCCCTCGTTGACGAGGTAGGGCCCCTGCTCGTCGCGGAGGACGCGGAGGGTGTCGAAGCCGGTGGTGCGCAGCCACGCCTCGACCCAGCCGCGCACGTCGCGGTCGGTCGCAGCGTCGAGCGCGGCCACGAAGTCGGCGAGCGTCGCGTTGCCGTGGCGGTGGGTGGAGAGGTAGGTGTTCACGCCGGCGAGGAACGGCTCGTCGCCCAGCCAGGTCACCAGCTGCCGCAGCACGCTGTTGCCCTTGGCGTAGGAGATCGCGTCGAAGTTGCCCGCCGCGACGTCGACGTCGGTGACGTCCTCGGTGATCGCCGCGACCGGATGGGTCGAGCGGCGCTGGTCCGCGGCGTACGCGCCGGGCTTGCGACCGACCGTGAAGTCGACGAAGGCGCCGTCGACGCCCGCGGCGTCCTCGGAGACCCGGAAGCCCATGTAGTCGGCGAACGACTCCTGGAGCCAGGTGTCCTCCCACCAGGTCATCGTCACCAGGTCGCCGAACCACATGTGGGCCATCTCGTGCGCGATCACCATCGCCCGGGAGCGCCGCTCGCCCTCGGTCATCCGGCCCAGCGGCAGCATCTCGTCGCGGTAGGTGACGCAGCCCGGGGTCTCCATCGCGCCCCAGTTCTGGCCGGGCACCATCGCCTGGTCGTAGGAGTCGTAGGCGAAGGGCTCGTCGAAGATCCGGGCGTAGTGGTCGAAGCAGGCCTCGGTGATCCGCCGCAGCTCGTCGGCGTCGCGCTCGAGGGCCGGCGCCAGGGACTGCCGGGCGTGCCAGCCGAAGGGCCGCCCGGCGTGCGCCCAGCGCACCGAGGCCCACGGCCCGGCGCACATCACGAACATCGCGGGGGGCAGCGGTGGCGTGGTGGCGAAGGTCCAGGTCCCGCCCGCGTCGCCGTCGGGCACCGCGGTGGGTGCGCCGTTGGCGAGCACGGTCCAGCCGGCGGGTGCGGCCACCGACAGGGTCACCGGCGCCTTGAGGTCGTTCTGGTCGAAGCAGGGGAGGACCTTCTGCGTCACGTCCATGCCGCAGTACGCCGACACGTAGCGCTCGCCGTCGGCCGGGTCGGTGAAGGTGTGCATGCCGTCGCCGTCGGTCACGTAGGGCACCCGGGCCTCGACGACGACCTCGTTGGTCGCCGCCAGCCCGTCGAGCGCGATCCGCCGGCCGTCGTACGACGCGGGGGCGCCGTCGACGGTCACGTCGCGGGCGTGCGCGAGCTCGAGGAAGGTGCCGGCGCCGGGCTCGGCGCACGCGAAGCGCACCACCGCCCGCACGGCGTACTCCGACGTGGCGGAGCCCGCGGCGTCGGCGAGGTCGAGGTGGACGTCGTAGGAGACGTTGCTGAGCAGGGCGGCCCGCGCGCGGGCCTCGGCGAGGGTGAGCGGCACCCGCGGCACGCTACCCCGGCGGGTGCGGGGCTCCGGAGCGCCGGGCGCCGATTCGCCGCCTCCGGCGCGCCGCGGCTAGGATCGTGGGCTGATGCCTCGGCGAGGGAGCACCGCTCCGTGATCGACAGGGCTGGCGACACCTCCGGTGCGCCGCGCTGACCCGGTCGCGCGGCGCCCGTGCTGTCTCCGGGGCCCCCACCTGTTCCGCAGCCAGAGGAGACGCACATGTCCGCCCCCGAGAAGATCGTCGCCGAGACCCGCACCGAGTTCGGCAAGGGTGCGGCCCGCCGCATCCGCCGCCAGGACAAGGTGCCGGCCGTCATCTACAGCCACGGCTCCGACCCGCTCCACATCACCCTGCCGGGCCACGACACGATGATGGCGCTCAAGCACGGCGGCACCAACGCGCTGCTCGAGCTCGAGATCGACGGCAAGCTGCAGCTCGGCCTGACCAAGCAGGTGCAGGTCGACCCGATCACCCGCAACCTGGAGCACATCGACTTCGTCGAGGTGAAGAAGGGCGAGAAGGTCACCGTCGACATCTCCATCCAGCTCGTCGGCGAGGCCGTCCGCGACGCCCTCGTGGTCGTCGAGAACACCACCGTGTCGGTCGAGGCCGAGGCGACCCACATCCCCGAGTCGATCGAGGTCGACATCGAGGGCGCCGAGGTCGGCACCCAGATCCACGCCTCCGACCTCAAGCTCCCCTCGGGCAGCTCGCTGCTCACCGATGCCGAGATGCTGATCGTGAACATCACCAACGCGCCCACCGCCGAGGAGGTCGAGGCCGAGCTGGAGGAGGCCGAGGCCGAGGCCGGCATCGAGCGCGACGAGTCCGTCGCCGAGGCCGCCGAGGCTGCCGCTCCGGCCGAGGGCGAGGCCGCGCCGGCCGAGGGCGGCTCCCAGGAGTGACCCGGCTGGGTCGTCGGCTGGCCCGGCTCTTCCGCGGACCGGCCGACGCCCCCCGCTCGCCCCACCCGGGCGGGTGGGGAGACGTGAGCGGAGACGACATGAGCGACGCGGAGGTCTGGCTCGTCGTCGGGCTGGGCAACCCCGGTCCGTCGTACGCCGGGCACCGGCACAACGTCGGCTACCTCGTCGTCGACGAGCTGGCCGAACGGATGGGTGCTGCGCTGCGCGCGCACAAGACCGGTCGCGCCGACGTGGTCGAGGGTCGCCTCGGCGGCGTCCCGGGCGCGCCGGGTCCGCGCGTGGTGCTGGCCCGCCCCCGCTGCTACATGAACGAGACAGGTGGGCCGGTGAAGGCGCTGGCCACCTTCTACAAGGTGCCGCCGGCCCGCGTCGTGGCCGTGCACGACGAGCTCGACCTCCCGTTCGGCTCCATGCGGGTCAAGCTGGGGGGCGGCGACAACGGCCACAACGGGCTGCGCTCCCTGCGCTCGTCGCTCGGCACCGGCGACTTCCACCGCGTCCGGGTCGGCATCGGCCGCCCGCAGGGCCGCCAGGACGTCGCGGACTTCGTCCTGTCCAACTACTCCGCGACCGAGCGCAAGGAGATCCCCTTCCAGGTGGTCGACGCGGCCGATGCGGTCGAGTGCCTGGTCACCGAGGGCCTCGAGAAGACCCAGCAGCGCTTCAACTCCTGACATCCCAGCAAGAGAAGGGCACCACCGTGACCGACGCACCCACCCTCCCCGCCGAGGCCGCCACCGACGACCACGTCTTCGCGACCTGGCTCGCCACCGTGGCGGGCGAGCGGCTGCTCGAGGTCCGCGGCCAGGGCCTCGAGGGCCGTGAGCTCAAGGACGCCGGCGACGCCGCCGCGCAGGCCCTCATCGCCGAGCTCCTCGCCGCCCACCGGCCCGACGACGCGGTGCTCTCGGAGGAGGCCGCCGACGACAAGTCGCGTCTCGACGCGCACCGGGTCTGGATCATCGACCCCCTCGACGGCACCCGCGAGTTCTCCGAGCCGCCGCGCGACGACTGGGCCGTGCACGTCGCGCTCTGGCAGGACGGCCTGCTCGTGGCGGGCGCCGTCGCCCAGCCCGCGCTCGGCGAGACCTTCAACACCGGCAACCCGCCCGTGCTGCCGCCGCGCACCTCGACCCGCCCGCGGATCGCGGTCTCCCGCACCCGCCCGCCGGCCTTCGTGCAGGCCCTCGCCGAGGAGATCGACGCCGAGCTGGTGCCGATGGGCTCCGCCGGCGTGAAGGTGATGTCGGTGGTCCGCGACGTCGCCGACGCCTACGTGCACGCCGGCGGGCAGTACGAGTGGGACAACGCCGCCCCCGTCGCCGTCGCCCGCGCCGCCGGGCTCTTCTGCTCGCGCGTGAACGGCGCCGAGCTCGTCTACAACCAGGACGACGTGTCGCTGCCCGACCTGATCGTCTGCCGCCCCGAGCTCGCCGACCAGATCATCGACTTCGTCCGGCGCCACGGCACCGACTGACGACGTCGCCTGCCGGGCAAATCGCTCGACAGGCGCGCCACCCGCCGCGAGGCTGCGGCCATGACGTCGTTCATCAGCCACACGACCATCGACTGCCACCACGCCTACGAGCTCTCCGGGTGGTGGAAGCCGGTGCTCGGCTACCGCGACCTCGAGGACGACCCCAACGAGCCCGGGCACGAGGAGTGCATGATCCGCGACCCCGAGACGGGGCACCAGCTCCTGTTCATCGAGGTGCCCGACGTCAAGCAGGTCAAGAACCGCCTCCACCTCGACCTGCGCCCCCGGGCGGGTACCCGCGACGAGGAGGTCGCCCGGCTGCTCGCCCACGGGGCCACCCAGGTCGCCGACCACCGCGACCAGCACGGCTCCGGCACCGGCTGGGTCGTGCTCGCGGACCCCGAGGGCAACGAGTTCTGCATCCTCCGCTCGGAGGCCGAACGCGCCGCCACCGCCTGACCCGTCCCGACCGCCGAGGTGGGAGAAATGGTCACCCGAGGTGGGAGAAATGGTCACCCGAGGTGGGAGAAAAGGTCACCCGAGGTGGGAGGAATGGTCACGGCGGATCGCCATTTCTCCCACCTGACGTCGCCATTTCTCCCACCTCGGCGTGACGGGCGTGGGAGGCGAGGGCGAGGGCCGGGAAGAGCAGGACAGAGAGGGCGCCGGCACCGACGAGGGCGGCGGCGTTCTCGGGGAGCATGGTGCCGTTGGCCAGGCCGATCTGGGTGATCGCCACCAGCAACGGGAGGGCGGTGGCCGCGAGCACGCCGAGCTCGACCCGGTCGCGCAGCGGGAACATGCCGCGGTAGGCGATGACCGTGGGCAGGCCGCGCACGACGAGCAGCAGGGTGAAGAAGAGCACGAGGCGCAGCGGGTTGTCGGCGATCGACTGGATGTCGAGGTTCATCCCGGAGACCACGAAGAAGACCGGGATGAAGAAGCCGTAGCCGACAGCGTCGAGCTTGTGCTCGAAGGCCGCGGGGTCGGTGGGCCCGAGCTGGCGCAGCACCATCCCGGCCAGGAACGCACCGAGCACGGCGTCGAGGCCGAACTCGGCGGCGATGGTCAAGAAGAGCACCAGCAGCAGCACGGTGGCGCGCACCGCGCTCTGGCGGGTGTCGTCCTGGGTCTGGGTGAAGGCCCGGTGCACCGCGGTCCCGGCGAACAGCCGCGGCACCGCGGCCAGGACGACGGCGAGCAGCGCGATCGCGGCGAGCGAGAGCAGCGCCACGAAGCTCCCGCGGGTGCCCAGGAAGATCGCGACGGCGAGCACCGGCAGCATCTCGCCGACCGCGCCCGTGGTGAGGACCGCGTCGCCGAACGGGGTCGCGAGCAGGCCGCGGTCGCGCAGCAGGGGCAGCAGCACCCCGAGCGCCGTGGTCGTCAGGGCGAGCGAGACCGCGACGTACGCGTGCACCAGACCTGAGGCCGCGAGGACGCCGACGACCGCCAGCGCGAGCAGCAGGGAGGCGCCCCAGGCGATGAAGGCGCGGGTGGCCACCGGCTCGCGCAGCAGCCGGGGCTCGACCTCGTAGCCCGCGATCAGGAACAGGAAGCCCAGGCCCACCTCGGCGATCAGCTCCACCAGGTCCGGCTCGGCGATCCCGAGCACCTGGGGCCCGATCAGGACGCCCCCGACCAGCAGCAGCACCACCTGGGGCACGTGGCCGCCGACCATCGTGGTCAGCAGGGGAGCGGCCGCGCTGACGAGGCAGACGAGCAGCAGGGTCTGCAGGGTGGTCGTCGTGTCGATGCGGGCTCACCCCATCCCGAGCGGGTCGGGGGCCAGCGCGAGCTGCGGGTCCACCCGCCCGGCGTGCGCGACCGCCGCCTCCAGCGCCGCGCGGCGGGGGGCGAGCGCGGCGGCGAGGTCGGGAGGGACCTCGCGCTCGAGCCGGTCGTACGCCGCGGCGAGGCGTCGCGTGACCTGGGGGGAGCCGGCCCCGTCGATCTCGATCTCGGTGAAGGAGAGGGACAGCAGCTGCGCCCAGTCGTCCCGGTGCTCGACGAGTCGCACGACGTCATCGTCGTCCACGAAGAGGCCCGTCGGCCAGGGTTGCCGGGCGAGCCGCAGGAGGATGTCGACGAGCCGGTCGACCACCTGCGTCGCGGTCCCGGCCTGGTTGAGCGCCGGTGAGAGGGCCTGGATGGCCACGTCGACCAGCTGCCGGATGCCGAAGGCCGGGTCCTGGTACATCGTGCGACCGCGGCCGAGGTGGAAGCAGCGGACGACCTCGTCGTTCGACGGCACGGTGCCGCCGTGCACGGCGGCGAGGGCGCCGCCGGACGGCACGTACTGCCCGTGCCTCACCAGGATGACGAGCACGCAGCCGTGCCGGCGCGCCACCTCGGCCAGGCGGTGCCGGTCGATCCCCAACACGACGCCGAAGCGGCCGCCACCCGGCGAGGCGGGGGCCGGCAGCGGCAGCTGGACCACCGGGGGGGTCGTCGACGAGCCGCGGCGCCTCCACCTCGACGTACGACGAGCGGTCCGGGAAGCTGTCGGCCAGCGTGCCCCGGGTCTCCTCGGCCACCGCGGTGATCACCCAGGAGACCTGCAGCAGCCGCACGGTCTGGGTGGCGTAGGCGATGAACACCACGACGCTGGCCATCACGAGCACGAAGGCCGCCGTCACCGCCCGTGACCGGGCATCGGCGTTCGCGGTGCCCTCCTCGAGCACCAGCACGACGACCGAGAAGCTGAACGTCGCCAAGAACGTGCCGAAGGCGACCTTGGTCAGCGTCGAGCGCGTGAACGTGCGCACCACCCGCGGCGAGAGCTGGGCGCTGGCCAGCTGGAGCGCGACGAGCGTCATCGTGAACACCACCCCGACGAAGGTCAGCATCGAGGTCGCCAGCACGCCGAGGATCGCCGAGGCGCCGGCCTGGTCGACCGGCAGCCCGCGCGACCAGCGATCCGGCACCCCCAGCTCCTCGGCGAAGGCGGTCAGCCAGGCCAGCACGACGCCTCCGAGCAGCATCGCCGACGGGATCACCCAGAAGTGCTCGCGCACCAGGTCGCGCAGCTCCACCCACCGGAAGGCCCGCGAGGAGCGGGGGCGCAGCGCGAGCACCGCCTCACCGTAGGGGCCGCTCGGCCCGCCCCTCTAGGGACGAAGGTCCCCCGGCCCCGGCCCACCCGGGTGGTGGGTCGGGCCGGGACCCGTCCCACGCGTCGGAGGGTCCCTCCCCAAATTCGACGAAATGGCTGTTCAGCCCCCGTGGCCACCCGGCCGGCCCCACGAGGGTGTGGGAGGCGGCCAGCAGTGTCGGTGGGTCGCCGAGAGTGGATCGTCTCGGGGGGTAGGGGCAGCGTGACCGCGGAAGTGTTCCTGGACGCGACGGAGACGGCTCCGTCCGTGGACGTCCCGCGCCCTGCCGCAGCGAGCCTCGTCGTCCCGCTCCCGCAGGTGGGGGAGCCCGCCGAGGTCCACGCTCCCGCCGGCGTGGCGCAGGTCGTCCAGCGGCAGGTGCCGTGGGTGCTCGCGCTCGGCGCCGGCACCGTGACGGCAGCGCTCCTGCGCCACGGCTACACGGTGGCCGCGACGACGCTCCTGCTGTGGCTCGCCGTCCACCTCGCCGTGCGCCGTCGCGGCATCCAGGGCCGGATGGGCAGCAGCCTGCCCCCGGTGTCCGGACTCGTCCGCCACCTCTCCGTGCCCTTCGCCGTCGTCGGCCTCGCCGTCGTGGCCGGAGCCCTCGACGTCCGCGCGCTCGGCAGCAGCCTGCTGCTCGCCGGCGTCGCCACTGCCGCGCTCGTCGTGGCCAGCCCCCTCGCCAGGACCGCGCGCCAGCCGCTGCGCGTCCTCGTGGTCGGTGACCGCGGGGGCGTGGGCCACGTCGCCTCGAGCTGGGCCCAGTGCCGCGACGTCCACCTGGTCGCCGCGGTGGTGGACGACCGCGACGACGAGCTCGACCTCGACCTCGAGACGTTCGGCCTCCCGCAGGGGCGCGGCCTCGAAGCCGTCGAGGAGCTCGCCGAGCTCCACGGCCCCGACACCGTCGTCGTGCTGCCCGGGACGACGCTCGGTCGCGACGACCTGCGGCGCCTCTGCTGGTCGCTCGAGGGCACCCGCACCTCGCTGGCGGTCCTGACCGGCCTCGACTCCGTCCCGCTGCGCCGCCTGTCGCTGGCCCACGTGGCCGGCCACTCGATCACCGAGATCGGCTCGAGCCGCCCGGGCGTGCACGTCCGCCTCGGCAAGGCCGTCGTCGACCGCGTCGGCGGCACCCTGCTGCTCCTGCTCGCCTCGCCGCTGCTGCTCACGCTCGCGATCGCGATCCGGATCGACTCGCACGGCGCGGCGTTCTTCCGCCAGGTCCGCGTCGGCCAGGGCGGGCAGCTGTTCACGATGTACAAGCTGCGCACGATGGTGGTCGACGCCGAGGTCCACAAGGCCGAGCTCGCGGCCGTCGACGAGGGCAACGGGGTCCTCTTCAAGATCCACCACGACCCGCGCATCACCCGCGTCGGCCACTTCCTGCGCCGCTCGTCGCTCGACGAGCTGCCGCAGCTGATCAACGTCGTGCGCGGCGAGATGTCGCTGGTGGGGCCGCGCCCGGCGCTGCCGCGCGAGGTCGAGCAGTACGACCTCGTGGCCCGCCGGCGACTGGCCGTCAAGCCCGGCATGACCGGTCTGTGGCAGGTGAGCGGACGCTCCGACCTCGACTGGGACACCAGCGTCGAGCTCGACGTCCACTACACCGACAACGTCACCATCGGCGACGACCTCCGGATCTGCCTGCAGACCGTGCGCGCCGTGACCGGCGGGAAGGGGGCCTACTGATGACCGGCCCCGTCCTGCTCGTGAGCAGCCAGGGAGGGCACCTCGCCCAGCTGCTCGTGCTGCGCTCCTGGTGGGAGGAGCACGACCGCGTCTGGGTCTGCCCCGACACCCCCGACGTGCGTGACCGCCTCGCCGACGAGCACGTGGTCACGTCCTACTCCCCGACCACCCGCAACGTGGTCAACCTCGTGCGCAACGCCGCGCTCGCCGTCCGGACGCTGCGCCGGCACCGCCCCTCGCTGGTGGTCAGCACCGGGGCCGGGGTCGCGGTGCCGTTCTTCGTGGCCGCCCGCGCGATGGGCATCCCCACCGCGTTCATCGAGGTCTACGACCGCGTCGACAGCCCGACGCTGACCGGCCGCCTCTGCGGTCCCTTCACCACGCGCCGGATCGTGCAGTGGGACCAGCAGCTCGACTTCTACCCGGACGCACACCTCGTGGGGCCGCTGCTGTGAACGCCACCGTCCTGGTGCTCGTGGGCACCGACCACCACCCCTTCGACCGTCTGGTCGCCTGGGCCGACGAGTGCGCGCAGCGCGACCCCGGGTCCCGCTGGGTCGTGCAGCACGGCAGCTCGCGCCCCCCGACCCACGCCGAGGCCCACGCCTTCCTGCCGCACGACGACCTCGTGACCATGCTGGCGGACGCCGACGCGGTGGTCTGCCACGGCGGTCCGGGCACGATCATGGATGCCCGCGGCCTCGGCCACGTCCCGGTCTGCGTGCCGCGCGACCCCGCCCTCGGCGAGCACGTCGACGGCCACCAGCAACGCTTTGCCTCCCTCGTGGACCGCGCAGGCGTCGTCGTCCGGGCCGACAGTGCCGGCGCCCTCGACGATGCGGTCCGGCAGGCGGCGTCCCGCCGGCGGGAGACGGCGGGCGCCGCCCACGCCCTGGCCGGGACCGGTGACGGCCCCGTGCTCGGCTCGGCGTACGGACCGGTCGCGCTCGGCCTCACCGGCCGCCCGCCCGGCCAGCACGACCCGACCGCGCTCGCGCGCGAGCTGCTCGCCCAGGAGCTCGACGAGCTGATCCGCGACCACGCCCCGCGTGCGCGGTCGTGGATCGCGCCGCGGCCCCGGTCGGGCCGTCGGCGCTCGCTGACGCGCAGCCAGCGCAACTGACGTTGGACCGGCTCGCACCCCTCTCACCCAAATGGGGGAGGTCACGCGGGCATCTGGCGCTGGAGGGTCCTCCCGGTGCCAGCATCGCAGCCGGGCCGCCCTGGCCCGTGCCGGAGGGAATGGGGTACCAGTGGGAACCATCGATCGTGCGCCCGCGCACCGAGCAGAGCCTCGACGTCGCCCTGCCCGCACCCTGGCCGCGGCGCTGACCGCGGTCGTGGTCGGGCTGGTCACGGCCGTCGGGGGCTCGCTCCTCGCGCCCCCGTCCGCCTCGGCCGCGCCCGCCACGCTCGGCCAGGTCGCCGCCGCCAGCACCGCCGGCAACCGCACCGCGCACACGGTCAACGTGCCGTCGTCGGTGCAGGCCGGCGACGTGATGGTGCTCGTGCTGACCTGGAACACCCAGACCACCGTCACCGGCCCCACCGGCTGGACGGCTCTCCAGACCCACGCCGGCAGCGGCATCACCGGCCGGGTCTGGACACGCGTCGCCACCGCCTCCGACGCCGGCTCGCAGGTCCGCGCGACCAGCGCCGCGTCCGCCAAGTCGGTCATGTCCCTCACCGCCTACCGCAGCTCCGGCCCCTCGCCCAGCGTGACGGCGTCGGCGCAGGGCGGCTCGGACAGCCCGGCGACCAGCCACACCACCCCGGCCGTGCCGGTCGCCGACGAGGGCTCCTGGCTCGTCAGCGCCTGGGCGGAGAAGTCCGGCACCGACACGACGTGGACGTTGCCGGCCGAGGTCACCCAGCGCACCACCGCGGCCGGCACCGGTACCGGCAAGGTGTCCCAGATCGTCGGCGACTCCGGGGGCCCGGTGGCCGCCGGCACGGCAGCCGGACGCACCGCCACCACCAGCACCTCGGTCAACCGCAGTGCGCTGTTCTCGGTCGTGGTGAGCCCCGGGGTCGCCGGCAACCGCCCGCCGGTCGCGGTGTTCGCCTTCAGCTGCGGCGGGCTCGCCTGCAACTTCGACGCCACGGGCTCGAGCGACCCCGACGGCGACCCCCTGACCTACGCCTGGAACTTCGGTGACAACAGCACCGGCTCGGGCGTCTCGCCCAGCCACACCTACGCCGGCGCCGGCACCCGCAACGTGACGCTGACGGTGAGCGACGGGACGACCACCAGCCAGTCCACCCAGTCGGTCACCGTGACGGCGCCCGTCGCGCAGGGCAACCAGCCCAAGCCCGGCCACACGACCCTGGTGCCGGAGAAGGCGCGGGCGGCGTTCCCGCGGATCACCGGCGGCGAGATCTGGGACATCGAGACCATCGGCAACAAGGCGTACGTCGCCGGCACGTTCAGCTCCGCGGTCAACGTGGCCGGCAACGGCGCCACGGTGACGCAGCCGAACCTGATGGCGATCAACCTCGACACCGGCCTGATCGACACCACCTTCCGGCCGACCTTCGGTGGCGGCGGGGTGAGCGCGGTCGAGGCGTCCCCGGACGGCACCAAGCTGTTCGTCACCGGCTCCTTCGACACGGTCAACGGCGTGGCCAAGGCCAAGATCGCCTCGCTCAGCCCCACCACCGGTGCACCGGTGGCCGGGTTCACGGCCAACGCCAACAGCCAGGGCAACGCCCTGGCGGTCAGCAACACGACCGTCTACGTCGGCGGCCGCTTCAGCAAGATCAACGGTGTGACCCGGGTCGGCCTCGCCGCGGTGAGCTCGAGCACCGGCGCCGTGGACCTCGCGTTCGACAACCAGCTCTCCGGCGGCATCGGCACCAACGGCACGCTGACGGTGCAGCAGCTCAAGCTCACCCATGACAGCAGCACGCTGGTCGTGGTGCACACGGCGCGGCGCATCGACGACCAGAACCGTTACGGCATCGGCCTCATCGACACCGCGAGCAAGCAGCTGCTGCCGTGGCGGACGCACCTGTGGGAGGACAACCTCCAGTACGTCGGCGGCATCCAGCGCATCTACGCGGGCGATGTTGCACCCGACGACTCCTACTTCGTCGTGGGCAGCGGGTCGGGCGGCGACCGCCCGCCGATCAACGACACCGCGGTCGCCTTCTCGTTCGACGGCGGCGACGGCGTCGAGCCCCTGTGGATCTCGCGTTGCTTCGACAGCGTCTACTCGGTCGCGATCACCGAGAAGGCCGTCTACATCGGCGGGCACTTCCAGTGGAACGAGTCGCCGACCGCTCCCGATCCGTGGCCGGGCCAGGACGACATCGGCTACGGCACCGGGCAGGGCCTCTCCGGCTACGGCCTGGGGGACCAGGTGGTCCGCCGCGACCACCTCGGCGCGCTCGACCCGGCCACCGGGAAGGCGCTCGAGTGGCACCCCGGCTCCAACTCCATCGAGGGCAACAAGGCGCTCCAGGCCACCTCGCAGGGCCTGCTCAGCGGCGGTGACGCCAAGCGGCAGGGCGGCGTCAGCACCGGCCGCGTGGCCTTCTTCCGCCTCGCGGACAACCCGGCCCCCAGCTCGCCCGACACCACCATCACCAGCCCGATCCAGGGTCGGGTCGTGCACGCCAACGAGCCGTTCACGATCCAGGGCGACGCGACCGTGACCACCGGCTCGGTGGCCCGGGTGCAGGTCGAGGTCCAGAGCGGCAGCGCCTACCTGCAGGACGACCTCACCACGTGGAGCAGCACCTTCAACACGATCGACGCCCAGCTCAGCACGCCTGCCGACGGGAAGACCTCGTGGTCGCTGCCGCTGACCGTGACGACCGCGCGGGAGATGACGATCCGGGCGCGGGCCGTGGCCTCCTCGGGTGCCCAGGACCCGGTCAAGGCCGAGAAGAAGATCGAGTCCTTCAGCTTCGACGACCTGCCGCCCAGCACACGCATCACCGGCCCGAGCGGCACCCTGCAGACCTCGACGACGTTCATCCTCCGCGGGACCGCGACCGACGACAATGGCGTCAGCTCGATCATCCTCTACGTCAAGGACATCGCGACCGGGCGCTACCTGACGCCGGACGGGTCGCTCGTCGACGGGTACACGACGTTCCGGATCGATCCCGACGTCCCGGACGCGACCTCGGCCACGTGGCAGTACGAGCTCAACCTGCCCAACGAGGGTGACTGGAAGGTCAGCGCCACGGCCGTGGACACCGCGGGCCAGTCCGACACACGCCAGGAGGTGGTGGACTACACCGTGGACACCAGCGGCCAGGCGCCGTCGGTCACGATCTCCACCCCGCTCGCCGTGACGCCGCCGACCCCGTCGCCGTCGCTGACCATGGCGCCCGGTGGGCGGATCACCTTCACCGGGACCGCGACCGACGACCAGGACCTCGCGACCGTCGAGGTGAGCCTGCGCAACACGGTGACCCGGGACAACCTCGGCGCCGACGGGTCGTGGGGCCCGGACGTGATCGCCGGCTTCCACAAGATCTCCCCGGCCAACTTCAGCGGCACGTCCTACGACTGGTCGTACACGATGCCCGAGGACCTCGAGCCCGGCACCTACACCTTCGCGGTGCGGGCCACGGACAAGCAGGACCTCACGACCTCGTCGTCCTACCAGGGCCGGCTCACGATCAACGTGGCCGTCCCGGGTGACGCGGCTCCCAACGGGCTGCTGTCCTTCAGCGGGACCGACCGCTCGCTCGAGGTCCTGCACCTCGACCTGGCCGGCACCGCGACCGACGACAAGGGCGTGGCCTCCGTCGGGCTGGTGCTGCGCGAGGCCGACACGGGCCGCTACCTGCAGCCGGACGGGACGCTGGGCACCGGCTACCAGGTGCTGCCGACCACCCTGGCCGCTCCGGGCGCCACGAGCACCGGCTTCAGCAGGTCCATCGACCTGCCCCGCGCCGGTGACTGGAACGTCACCGCCTTCGCGATCGACTCCGCCGGGCAGACCGACACCTCGACCACCGGCGCGACCGCGCGCTACCTGGTCTACCCCGGTGACGCGGATCCTGCCCTCAACCTCGACCTGGTCTCGCCGCCGGCGGGCACCGTCTTCGAGGACGGCCGGATCTTCGTCAGTGGCCGAGCGGAGGACGACGTCGCCATGGCGCGGGTCGAGGTGGCCGTGGTCAACTCCTCCGGCCTCTACATGACCAGCACCGGGACGTTCTCGGGCACGACCGAGCGCTGGATCTCGGCGTTCCTCAACTCGCCGGGCTCGCCGGGGTCCAACTACTCCTACACGACGCCGGCGATCCCCGCGGGCGCCTACACCGTGCGGACGCGACCCGTGGACAGCATCGGGCAGTTCCCCGCGTCGCGCGACGTCCCGGTGTCGGTGACGATTCCGGCCAGCAACGCCGCACCCGTAGCCAACGCCACCTTCAGCTGTGCGTCCAACGTGTGCACGTTCGACGGCCGGACCAGCATCGACGAGTCGCCGTCCAGCCTGTCGTGGTCGTGGAACTTCGGCAACGGGCGGACGGCCTCCGGGTCGGTCCCGACCGTGACCTACACCTCGGCCGGCACCTTCACGGTGACGCTGACGGTGAAGGACGAGTACGGCGTCACGGGGACGACGACCCTGCCGGTGACGATCACCGAGCCGGCCGGCAACGTCGCGCCCACCGCGACGATCTCGACGCCGACCTGCGTGGGCCTGGTCTGCGGGCTCAGCGGTGCGACGTCGACCGACCCCAACGCAGGTGACACCTTCACCTACCTGTGGAACTTCGGGGACGGCACGCCGACGAGCACGACGGCGAGCTCGACGCACACGTTCCCCGCCGCGGGGACCTACGTGGTGACCCTGACGGTCACCGACGGCTGGGGCAAGGCTTCCACCACCACGCGGAGTGTCACGGTGGCACCATGAGTCCGTGCTGCAGCACCTGTACCGACGAACCGGTGGCGGGCCTCCCGGCCCGCCACCGCCGAGGGGGACCTGACCATGGCTGAGCCGACTGCCGCGCACGCGCGCGAGCTCGGGGACTATCTGCTCATCGCCCGGCGCCGCTGGCGGTGGATCGTGGGCGGCGCGGCCGTCGGGCTGGCGCTGGCCCTGGTCTACCTGCAGTTCGCGCAGCTGACCTACGCGTCGACCGCCAAGGTGTCGGTGGCCGCGCTGCCGTCGGACAACCCTGCGGAGGGGGCCCGCACCAACGACGCGATCAACCTCGACACCGAGGCGCAGCTCGTGAAGTCCGACGACGTCGTCTCGAACGCCGCGCAGGACCTCGAGTCGACCGAGGGGCTGCGCCGCCTGGCGTCACGGGTCACGGTCACCGTGCCGGCCAACACCACCGTCCTCAACATCACCTTCCGGGCCCCCACGGCGGTCGCCGCGCAGACCGGTGCGCAGGCCTTCGCCCAGGCCTACCTCGCGAACCGGGAGCAGGAGGCGCTGCTGCAGCTGCAGAAGGAAGAGACCCGTCTCCAGGGCGAGATCGACACGCTCACGAAGAAGATCACGGACCTGGGCGCCGGGATCCAGCAGCTGACCGGCCCGGGGCAGAAGGTGGACCGGGCGTTCCTCATCGCCCAGCGCACCGCACTGAACTCCCAGCTCGAGCAGTACCAGGCCGACCTCGCGCCGGTGAAGGACGCCACGGTCTACCCGGGCTACATCAGCAACGACGCGACCCGGCCGAGCGCCCCCGTCGACCCCAACCCGCTGCTCGTGCTGCCCTCCGGCCTGATGGCGGGGCTGCTCGCCGGCGTGGTGCTGGCCGGCATCCGGGAGCGTCGCGACAAGCGGATCCACTCCGCGGTCGACATCGAGCGGATCTTCGGGCTCAAGCCGCTGGCGCGGATGCCGTGGGGTGACGGCAGCCTCGACGACCCCGCCGGGGTGCGCCTCGACGCCGAGGTGCGTGCCGTCTACCACTCGCTGCGCGCCAACGGACCGGCCGCCACCGAGTCGACCGTCGTGGTGGCGCCGGAGGCCGTGCTCGCCGGCGAGCGGCTCGCGTTCTCCCTCGCCGTGGCCGGGTCCCGGGCCGGCGCCTCGGCCGTGTACCTCACCCGTCCCGGCCACCTGACCGCTGCGGACCGCTCAGTGGCGGCGGGCACCCGGGGCCTGCTGAGCCTGCCCGACTACGAGTCGATCGACACCGTGGTCGCGGGCGAGGTGCACGCCTCAGCCCTCGCCAAGCGGCTGCGCGGCCTCCGGTCCAAGCACGACTTCCTGGTGCTCGGGCTCCCCAACGACGACCCGGTCGTCGACCTGCCGCTGCTCGGTCGCCAGGTCGACGTCGCGGTGGTGCTCGTCGCCCTGGGGCGCACCCTGCGGGGGTCGGTGGAGTCGGTGCTCACCAGCATCACGAAGTCGGGCATCGAGAACGTCGCCGTCGTCGTGCTCGAGAAGCCGCACCGCCGCGCGTTCCACCGCACCCAGCGCCTCAACGTGATCACCGCCGACTCCGAGCCGGCGCCCGGTGAGGTCGACTCCGGCGACAGCGACCTCGGCATCGACCGGTTCGCCCCGGAGCCGGGCGACGCGCCCGGTCCGATCCGTCGGCCGGCCGGTCCCGGAGGGACACCCCACCGCGCCGGCGACCAGCCCGGCAGCCACGCGAACGGCACCACGAACGGCGTCCACCGCAACGGGACACCGGTCAACGGCGGCGCCCCCCTCGCAGCCGGCGACGGCGAGATCCGTCCGGTCGACCGCCCGGCCGGTGGTGAGGCGAGACCGTGACCGCGCCGGAGGTCCGCGGCGACCACGCGAGCGTGGACGCCGTCGGCATCGACTCCCGACGCCTCGTCTTCGTCGCCGGGCTGCACCGCAGCGGGACCACCCCGCTCGCGCGTCTCCTGGCCGAGCACCCCGAGATCAGCGGCTTCCGCGACACCGGTGTCAAGGAGGACGAGGGCCAGCACCTGCAGGACGTCTACCCCGCCGCGCGGGAGTACGGCGGTGCCGGCCGCTTCGCCCACGACCCGCGGGCGCACCTCACCGAGGACTCGCCCCTGGCCACGCCCGCCAACGCCGAGCGGATGCTCGGCCAGTGGTCGCGGCACTGGGACCTCGACCGCCGGCTGCTCCTGGAGAAGTCGCCCCCCAACCTGGTGATGACCCGCTTCCTGCAGGCGCTCTACCCCGACGCGCGCTTCGTGGTCGTGGTGCGGCACCCGGTGGTGGTCGCCCTCTCGACCCTCAAGTGGTCCGGCCCCACCACGCGGACCGGCCGGCTCGTCGAGCACTGGCTCCGCGCCCACGAGACCTTCCTCGCCGACGCCGCCCGGCTGCGCAACGTCCACGTGGTCCGCTACGAGGACCTCGTCTCCGAGCCGCGCCGCACGCTCGACGCGCTGGGCGAGTTCCTCGGCCTGGAGGAGCCGCTCTCCGACGCGTCCTTCGACGGCAGGCGCAGCGACTCCTACGCCGACACCTGGCGGCGGTGGCGCAGCTCCTCCTCGCCGCTGACCAGGCTGCGGGTCGGCCTGCTGCGTCGCCGCTTCGCCGACCGTGTGGAGCGGTTCGGCTACGACTTCGAGGAGCTCGGGGTGGCCGGCCCGTTCCCGCTGCCGGCGCCGCGCTCCGTCGTACCCCTCGTCCCGCGGGCCGCCGACCGGCTGCGGGTGCTCTACGTCGGCGGCATGCCCCGCAGCGGTTCGACGCTGACCGACCTGATGCTGCACCAGCTCCCCGGGCACGTCGGGGTGGGCGAGCTGTTCTACCTGTGGCGCAACTGCTTGGCCCACGACGGCCTCTGCGCCTGCGGCGAGCCGTTCTCGCGCTGCCCCTTCTGGACCGAGGTCGGCGCGGTCGCGTTCGGCGGCTGGGACGCCGTCGACGCGGACCACGTGATGCGGCTCCAGGCGCGCGTCGACCGCACCGACCGGATCCCGCTGCTCCTCTCGTCGCGGCGGCCGCGGCGCTTCGAGGCCGACCTCGCGGAGTACACCGGCCTGCTGCGCCGGCTCTACGCCGCGGTCGCCGAGGTCTCCGGGCAGCAGGTCGTGGTCGACTCGTCCAAGCGACCGAGCCTGGCCTACGTGCTGCGGACCATGCCCGACGTCGACCTGCGCGTCGTCCAGGTCGTGCGCGACCCGCGGGGCGTGGCGTTCTCCTTCAACAAGCACGTGGCCCTCCCGGAGGGGGCGGCGCTGCGCGACGAGATGCCGCGCAGCAGCACCCGCAAGGTGAGCCGGCGCTGGGTGACCGTGAACCTCGCCGTCGCCGCGCTGGCCCGGTGCGGTGTCGCGGTGACGCGGGTCCGCTACGAGGACCTGGTCGCCGATCCCCGCGCCTCGCTGCGTCGCATCCTGGCCCTGACGGCCGAGCGTCCTGAGGACGCCGCTGCCGCCGACCTCGGCTGGGTCGACCCGGACAGCGTCACGGTCCCGCGCACGCACGTCGTCGCCGCCGGTCGGATCCGGCTCCACGACGGCAGCATGCCGTTGCGGCTCGACGAGCAGTGGCGCGCCGACATGCCCCGCGACGACCGGCGGCTGGTGGAGCTCGTGACCGCTCCGCTCCGCCGCTGGTACGGGTACTCGTGAGCCGGTCGTAGAGACGCCATGAGCATGCTGGAGTCCCGTGCCGGGACCGACGACGCAACGACTGAGTGGGTCCGCGACCCGCTCGGGTCGGACCTCGACGACCGTGTCGTCGTCCGGCTCCCCGTCGTACGCCGTCCCCGGTGGGTCGACCAGTCCAGCTGGCCCCTGCCCCGCAGCGACCGGCGCCTGCCGCCGGGCTGGCCGATCGCCGCCGCGGTGGCCGGCTGGCCGCTGTGGTGGGCGCTGGGCGTGACCATCCTGGTCTTCCCGCTGGCCGCGATCCCGCTCGCCTGGAGCCTGCACCGGCGGGGACGGGTGAAGACCCCTCCGGGCTTCCTGATCTGGGTGCTCTTCCTGGCGCTGGTGACCCTGAGCGTGTTCGCGCTCGACGTGGAGCTCGTCGGCACCGCCATGTCGAGCGGGATCGGGCGCTACTTCGCCTTCGGCTTCCGGTTGCTCAACTACCTCGCGCTGACGGTGATGCTGCTCTACCTCGGCAACACGACCGAGGCCGAGCTGCCGCGACGCCGGGTGATCTCGTGGTTCTGCGTGCTCGCGGTCTCGTGCATCGTGCTGGGGTCGCTGTCGGTCGTGATGCCGGACTTCACGTTCAAGGCCCCGGCGTCCTACCTGCTGCCCGGTGCGCTGCAGGACGAGGGCGGCGGCATGGTCCAGCTCGCCCAGGTGCAGCCGGTGCTCGGCGAGACCTCGCCGCGACCGGCGGCGCCGTTCCCCTTCACCAACGCGTGGGGCAACAACCTGTCGCTGCTGCTGGTCTGGCTGGTCGTCGGGTGGGGCGTGCTCGGCAGCCGCTCGCGCCGGACCGTGCTGCTCCTGGTCCTGACCGTCGCGCTCGTGCCGATCATCTACTCGCTCAACCGGGGCATGTGGATCGGCCTCGGACTCGCGGTGGCCGTGGCCGTGGTCCGGCTGGCGCTGTGGGGGCGGATCAAGGCCCTGCTCGTGGTGCTCGCCGTGCTGACCGTCGCCGGCAGCGTGCTGGCTGCCTCGCCGCTCGAGAACCTGATCTCGGCGCGCGCGGAGACCGGGCACAGCAATGAGGTGCGCGGCTCCCTGCTCGGCACGGCGATCGGGGCCGCCGCGAGCTCGCCCGTGGTGGGCTTCGGGTCCACCCGCAAGACGCTGGGCAGCGACGAGTCCATCGCGATCGGCCCCTCCGAGGCCTGCCCCAAGTGCGGTGCCCGCAACATCGGCAGCACCGGCCAGCTGACCCTGCTCCTGGTCTCCCAGGGGTTCCTGGGGGTGGTCCTCTACCTCGGGTTCCTCTTCTGGGCGTTGTTCTCGTTCCTGCGCGACCGATCCCCGTTGGGACTCGCCGGCACGACCGTGGTCGGCATGGAGATCTTCTACTGCCTCGTCTACTCGGCGCTGACCATGCCGCTCGCGATCACCTTCCTGTCCATCGGGCTGCTCTGGCGCAACGCCCGCCTGCGCCGCGGGGACGACGTCGTCGGTGACGGCGTGCCCCCCGAGGTCGTGGAGGTCGGGCGCCGATGACCAGCACCACGCAGCGTCCCTCCACCTCCGGCGCGGTGGCCCTGCTCACCACGCTCTACCCGCCGCCGCTCGAGGTGCGCACGGGCTCGGTCAGGACCCCGCGTGCCTGGGCCGCCGTCCCCTCCCCGGCGTCGCCGCGGCTGCTGGTGCCGCTCGGCAGCCGGCGGACCATGGCGCGCGTCGTCCGGCGCCAGCTCACCGGGCAGCGGCCGCGCACCCGGGTCGTCCGCCAGCTGCTCACGTTGGCCGCCGCGACCGGCGTGCTGCGGCTGCCCGCCTTCCGGGTGGGGGTCGTCGGCGGCGACGGTCACCCGGTCGGGGTCGAGGAGGTCCTCGGTGACGTCCTCGGCCGTGACGACCTCGCGCTGACCCTGCCCGTCGGGCCGCCGCGCGCCAACCGCAAGCCGGTGCTCCAGGTGACCGACGCCGAGGGACAGGTGCTCGCCTTCGCCAAGGTCGGCGACCAGGCCCTCACGCGCGCGCTGGTACGACGCGAGGCCGGGGCTCTGGCCGCCCTCGAGGAGCACGACCTGCCCCACGTCCTGGCGCCGCGGCTGCTCGGCCTGCGGGAATGGGACGGCAACGCCGTGCTGGTCCAGGAGGCGCTCGACATCCCGACCGACCGGCTCACGGGCGAGGAGGCCCATCACCGGCTGCTGGCCGTGGTGCGCGACGTGGCCGGCACCGCGGCCGGGGCGCCGGTGGCGTGGGTCGACCACCCCTACCGGGCCGAGCTCGAGACCAGGATCACCGACCTCGAGAGCACCCGGGGCGGGGACGCCGTGGCCGGGCTGCGCGCCCACGCCGACGCCCTGCCGCCCCGTCTGCCGCTGGGGGTCGCCGCCTGGCACGGGGACCTCAACCCGGGCAACGTCGCGCTCGTCGACGGGCCGTGCCTGGTCTGGGACTGGGAGCGCTACGAGACCGGTGTGGTGCCGGGGCTCGACCTGCTCCACCACGAGCTGCACGCGGCGATCACCGTCCACGGCGTCACACCGCGCGAGGCGGCGAGCGCCCTGCTCGACCGCGCGCCCGCCACGCTGTCCCCGCTGGGCCTGCACCCCGTGGCGGCCGATGTCGTGGCGCGGCTGCACCTGCTGACGCTGGGCTCGCGCTACCTCGCCGACGACCAGGAGGCCGCCGGCGGTGACCTGGGCCGGATCGGGGAGTGGCTGCTGCCGGCGCTGGCGGAGGGCGGACGATGAGTCCGGTGCCGTCGCCCGGCCCGTCGGGCCCCGTCGTGGTCGGGATCCTCTCCCACCGCGACCCCGCCCTGCTGCGCCGCCTCGTCGACCGCGTGCTCGAGGGGGAGCACACGATCGCGCTGGTGCACCACGACCCGCGCGGCGTGCCGCACGGGCTGGTGCCGCACGACCGGCTGCTGCTCGTCGACGACCCGCAGCCGTGCGACTGGGGCCGGATGAACCTCGCCACCGCGATGCTGCGGCTGCTCGAGACGGGTGTCGCGCGCGTCCCCGACCTCGCGTGGCTCCTGCTCGTCTCGGGCCAGGACTACCCCGCCCAGCACCTGCACCTCACCGAGCAGGCCCTCGCCCGCAGCGACGCCGACGCGATGCTGCGGTGGTTCGACGTGCCCGACGACCCGCACGACGACGTGCACCCCTGGCAGACGCGCTGCCGCACCCGCTACCTGCACCGGGTGCGGGTCCCGGGCAACCGGCGCTCGGTGCCGTGCCCGCGACCCCTGCACCCCTTCCGCGGCGGCACGCGCCTGTTCATCGGCGACATGTGGGCCAACCTGCGGGCCCCGGCGGTGCACCACGTGCTGGAGCAGCGCGAGCGCCTCGCCCGCGTGGAGCGCTACCTCTCGCGCTGCTCGGTGCCCGACGAGGCGCTGCTGCCGACGCTGCTGCTCAACGACGCCGACCACCTGCGGATCAGCGGGGAGCGCAAGCGGTGGATCCGCTGGGTCGAGGGCAGCCCGCACCCCGAGCTGCTCCGCCCGGAGGACGTGCCCGCCGTGACCGCCTCGGGCGACTTCTTCGCGCGCAAGGTCGACGGCACGGCCACCGCCGCGGTGCTCGACCGCCTCGACGAGCTCGCCCGGGAGGCCGACCGTGCCCACCCGTGACCGGATCCGTCGCCGTGTGGGGCTCGCCGTCGTCGCTGCGCTGCTGCTCGCGGCCACCGTGGCGTGTGCCGACAGCTCCGGCGACCACCCGGGCGCGAGGCGGCCCGCGGTCGAGGCGGTGCCTCCGCCCGAGCACCCCCTGCCGACGCTCGCCGGCAGCACCATCCACCGCGAGAACGGCGAGACCGCAGCCCAGGCGCTCGCCCGCATCGACGCGTCGTACGGCCCGATCCGCGTCGCGCGCATCTTCTCCCCGGGCCTGCCGGTCTCGTGGAAGTACCTCGACGGCCTGCTCGGCGACCGACCGGCCGTGGTGTCGTTCCGCGCCACGCCCCGGTCGGTCCTCAGCGGGCGCTACGACCGGGCGCTGCGGGCGTGGTTCCGCGACGCCCCGACCGACCGCGACACCTGGTGGGCCTACCTCCACGAGCCCGAGGACGACGTGGAGCGGGGGTACTTCACCGCGCGCGCCTTCAAGCGGGCCTGGAAGCACGTCGACCGGATCGCCGCCCGGGTGGGCAACCCCCGGCTGCACGCGACCATGATCCTCATGTGCTGGACGCCCCAGCGGGGCTCCGACCGCGACTGGCGCGACTACGTGCCCCGCCACGATCGGGTCGACGTCCTCTCCTTCGACTGCTACGCCAAGGGGCGCGGCGCCGAGGAGTACGCCGACCCGGAGCGCCTGTTCGCGGCCGGCTACCGCGCCGCGCAGGCCGCGGGCGCCGAGTGGGCGGTCTCCGAGCTCGGCGCGGTCCGCGACCCCACGGACGACGGCACCGCCCGCGCGGCGTGGATCTCCGAGGCGGCTGCCTGGGTCGTCGGGCGCGCCCGCTTCGTGACCTACTTCGACGCCGACGTGGGCGGCGGGTTCCAGCTCACCGACGAGCCCTCCCGCGCCGCCTGGGCCGCGGTGGTCGCGGCCAGCCCGACGGGAGCCGACGGTGGCTGACCGGCGACGCGGCGGCGCGGGCCGCGCCGGCCGACCCCGCGTGCTCGTCGTGCTCGGGTCGGGACGCAGCGGGTCCACGCTCCTCGAGGCCGCCCTCGGCGACGTGCCCGGGGTGGAGGCCCTCGGCGAGGTGGTGCACCTCCCCGAGCGCGCGCTGCGGGACGACGAGCTGTGCGCCTGCGGCCTGGCCTTCTCCGACTGCCCCTTCTGGGTGGCGGTCGGGAAGAACGCCTTCGACGGCTGGGACCGGGTGGACGCCGACGAGCTCATCGCCCTGCGCCACGAGGTGGTGCGCACACGTCACCTGCCGCGGCTGCTGGCCGGCAGCCCGACCTCCGGTGGCCGCCTGCGCCGCGACGCGCTGGTCGAGCGCCTCGACGCCCTCTACCGCGCGGCGGCCGAGGAGTCGGGGGCGCGGCTGCTGGTCGACTCCAGCAAGATGCCCGCCTGGGCGGCCCTGGTGGCGTACGCCGACGTCGACGTGCACTTCCTGCACGTCGTGCGCGACCCCCGCGGGGTGGCCTACTCGCTCGGCAAGGAGGTGGTGCGGCCCGAGGCGGCCGGCACCGACCTCATGCACCGCACGACGCCGAGGGAGGCCGCCCTGTGGTGGTCGGCCTTCGAGCTGGCGGCCTCGGCGCTCCGGGCGCGTCACCCGGGCCGGGTCACCACCGTGCGCTACGAGGACTTCGTGGCCGACCCGCGCGGCACCGTCCGCACCGCGGTCGAGGCTGCGGGCGTGGCCGTGACGGAGGCCGACCTCGCCCACGTGTCGCGCGACGGCGTCGTGCTCGGGACGCACCACCAGGTGGCCGGCAACCCCGTCCGCTTCACCACCGGGCCCGTGCCGATCCGCCCCGACCAGACGTGGCGGCGGTCCTTGCCGGTGCGCGACCGGCGGACCGTGGAACTGCTGACGACCGGCATCCGACGGCTGCGGGGGTACCGGTGAGTTCACCCATATCGATGACCCGGGCCTCGTCCGGCCGTGGGTACGGTCGAGCAGGTGCAGTCGGGCACCGGGGGATGCGGAGGCGGACGGCATGCGCGTGAGGACCTGGACGACGACACTGGCGGCCGCCACCACACTGGTCGCGGGAGCGGCCGTGGTCGGCCCGGCGGAGTCGGTGGCGCCGCCGGGCGTGGTGAGCGTGGCGGCCGACGACGAGACCACCCCCGTGCCCGAGACGGGAGACGCGGCGGACGACCCGGCGATCTGGGTCGACCACGACGATCCCGCGAGCTCGCTGGTGATCGGCAACGACAAGAAGGGCGCCCTCGAGGTCTACGACCTCGACGGCACCCGGGTGCAACGGATCACCACCGCCACGTCGTTCTGGGGCAACGTCGACGTCCGCCAGGACGCGACCGTCGGCAACCGCACCCTCGACCTGGTCGTCGGCTACAACGCCGGGATCCGCTCGTACACCGTCGACCCCGCCACGCACCGGCTGGTCCCGGTCGGGGACGGCACCGGCGCGATCGGCACCGGGGGTGGTGAGGGCCTCTGCGCCTACACCAGCGACACCACCGGCCAGACGTCGGTCTTCGTGATCACCCGCGCCGGGCGGGTGCGGCAGTACCGCCTCGTCGACACCGACAACGACGGCCTCGTCCAGGGGACCCTCGTCCGGGAATTCCAGGTCGGCTCCGAGGCCGAGGGCTGCGTCGCCGACGACGAGACGGGCCGGTTGTACATCGGCGAGGAGAAGGTCGGCCTGTGGCGCTACGGCGCGGAGCCGGGGGACGGGTCCTCGCGCGTGCTGGTGGACTCCGTCGGGTCCGGCGGGCACCTCGTGTACGACGTCGAGGGCATCACGCTGGCGGACACCGGCGACGGCACCGGCTACCTGATCGCCTCGGCCCAGAACGGCGCCAGGCCCAAGCAGTCCTACTTCGCCGTCTACGACCGCACCACCAACGACTACGTCAAGGCGTTCCGGATCACCGACGGCACCCTCGCGGACGGGTGCCAGCGCACCGACGGGATCGCGGCCTACGCGGGCAACCTCGGCCCGGCCTTCCCCTCCGGTCTCTTCGTCTGCCAGGACAACAGCAACACCACACCGGGCTCCTCGGGGTCCCAGGACTTCAAGCTCACCCGCCTCGAGCGGATCCTCCCCACCGGCTGACCAGCACCCCCACGGAACAGGACATGACGATCGCTACCGAGCCCTCCCCTCCCGGACCCCGCTTCACCCGCCACGAGTCCGGCGACCGCCGCGAGCACAGCGAGCTGTCGCGGACCGCCCGACGCTGGGTGCGTCGGGGCTCCGACGCGACGACCGAGCTCACCGGTGCCGCCCGGATGCGTCCCGACTTCCTCATCGTCGGCGCCCAGCGCTGCGGGACCACCACGATGTTCAAGGCGCTCGTGCAGCACCCCCAGGTGCTGCGCCCGTTCCTGCGCAAGGGCATCCACTACTTCGACAAGAGGTACGACCGGGGCGAGCGCTGGTACCGCGGCCACTTCCCGCTGCTGGCCACCGAGCGCCTCGCGTCGCGACGCCAGGGCGGGTTGCCGGTGCTGACCGGTGAGTCGAGCCCCTACTACATGTTCCACCCGCTGGCGCCCCAACGGATCGCCGGCGAGCTGCCCGAGGTCAAGCTGGTGGTGCTGCTGCGCGACCCGGTGATCCGCGCCTACTCCGCGCACAGCCACGAGCGTGGGCGCGGCTTCGAGGACCTCGAGTTCGCCGATGCCGTGGCTGCCGAGCCGGAGCGGATCGCGGGGGAGCGCGAGCGGCTCATGGCCGAGCCCGGGTCCGACAGCCTGCACTGGCAGCACCACGCCTACCTGACCCGCGGCCAGTACGTCGAGCAGCTGCGGGTGCTCGAGCAGGCCGTGGGACGTGACCGCCTGTGCGTCGTCGACAGCGGCAGGCTCTTCTCCGACCCCCGACCGGTCGTCGACGAGGTGGTCGCCTTCCTCGGGCTCGAGCCCGGCGCGCCGATCGAGCTGGAGCAGCACAACGCCCGCTCCCGGTCCCCGCTGCCCGACGACCTGCGCCTGCGCCTCGAGCGCCACTTCGAGCCGTACGACGAGCAGCTCGCCTCCTGGTGGGGCCGCACCCCCTCCTGGCGCGAGTAGCCGGGCCCGGGGGCCGGGACGGTCCAGACCATCCACCAGATCAGGTATATCCCGAAGCCCGGGGCTGTCCGCGTCACCCGGTTCCCTAGCGTCGGGTCGGAGGGCGGCCGTGCCGGGCGGTCGATCGTGAGCTGAGGAGTCCTCGTGCGACAGGCAGCGACCGACGTCAACGACCCCGAGGTCGCTGCCGGGCCGGCGGACCAGGTGTCCGCGGACGTGCCGGCGACGGCTCCCGGGGTCAGCGTGGTCATCGCCACCCGCAACCGCCCCGAGCTGCTCGCCAAGGCCGTGCAGGCCGCGCTGGGTCAGGACTACGACGGCCCGGTCGAGGTGATCGCGGTCTTCGACCAGGCGGAGCCCAGCCCCGACCTGGCCCGCGACGACGAGCACCGCAGCGTCCGCGTGACCCGCAACTCCCGCACGCCGGGGCTGGCCGGCGCCCGCAACACCGGGCTCGGCCTGGCGCGACACCCCGTCGTGGCGTTCTGCGACGACGACGACTTCTGGACGCCGGCCAAGCTGCGGGCCCAGGTGGCGGCGATGGCGGCGACCGGGGCGCGTGCGAGCGTGACCGGCATCAGGATCCACTACGGCACCCAGGTGCGGCGACGCACGATCGACGCCCGGGTGCTGCGTCACGACGACCTGGTCCGCAGCCGGGTCACCGCCGCCCACCCGTCGAGCTACGTGGTCGAGCGGGCGGTGGCCGAGCAGGCCGGTCCGGTCGACGAGGTGCTCCCAGGCGGCTACGGCGAGGACTACGACTGGCTGCTGCGGGTCTCCGCGATCACCGACATCGCCTGCGTGTCCGAGCCCATGGTGGAGGTGCTCTGGCATCCCGGCTCCTACTTCACCCGGCAGTGGGACACGATCGAGGAGGCGCTCGGCTACCTGCTCCGCAAGCACCCCGACATCGCGGCCGACGGACGGGGCGCGGCCCGCATCCACGGCCAGCAGGCCTTCGCCCTCGCCGCCCTCGGTCGGCGGCGGGACTCGTGGTCGCGGCTCGTGACGACCCTGCGCGAGAACCCGCGCGAGCGACGCGCCTGGGCCACGATGCTGGTGCTGGCCCGGGTCACGACCGCCGACCGGGTCCTGCACGCGGCGAACAAGGTCGGGCGGGGCATCTGAGCCCCCTGGCACCCGACGAGGCACGATGACCACCGTGTCGCGCGATCCCGTCCCCCCGGTACCGCCCGGGGGCGCGCCGGAACGCTCGGCGAACGACCGGGAGCTGCGCCGGCTGGCACGCGGCAGCACGCTGAACCTCGCCGGCAGCTTCGTGACGGTCGTGCTGAACATCGTCCTGCCGGTCATCATCACCCGCAACTACGTGCAGGGCGAGGCCGGTCTCTTCTTCCAGGGCGCGGCGCTCTTCACGATCCTGATCAACGTCGGCACGGTGGGCGCGGACACCGGCGTCCTCCGGTTCCTGCCACGAGCGGTGGCCCTCGACCGGCGCGCCGACCTGCGGCGGTCCCTGGTCATCGCCCTGGCGCCCGCGGTGGTCTTCAGCCTGCTCGTGGGCGGCCTGGTCCTCCTGCTGGCCGGGACGCTGGCCGACCTGCTGACGGACACCGCGGCTGCCAGCGACCAGTTCGCCGGCGTGCTGCGGGTGCTGGCGCTCTTCCTGCCCGTGGCCGTCGTGTACGTCGTGCTGATCGCGTCCAGCCGGGGGCTCGGCTCGGTGCGCCCGCTCGTGTTCGTGGAGAAGATCGGACGCAACTCGGCCGAGACCGTCTCGGCCGGCACCGCCGCCACCCTGGGGGCGCCCATCATCCTGATCACCGTCGCGTGGGTCGCGCCCTACCTCGCGGCGCTGCTGGTGATCGCCCTGTGGGTCGCGGGCCGTCTGCGCCGCATGGCCGCGCTGGCAGCCGACGGTGCGGCGCCCCGCCCGTGGCGCGAGATGACCGGTGAGTTCTGGCGGTTCTCCGCCCCGCGCGCCGTCTCGAGGATCTTCACGATCGCGCTGCAGCGCTTCGACGTCCTGCTGGTGGCGGCGCTGCGCGGGCCGGCCGACGCGGCCGTGTACGCCGTGGCCACCCGCTTCCTCGTGCTCGGCCTGATGTTCGTGCAGGCGATCCAGCAGGTGATGGCCCCGCGCATCGCTTCCAGCCTCGCCGTCGACGACGTGGGTGTCGCCAAGACGCTCTACCGCACCACGACGACGTGGCTGACGCTCGTGTCGTGGCCCATCTACCTCGTGGTGATGCTGTTCGCGCCGCTGCTGCTGAGCATCTTCGGGTCGTCCTACGAGCGCGGTTCCCTGGCCGTCGTGGTCCTGTGCGCCGCGATGCTCGTGGCCACGGTCTGCGGCCCGGTCGACTCCATGCTGCTGATGGCGGGGCGCAGCGTGCAGAGCCTCGTCAACACCGGCCTGGCGCTCGCCCTCAACGTGAGCCTCGACCTCGTGCTCGTGCCCTGGCTCGGTGTCTCCGGAGCCGCCCTCGGCTGGGCCGCCGCGATCCTGCTCAACAACCTGCTGGCGCTGTGGCAGGTGCACCGCGCCACCGGCCTGCACCCGTTCGGGCCGGGCACGCGGTCGGCGATGCTGATCTGCGTCGTCTCCTGGTTCCTCGTCGTCGGCGCGGTGCGACTGGTGACCGGGCCCACCCTCGTGGGCCTGCTCGTCGGCGGCGCCGCGGGCGCCGCGTGCTTCGCCGTGCTGGCGGGTCGCCGCCGTGGCGTCCTCGAGCTGGCCGCCCTGGCGTCGGTCGCCGAGCCGCTCACCCGGCGCCTGCGCCGGGCCCGTTGAGCCGGTCGCGCCGGCTCAGTCGCGGTAGCCGTAGCGCAGCAGGCCCGGCCACGTCAGCGCCGTGACCACCCGGCGGTCGCGCGCAGAGAGGCCCTCGCGCCAGGCCTCGTCGGGACGCAGCGGGATGGCGCCGGTCTGCAGCCGCATCGGGTTGCCCCACACGCTGTGGTCGGTGGCCAGGCGCACCGACGTCGGCCCCTCGAAGGGCAGCTCCTCCTCGGTGACGGTGAGATCGAGGAAGGCGGCGATGTCACGGGTAGCGTCGCGCGGCGCGCGGACGAAGTCCTCGTAGCGCACCAGCAGTCGCGGCGACCCCGTGCGACCCATCGTCTCGAACAGCGCGTTGTCGCTCAGCCAGCCGGCACAGACCTTCGCCGGCGACTTGCGCAGCATCTCGCGCCCGTCCTTGTCCGCGCGTGCGACGTGCTTGGTCCACGAGTAGGCCACCCCGTGGCTGCGGCGCACGAGGTGCAGGACCCGCAGGTCGACTCCGCTCGCCTGCCGGGCCACCAGCGCCACCTCGGGCTGCTTGGAGTTGTCGATGACCACGGCCCCGCCGCTCTCGGCGGAGATCGCGCGGTAGAGCGGTCCGAGCAGGCCGACGTACTCGTCGACGTCGTGCGCGAACCTGCCGACGGGACGCACCAGCAGCTCGGGGGTGTGCCGGTGCCGGGTGACGCTGCGGCGCAGGTCGTTGGCCCGACCGGCGTCCACGCCGTCCCACCCGCCGAAGGCCCGCTGTCCGACACCGGTCCAGAAGGGGCACTCGAGGAAGGGCTGCCCGCACCCGCAGGTGCGGTTGCGCAGCACGCCGTAGGTCCAGATCCAGCAGAGCTCGCCCACCGACACCGCGCCGGGCAGGCTGCCGAGCACCCGGGAGACCAGGGTGCTGCCGCTGCGACCGATGGCCCCGAGGTAGCAGACGGTCGCGGGTGCCGTGTCGCCGTCCGCACCGGCCTGGGAGTCCGGCCCGGTCGCGGGCGCGCGTGGAGGAGTCGGCACCACTCCATCGTGCCGCGCGGACCGTGCGGTCACCGGTCAGGCCGGGCGGTGTTTCACCAAAACGGGTGAACTTCGAGCCCGCCACCGGGAGCGGATCCGGGTGGCGGCTTTGATCGGTGTCAGGCGCGGGTGGCCGGACGGGACCGCTCGGGGGGACAGAGGTGGACTGATGGCACGAGTTCGGCAGCGGGTACGGCGCGCAGGCGCGACGGTGGCAGTGGCGGTGGCCCTGGCCCTGGCCGCCCCGGCAGCGGCGTTCGCGGGCGTCGTCGGCGACTGGAGCATGGACGAGACGGCCGGGTCGACGCTCATGGTCGACTCCTCCGGCAACGGGCTCGACGGCACCATCGGCTCCGACGTGGTGCTCAACGAGCCCACCGGCGACGGCGGCTACGCCTACCGGTTCAAGGGTGACTGGCGCATCGTCAACGACAACCGTCTGGTCAACTGGCCCGACGACGAACGGCTCGACCCCGGCACCTCGACGTTCGCGGTGACGATCCGCGTCAAGACCGGCGCGCTGGACCCCAACATCATCCAGAAGGGCCAGGCCAACCAGGCCGGCGGCTACTGGAAGTTCGTGCTCAAGAAGGGATGGCCGCGGTGCCACTTCCGCGACGAGTTCGGCAACACCAAGGCCATCGGGTTCGTCAACAGCACGCTCCCGGGCTCCAAGGTCGCCGACAACCAGTGGCACACGCTGCGCTGCGAGCGCACCACGACCGGCGTGAAGATGACGATCAACTACGGGGAGCCCAACGAGATGAGCAAGTTCATCCGCGGCACGATCGGCACCATCGACAACAGTCGGCCGATGTCGCTGGGTGGCAAGCTCGACTGCGACGGGCTGGAGGTCACCTGCGACTACTTCGCCGGCGCGGTCGACTGGGTGAGGATCGAGAAGGGCTAGTGAGGTCCGACGCGCGGTCTCTCGGGGGGCTGCGGGTCGCAGCCCTGGCCGCGCTGCTGCTCGCCCTGCTGCCGTGGCTCACCGCATGCACCGGCGACGACCTCGACGCTGTCGACCCGCCCGTCGTGCTCCAGGACCCCTCGGACGCCAGCGAGGGATCCCGGGACGACGCGCCGGCCTCCGCGACGCGGGAGCGGGACTCGCTGGTGCTCGAGTTCCCGGGGGGCAGCACCGAGGAGCTGCTGACCAATTCCGGTGACCGGCACCTGCTGGTCTCGCACGTGAGCTCGGCGGACGGGGAGATCGCCAGCGTCAGCGACGCGCCCGACGGTCAGGCGCTGCGCTTCCCGCGCTACGACCCGAAGGGCGAGGACTTCGCGATCCTCAAGGTCCGCAGCCGCGGGCTCGACGACCTGCTGAGCCCCGGACGGAGGAGCTTCGTCTTCGGCGCCGACGTCGCCATGGACGACGTGACCACCGGGACGGCGTCCGACAACGGCGACAACCTCGTGCAGCGCGGGCTCTACGAGAGCTCCAGCCAGTACAAGATCCAGGTCGACGACGGAGCGGTGTCCTGCCGGGTCGCCGGCCTCCTGGGCGAGGTGCTCGTCTACGGGCCCTACCGGCTCCAGCCCGACGACTGGTACCGGATCCGGTGCCATCGCGAGGGTGACAGCGTCACGCTCGCCGTGGCCCCGCTGTCCGCCCGCGGCCCGGGCCGCTGGGAGAGCCGCAGCGAGACCGGCAGGATCGGGCCGGTGCTGATGGCCGCTGACATGCCGATGTCGGTGGGCGGCAAGCTGTCGTGGTCGGGTGAGCTGCTGCCGTCGTCCACCGACCAGTTCAACGGTCGCGTCGACCGCGTCTACTACCACCGCGACTGAGCCCCCTGCGGGGGGGCGACGCCCCTCCCCGAGTGGGGGAGCCACGGAGGAGGGACGCCGCATTGCGAGCCCGACCTCGCGGCCGACGTACGGGTCGTGGGCCGTCGGACCCGTCCCCAGCGTTGCGCGCCGGAGGTCGCCCTCCATCCCCCCATCTGGGGAAAACGGCCCGCTCAGGTGTCCTGCTGGTGCCAGCCGACCGCGTGGGCGATGCCGACCGCCGCCAGCTGGGAGGAGACCTCGAGCTTGGAGAGGATCGACTTCACCTGGGTGCGCACCGTGGCCTCGGAGACCACGCTCGCCTTGGCGATGTCGCGCACGGTGTGACCCTCCGTGAGCTGGCCGAGCACCTCGCGCTCGCGGGGCGTCAGCCGGTGCAGCCGGTCGCGCATCTCGTGGTGCTCCTGGCGGTCGCGGTGGAACTCCGCCAGCAGCTCCTCGCGCGTCTCGCGGTCGAGGACCGAGAGGCCCTGGTTGAGCCGGCGCACCGTGGAGAGGATCTCCTGGAGTGGCTGCGACTTGGTGAGCACCCGCCGGGCGCCGTGGAAGTAGCACTCGCCCCAGCGCGAGCGGTCCCGCGAGGCGGTGACCACCACGACCTGCGCGCCGGTGCGGGCCAGCGGCGCGATCATCCGGGCGCCGTCGATGTGCGGCCCGAGGTCGAGGTCGAGGAGCACGATCCGGGGGCGCAGCCGGGTCGCCTGGGCGAGCAGCGGGCCGGGCGAGCTGTCGTTCTCCGGCACGCTGATCCGGCGGACGTCGTAGCCCTCGACGGAGAGCGCCAGGTCGAGCGACTCGGCGAAGAGCGCGTGGTCCTCGATGATCAGGATGCGCAGGCTGCTGCGGGGCAGGGGTGCGCTCACCGCTTGGTCGTCCCGCCGGGCGGTCGCGACCCGGCCAACGCCGTACGCCGCGCTCCGCGGCGGTCCCGGCGCCCGGCGCCCGCGGCCGGGAGGCCGATCACGAATTCCGCACCCTGGCTCGCCGGGGTGTCGGCCAGCCGGAGGTAGCCGCCCTGCTCGTGGACCAGCCGCTGGGCCACCTGCAGGCCGTGGACGGGGTAGGGCGCCGGGCCCCGGTCGGCGCCGTCGAAGATCCCCTCGCGCGCCTCGGCGGGCACGCCGGGGCCGCGGTCGGCGACGTGGATCTCCACGCTCTCGTCGGCCCGGCGGACGTCGATGACCGCCTCGGAGCCGGGTGCGTGGCGCGCGACGTTGTCGATGAGGACGTTGACCGCCCGGGACACGTCGTCGGCACGCACCTGGGCGCTCAGCCCGCTCGGGCGCCACTCGACCGGGTTGCCCCGGGCCTGCAGCGCGACGACGAGCGGGTAGATGGCCTCGTCGAGGTCGACGGCGGCACCGGCGTCGGCCCGCTCGTCGTGGCGCGCGGCCATGGTCTCCTGCAGGCGGGTGATCTCGGCGTCGACGAGCTGGTCGAGCTGCTCGCGCCGGCTGGCGGAGATGTTGGCGTCACCGCGCAGCAGCCGGGTGGCGGACACGATGCCCGCGACCGTGCCGGCGAGCTCGTGCATCGACTCGCGCTCGCGACGCTGGCGCGCCTCGGCCTCGAGCAGCCGGCCCTGCAGCCACCGCATCTCGCGCCGCTGCGCGCGGACGGTCTGGAGGACGAGGGCGACGGTCACGCCGGTCAGCAGCAGGCCGCCGGCGAGGTTGGTCACGATGGTGATCGCGGCCCGCGCGTCCCCGAGCGGGTAGTGGTAGGCCAGCACCTGGCCGAGGCTGAGCAGCACCAGGGACGCGGCCACACCGGCACGTGCCCACTCCGCGACGCCCGGGACCCGGAGCAGCGCGAGCGCGACCAGGCCCGCCAGCACGAGGAGGGTCACGCCGGCGATCACGTCGGCCTCGCCCGGCAGGCCGACCGGCGGCGCCACCAGGGCCAGGGTCACCCTGGCCACCGAGATCAGCACCCCGAGCGCGAGGCCCGCAGGGAGGGGGTCGCGGGTCAGCAGCACGCGCTGGGCCACCAGCAGGAGGGCGACGGCGCCGACGGCGACGACGACGTCGAAGGTCAGCAGCCACGCCGCCCGGTCGTCGTACGCCTCGGGCTGGAGGGCGCGCAGCCCGCTGCGCGTCGTGGCGTCGACCGCCCACGCGGTCAGCACGAGCAGCAGCCACCCCTGGCGCGGGTCACCGGCGATGCGCCAGCGCAGGTACAACAGGCCCGACGCGCCCACGACCATGGCGGAGGCGAGCAGGCCGCTCAGCAGCCCGGCCGCTGCCCACCCGCCTTCGCGCGCGGTCAGGGCGACGGCAGCCGCGTACGGCACCGCCACGATCAACAGGAGAAGTGTGGTGCGGCGCCACGACCACACACCCCTCGGCACTCCCAGCATTTCCGTCCCGCTCCCCAGCACACGCCGACCGTGGGAGCCACCCGTTTGACTCCCAGGACCGACAGCCTCAAGACGGAGGCATCCGAGCCTGCCCCCAGAGTCTTGGCACACGCTGCCAAGACAGGTGTCCACTCTTACCCTCTCCGTGGCGACATACCACCTTTTGGGGAGGATCTTTCGTTGCCGGGAGGTAAAAAGAATCGCGCCGGGGTAGACCGGGGGCCGCCGGCCGACAAGGGTTCGTCAAGTTCCGCGGTAGATCCGGGCAATCGCCGGTCCATCCCCAAATTCAGGGTGATGGACGACGTGCCGACCATCACACCCTCCGCCCCGGACACCATGACGAGTGAACGACGCGGGGGGTCGTCGTTGCCCGGGTCCAGGGCCGGTCGGACTCCGGGTCCTTACTGACCCCGGCTGGGAAGCGGCCGGACGACGAGGACTGAGGACTCCGTGAACGTGCAGACGGTGGAGACTCACCACGACCCCGCGGTCGGCACCGGCCCCGCGGCGGCCGGCGCAGCGGTCGCACAGCTGTCCGTGCGGCTCGCCGTCGTCGAACGCGAGCCGCTCGTGGCCTCGACGGTGCGACGCGCGCTCGAGACCCGAGGCGTGGACGTGACCCTGGTCCCGTGGAGCGGGGGAGGCGACGAGGCCCAGGTACGCCGCGGGGTAGCCGCCGCCCACGCCGACCGCGTGCTCCTTATGACCCCCCTGTCCCCGTGGCCGCTCCTGCGGGAGGCGCAGGCCCTCGTGCTCGGCGCGACGGAGCGCTGGCTGCTGCTCACCGTGACGCCGCCGGGTCCGGCCTGGGGCGCCATGCTCGACGCCGGGGTGGAGGCCGTCCTGCCGAGCTCGACGGGTCTCGACGCCACCGTGACCGCGCTCGAGCGGTCGACGTCGGGGCTCGCCGTGATGGACCCCGCGCTCGAGGCGCGGTTGCGCCAGGACTGGCAGGGCATGACCACCGAGCTCGCGCTCATGCGCCTGCGCCTCGACCGGCTGAGCCCGCGCGAGACCCAGGTGCTCGAGCGCCTCTACGACGGCGACGTCGTCCGGCAGGTCGCCGACAACCTCGGGGTCACCCAGCACACGGTGCGCACCCAGGTGAAGTCGGTGATGAGGAAGCTGGAGGTCAACACCCAGCTCGCGGCGGTGGCCGTCTTCGGGTGGGTCAAGGAGCACCCGCTCGCCCCCGGGGACGTCCGGTAGGAACGCGACTCCGGCCGACCTAGACTGGCCGCCCACCCCCTGCCGTCGCGGTCGGGGGCCTTCCGTGCTGTCCCGCAGGAGCTCTCGTGCACCTCTCCGGCCTGGCCGACGCCGTCCTCGCCGACCCGACCCTCGCCGCCGCCCTCGCCGACGCACGCGAGGGCGTCACGGCCGCCCTCGACCTGACCGGCCCCACGCCGCTGCGGCCCTTCGTGGTCAAGGGCCTCGTCGACGCGGGGCGCACCGTGCTCGTGGTGACCCCGACCGCCCGTGAGGCCGAGGACCTCGAGGCCGAGCTGCGCGACCTCCTCGACCCCGCCGTCGTCGCCGTCTACCCCAACTGGGAGACGCTGCCCCACGAGCGCCTCAGCCCGCGCAGTGACACCGTCGGCCGGAGGCTTGCCGTGCTCCGCCGCCTGTGCCACCCCGGCGTCGACGCCGCCAACGGCCCGCTGCGGGTGGTCGTCGCCCCCGTGCGCTCGGTGCTGCAGCCGCAGGTCAAGGGTCTCGGCGACCTCGAGCCGGTCGAGCTGGCGCCGGGCGACACCGCTCCGCTCGACGAGCTCGTGCGGCGCCTGGCCGACGCGGCGTACTCTCGTGTCGACCTGGTGGAGAAGCGTGGCGAGTTCGCGGTCCGCGGCGGCATCGTCGACGTCTTCCCGCCGACCGAGGAGCACCCGCTGCGTGTCGAGCTCTGGGGCGACGAGGTCGAGGAGATCCGCAGCTTCGCGGTCGCCGACCAGCGCACCCTCGAGGCGGTCGACCGCCTCTGGGCGCCGCCGTGCCGTGAGCTGCTGCTGACCGAGGCGGTGCGCGAGCGCGCCCGCGCGCTGGGCGAGACCCACCCCCAGCTGCTCGAGCTCACCGACAAGATCGCCGCCGGCATCGCCGTCGAGGGCATGGAGTCGCTCGCGCCGGCCCTCGTCGACGAGATGGAGCTGCTCGTCGACCTGCTGCCCGACGACACCCACGTGCTCGTGGTCGACCCCGAGCGTGCGCGCTCCCGGGCCCACGACCTCGTCGCCACCAGCGAGGAGTTCCTCGGCGCCTCGTGGGCCGCGGCCGCCGGCGGGGGATCGGCCCCGATCGACCTCGGTGCGGCGTCCTACCGCAGCCTCGGTGACGTGCGCGAGCACACCCTCGACCGGTCGTTGCCGTGGTGGACGATGAGCCCCTTCGGCATCGAGACGCCCGACGAGGCGCCCCTGCGCGACGCCCTCGGGAAGGTCGTCTCCTCCGGCGTCGACCCCGAGGTCGGCGCGGTCGAGAGCCGGGCGCTCCCGGCGCGTCCCGCGGAGTCCTACCGCGGCGACCTCGAGCAGGCGGTCAAGGACCTCGACCAGTGGCGCGCCGACGGCCACCGCGTCGTCGTCCTGCACCCCGGCCACGGCCCGGCCCAGCGGATGGTCGAGCTGCTCGCCGAGCACGACGTGCCCGCCCGCCTCGTCGACGAGATCGCGAGCGGCGACCTCGACGGCACGACCGGCGTGGTGACCGTGAGCTGCGGGTCGCTCTCCCACGGCTTCGTCGACCACGTGAACCGCCTCGTGGTGCTCACGGGGGAGGACCTCTCGGGCCAGAAGGCCTCGACCCGCGACATGCGCCGGATGCCGGCGCGGCGCAAGAAGCAGATCGACCCGCTCGAGCTCTCGGCCGGCGACTACGTCGTCCACGAGCAGCACGGCGTCGGTCGCTTCGTGGAGATGAAGCAGCGCGAGGTCGGCGGCGCGGTGCGCGAGTACCTCGTCCTCGAGTACGGCGCGTCCAAGCGCGGCGGCCCGCCCGACCGGCTCTACGTGCCCGCCGACGCCCTCGACCAGGTCACCCGCTACGTCGGCGGGGAGCAGCCCAGTCTCGACCGGCTCGGCGGCGGCGACTGGGCCAAGCGGAAGGGGCGCGCCCGCAAGGCGGTGCGCGAGATCGCGGCCGAGCTGATCAAGCTCTACGCCGCCCGCCAGGCCACGCAGGGCTTCGCCTTCGGCCCCGACACCCCGTGGCAGCGCGAGCTCGAGGACGCCTTCCCCTTCCAGGAGACCCCCGACCAGCTCAGCACCGTCGACGAGGTCAAGGGCGACATGCGCCGCACGGTGCCGATGGACCGCCTCGTGTGCGGCGACGTCGGCTACGGCAAGACCGAGATCGCCGTGCGCGCGGCGTTCAAGGCGGTGCAGGAGGGCAAGCAGGTCGCGGTGCTCGTGCCGACCACGCTGCTGGTCACCCAGCACCTCTCGACGTTCCAGGAGCGGATGAGCGGCTTCCCGGTCGTGATCAAGGGCCTCTCGCGGTTCCAGACCGACAAGGAGGCGCGCGAGGTGGTCGCTGGCCTCGCCGAGGGCCGCGTCGACATCGTGGTCGGCACCCACCGGCTGCTCAACCCCGACATCCGCATGAAGGACCTCGGGCTGATCGTCGTCGACGAGGAGCAGCGCTTCGGCGTCGAGCACAAGGAGCAGATGAAGCGGCTGCGCACCAGCGTCGACGTGCTGTCGATGAGCGCGACCCCGATCCCGCGCACGCTCGAGATGGCGATCACCGGCATCCGCGAGATGTCGACCATCACCACCCCGCCGGAGGAGCGGCACCCGGTGCTCACCTACGTCGGCGCCTACGAGGACCGCCAGGTGGTGGCCGCCGTACGCCGTGAGCTGCTGCGCGAGGGCCAGGTCTTCTACATCCACAACCGGGTCAACTCGATCGAGAAGGCCGCGGCCCGGATCCGCGAGCTGGTGCCCGAGGCGCGGGTCGCGGTCGCGCACGGGCAGATGGGCGAGCACCAGCTCGAGCAGGTGATGCTGGAGTTCTGGGAGAAGCGCTTCGACGTCCTCGTCTGCACCACGATCGTCGAGTCGGGCCTCGACGTCTCCAACGCCAACACGATGATCATCGAGCGGGCCGACACCCTCGGCCTCTCCCAGCTGCACCAGCTGCGCGGCCGCGTCGGGCGCAGCCGCGAGCGCGCCTACGCCTACTTCCTCTACCCGGCCGAGAAGCCGCTCACCGAGACCGCCCACGAGCGGCTGGCCACGCTGGCCCAGCACTCCGACCTCGGCGGCGGCATGGCGATCGCGATGAAGGACCTCGAGATCCGCGGCGCCGGCAACCTGCTCGGCGGTGAGCAGTCCGGCCACATCGCCGACGTGGGATTCGACCTCTACGTGCGGCTGGTCGGCGAGGCCGTGCACGAGTTCAAGGGGGAGGCCGAGCCGGAGCTGCGCGAGGCCCGCATCGAGCTGCCGGTGGACGCCCACCTGCCGCACGACTACATCCCGAGCGAGCGCCTGCGCCTCGAGATGTACAAGCGCCTGGCCGAGGTGCGTTCCGACGAGGACGTCGACCTGCTGAACGAGGAGCTCCTCGACCGCTACGGCGAGCCGCCGCAGGTGGTCACCTCGCTGCTGCTCGTCGCCCGGTTCCGGGCGCGGGCCCGGGCCGCGGGCGTCGGCGAGGTCACGATCGCCGGCCGCAACGTCCGCTTCGCCCCGGTGTCGCTGCCGGAGTCGCGGGTGGTGCGGCTGCAGCGCCTCCACCCGAGGAGCATCTACAAGGCGCCGGTCGGGACACTGCTCGTGCCGCGTCCGCAGACCGCGGTGGTCGGGGGCCGCCCGATCGACGGGGTCGCCCTGCTTGAATGGGCCCGGTCGGTGATCGACTCCGTGATCGATCCCCGTGAGCAGCAGCAGAAGGAGAACCCGTGAGCACCACCCTCCGGTCCCTCAGCCGTTCCGTGGGCCGGTCGCGCCTGCGCCTCGGCGCCGGCCTCGCGCTGGCCGTCGTCCTGCTCACCGGGTGTGCCGGTCTGCAGCCCGGCGTGGCGATCGTCGTCGGCGACGAGCAGATCTCGGTGAACGAGGTCGACGACCTCGCGAGCAGCATCTGCGACCTCGAGGAGGCCAACCCCACGCAGGGCCAGGACTCCGGCACGCAGGTGGTCGGCTCGCAGGTGCGCAACTCCGCCATGCAGGCGCTCGCGCTGCGCTCGATCGCCGACCAGCTCGCGGCCGACTACGGCATCGAGGCGGGCCAGGACTACCAGGCCGCCGCCGACCAGGTTCGGCTCCAGTACGGCGGCGTCGACTCCGACCTCGTCGACGCGGCGATGCCGGCGTACACCTCGGGCGCCTACTTCGTGAGCATCCTGCGCCAGATCGGGGCGCAGGAGAGCGGCGCCGACCAGGACAGCGACGAGGCGCTGGCCGCGGGCATCAAGGTCGCCCAGCAGTGGGAGGACGACCACGAGATCGAGACCAACCCCTCCTTCGACAGCTTCAGCATCGGCGACTCCTCCATCGAGAGCGAGCGCTCCGACCTGGCCCGGGCGGCCGGCGACACGGCGAAGAAGGCCGCCACGGCCGACGCTGCCTACATCGCCACGCTGCCCTCGACCCAGCGCTGCGGCTGACGCTCCCGTGACCGCGTCGGGCGAACCCCTCCTGGAGTTCCTCGACGTGATGCGCCGGCTGCGCGCCGAGTGCAGCTGGAAGGCCTCGCAGACCCACCGCTCGCTGGCGCGCTACCTGCTCGAGGAGACCCACGAGACCCTCGAGGCGATCGACACCGGTGACGCCGAGCACCTCCGCGAGGAGCTCGGCGACCTCCTGCTGCAGGTCTACTTCCACGCGGTGATCGCCGAGGAGTCGGGCGAGTTCACGCTCGACGACGTGGCCGCCGACGTCGTGGCCAAGATGCACCGCCGCAACCCCCACGTCTTCGCGCCGGAGGGGGAGGAGCGGGCCGAGGGCGGCGACCCCGCCGCGATCAACGAGGCCTGGGAGGCCATCAAGGCCGCCGAGAAGTCGCGCTCCTCGATCACCGACGGCCTCCCGCCCGGCCTCCCGGCGCTGCTCCACGCCGACAAGGTGCTCGACCGAGCGGCCCGCGCCGGCACGCCGCTCGACCCGGCCGGCGACGACCTCGGCTCCCGCCTGCTCGCCCTCGTCGCCGAGGCCCGCGCGGCCGGGATCGACCCCGAGCAGGCCCTCCGCGACGCCGTCCGCGCCCGCCTGTCGCCATGACCACCTGGCTCACCTCCCCGGCCCACCGCCGCTGGCTCGAGGCCGAGGGCGACCGGCTGCTCGCGTTCGCCCGCGCCTCCCGCCACCCCGACGGTGGCTTCGCCTGGCTCGACGACGCCGGGCGCCCCGAGCCCGACCGACCCGTCGAGCTCTGGATCACCTGCCGGATGACCCACGTCTTCGCGCTGGGCGAGCTGCTCGGCCGACCGGGCTGCGGGCCGTTGGTGGAGCATGGGCTCGCGGCGGTCCGGGGCCGCTTCCACGACGCCGTCCACGGCGGCTGGTACGCCGCGGTCGACGGCTCCGGCCCGGTCGGCACCGCGAAGACCGCCTACCCCCACGCGTTCGTGGTGGTCGCGGCGTCCAGCGCCGCGGCCGCCGGGCACACGGAGGGCGAAGCGCTGCTCGCCGAGGCGCTCGAGGTGCTGCTCGGACGGTTCTGGGACGACGAGCACGGCATGGTCGTCGAGGAGTGGGACGAGGGGTTCACGGCCCTCGACCCCTACCGCGGCGTCAACGCGAACATGCACGCGGTCGAGGCGCTGCTGGCCGCGGCCGACGTCACCGGCGACCGGTCCCTGCTCGAGCGCGCGCAGCGGATCACCACCCGCGTGGTGCACGACCTCGCCCCGGCCCACGACTGGCGGATCCCGGAGCACTTCGACGAGGCGTGGCGGCCGCTGCTCGACTACAACCGGGAGTCGCCCGCCGACCCCTTCCGCCCCTACGGCGCCACGATCGGCCACTGGCTGGAGTGGTCGCGGCTCTCGCTCGACCTCGCCGCCGCACTGGGAGCCGAGGCGCCGTCGTGGCTGGGCGAGCACGCGCGGGCCCTCTTCGACGCCGCCGTCGCGGAGGGCTGGGCCGTCGACGGCGCCGACGGCTTCGTCTACACCGTCGACTGGTCGGGGGAGCCGGTGGTCCGCGAGCGGATGCACTGGGTCGCCGCCGAGGCCACGGCCACCGCCGCAGCCCTCGCGGCCGCGACCGGCGACCCGGCGTACGACGCGTGGTACCGCACCTGGTGGGACCACGTCGCCGCGGTCTTCCTCGACCGCGAGCGGGGCTCGTGGCACCACGAGCTCGACCCCTCGCTGCAGCCCAGCGCGGTGGTGTGGCGCGGCAAGCCCGACGCCTACCACGCCTTCCAGGCCACGCTCTTCCCGCGCCTGCCGCTCTCGCCCACCCTCGCCACCGCCCTGCGGGAGGGCCTCCTCGACCGCTGACCCGCCGTTAACTAACGGCGGGTCAGCGTGGGGTCCCAGCGGAGGTTGTGGAGAAGTCAGGCACGCCGGCCCAGCGTGTAGCGGATGTCGACGTGCAGCCGGCTGCGGCCGTCGGGGCCGCGGTCGGCGTCGAGCAGGTCGGCGACGCGGGCGAGGATCTCCTCGTGCTTCTCCTCGGGGGCGCGCATCCACAGCCCGCGCATCGCGGTGCCGAGCGACCAGACGCGCCACTGCTCGACGTCGTCGAAGGGCACCGCGACCCGCAGCGCGTCGGTGCGGACGTCGGCGGCGCCGGCGTCGCGGAGCAGACCCTCGACCCCCTCGTCGGTCGCGTAGACGTCGGGCATCGAGGTCGTGGCCGGGCGTCCGGTGTCGTGGTCGTACTCGGCGAAGAGGTCCTCGATCGCCTTCCAGGTGCCGCTCCAGGGGCGGAACGTCGCGACCCCCAGACGCCCGCCCTCGTCGAGCAGGTCGAGCCAGCGCGGCAGCGCGTCCTCGGGCTGCGGCAGGAAGAAGAGCACCAGCGACGACGCCACCACGTCGTACGACGCGGGCGGCAGCGACGGGTCACTGGCGTCGCCGTGGAGCACGCGCACGTGGTCGAGGCCGCGCGCGGCAACGGCTTCGGAGGTCAGCCGCACCATGCCCGGCGCGACGTCGAGCGCGTCGACCCGGCCCTCGGGCCCCACCGCCTCGGCGAGCGGGAACGTCGCGGCGCCGCGGCCGGCGCCGAGGTCGGCGGCGCGTTCACCGGGTCGCGGCGCGAGACGCTCCACGAGCCCCTGCGCGATCGTGGTGAAGAACGGCACGCCGGACTGGTCGTAGGAGGCCGAGAGGGTGTCGAACATCCCGGCCCACTGGTGCACCTGCTCCTGCGGGGTGGCGGCACTCATGCATCGAGGCTAGGTGCGGCTCACCCCGAGCACCACCCGCCCGCACCGCGGGTGCTGCGCGGATCGTCCCGCGCCCGCGGTTAGGCTGCCGTCGTGGCCAGTATCGAAGCAGTCGGCGCCCGCGAGATCCTCGACTCGCGCGGCAACCCCACCGTCGAGGTCGAGGTGCTCCTCGACGACGGAGCGTTCGCGAGGGCGATGGTGCCGAGCGGCGCCTCGACCGGCGCGTTCGAGGCGGTGGAGCTGCGCGACGGCGGCGACCGCTACGGCGGCAAGGGGGTGCAGCAGGCCGTCGACGCCGTGATCCAGAAGATCGGCCCGGCCGTCGAGGGCCTCGCGGCCGACGACCAGCGGCTCGTCGACCAGACGATGCTCGAGCTCGACGCGACGCCCAACAAGGCCGACCTCGGTGCCAACGCGATCCTCGGCACCTCGCTGGCCGTGGCCCGCGCGGCCGCGGAGTCCGCCGGCCTCCCGCTCTACCGCTACGTCGGCGGCCCCAACGCGCACCTGCTGCCCGTGCCGATGATGAACATCCTCAACGGCGGCTCCCACGCCGACTCCAACGTCGACGTGCAGGAGTTCATGATCGCGCCGATCGGCGCCCCCACCTTCCGCGAGGCGCTGCGCAGCGGCGCCGAGGTCTACCACGCGCTCAAGTCGGTGCTGAAGAAGCGCGGCCTGGCCACCGGCCTCGGCGACGAGGGCGGCTTCGCGCCCGACCTCGGGTCCAACCGCGAGGCGCTCGACCTGATCGGGGAGGCCGTGTCCGCGGCCGGCCTGACGCTCGGCACCGACATCGCCCTGGCGATGGACGTCGCCGCCTCGGAGTTCTTCGGGGACGGCTCGTACGCCTTCGAGGGCGGCTCGAAGTCGGCCGACGAGATGGCGGCCTACTACGCCGACCTCGTCGCGGCGTACCCCATCGTCTCGATCGAGGACCCGCTCGACGAGGAGGACTGGGACGGCTGGAAGGCCATCACCGACCTGCTCGGCGACAAGATCCAGATCGTCGGCGACGACCTCTTCGTCACCAACGTCGAGCGCCTCCAGCGCGGCATCACCGGCGGCCAGGCCAACGCCCTGCTGGTGAAGGTCAACCAGATCGGCTCGCTGACCGAGACCCTCGACTCCGTCGAGCTCGCGCACCGCAACGGCTACCGCTGCATGATGAGCCACCGCTCGGGCGAGACCGAGGACACCACGATCGCCGACCTCGCCGTGGCGACCAACTGCGGCCAGATCAAGACCGGCGCCCCGGCGCGCTCCGAGCGCGTGGCCAAGTACAACCAGCTGCTCCGCATCGAGGACGAGCTCGGCGACGCGGCGCGCTACGCCGGCGCCGGCGCGTTCCCCCGCTACCAGGTCTGACCCGTGCCCGACAGCCGTCGCTCGCCGCGCGCCTCGCGCCCGCGCTCCCGCTCCGGTCCGGGGCGGGTCCCGGGGGCCACGAGCGGCGGGGCGATGCGCGGCGGGCGGTCGGCGGGCGCACCGGTACGCGGCGCGGCCGGTCGTGAGGAGCCGCAGCGGCCCCGCTTCACCGGCCGGATGCTGGTGCTCGTGCTGGTCGTCGCGGTGCTGGCGGTCTCCTACGCCTCGTCGCTGCGCGCCTACCTCCAGCAGCGCGCGCACATCGAGGCCCTCAAGGCCGACATCTCCGAGCGGCAGGCCAGCATCAACGACCTCGAGCGCGAGAAGCGCCGCTGGAACGACGACGCGTACGTCGAGGCCCAGGCCCGCGAGCGCTTCGGGTTCCTGATGCCGGGGGAGACGTCCTACGTCGTGCTCGGCGAGGACGGCAAGCCGCTCGAGAGCCAGACCGAGCTGCCCGACGCCAGCGACGTCGGCCAGCAGCCGCCCGAGGCGTGGTGGGGCAAGGCGTGGGACTCCGTCGTGCTGGCCGGTGAGCCCCCGCGCGCCACGCCACCCCCCGCCACCGAGATCGACGCGCCGGCCGGCGAGCGCGGCAGCGGGGCCGGGGAGTGATCGACGCGGCCGACGAGGCCGCGGTCGACGCCCAGCTCGGCCGCGAGCCGCGCGGCGTGCACGGCGTCGGCCACCGGTGCCCGTGCGGGCTCCCCGACGTCGTCACCACCGAGCCGCGGCTGCCGCAGGGCACGCCGTTCCCGACGACCTTCTACCTGACCTGCCCGCGCGCCGCCTCACGGATCGGCACCCTCGAGGGATCGGGGCTGATGAAGGAGATGCAGGACCGGCTCGGCGCCGACCCCGACCTGGCGGCGGCCTACCGCGCCGCGCACGAGCGCTACCTCGAGGCACGCGCCGAGGTGGGCGCCGCCGCCGGGCTCGACGTCCCCGAGATCGAGGGCATCTCCGCGGGCGGGATGCCCGACCGGGTCAAGTGCCTCCACGTGCTGGCGGGGCAGTCGCTGGCCCAGGGTCGCGGCGTGAACCCGCTCGGTGACGAGGTGCTCGACCTGCTCGGGTCGTGGTGGGACGACGGGCCGTGCGTCGAGGTCACCGACCCCGCGGGCGGCGGCTCGTGAGCACGATCGCCGCGATCGACTGCGGCACCAACACGATCAAGCTCCTCATCGGCGACCTGCCCGAGGTGGCCGTGCGCGAGACCCGGATGGTGCGGCTCGGCCAGGGCGTCGACCGCACCGGGCGGCTGGCCGACGAGGCGCTGGAGCGGGCGTTCGCCGCGCTCGACGAGTACGCCGCGATCCTCGCGCGCCACGACGTGGCGCGGATCCGGTTCTGCGCGACCTCGGCGACCCGCGACGCGGCGAACGCCGCGGACTTCACCGCCGGCGTGGTGGCACGGCTCGGGGTCGAGCCCGAGGTCCTGTCGGGGGAGGAGGAGGCGGCGCTCGCCTTCGCGGGTGCCGTGCGGCACCTGCGCGTGCCCCCGGAGCCGCCGGTGCTCGTCGTCGACATCGGCGGCGGGTCGACCGAGCTGATCCTCGGCTCACCCGGCGCCCCCGCCCCCGACGCCGCGCACTCGATGGACATCGGGTCGGTGCGGCTGCACGAGCGGCACCTCCACTCCGACCCGCCGACGGCCGCCGAGGTCGCGGCCTGCGTGGCCGACATCGACGCCACCCTCGACGACTCGCTCCGGACGGGGGGAGTCGACCCCGGCGCCGCGGCCACCGTCGTCGGCGTGGCCGGGACGGTGTGCTCGGTGGTGGCCGGCGTGCTCGACCTGCCGGCGTACGACCGCGACGCGATCGACCAGGCCGTGGTCGCCGACGCCGACGTGCACGCCTTCACCCACCGCTTCGTGGCGATGGCCCTCGACGACCGTCTGGCCCTCCCGTGGCTGCACCCCGGCCGCGCCGACGTCCTCGACGCCGGCGCCCTCGTCCTCTCCCGGATCCTGCGCCGCACCCGCCCGACCCACCTGGTCGCGTCCGAGGCCGACATCCTCGACGGGATCGCCTGGTCGCTGGCCGACTGAGCCCTCGCGACGTTTCACCCGGGGCGGGGTGGGCACGGGGGCTGCATGAGCAACCAGACGGACACCTCGACGCGCCGGGCGGCGCCCACCGGCGACGAGCCGGTCGGCGCGCTCGTGCACCGGCTGAGCGAGCAGCTGCCCGAGCTGGTCCGCAGCGAGCTGCGACTGGCCCAGGCCGAGCTCACCGAGAAGGGGAAGCGGGCCGGCCTCGGCGTCGGCCTGTTCAGCGTGGCGGGGCTGCTGGCCTTCCTCGCCCTCGGCACGACGGTCGCGGGCGCGGTGCTCGCGCTCGACCTGGTGCTGCCGGCATGGTCCGCGGCGCTGCTCGTGGCGGCCGTGCTGCTGGTCGCCGCCGGCATCGCCGCACTGGTCGGCAAGAAGGAGGTCACCGAGGCCACCCCGCCGGTCCCGGAGCACGCCATCGCCGGCGTCAGGCAGGACGTCGCCACCGTGAAGGGCGGTCACACGTCATGAGCCACACCCGCAACGGCACCACCCCGAGCACCCCCGAGGAGCTCGAGGCCGACATCGCGCGGCAGCGCGACGAGCTCGCCGACACCGTCGACGCGCTCCACCACAAGCTCGACGTCAAGAGCCGGGCGCAGGACAAGGTCGCCGACCTGCGGGCGCGGGCCACCACCGACACCGGGAAGCCGCGGCCGGCAGCGGTCGCCGTGGCCGTCGGCGTGGTCGCGCTCGCGGTCGGCGGCCTCGTCCTGCGCCGTCGGCGTGCCTGACGCACGCCCGACGGCGGCGGAACCCCGCCAGAACGATCCGGAAGCACCGACAGAGGAGAACCCCTGATGAGCAAGCTCACCCTGCTGGCCGCCGGCGCCGCCGGCTACGTGCTCGGCGCCCGTGCCGGACGCCAGCGCTACGACCAGATCGCCCAGACCGCCCGCTCGGTGATGGGCAACCCGAAGGTGCAGGCCGCCCGGCAGCAGGCCCAGGACGTCGCCGCCGAGCAGGCCGCCAACCTCGGCGAGAAGGCCAAGGAGACCGCGTCGACCTTCGCCTCGACCGCGGCCGACAAGGTCCGACGCGACGAGGGCGCCCACGCCGGCACCACGACCCCGTAGCCCACCCCGCACCACGAGGAACGACCGTCGGCGGCAGGATGTCCGGGTGACCGACCCGGGCGTCCTGCTGCCGCACCCGCTCACCGGGCGGCCGTTCGCCTCGCCCGTGCCCCCGGGCACCGGGTGGCCCGGTGACCCCGCCGACACGACCACGCCGGTCGCCGCCACCGCCGCGGACGTGCACCGCCTCGCCGCGGACGCCGACCTCGCGACCCTCGACGCGGCCGTCAGCACCTGCCGGGCGTGTCCGCGCCTGGTCGCCTGGCGGGAGGAGGTCGCGACGACCAAGCGGGCGTCGTACGCGGGGGAGCCCTACTGGGGCCGACCCGCCCCGGGCTTCGGCCCCTCCGACGCCCGGGTGCTCGTGGTCGGCCTCGCGCCGGCGGCGAACGGCGCCAACCGCACCGGCCGCGTCTTCACCGGCGACCGTTCGGGCGACTGGTTGTACGCCGGGCTGCACCGCGCCGGCCTCGCCAACCAGCCGACCGCCACCCACGCCGGCGACGGCCTCGAGCTGCTCGGCACCCGCGTGGTCGCGACCGTCCGCTGCGCGCCGCCCGCGAACAAGCCGACCCCCGCCGAGCGCGACACCTGCGCCCCGTGGCTGCACCGCGAGCTCACGCTGCTCACCGAGGTCCGCGTGGTCGTCGCCCTCGGCTCGTTCGGCTGGGACGCCGCCCTGCGCACCTGTGCCGCGCTCGGCTGGGCCGTGCCCCGGCCGCGCCCGCGCTTCGGCCACGGCGCCGAGGCCGTGCTCACGCGCGCCGCGGCGGGGGGTGCCAGCGAGGAGGTCACCCTGCTCGGCTGCTACCACCCCAGCCAGCAGAACACCTTCACCGGCAAGCTCACCGAGCCGATGCTCGACGCGGTGCTCGGCCGCGCCGCGTCGTTCGCCTGACCCGTCGACCGGGGATACTCGGTCCCTGCCCCCGTATCCCAACCGGCAGAGGAAGCCGCCTTAAAAGCGGCTCAGTCTGGGTTCGAGTCCCAGCGGGGGCACCGGCCGCGCCGTGCTGATACCCCCGGTTTTGGCGATTCGCAGGCCGCCCCGGAGGGGGATCGTGGAACGAAGTCGTCTCGGGATGGGGGTCGTCCCTTGCCAGTGCAAGGGACAACGGGACAGAGGAGTTGGTCAGGGTGCGCAGACTGTGTCTAGCGGCGGTGGTGGGGCTCGCGATGCTGGCAGCCGGGGTGCAGGGGGGCGCAGCGGCGTCGGCGGCCGCGCGCCAGCCGGCGGCGCCGTCGGCCACCTACCAGGCCACGGTGATGGCTGACTGGCAGATGAACGAGTCACCACCGACCATGGTCGACGACTCGGGCAACGGCCTCGACGGCTACATCGGCACGAGCGTGGTCACCAACTGGGCGACCGGCGACGGCGGCACCGGCTACCACTTCGCCGGCCCGTTGAACGTGCAGAACCGCGAACGCCTCGTCCTGGTCGACGACACCCCGATGCTCGACCCGGGGACCGACACCTACTCGGTCATCGTGCGCTTCCGGACCTTCGGTTCGCGCCCCAACATCCTGCAGAAGGGGCAGTCGGAGGACGCCGGCGGCTACTGGAAGCTGGTCATCCACACCGGCTGGCCGCGGTGCCACTACCGCGACGAGAACTACAACACCAAGGCGATCGGCTTCGTGAGGTCTCCCGACCCCAACGCCAAGGTCAACGACGGTGACTGGCACACGCTGCGCTGCGAGCGCAACGCGAACTCGGTCTGCGTCTACCTCGACGAGGGCACCCCGACCGCCATGTCGAACTGCATCCAGGGCAGCATCGGCCTCATCGACAACAAGTGGCCGCTGTCGATCGGCGGGAAGATGCGCTGCGACCCGCTGAGGGCCAGCACCACCTGCGACTACTTCAACGGCGACATCGACTGGGTGAGGATCGAGCGACCGGTGGCACCGTTCGGGTCCTCGGGCTGAGGGCGACCCGTCGCCGACCCGGCGGCCGGCGCTGAGGGGACACTCGCCCCGGCCGGCCGGGTCCTTCGGCCCTGTGCCGGACCGTCGCAACCGGAGCATCGTGCTGGCGTGAGCACCCTGCTGATGACCGGCTTCCCGGGGTTCCTCGGCTCCGCCCTGCTCCCGCGCCTGCTCGCACGGCGCGAGGGCAGCACGGCGGTCTGCCTGGTGCAGCCCCGCCACCTCGACACCGCCCGGGCCCGGGTGGGGGAGATCGAGCGCGAGCACCCCGACACCCGCGGCCGGGTCACGCTCGTCACCGGCGACCTCACGCGCCGCGGTCTCGGCCTCGACGACGACGGCCGCGCGGCCGTCGAGGGCGTCACGGAGGTCTGGCACCTCGCCGCGGTCTACGACCTCGCCGTCGCGCCCGCGCTCGCCCACGCCGTGAACGTCGACGGCACCGCCGCCGTGATCGACCTGTGCCGCACGCTGCCGGGGCTGACCCGCCTGCAGTACGTCAGCACCTGCTACGTCAGCGGCCGCTACGAGGGCGAGTTCCCCGAGGACGGGCTCGACGAGGGCCAGGAGTTCCGCAACCACTACGAGTCCACGAAGTACGAGGCCGAGATGCTGGTGCGCAAGGCGATGGCCGACGGCCTGCCCGCGACCATCTACCGCCCCGGCATCGTGGTCGGTGACTCCACGACCGGCGCCACCCAGAAGTACGACGGGCCGTACTTCCTGGCCACCTTCCTGCGCCGCCAGCCCAAGGTCGCGCTGGTGCCCGCGCTCGGCGACCGCGACCGGGTGAAGGTCTGCGTCGTCCCGCGCGACTTCGTGGTCGACGCCATGGACGTGCTCTCGGTGCTCGACCGCTCCCTGGGCCGCACCTACGCCCTGACCGACCCCGAGCCGCCGTCGGTCCGCGAGCTGGTCACGGCCTTCGCCGGCCACCTCGGCAAGCGTCTGGTGTGGGTGCCGCTGCCCCTGCGGCCGGTGCACCTGCTCGTCGGGTCGGTGCCGGGCATGGAGCGGCTGATGGGGCTGCCGGCCGAGGCCCTCGACTACTTCGCCTCGCCCACGACGTACGCCACCACGCAGACCACCACTGACCTCGAGGGCACGGGCGTGACCTGCCCGCCGTTCTCGTCGTACGCCGACCGCCTGCTCGACTACATGCTCGCCCACCCCGAGGTCGACGCCCACGCCATGGCCTGAGCCGACCCGGAGCCGACCTGGAGGACCTGTGACCCCGACGACCGCCACGACCAGCCCGACCGACGCCCCGCTCCTGGTGGTGAACGTCAGCCTGACCGGGTCCGAGCGCGACTACGACGCCCGGGTGACCTTCCTCGACCGGCGCTTCCGCATCGTCCGCCAGGGCACCGACGGTGACGTCGGGGCGGCCCGCGACCTGGTGCGCCACTGGGCCGGTCGCGCTGACGCCATCGCCGTCACCGGGGTGCGCGAGGCGCGCGCCGCCGGGCTGTACGACGGCGACCTCGACGCCGTGGAGAAGGTGATGGCGGCCGCCGGCGACGAGGTCCCCGTCACCGACGGCCACGCCCTGCACGACGTCCTGCAGGAGTGGGCGATCCGCCACCTGCGCACGACGCAGCCGGGCTACTTCGACAACGCCCGCACGGTCGTGCTCGGCGGGACGAACCACGACCGCACGGTGCGGGTGCTGCGGGAGTCGACCCGCAACCTCGAGTTCGCCGACCCGCTGCTGCGCCTCGACCTCCCGGCCACGCTGCACTCGGTCCCCCTGCTCGGCATCGCCGGCGACGCGGCGGCGTGGCCGCTTCACCACCTGCCCGGCGTCGTGCGCGGCCGGCTGCGCGCACCCGGGCAGGCCTGGAGCCACGCCCTGGCCCGCAAGGCCGCGCGCGACTGCGACGTCGTGGTGGCGACCTACGACGAGCTGGCGGGCTTCGGCCTCGAGGACCTCGCCGGCAAGACGCTCATCACCTCCGCGATCTCCGACGAGCGGCTCGAGGAGCTGGCCGGTCGCGGCGTCGACCTGGTGCTCGACGCCACGCCGCAGCCCTTCGTCGACCACGGTGTCACCGTCACCTCGGCCGTGCTCGCGGCGATGATGCACGCCAGCGTCGCCGCCTCCCACGCGCTCACCGACGACGACCTGCTCGACCTGATCGTCGCCGCCGGCCTCGAGCCGCGGGTGCTGCAGCCCAACGGCCCGAGGCGCAAGAGCCGCTTCGCCTTCGTGATCCACCCGCTGTCGCAGCAGTTCTTCCAGCGCGTCGAGCCGCTGCGCACCATCTCCAAGGTCGCTCCCTCCCCGGTCATGGACGTCGTCGAGAAGGCGGTCGCCTACGCCCCGCCGTTCGTCTACAGCCACGTCACCGGCATCACCTCGCCCACGGGGGCCGAGGCCGAGGGCTGGCTGATCAGCGTGGGCGGCACGCCCAAGGAGCTGATGGCGCACAGCCCGGAGTTCACCTACGCCCGGCTGCTGCAGGCCGCCGAGATCGCCCGCAAGCTGGGGGCCCAGGTGATGGGGCTCGGTGCCTTCACCAAGGTCGTCGGCGACGCCGGCGTCACCGTCGCCAAGCAGGCGCCGCTCCCGGTCACCACCGGCAACAGCTACAGCGCCTCGGGTGCGTTGTGGGCGGCCCACGAGGCGGTCGAGCGGCTGGGGCTGCTCGAGGTCGACGAGAAGGGCCGGATCCACGGCCGGGTGATGGTGGTCGGGGCGACGGGCGCCATCGGCTCGGTGTGCGCGCGGCTGCTGGCCCTGGCCAGTGACGAGCTGTGGCTGGTCTCGCCCGAGACCGCCAAGCTGCTCGCGCTCAAGCACGAGATCGAGCTCGAGCACCCGCGCGCCACGGTCCACGTGGCCGCGACGCCCGGCGACCACCTCGGCGACATGGACGTGATCGTCACCGCCACCTCGGGCGCCGGCAAGCGGGTGCTCGACATCATGGCGGTCAAGCCCGGCTGCGTGATCACCGACGTGGCCCGCCCCCTCGACCTCTCCGCCGAGGACGTCGCGCGGCGTCCCGACGTGCTGGTCGTCGAGTCCGGCGAGATCGAGCTCCCCGGCGACGTGCACATGAAGGACATCGGCCTCCCGCCCGGGGTGGTGTACGCGTGCCTGGCCGAGACCGTCGTCCTCGCGCTCGAGGGGCGCTACGAGACGTTCACCGTGGGTCGCAACATCGAGTGGGAGAAGGTCAAGGAGATCTACCGGCTCGGCCTCAAGCACGGCATGCGGCTGGCCACCATCTCCGGCGTCAACGGCGTCTTCACCGACGAGCACCTCGCCCGCACCCGCGAGCTCGCGCTCGAGGCGCGGGCCGCGGCGGCCGCCGCCGGCTGAGCGCGGACCAGGGTCTCTCGGGGTGGTCTGAGGAGGCCGCCGCAGCGGGAACAGGCGGCCCGACTCGCTCGTTGGACCAGGCAGGACCTGCCTAGACTGGGTCCAGCCACGGAGCGCGTCAGAGCAGACGCGCCCGCGACGGCCTCCAAGGAGGAGACCATGCAGAGCAACAACCCGGTGTTCCGACGCTCCGAGGCGTTCAACGGGCAGTCAGCGAACGTCTACGGCAACCAGACGTATGCCGGCAACGGCCAGACCTACGGCGGCTACGGCTCGGGCCCGGCGGGCTACGAGCAGCCGGGCGCCCCGGTCACCACCGGTCGCCCGATGACCATCGACTCCGTCGTGCAGAAGACCGCGATCTCGTTGTTCGTGGTCATCCTCACCGCTGCCGCGACGTGGATCCTCACCCCCGACATGACCGACTCGACGGCCGACATCGGCCCGCTGGTCGCTGCGCTGACGCTGGGCTCGCTCGGCGCCTTCGCGCTGTCGATGGTGAACTCCTTCAAGCGCGTGATCAGCCCCGCGCTGGTGCTCGCGTTCTGCGCCTTCGAGGGCGTGGCGCTCGGAGCGTTCAGCAAGTTCATCGACGCGACCTTCGTCAGCGACTCGACCAACCTGAGCGACAACATCGTCGTCCAGGCGGTCATCGGCACCTTCGCCGCCTTCGCCGGCACCCTCGCGGCGTACAAGTTCTTCGACATCCAGGTCGGCAACAAGTTCCGCACCTTCGTCATCGGCGCGATGTTCGGCATGGTCGCCCTCGGCCTGCTCGAGGTCGTGCTCAGCATGTTCGGCAGCGGCCTCGGCCTCTTCGGCTTCGGCGGCATGGGCTTCATCTTCGCCCTCGCCGGCCTGGTGCTCGGTGTCTTCATGCTGATCCTCGACTTCGACTTCGTCGAGCAGGGCGTCCGCGCCGGCATCGACGAGCGTGAGTCGTGGCGTGCGGCGTTCGCGCTGACCGTCAGCCTGGTCTGGATCTACACCAACCTGCTGCGGATCCTGGCGATCCTCAACTCCGACTGACCCTCGACCAGCAGCAACCTCACGCTGACCCGTCGCTCGTGAGCGACGGGTCAGTGTCATGTCCGGGCTCCTCGTCGGGGGTCGGGCCCTGGGGCGGGCCCTGCGCCTCGCGGCGGCGGTGGCGCAGCTCCACCCACAGGCCGCGGACTCCGCGCCGCGAGCCGAGCACCTCGGTGCCCCCGAGCTCGGTGCCCGGCTCCTCGACGGCCTGGACGGCCGCGGCCGCCACGGGCAGCACGCCCTCGCCGCGCAGGCGGTCGGGGTGGGCGTCCTCCTCGCGCCCGAAGCCCAGGGCGACCAGCACGGTCGGCAGCAGCACCCCGGCCAGCGAGCGGTAGCCCTGCGCGGAGGGGTGGAAGCGGTCGGGGCCGAAGAGCAGGGCGGGCGCGGCCGCGAACTCCGGCCCGAGGATCGAGCCCAGCGACACGGTCCGGCCGCCCTGCTCGACGACGGCGATGGTCTGCGCGGCGGCGAGGCGGCGCGACCAGGTGCGGGCCAGCTGCCGCAGCGGCGGCGCCACCGGCTGGAGGGTGCCGAGGTCGGGGCAGGTGCCGACGACCACCTCGACACCGGCCTCGCGCAGGCGGGTGACCCCCTCGACGAGGTGGCGCACCGACGCGGCCGGCAGCACCTGGTGGGTGACGTCGTTGACGCCGATCAGGATCACCGCGACGTCGGGCTCGGTGGGCAGCGCGCGGTCGACCTGGCCCGCGAGGTCGGAGGAGCGGGCGCCGACCTTGGCGAAGGCGCGCAGGTGGACCCGCCGGTCGGCGCGTTCCGCGACGCCCGAGGCCAGCACCGCGCCGGGGGTCTGCTCGACGCGGGCAACGCCGTACCCCGCGGCGCTCGAGTCGCCGAGCAGCGCGACCTTGATCGCCGGCCCCGGGCGCCCGCGGCCGTACCAGCCGGTGGCGTCGGGCGGCGGCTCGTCGCTGGCCTCGCCGATGGCCCGCCGGGCCAGCTGGGCCTCGACGTTGAGCACGCCGTAGAGGGCCGCGCCCAGCACCGACACGCCCCCACCGCCGTACGCCGCTGCGGACGCGAGCCTCCGTGCCGCTGCTGCTTTCCCCACACCCCGATCCTACGGATCCGCGGGTTGGGACTTTGGCAGAACCCGTCGCTAGGTTGGATCGGTGCAGTACGCGAACTCGGTCCTCGACCTGATCGGCAACACCCCGCTCGTGCGGCTCTCGCGCACGCTCGACATCGACGACCCCGAGCAGGGGCCCCTGGTGCTGGCCAAGATCGAGTACCTCAACCCGGGTGGCTCGGTAAAGGACCGCATCGCGACCCGGATGATCGAGGCCGCCGAGGCCTCCGGCGAGCTCCAGCCCGGTGGCACGATCGTCGAGCCGACCTCCGGCAACACCGGCGTCGGGCTGGCGATGGTGGCCCAGCAGAAGGGCTACCGCTGCATCTTCGTGTGCCCCGACAAGGTCAGCGAGGACAAGCGCAACGTGCTCAAGGCCTACGGCGCCGAGGTCGTGGTCTGCCCGACCGCGGTGGCTCCCGAGCACCCCGACTCCTACTACAACGTCTCCGACCGGCTCTCGTCGCAGCCCGGGGCGTGGAAGCCCGACCAGTACTCCAACCCGCACAACCCGCGGTCGCACTACGAGACGACGGGTCCGGAGATCTGGGAGCAGACCGACGGCCGGATCACCCACTTCGTCTGCGGCGTCGGCACCGGCGGCACCATCACCGGCATCGGCCGCTACCTCAAGGAGCAGAACCCCGAGGTCCGGGTGATCGGCGCCGACCCGGCGGGGTCGGTCTACTCCGGCGGCACGGGCCGCCCCTACCTCGTCGAGGGCGTGGGCGAGGACTTCTGGCCCGCCTGCTACGACCCCGACATCGCCGACCGGATCATCGAGGTCTCCGACGCCGACTCCTTCGCCTTCACCCGCCGGCTCGCCCGCGAGGAGGCGCTGCTCGTCGGCGGCTCGTCCGGCATGGCGGCGTACGCCGCGAAGCAGCTCGCCGCCGAGCTGCGGGCCGAGGGCCGCGACGACGCCGTGGTCGTGGTGCTGCTGCCCGACTCGGGCCGCGGTTACCTGACCAAGGTCTTCAACGACGAGTGGCTGGGGCAGTACGGCTTCACGGTCGAGTCCGCCCGCGGCGAGGAGCAGACCGTCGGCGAGGTGCTGCGCGGCAAGTCGGGCGTGCTGCCCGACCTCGTGCACACCCACCCCGCGGAGACGGTCGCCGAGGCGGTCGCGATCCTGCAGGAGTACAGCGTCTCGCAGATGCCCGTCGTCCGCGCCGAGCCGCCGATCGTCGCGGCCGAGGTCGCGGGCTCGGTCTCCGAGCGCACCCTGCTCGACGCGCTCTACGCCGGCAAGGCCCGGCTCACCGACCCGGTCGAGGACCACATGTCCGAGCCGCTGCCCACGATCGGCTCGACCGAGCCGGCCCGGGCCGCGGTCGCGCTGCTGGAGAAGGCCGACGCGGTGCTCGTGCACGAGGACGGCAAGCCGGTCGGCGTGCTCACGCGCCAGGACCTGCTCGCGTTTCTTGCAGCTGGCTGAACACGCCGTCCGGCCGCCTGGGACTACCGTTCCGTCCCCTGTCCGACGCCCCCGTCGGAGTCCTCAGCTGGAGAGCAGGCGGCGCCCGGTCACCTCGGCGGGCACGATCCGGACGACGAGGGGCCGGTCCTGCTCGGGCCAGGTGCTGGGGGAGTCCCACCCGGAGGGGCACTCGTCGTGCGGGGCCTCCTCGGCCCGGCCACGCACCAGCACGCTCCAGCCGGCCTGGTTGAAGTCGTCGACGTCGTCGACCTGGAAGCTGATGGGGCCGCGCAGGACGTTGCGGCCGATCCGCGACTCCGGCTTGGTCCGGAAGTAGACGTAGCCGTCACCCACGACGTAGTTCACCGGCACGATCGCCGGGCCGTTGTCCTCCTGCCACGCCAGGCGCCCGACCATCCGCGCGTCGAGGAGCTCCCAGCACTCGTCCGTGGGCATCTCCAGCACCTTGCCCGACCACCAGCGGTCCGTCCTCGTCGCCACGGAGCACCTCCTCTTCCTGGCCTCCAGCCTGAGTCCGGTCCAGCCCGGTGGGGAGGGTCCTAGGTCCTCCGGGCCGCCGGTCGCAGGTCCTGTGACCGGTCGCGGGCCGCTAGGCTGAAACCTGTTCTAGTTCGAGAGGGGTCCCATGGCCACGGCACCGACGCCCGCCGTCGACGGCTGGTTCACCACCGGCGACGCGCCCGCGCTGCTGGGCTCGCGCTGCACCGCGTGCGCGGCCACGTTCTTCCCGCCGACCGCCGGGTTCTGCCGCCGTCCCGGGTGTCCGGGCGAGGAGTTCGAGACCGTGCCCCTCTCGCGCCGCGGGACCGTCTGGTCCTACACCGACGCGCGCTACCAGCCGCCGCCGCCCTACGTCCCGGCTACCGATCCCTACCAGCCGTTCGCGCTGGCCGCGGTCGAGCTCGCCGAGGGGCTGGTGGTGCTCGGCCAGGTCGCCGAGGGGTACGGCGTGGGCGACCTCCACGTCGGGGCCGAGGTCGAGCTCGTCGTCGAGACGCTGTACGCCGACGAGTCCGGCGACCGCACCACCTGGCGCTGGAAGCCGGTGGTGGAGCTCGGCGAGGAGGCCAGCCAGTGACCGGCGGGGCCGTGCGGGTCGTGGGCGTCGGGATGCACCCCTGGGGCAAGTGGGGTCGCTCCTTCGTGACCTACGGCGTGCACGCGGCCCGCGCCGCCCTCGACGACGCGGGCGTACCGTGGCGCGACGTCGACCTCGTCGTCGGCGGCGAGACCGTGCGCAACGGCTACGCCGGCTACGTCGCCGGCGCCACCTTCGCCCAGGCCCTCGGCTGGAACGGCGCGCGCGTCGCGACGTCGTACGCCGCCTGTGCGACCGGCGCCCAGGCGCTCGACACCGCGCGCGCCCGGATCCTGGCCGGCCTCAGCGAGGTCGCGCTCGTCGTCGGCGCCGACACCACGCCGAAGGGCTTCCTCGCCCCCAACGCCGGAGAGCGCTGGGACGACCCCGACTGGCTGCGCTTCCGGCTGCTCGGCATGACCAACCCGGCGTACTTCGCGCTCTACGCCCGCCGCCGGATGGACCTCTACGGCGCGACCCCCGAGGACTTCGCGGCCGTGAAGGTCAAGAACGCCCGGCACGGCCTGGCCAACCCCCACGCGCGCTACCGCGCCGAGGTGACCGCTGCGGACGTGCTCGGTTCGCCCGTGGTCAGCGACCCGCTGCACCTGCTCGACATCTGCGCCACCTCCGACGGCGCGGCGGCGGTGGTGCTCGCCAGCGACGAGTACGTCCGTCGCACCGGGGCGACCGGGTCCGTGCGGATCCGCGCGGTGTCGACGGTGACGCCGAGCTTCCCCCACACCGTGCTCGACATGCCGCAGCTGGCGACCGACCCCGCGCTGCCGCCGTTCGACGACCACGGCGGCGACGACGGCCCGCGCCGCACCTTCAAGCAGTCGATCGCCGACGCGGCGTACGACGAGGCCGGGCTCGGCCCCGACGACGTCGACCTGGCCGAGGTCTACGACCTCTCCACCGCGCTCGAGCTGGACTGGATGGAGGACCTCGCGCTGTGCGGCCCGGGCGAGGCCGAGGCCCTGCTGCGCGCGGGGGAGACGACCGTCGGCGGGCGGATCCCGGTCAACCCCTCGGGCGGGCTGGCCTGCTTCGGCGAGGCCGTGCCGGCCCAGGCGCTCGCGCAGGTGTGCGAGGTGACGTGGCAGCTGCGCGGGCAGGCCGCCGGCCGCCAGGTCGACGGCGCGCGGGTCGGGATCACCGCCAACCAGGGCCTGTTCGGCCACGGCTCCTCGGTCGTGCTCAGCACCTGAGGTCCGCTCTCGTGGCCTGGGGGTCCCGCCCAAGCGGGGGAGTAGGTCCCTCCGGAGCGGGACCTACAGCCCTGCCCCCGGAGGGGCAGTCTGGACCACCCTGCTTGTTGAAGGATCAACAAGAGAGAGGTCCCGTCATGGCCACCACGCATTCCGCCAAGAACGTGCCGATCGGAGCCGACGCCACGATCGAGACGCCCAGCACGACCACCATGAAGGTCGCCGCCGTCCTGCGCATCGCCTTCGGGCTCACGTTCCTGTGGGCGTTCTTCGACAAGCTGTTCGCGCTCGGTTACCACACCGGCTACAACGACGCCGGCGTGCTCGACCGCTTCGGCGACGCCGCCTGGATCAACGGCGGCAGCCCCACCGAGGGCTTCCTGCTCTACGGCGCCGACGGCCCGTTCAAGAGCTTCTACAACGACATCGCCGGCGCCACCTGGGCCGACTGGCTGTTCATGCTCGGCCTGCTCGGCATCGGCCTGGCCCTCACCTTCGGTGCGGGCATGAAGATCGCCACCGTGTGCGGCGTCGTGCTCTACGTGCTCATGTGGACCGTCGTCCTGCCTCCGGAGAACCACCCGTTCCTCGACGACCACATCCTGGGCGCGCTGACCCTGATCCTGCTGGCCGGCCTGCACGCAGGCGACACCTGGGGCCTGGGCCGCTGGTGGAAGAACGTCGACTTCGTCCAGAAGCACCCCGTCTTCCGCTGACCCGCCACCCATCCGTCCGGCCGCCCCGCTCCGCCAGGAGCTGGGCGGCCGTTCCCATGCGTCACTTCAGCCACACAAAACGCGGGTTGACCCGTGAATTGGTCACTGTCGGATGGTTGTCTCGGTGCGACAGTGACCAAATCGCGAGTTAACCCGGGCGGATTCGGGCGGTCAGCGCAACAGGAGGTCTTCGATGACCTCTGAGGGCTTAGCGTAGGC